>JBBAPO010000046.1:0-28746 GCA_040400795.1 Rhodoferax sp.
GTCAATATTGAAGATCAGAAATCAAGTCTATTGCTGACCTTGCGGCCGGCCTTGAATAAGTGACGATTGATCAGTCCACGTATTGGCAATACAAACCCGAGCCAACTCATTCAGCTTTGGCGCATCATAGCTAAGCACGCAGCGAATACACGTTGACATGGCCAACGAGGTGTCTTACTGAATAGACGTCAAGAGGACAGAGACTGCCAGCGATGAGGCAGGAGTTCGGCAATCAGATGGTTTTTGTGCGTTGGCAAGCAGGTCAACGCATCTCGCAGATAGGCATACGGATCATGCTCGTGGCGCTGCCCCCGGCGCAGACCGCCGATGACTACGAGGCGCTGCGGCCGTGGAATCTTGTGCTGCCGGCAGAATAGGGTCGCGCGGCGGTCGTCTCAAACGCCATTCACATTTGTGCGCGCCCCAAGGGACGTGGTTAATTGATCGCTTACACTTAATGAAAAAGGGATGCAGGGATGGCTACCAGCAACTATCAAATCGCGCTTTTGAAGGGAGACGGCATTGGCCCAGAAGTGATCGATGCCGCCATGACAGTGTTACATCGTGCAAGCACCGTTCACGGTGTTAATCTGCATTACCAAGACTTCGATGCCGGGGCTCAGTACTATCAGCGTACCGGAGAATCCATCAATGCAACGTCGATGGAATCAATCGGTAAGACCGATGCAATTTTGCTTGGTGCCATGGGTTTGCCTGATGTGCGCAAACCTGACGGTACGGAAATAGCGCCCCAGATCGACATTCGCGAGCACTACAAGCTTTTTGCCAGCCTTCGTCCAGCCAAATTGTTCAAGGGCGTACCTGGCCCTCTGCGTACAGGGTCAGTTAATATGCTGGTGATTCGTGAAACAACAGAAGGGTTGTTTGCGGGGCGCCACGATAAGCTTGAACCCAGCGACTCGAGCGTTAGCGACCGCATGACGATTACGCGGGAAACTTGCGAAAAACTTTTTGAACTGGCATTTGCACAGGCCCGATTGCGCCGTCGTCAGGGAACGCCCGGGCATGTGACCTTGTTTGACAAAGCCAATGTTTTGCGGAGCAATGCTTTCATGCGGAAAATTTTCGATGAGGTGGCTGCGCGCCATTCGGATATCGGTGCTAACCGAATCTATATTGACGCAGGCTCCATGATGATGGTGATGAATCCTGCTCGTTTCGATGTCATCGTCACAGAAAATGTCTTTGGCGACATCGCATCAGAAATTGCCGCTGGCATCGTTGGTGGACTGGGCGTTGCACCGTCCGCAGACGTCAGCAAGGAGCATGCGGTATTTCAGCCTTGCCATGGCACAGCTCCAGACATAGCTGGTAAAGGAATTGCCAACCCGGTGGCGACTATCCTATCTGCCGCAATGATGTTGGATTGGATCGGTGAGCGCCGTAACGATACAGCCTGCCTGAACGCGGCTGCATCCATCCGCACTGCGACGGCCCGCGTTCTTGAGAGCGGACCTCGTACCCGTGACCTTGCCGGGACAGCTTCAAGCGCCGAGGTGAGCATAGCCATCGCCGAAGCGGTTTCTTAAATTTCCGGGAGCGCTTATGAAAACAGAACTGACTACGGTCAAGGCGATTGTCTTTGATACCTTCGGCACCGTGGTCGACTGGCGCGGTAGCATCATCCGCGACTTGTCTTGCTGGGGTAGGGCGCAGAACATCCAGGCCGACTGGGCTCAACTGGCAGACCTTTGGAGAAGCCGGTACGAGCCGCAAATGGAGCGTGTACGTCGGGGCGAGATCCTGTGGACTAATCTCGATGACTTGCACTACGAAGCATTGTGCGACATGTTGTCTCAACTTGGCCTTTCGCAGCTTTCCGAGCAACAGCGCCGGCATATCAACCGCGTCTGGCACCGGCTTGACGCCTGGCCTGATGCGGTGGCAGGCCTGACTAGACTGAAAACCCGCTACATCCTGGGCCCGCTGTCGAATGGGAACATCGCTCTGCTCGTCAATATGGCCAAGCATACTGGCTTGCCGTGGGACTCGATCTTTTCGGCCGAACATTTTCAGCACTACAAACCGCACCCAGACACCTATCTGGGCGTCTGCCGGCAGTTGTACCTTCAACCCGAAGAACTAATGATGTGCGCGGCGCATAACTATGACTTGCGCGCTGCCCAGGCATTGGGCCTAAGGACAGCTTTTATTCCGCGTCCTGTCGAGTACGGTTCCGCACAGACCACGGACTTGGTGCCTGAAGGCGAATGGGATGTTGTTGCCCGCGACATGCAGGAATTCGCCACCCTCATGACTACGTAAGCGATACGCTGGCCGGAGCATTACACCCTGTGATGTGTCGACTACCCAACGGCGAAGCATGTTGGCGTTCAGGCCGTTGGCCAGTGCAGTTGCGGCTTTGGAGACGCCTGGTGCAAGACAGGCCGCTACGACCTGGCGTTTGAACTCATCGCTGTACCGAGCATGACGGCGACCGGTCGTTGGTATTTGAATTTCTGGATTTGGAGTGTTCATGTGTCCACCGGGATTGAAGTGGACACGATGGTCTTAAAAATTCTCGATCTCGGCAAGATGACTTCGCCATCCGCTTACACCCATCACCCGCCGGGCGCAGGCAAATGGAAAATTTGGGTTCAACAGTCAAGACATAAGTCGAGTTCAGGAGGAATACCTCACACGCAGCGGAACGGCGCTACCTTAATTTGATTTCTGCATCTTTTTCTTCAACTAACTTTTTTAGCGCACTGAACTTTATCAATCGCAGCCACTGCAGCGACTAACGCTTAATGCGCCTTGACTCGCTCAATAAAAAGACTTTTCTTCGAGGGAGAGCAGCGGAAAGGCACCCAGCGTCACACCCATATCACTGACCGGAGGTGCCGCATGCAGGTAAGAATGGTCCAGTTCAGCCCAGGTATTGACGCCCAGAAGGCCGAGGCAGGTTCGAATCTCTTGTTCAAGAATCTCTAGCACGCGCACCAATCCGGACTGCCCGTCCGCTGCTAAGCCGACGCACTGCATACGGCCGATGCCCACGAGGTCGGCGCCGGCGGCGATCGCCTTGACGATGTCCGCACCGCGATTAAATCCGCCATCGACAATGACCGGCGCACGCCCGGCAACTGCGGCGACTATTTCTGGTAGGACGTCCATGGCGCCACGGCCGTGGTCGAGTTGGCGGCCCCCGTGGTTGGAGACATAGATCATGTCGACGCCGTGCGCCAGCGAGCGTTCAGCGTCTTCTGCAGTGGCGATGCCTTTCAATATAAGCGGGATCGCGAACTTCTCCTTGAGCCGAGCGACATCGCTCCAGGTGAGCTGAGCCTGAAATTCACGTCCCGGTACATTGTGGCGGCGGATGTTGCGTTTGGCGAGGTCACGTTCGCGCCGGCTGTAGAGTGCGGTATCAACGGTGAGGCAAAACGCCCCGTAGCCCGCAGCAATGGCGCGCTCGGCAATGGCGTCAACCCAGTCGGCATCGCCATGAACGTAGAGCTGAAAAACGCGTAGGGCCTCGGGGGCGGCCTGTGCCACGGCTTCCAGACCAGGCTCGCAAACCGAACTGAGCATGTGCGCGACGCCGAACTCCTGCGCCGCCTTGGCTGCGGCGTTGCCCGCCTCGCCCGTAAAATTCTCCAGGCCGCCGACCGGGGCGAGCACGATAGGCAGGCGCAGCGAGCGCCCCAGGAATTGGGTCGTGGCATTGACATGGCTAACATCGCGCAACACCCTTGGCCGAAATGCAATGGAATCGAGGGCGAGCCGATTGCGCCTGACCGTCGTCTCGGTTTCAGTGCCGCCAACGATGTAGTCCCAGTTGTCGTGATTCAGTTTTTGCCGCGCCTTCTTGACCAGCTCGTGCAGCGTCAGAAATGGGGATGCGGTGGTCGGTAGTTTGTTGGAGTCAGCGTGAAGAGTCATGGCAATGCCCAGTTTGAAGTGAAGGGCGACTGCATACAGTTCTGGCCCGATTGTGAAGATAGTTTGTGCGTATAGATCTACTAATTTTTTGAACACCCCGGCCCGTCCTGCGTGGCCATCAAGCCTTAACGGCTCACCTGCCGTGTGCCTGGCATCGGGGACGATCCATGTTTCGTTGCAGCGTGTACCCATCAGTCCGCGTTTACCGGACACGCTGGCGCGACCGACAGCCCCTGCACATGATGGCGCGCGATCAGGTCAGCGACGAACCCGGAGGCCTTCGCCTCCTCCACAAAGCGCTGCAGGAATGCCGCGCCCGCTGTGTTCGCCTTTCCCGTGCCGACCGCCTGCCGCACGGCGGTGAACTGCCCGTCCAGAATTCGCGCGCCAGGCAACCGCTCAACCGCGCTCAACAGCCCCGGTCTGAGGCTGGCCAGCGCCTCCAGCTTCTCGTTGACAAATAGATCGAAGGCCGCGTCGCCGCCATCCGCGTGCACGAGTTGTGCCTGCTTGATGTTGCGCAACAGCCAAAGGTCATAGGCGCTGCGAGCCATCACCGCGATCCGCACCCCCGGGCGATCAACCTCCTCGACCATCTGCAGTGCCGAGCCCGCTGGCACCAGATAGGTCGCCTCAATCTCGACATAGGCGGCGCTGAACGTGATCTTTTCCGCGCGTGCCGGCTCTGCGCCGATCAGCCCGATATCCCAGACATTGCTCCCCGCCGCGTCCGCCAGTTCACCCGGCGTCTTGAACGGCACGAGCTTGAGCTTCACGCCCAGACGTTCGGCGATGGCCCGTGCCATGTCCGGCGCAACCCCCTCGGGTCCGCCGGACGGGCTTTTTCCGGTCACCAGCAGGTAATTGCTGAGATTTATCCCCGCGCGCAGGGTTCCTGTCGGGGCGAGTTCTTTGGCGAGTTCTTGGGTCATCTTCGGTGGGTCTTTCGTGGTGTGACGTGCGTATTTTGTATAGATCGATAAACGGCTCAGGTTTCAACGCTGAATCGGAGACCGCCCGGCTATCTGGGCCACTGAACATCTACAAATCAGTTGCCGCTGTGCGGGTAGCTTCTCTCGAATGCCTGGATGACCTTGGCAGTTACCCATGGCGCCGTGGATTCATTGAACTGGAGGAAATGCGCTGATGCAAGATGCGCGTCAAACGCTGCTTTTGAATCGTAGACCTCATACAGGAAAACATCGTTTGAATTGCGATCTGAAACACACACATCAAATTGCCGGCAACCCGACTCTTCAGCCACTGACGTGCGTGCATTGGCAACTATCGCCTGCAAGAATTCCGAGGAATGTTCGGGCCTGATGCTGAAAAGAACAGTGATGGTATACATGCGAAACCCTTAAAAATATTACCCGTGCCAGCCACCAGTGGCATCCGGTGCGTCAGTGGCCGGCATCGCCATACTGATGCTCCCGAACCTTGATGACGCGGCCATTGTGCGCGCTTAGGTCCGCCTGGTTGGGAGGGGTAGGGGTTCGGGAGGAAGTGCGGGGCGACCAAGGATCATGTCGGCCGCCTTCTCGGCAATCATCATGGTAGCCGCTCCCGTGTTGCCTGACGGCATCGTTGGCATAATCGATGCGTCAACCACGCGCAATCCTTGCACGCCGATAACCCTCAGCTCACTATCAACGACGGAATCTGCTGCCGTGGGCGATCCCATACGACATGTTCCTATTAAATGCCACGCTGTTCCGCCATTGTTCCGGGCGAAGTCCAACAGATCGCTGTCGCTGGTGGCAGACGCCGGGGGTGCCTCATCCCGATCACAATAGACCTGCAGCTGGGGTGTATGCAACAGCCGCCGTGTTAGCCGCACGCCGTCGATTGCCACCTGCCGGTCTCTTTCATCCGAGAGATAGTTGGGCTGGATGATCGGGTCCTGGAAAGGATCGGTCGATTGCGCACGAACGAAGCCGGCGCTGTGCGGGCGCAACTGGTAAAACCCCAAAGTCATTCCAGGAAAGGAGTCGAGCTTTCCTGCAATCCCTGAAGCAAAACTCCCTGGGGAGAAACAAAATTGCAGGTCCGTCACCGGAAGTGTTTCGCGTGACTGCCAAAAGCCGTAGGCCACCGACGGACTGATGGCGAGCAGGCTCGGTTTGCCGAGCATCCACTTGGCGATCTCGCCCAGCAGACGAAAACCGCGTGCAGTGCTGTTTAGCGTCTCGACGCCCTTTACTCGAACGCTTGATCGGACCATGTAGTGGTCCTGGCAGTTTTCCCCCACCCCCGGAAGGTCGTGGACAACGGGGACTCCCAACTGGTCGAGCAGAGCGCGAGGCCCAATCCCGGAGATCTGCAACAGCTTCGGTGTGTTCGCGGTGCCGCCACAAAGAATGACCTCTTTCCTGGCGCGTACATTCTCGACCGAATAACCGGGGCCGCGCGAATAACGAACTCCGATGGCCCGCTTGCCCTCGAACATAACGGCGACCGCATGGGCGTTCGTTCGAACCTCCAGGTTGCTGCGTTTCATCGCGGGCCGCAAAAATGCCCGCGCCGAACTGAAACGGCGTCCATGATGGATCCAGCGCTGGTAGTAGCCGACGCCGGCTTGTTTTTCGGCGTTGTAATCAGGGTTGCGAGGAATACCCATGGCCACCGCGCCGTCGATGAACGCATCGCACAGCGGATGCGACCAATCGCTATCAGTGATAGGCAGCAAGCCCTCGCCGCCGCGATAGCGCGGATCGAAAGGGCCAACCCGGCGTTCGGTGCGCTTGAAGTACGGCAGCACTTCGGCATAACTCCAGCCGGCGTTTCCTCGGACAGCCCAAGTGTCGTAGTCGATTGGCAGACCGCGGGTGTAATTGAACCCATTGATCGAACTGGAGCCGCCCAGTGTGCGACCGTGCATGATCGAAATCCGACGGCCGGCTGTCCCTTCGCTGGGTTCAGTCTTGAATTGCCAGGTGTATCGAGGGTTATGCCCAATCTTGATGAATCCCGCCGGGATATGAATGTAAGGGTGGTTGTCGGAAGGGCCAGCTTCGAGCACACAGACCGTGGCACTTCCATCCGCTGTCAATCGATTTGCCAGAAGGGAGCCAGCAGCGCCGGCGCCGACAATCACATAGTCGAATTCGTCATTGGTTGCGTTTGACATGATTTAGGACTTCATAATGGTGGATTGCGTATCGCCCCCCGACTCAAGTTCGGAGTGGACGTATGAGAGCAGGGCAGTCGATCAACTTTGGCATTTCGACTGCAAATCGGATCATTCAGCGCATCACGAACGGGTTGCCGGTTGCCGCTCCGGTATTGATCCAGACACTTTTCACCTGCAGGTAGTCGCGGATAGCATCGATCCCGTTCTCTCGCCCCAGGCCCGAGTCCTTGAAGCCGCCGAAGGGTGCCATGTAGCTTACAGCTCGATAGGTATTGACCCAAACTGTGCCGGCCTGGATGCGCTGTGACATGCGGAATGCGCGGCCGATGTCGCTGGTCCACACGCCCGCACCCAAGCCGAAGCGCACGTCGTTGGCAATCGCCAGCGCCTCATCTTCGTCCTTGAACTTGATCACCGACAGCACCGGTCCAAAAACTTCCTCCTGGGCGATGCGCATCTTGTTGCTTACATCCGCAAACACGGTCGGTTCGACAAACCAGCCTTTGCCGCATTCCGCGCGAGTGGCCGGTCCACCGCCAAGCACCAGCTTCGCCCCTTCCTTCTTGGCGATCTCAATGTAGCTCAGCACTTTCTCGTACTGCGGCCGCGTGGTCACCGGACCGATCTGGGTTTCCATGCTCATGGGGTCGCCCAGACGCGCGGTTTTCGCAATCGCCAGCAGCTTTTCCAAAAAGGCATCGTGGATGCTCTCCTGCACCAACAGGCGCGATCCGGCGATGCAGCTTTGGCCTGTGGCCGCGAAAATCCCCGACACTGCGCCGTTGGCCGCGTCCTCGAGGTTCGCGTCGGCGAACACGATGTTTGGAGATTTTCCGCCCAATTCCAGGCTCACGCGCTTGAACGTTTTGGCCGCAAGCTCGTTGATGGCGCGGCCGGTTGCATCCGAGCCGGTGAATGTAATTTTCTTGACCAGCGGGTGCTCGACCAGCGGCGAACCGACGTCTTTGCCGAAGCCGGTGACCACATTGACCACGCCGGGCGGAAAGCCCGCTTCCTCGAATAGCTTCACAAATTCCAGGGTGGACGCCGAAGTAAACTCGGATGGTTTGATCACCACCGTGTTGCCGGCAGCAAGCGCCGGGGCGAGCTTGTAGGCAACCAGCAGCAGCGGCGAATTCCACGGTGTGATCGCCGCTACCACGCCGAGCGGCTCGTGGCGGGTAAAGTTGAAATAGCCTTTCTTGTCGATCGGGGGGACTGTGCCTTGGATCTTGTCGGCCAAACCGCCGAAGTAGTAGTACCACTGCGGGATATAGTTGAGCTGGCCCTCCATCTCGGCGATCAGTTTGCCGTTGTCACGCACCTCGGTCTCGGCCAGCTTTCTTGCGTCGCGCGCCACCAGGTCGCCCAGCTTGTGCAGCAGCAGGCCGCGCTGGCTCGCGGTGAGCTGGGACCACGGCCCTTCGGTGTAGGCCTTGTGCGCCACGTGTACGGCCCGATCCACATCCTCGGCGGTGCCCTGCGCGATCTGTGCCCAAGGCTCTCCCGTATAGGGGTTGAAGCTATCAAACCACTTTCCCGAAGCCGAGTCGACGTATTTGCCGTCGATGTACATTTGATATTTATGCATTGCAATCTCCTGTTGTTAAACCGCTGTGAATTTATGCTCTTGTAGCCTTCCTTCATCATGAATGATCAGTATGTTGCTGTCGCTGTAACAAATGCTTCTCATATGAGTTGTCACATTTCATCAAGCAGACCTTGTTGATTTTTTTACATATTTATCCTGTCTCGTGTTAGCGGGCGGCGTTAAAAACCGGCGAAGGTTGCGAACTCAGCAAGCGGTGCGCGTTCGGTGACAAGTTGATTTTCGCGCGCCTGAAGGTCGGCATAGCCGAGGGCCAAGCCGCAGATGACAATCTCGCGTTTGGGGAGTCCGAGCAGCGGTCTGATCAAGGTATGGAAGTCGGCAAATGCTGCCTGCGCGCAAGTATCGAGCCCACGTCCGCGTGCGGCGATGGACAAGCTTCCGATAAAGATTCCCAGATCAAGCCAACTGCCGATCTCGAGGTCCTCATCGAGCGTAAAGATCATGCCAACCGGTGCCCCGAAGAACTCGTAGTTCCGACGACGCTGGTGCTCCGTGCCCTCGAAGTCACCTTTGCTGATGCCAAGCAAACCGTAAAGATCCCATCCGATCTTGCGACGGCGACCCAGAAAGGGTTCGCGCCAGCTGAGCGGGTAATAGTTCCACTCGCGCTGGTACTTTTCGTAGCCGTCCCGCTTTATAGCGTTCAAGATCGCCCGCGACAACTCTGCCCTAACGCCACCTGAAACCACATGCACCTTCCATGGCTGTATGTTGCTGCCGCTCGCGCTGCGGCTGGCGAGCGCGAGCAGCTGCTCGATCGTGGGGCGAGCAACAGGTTTCGGCAGGAAAGCGCGCACCGAACGACGCGTGCTCAGCGCGGCGTCTGCGCTCAGCAGATCAGCTCGGGGCATCGTCGACACTTGCTCACCGCTAAGCATACCCATCCCCTGCCAGGAAGCCGGGGGCGGTGTTCGGGAAGCCGGGTGCGCGGTTCGGCATCGTCCGGCGCATTAGAGCGCCGATCACAACCATCTCAGGGATACGTAGGGTAAAGCTGTCGATCGCCGCTAGCAACTGGTCGCGATGCACCGCAATCGGGGGTTCGATATTGGGCGGGGGGACCATCAGGCTCGCCAACTCTGCGGCCGCGAGAACGACCTCTTCCCGAAGGCGGCCCGCTGCGGCGTCAATCGCAGGAAACCCGGGCGTCACGATCACGGAGGCAAAGCCGAGCATGTTCGGCCAACGAGCCAGATGACGATACAGGCTCGGCCAGATTCGTGACGCCTTCGACTCGCCGCGGTCGGTGAGCAGCAACACGAGTTCGCGGACGGCTGGGTCCATGTCCTGCGGATTGATCATCGCCGGCAACGGCGCCAGCACTCGCGGCGGGTACCAGTGGCGCATGCCTGGGCAATCGGTCGCATTCCCAGCGAGCCCGTGCAAGTGGAGGGCCAGACACCGGACGGCCAGGATGTTAATCGGATTCGCGCGACCGTAGGCATCGAGAACGGCCGCGATGGTCGTTTCGTCGGCCGCCATGATTTCAGCAACGCGCAACGCCGCGCGCGGAATTGAAGGAGTGGGTGGAATGTCTGCGCGGCCGGCAAGCTCCCACGCCCGCTCTTGAACCAAGCCCGCGGCCATGACAGGTCGCAGCAGCGCCCATGCCCATTCGAGGGCGCCAGGTATGGTCGCCAAGTGGCGGTAGATCAGTGCCACCATGGGCACGCCACAAAGGTTTTTGATCTCCTCGTAGATCTCGCGCGTGTTGCCGCTGGCTTCGGCCTCCGGCAGTTCGCGAAGCAGGCCATCTGCCGGACTGGCTTTGCCCTCATTCTCAGACATCCGATTCCTCCTCGATAAGTTACACGTCCTCGGGAATGTGCCCGAGGACGATCTTCATACGCTGACTACTCCAGTTTGATGTTGGCGCGCTTGATGATGTCGCCGAAGCGCTCGGACGCCTCGTGCATCACGCGCGCGAGTTCTGCGGGCGTGCTCGAGACCGGGTCCATGCCAAGCGCCATGAAGCGCTCGCGAACATCGTTGGCCTGTAACGCCTTTTGCACTTCGGCAGCAAGCTTGCTCGACGCCTCTGCCGGCGTGCCAGCCGGAGCGAGAAGACCGATCCATGCAACCACGTTGTAGTCGGCCAGCCCTGTGCTTTCGGCGATCGTCGGCACTTCCGGCAGCTTATTCGAGCGTTTCAGGCTCGTCACACCGATCGCCTTGAGCCGCCCGGCTTGTATCAGAGGCAGGGCCGTGGTGATGGTCTCGAAAGCATAGTCAATGCGCCCGCTCATCACCTCGGCGAGCGTGGCTGTGCTACCCGCGTAGGGAATGAACACCGCGTCGAGTCCGCCGCGGAGCTTGAATAACTCGGCGGCTAGATGTTGCGTTGTCCCGCTGCCGGACGCGCCGAAGTTGTACTTGCCGGGACTCGCCTTGACCAGTGTGATCAGCTCTTTTGGACTCGCTGCGGGAAACGATGGAAGCGTCACAAGTACGTACTGCAAGGTGGCTAGCAGGCTGACCGGCGCAAACGACTTTTGCGAGTCGAAGGGCACCTTCTGCAAGTGCGGGTTGATCGATAGCGGCCCGCTCGAGCCTACCATGAGGGTGTAGCCGTCGGGCGCGGAATTGATCAGTGCAGTGATGCCGATGACGCCGCCAGCACCCGGGCGGTTGTCAACAATGACGGGCTGGCCGAGCGATTGCGAAATCGGTTGATTCACCAGTCGCGCCACCACGTCGACGGACTGTCCCGACGGGAAGGGCACGATGATCTTGACGGGACGATTCGGATAGCCCTGCGCAGCTGCGTGGCCTGCCGAGAAAAGTGCGAGCACAACGAGCGTGCGAACGATTGCTTTCATGTCGATATCTCCTTGGGTTGGAGCGCCAGAAATGGCGTTCGGTTTATGGAACTATGTCTGCTTCAAATCGGATGTTCGCGAGGATGCGAGCGCCCCTGTTCGAGAAGCTCTTGGCGTGTACCGATCTGCGCTGCATAGCTGCGCGCCTCGATGCCAAGCAGCTTCGCAATGTCGCGCGCTGCCGCGACGGCCGCCTGCGGATCAATTCCGGTTTCAATCCCCATGGCGTCGAGCAAGCAGACGAGATCCTCGCTCGGCAGATTGCCCACCGACGCGGTGGTTGTGGGCATCGCTATTCCCCCGCCGATGCCGCAGATAGCGCCTTCGACAAAGACGGCGCCGCTGTCGAGCGCCGCGATGACGTTGGCCGTTCCGCAGCCGGAGATATTGTGGACGTGGTAGCCCACCTCGCAATCTGCCAGCTCCCTGCCGATTCGCCGGAAAATTCCTGAAACCTGGACCGGATCCTCCATGCCCATAGAGCCGGCGATGTAGAAACGCTTGATGCCCGCCTCGCGAAAGCGACGCATCAGACCGATGGTCTTATCTTCGGGAATGCGACCCTCATAGGCACACCACAATGCAACGCCTATTGCCATGACGAAGGGCACCCCAGCCTTGTCGGCAATGCGGAAGGTCTTGATGCCCTCGTCGACCGCCTCGTTCAGTGTCATGTTTTGATTCTTGCGCAGATAGGTCTCGCTGACGGTGATGAGACCGAGTATCTCGTCTACCTTCGCCTCAAGGGCCCGCTCCGCTCCGCGCAGGTTTGGCGCAAGGCCGCGATAGACGGTGCCGACGCGTCGCTTGATTCGGGCACAGACTTCCTCGGCATCTCTCAGATTGGGAATAACGCTGGGACGGACGAACCCGGTCACCTCGATGACCGGGAAGCCGACTTCCGACAGCCGGTCGATCATGGCGATCTTGGCCTCGGTATCGATCCACTTGTGCAGACTCTGCAGTCCGTCGCGTGGACCGACCTCGGCGACGATAATTTTCTTGGGCAAATTCAGCATAAAGCTCTCCGGAAGGAACGTTTAGATGACCCCAGCCGCTTCCAGCTTCTCGATCTCGTCAGCCGACATGCCCAGGAAGTCTTTGTAAACTTCATCGTTGTGTGCGCCGAGCGCCGGGCCAAGCCAGTTCACCTTACCGGGTGTGTCGGACATGCGCGGAACGAGGTTCGGAATGGCCATCTCGCCGATGCGCTTGTCAGCAATTTTGAGGATGTTCTCGCGCGCGGCATATTGCGGATCCTCGAATATCTCGTCGATTGAATAGACCGGGCCGCAGGGTACCTGGGTCTCCTCGCATATCCGCAGGATTTCGACACGCTTGTGCTTCGATGTCCATTCGCCGACGTACCGGTCCACCTGTTCGCGTTCGCGTTCGCGGTTGACCAAGGCGCCCCACCTGGAGGGCTCAGCAAGCTCGGGCTCACCCATGGCGACCGCGAGACGCTGGAAGATCTTGTCATTGGTGCAGGCGATGGCGACCCAGCGGCCGTCCAGGGTCGGATAGTGGCTGTGAGGCACGACGTTTACCGTACCGGGGCCCATGCGTTGACGAACGTAACCCTTCAGGTGATAAGCCGGGGCGAGCTCGTCGAGGATTCTGAAAATCGGCTCGTACAGACCAATGTCGATCATCTGGCCACGCCCTGTCCTGGCGCGCGCCTGCAGCGCGAGCAGCACGCCGAATGCCCCATAAAGACCGGCCATGTAGTCCGGGATGGTCGCGGAGCCGGGCGTCACAGGCGGACGATCGGGATAGCCTGCAAGAAACGAGAGGCCTCCAAATGCGTTTCCGATGCGTCCGAAACCCGGGCGGTCCTTGTACGGACCGGTTTGCCCATAACCGGAAATGCGGACCATGACGAGGCGCGGATTGATCTCTTTGAGCGTGTCCCAGCCCAATCCCCACTTCTCAAGAGTTCCCGGCTGAAAGTTCTCGACAAGAACATCGGCCGTCTCGACGAGCCGCTTCAGGAGCTTGGCACCCTCGGGCAAACGCAGGTCCAGCGTGATTGACTTCTTGTTGCGACACTCGGACAGCCACGGCAGCGAGTCACCGTTTTCGGTGATCGTGCCGAACCTGCGAAGGGTATCTCCAACCTTTGGAAGCTCCACCTTCAGAACTTCGGCACCGAACTCGGCAAGCTGGGTGGTACAAAACGGGCCGGCAAGATAGCTTGATACATCGATGACGCGGATGTTGTCGAGGGCTTGTAGATTGATTTCAGTGGACACGGGCGATACCCCAATAGATTGATAGATCCAATTACGAAGCGCGTTCGGCCTCGTCAATTGCCTCGGCGCGAGCAATGATGCGTCGCGCGAGATAGACGATCGGGTAGTCGACGAACTGGCCATCGACCTGGATCGCGGCCAAGCCACGACGCTCCGCTTCGGCGAATGCCTCCAGCACACGCTTGGCGTGAGCGAGCTCACGTTCGGAAGGCCTGAAAACGTCGTTCACAGCCGGGACCTGGTCGGGATGGATACACAACTTTCCTTGGAAGCCAAGGTCCTTGGAGCGCTGGGCCGAACGCTTAAAGCCGTCTACATCCTGGAGATTGACCCAGACGGTGTCGATTGGAGGCTCGAGCCCTGCGGCCCGCGATTCGACGACAAATGCGGCACGATAGGCAAGCAATTCCGTCTCGTCGCTCGACCACGTGATGCCAATATCGAGAGTAAAGTCACCGGCACCGAAGGCGATCCGTTTGACCCGCGATCCCGAGCGAGCGATCGCGGCGAGGTTGGAAAAGCCCAGCCCGGTCTCGACGATTGGCATCAGATCGATTCCGCCCTCGGGTAGGCCCCGTTCCCTCTCCAGCGCTTTCAACAACCAATCAGCGGTGTGCAGGTCACTGGCGCTTTCGACCTTGGGCAGCATGATGCCGTCGACGCCGGCAGCGACCACCGCAAGAAAGTCGCCATGGCACCACGTAGTGCCCAGCGAGTTGACGCGTACATAGCCGCGGCAGCGGCGCGGTCGACCCATCGCCTCAAGCACCACTGCCCTCGTGGCCTGTTTCTCGGCGTTTGCCACCGCATCTTCGAGGTCAAGGATAACCGCATCGGCGCCGAGCGTCAGGCACTTCTCGACCCGGCGGGCGTGGTTGCCAGGGGCAAACAGAAAACTGCGATAGACCGGCATGTTTACTCCCTGGTTGCGGCCGGCGGGGACGCCGGACCTGTCATGTTGGTGCCTTGCGCCCGCACGTCCGCTTCCGGGAAGCCCAGCAGGTCGACCAGCACCTCGTGGTTGTGTTCGCCCAGGCGCGGGCCTGTGTGGCGGATCGAGCCCGGTGTGCGCGAAAGCTTTCCGACCACGTTCTGCATCCGCAACGGCCCACCGAGTTCGGCGTCCTCGACGGTGGCGATGTTTTCGCGCGCCGCGATGTGCTCGTCGCCGAAGATGTCTTCGACGCTGTTGACCGGCGAGATCGCCGCCTCCAGCTCGATGAAGCGGCGCATCAATTCGTCCTGGTCGAAGCGCTCCACGGCCTGCTGCAGCGCCTCATCGAGTGCGTCGACGTTGCCCAGCCGAGCCCGGTTGTCGCTGAAGCGCGGATCCCTGGGCAGGTCCGGCACCTCGAGCGCGATGCACAGCCGCTCGAAGATCGATTGCGCGCTGCCGCCCACGGAAATGAACTTGTTGTCACGGGTGCGGTAGATGTTGCGTGGCGCCGTGAAAGGCAGGCGGGAGGCAGCGCGTTCCTGGACCATGTCGAGTTGGTCGTAATTGACGACTTGCGGGCCGAGCAGCGTGAGCAGCGTTTCGTAGAGGGCCAAGTCGATCACCTGACCCTTGCCGCTGCGCCGCTTCTCATGCAACGCCACCGAAGCGAGATAGGCGCCCATCAAGCCGGTGGTTGAGTCAGCCAGCCCGAACCCCGGCAGCAGTGGCGGCCGGTCCGGATGGCCTGAAATGTAGGCGTAGCCCGCATATGCCTCCGCTATGGTGCCAAAGCCTGGACGCAATCGGTGCGGCCCGGTCTGCCCAAAGCCGGTGATCCGAACGATGATTAGCCCAGGATTTATTGCCATCAGCACGTCGGGGCCCAAGCCCCACTTCTCCAGCGTGCCGGTGCGGTAGTTCTCCACCAGGATGTCGGCGCTGGCGACCAGGCGCTTGACCACCTCCACGCCAAAGGGCGTTCGAAGGTCGGCCGTCACGGACTTCTTGCTGCGGTTGACAGCCTTGTAGTAGAGGCCAACCCCGTTCTTGACCTCGCCCCAGCGGCGGATCTCGTCGCCGATGACGGGCTGCTCGATCTTGATCACGTCGGCGCCAAAGTCCGCGAGGAACATCGAGCACATCGGCGCCGCAAGGAAATTCGAGATGTCCACGACCCTGACGCCTTCGAGCGCCAGCGGACCTGGCTGGGGGGAGTTGGTCACGTTGCGAATCCTGTCAGTTCGAGTTTCAGATTTTAATTTGTACGTATATTCGTATGTTCGTATAAATACAACCATCCGTAACCCGGTAATTACCCTAGGCGAACAGCTTGTCTTTTATGGCGCGCACCGGCTTGAGGGGCAGCGGAGTCTGTTCGGCATGTTTGACCGCTCGACCGACGCCGGCGAGCAACAGTGCTCGACTCGTGAGGCCTCTATCCCGACCCCCGTCTTGGCTGCTCGGCAACACCACAACCCGGAGGGCTTGGGCCTGGCTTGAGCGAGTTTGAGACGGCTTCGATTGCGCTTCAGCTCGGATCGTTGGAGCGGGTTAGGTGCTGTCGCCGAATTCTGCCCAACATTTTCATGCTGATAGCCTTTTTCGACCTGCCCCAAAAGTTGGCGGAGCTGGTAAAAACCACGGCTTATTTTGAGTCGGCACGACCTCTAAAAGCTCAGTTTTCGGACGGTAGCAATAGTCAGGATTGGCAGCCGCCTTGATCAGCATGTTGCACGATCCAACCTTATTCGTTGGCGCGATTACCTTGCGCTTTTAACATCTGGCTGCGCAGCCGCGGGTTATTTTTGATGGGTATCGGCTTGTTCTGCGCTCTGTGCACGAAATCGGGACCGTTGGGTGTACCGGCCGCTCGGGTAATGGCCGATACTAATTTCAAGCACCGAGCCGTTGCGATCCATGTAGTAGCGCGTGATCCGCATCGCTGCCTGGTTCTCCGTCGCCTTCAGCGCGTGCGCCATTTCGCGCGTGAGATTGGCGGCAGTGATTTCCTGCGACACCTCAACGACGCGCACGCCGTATCGCGCCTCCACCAAGGAATAAATCGGGCGGGTGAAAAGCTTGTCTGAGCCGACCGCCTCGGCGTACTCTGGGCACAGATAAACCTGCAGATAGCTCAAGGGCAGCTTTTGCTGCGGAACCTTGCGCAAGATCAATATCTCGCACCAAGCCTGACCCGGCTTGCAATGGAGCTGCTCAGCCAACTCGGCGTTGGCGATCACCTCGCTTCGCGCGATCACGTGCATTTCGGTGGCGTCGACGAACTGTAGCAAATCGGAGACGGTGTTGATGCCGCTGAAAAATCGCGCGGTTTCGGAGCGGGCTCGAACCTTGGTTCCAACGCCGGGACGCGACCAAATCACGCCATCCTCCTTGAGCTCGCGCAGCGCCTGACGAACGGTGTGTCGGCTCACGCCATGGCGCTCGACGAGTACATCCTCTGTCGGTAAAAGGCTGCCCACCGCGTACCGACCGCTGTCGATGTCCTGCCTTAGAACGCGGGCCAGAGATACGTACAAGGGCTGGCGCCCGCCGTCGAAAACACGGGTAACAGCAGTTGCGGGTGGCGGGTCGGTGGGTTGGGGCTGTGATGTTCGCATAGGGTAATTACTTGTTTACACAAGACTAGATTTTATACGAACATACGTACAAATAAAAAAGCTGAAACCTTAAATGCAAAAAATTCACAACATGACAAATTTTCTCCGGCCGGGTCTACTGGCCCTCAAAGGCGTCAGCCTGCATTGCAACCAAATCACCGGTGGCACAGTCAGTCCTTCTCTTCAATTACGGTCAAAACCCAATTACCAAGCTCGACCATCTTCAGCGATCAATAAGGCGCAAAAATGAAAGGCATCGTTTTTACCGGAGACCGCCGGCTCGAGTTACAAGACTTTTCTGACCCTACGCCAGGTCCAGGTGAGGTTATCCTCGAAATTAAGGCGTCTGGAATGTGCGGGAGCGATCTGAAATTCTACCGTGCGCCGGCTGGTGCAGCGGCCGCTGGGCTGGGCCTCGGCGCGGGCAAGCTGGTGATTGGCGGTCACGAGCCTTGTGGTGTGGTCGTCGCCGTTGGATCGGGGGTCAGCGAGAAGCAGGCACGAATCGGCATGCGGGTCATGCAGCACCATTACCGAGGCTGCGGCTCCTGTCCGCACTGCTCGACCGGCTGGATGCAATTGTGCGTCGAAGGGGTGGCCGAGATCTATGGGATCACCTCCCACGGCGCGCACGCACGCTACATGTTGTGTCCCGCCCGCACCCTGGTGCCCTTGCCCGACGAATTGTCGTTTTCGACCGGTGCGGCAATAGCCTGTGGAACCGGCACCGCCTGGGGCGCGCTGAAGCGCCTGGGTTTGCAGGGCGATCACACGATCGCCATCTTCGGCCAAGGGCCGGTTGGGCTGTCTGCCACCCAGTTGGCGACGAGCATGGGCGCACGCGTCATTGCGCTCGACACCAGTCCCGAGCGCTTGCAACGGGCGCGCGAGTTGGGCGCCGAAGTACTCATCAATCCGGCGACCACCGACAACGTCGTCGCCGCCATCAAGGATGCCACGCATGGACTGGGCGCGCACCTGTCGCTCGATGCCTCATCCGCGCCGAGTGCGCGCAGGCAGGCGGTGCAATGTGTTCGCACCTGGGGCAAAGCATGCTTTGTCGGGGAGGGTAGTGACGTGACGCTCGACGTGAGCAACGACATGCTGCGTCGACAGGTCACGATCATCGGCTCGTGGACGTTTTCAACCGTCGGCCAAGCAGAATGCGCGCGCTTCATTGCCGATCGCAAGGTTGACGTGGATCAGCTCTTCACGCATGTATGGCGTCTCGACCAAGCCGAAGAGGCGTACCAGTTGTTCGACCACCAGACCAGCGGCAAAGGGGTGTTCTTGATGTGAATCTCAGGGCGGGTTCCGCGTCGCGCGGGTCGCTCAACGATGTCGGGCCACAGGGCCTTTTTAGCCACAGGGCGCTTTTAAAGCGCCCAAACCAAAAGGAGAAGTGTAATGAAATTTCCGCGTTTTCTCACCAGCAGTTGCTGCGCCGCGTTGCTAGCCCTGGCGACCGCGCTGCCCGCCGTGTCGCAGGCCCAAACCAAGCTGCGAATCCAGTCCACGTTCCCAGCCAAAGGCACATTTGCCGATGGTGGCCGCTTATGGGCGGAACGGGTCAATGCGCTTTCGGGAGGGCGGCTCGTGATCGAGATGCTTGCGCCCGGCTCGGTAGTGCCTGCCTTCGAGTCGCTCGACGCAGTCCACAAGAAGGTTCTCGACGGCGCTCATTCGGCCTCAGCTTACTGGGTGGGAAAGAACCGGGCGGCAACGCTTTTCGGCCCAACACCCGGTGGGCCGTTCGGCATGGACGAAATCGACTACATGGGCTGGATCTATGAAGCCGGCGGACTGGAGCTGTACCGCGAACTCTACCAGGGGGAGCTCAAGATGAACGTGGTGCCGTTTCCAATGACCGCGGTCGGGCACCAGGCCATGGGTTGGTTCAAAACACCAGTTAAGAACTGGGCCGATCTGAAGGGACGCAAATGCCGCCAGACCGGAATCACCGCCGAGGTCTTTTCCAAGTCGGGTATGGCGACCGTCAACATGCCGGGTGGTGAAATCCTGGCCGCTGGTGAGCGGGGCGTCATCAATTGTGCCGAATGGGTAGGCGCGGGGGACGACTCGATTGTTGGCTTCGATACGATCTGGAAGCACTTTTACCCACAGTCCACCCACGAGCCGGCTACGGTGGTCGAGGTCATTATCAATGGCGATGTGTGGAAGGCGCTGGCCCCGGATCTGCAGGCGATTATTCAGTCGGCTTCGATCGAAGCCACGATGCGCTCCATGAACCAGCGAAATCGGGCCGATGCATTGGCTCTGGCCGAGATGCCGAAGAAGGGCGTCACGATCCATCGCACGCCGGACGACATCCTGAAAAAGCTACTTGAAAGCTGGGACGAGATCTCCAAGGAAGAAGCGGCCAAGAACCCTTTTTTCAAAAAGGTGCTCGACTCGCAGCGCAACTGGGCGTCCCAGGTGGTGCCGGCGCGGCGCACCACGACCCCGCCTTACAACTACTCCGCCAACCACTACTGGCCCGAGAAGAAGTAAGCGGCCACAAAACTGGGCTGCGGCAGCGCGGCCCCGCATACAGGGTTGCGGTTTCGACCTCTGCAATTTGTTTGCGAAACCGCGTATGCCCATCCTAGGGAAGAAGAAATGAAAATTTTAAACACCGCCCCCCGGGGCGTGATCATGGCGATCGATCGCTTCACCACCTGGTACGTGCCTGTGGTCGCGCTGCTGCTGGTGCCCATGATCCTCGGCAATGTGGCCGAGGTGTTCATGAGGTACCTGCTGGACAGCCCGACCGTCTGGGCGGCGGACATCACGGTGATGACTTTTGGGTCGTTTTTCATGCTGGGCTCGGCTTACACGATGCTCAAGGGGGCACACGTTCGAACCGACATGTTTTGGGATCGTTACTCGGACCAGACCAAGGGAGTCGTCGACAGCGTCTCTTACCTGTTTTTGTTCCTGCCCGTCATGGGTTTGATCTTTGTGATCTCCCTCGACGACCTAATGTACGCCTACTCCATCAACGAACGCTCAACTATGAGCCTGTGGCGCCCGGTCTTGTGGCCGTTCCGTGCCGTCATTCCGTTGGCGGCGTTGCTGATGTTCGTTCAGGGCATTTCCGAATTGCTGAAGGCCCTTTGGGCTGCCACCACCGGCGAAGTCCTCGTGCGTACCGAGAAAATCGACATCTGACACTTCTCTGGAGCATCTGCCTTGACTTTCAATGAAATCCTAGGGCTGGTCATGCTTGGAAGCATGATCAGCGTCATCTTCGTCGGCCTTCCCATTTCCTACACGCTGCTGTTTATCGCGCTGGTGTTCGGCGGCATCGGGCTCGGTGTCAATCTGACGTTCAACCTCGCCTATCTCCAGATCTGGGGATTCATGAAGGACGACATCCTGCCGGCGGTGCCGCTGTTTATCTTCATGGGCTTCATGGTGGAGAAAGCGGGCCTGATGCAAAGGCTGTTCGAGTCGCTTCGGAACATCCTCGCCCCGGTTCCTGGGTCGCTTTACCTGGCGGTGCTGCTGACCGCGACAGTTTTCGCGATGGCGACCGGCATCGTTGGCGCGGCCGTCACCGTTCTGGGGCTCCTGGCCGGACCGATGATGCTCAAGCACGGCTACGACACGAAGCTGTCGGCCGGCACGATTGCCGCAGGCGGCACCCTCGGGATTCTCATCCCGCCGAGTGTCATGCTGGTGGTGATGGCGCCCATCATGGGCGTGCCGGTGAATCATCTATATTCAGCGGCGATCGTTCCAGGATTCCTGCTCGCTGCGCTCTATATCGTTTACTGCCTTGTTCGCAGTATCCTTAACCCGTCGCTCGGTCCGCCGGTACCGCAGGCGGAGCGGATCACCGATATTGGCAAGCTGGCCTACGAATTCTTCTCGGGCGTGGTGCCCCTGCTGGTGCTGATCGCAGCGACGCTCGGCACCATCCTCACCGGCATGGCTACCGCCACCGAGGCGGCGTCATGCGGCGCACTTGGCGCGACGGTACTGGCGCTGGCATATCGCAAGCTCACGCTGCCGGGGTTGAAGGAAGTTGCGATTTCGACCATCACGACATCCAGCATGGTGCTGTTTCTTGCGGTGGCTTCCAGCGTGTTCGGAGCCGTCTTCACCAAGCTTGGCGCTGCGGGGCTGATCACCGGCACGGTGGCCGGCCTCCCACTGCCGGACATGGGCAAGCTGCTGGTCATCATGGCGATTATTTTCCTGCTGGGCTGGCCCTTCGAGTGGCCAGCGATCGTACTTATCTTCCTGCCGATCTTCCTGCCGACAGTCGAAGCGCTCAATATCGGCTTGTCCAAGCAGGACATGCTGCTGTGGTTTGGTGTCGCCATTGCCGTGAATATGCAGACGGCGTTCCTGAGTCCGCCGGTGGCGATGTCGGCGTACTTCCTGAAGAACGTCATGCCCCAATGGAGTCTGGGGATGATCTATAAAGGGATGGCGCAATTTATGGTGATCCAGATCTTCTGTCTGGGGCTGCTGCTGCTCTGGCCTGAAATCGTGCTTTGGCTGCCTAGAACGCTCAGGTAACCCTACACCGAGTTGCGCAGTTCGTCGGTCAACCAGTCCACCAGTTTGTCCGTGTCTGTGCGCCGGCTCTGGTGAGGGGCGACCCAGATCTCCAATCGGTTGGGACCCGCACAAAAGCCCAGCGGCGCCACCAGCGCGCCGCTTTTCAGGTCGTCCCGGACCAACATATGCGGGACGTTGGCCAGTCCCAAGCCACATTTGGCTGCCTGAATGAGCAAGTAGAAATGATCGAAGCTCTCGTCGATGTGCAAGTCGCCTGAGTCCTGGCCACAAGAGCGGCTCCAATCGAGCCAGGCTTGGGGCCGGGTTCGGGACACCATCAAGTGCCCGCGCAGCAGGTCGGCTGCAGAACTCAGCGGCGAGTTCCTCAAGTACTGCGGCGAACAGACTGGGCCTATCCATTCGGTGACAACATCGAAACGAGCCACATCGTCGGGCGGAACAATGCTCGACAGACGGATGGCCACGCCGATGTTGTCACGCATGAAATCTACTGACCCGTGGCTCATGTTGTAGCGAAGCTCGACTTCAGGGTGTGCTTCTTGAAAACGGGCAAGCCTGGGAATCAGCCAGTACATCATGATCGACTCGGAGCAAGACAGCGTCAGCGGGCCCGGTTTGACCTGTTCGACGCTTGACTGAATCAGATTGAATGCCCGAGACAACCCTTCGGCTAAACGGCGACCTTCCTCAGTCGGCTTGGTCCCATGTGCGCTGCGATTGAGCAAGGGTAAGCCCAGAGCGTCTTCAAGCATGCGGATATGTCGGCTCACGGCGCCGTGTGTTACCGACAACTCATCTGCTGCAGCGCTAAAACTTTGCAGTCGTGCCGTCGTCTCAAAGGCGCGCAGTGCGTTCAGTGACAGGCGGGGCGAGGCCATGTGATGACTCCTAAACCTGGCGTCTAAGCTAGTTTACCTAAAGTGAATATGAGATTTTCTCGCATTGAGAGAAGTTTATATCGTTTGATAGATGGCCTGCCTAGGTCTATCCTTTGTAGAAATCAAGATTAGGCGTACTCTAGTGCACGAACCAGAAAAAAACTATTAACCTGAGGCGAGACAATGAAAAAGATGATTCTTGAAGCGCGAATCAACGAATACGCTATGCGTGACGAGAATCCGCATGTGCCATGGACGCCGGACGAGATCGCCGAGAGCGCCGCACGCTGTCGCGAGGCGGGGGCTAGCATCGTGCATTTCCATGCCCGCAAGCCGGACGGATCGCCGGAGCACTCAGTCGAGGTCTATGCCGATATCATTCGCAAAATCCGCGCGAAATCCGATATCTTGATCCACCCAACGCTCGGCTGGTTCTCCAACGACGAAGACCCTGCAGCCCGAATTACTTGCGTCAAGACACTCGCCATGGACCCGGCCACAAAACCCGATCTCGCGCCGATCGATACGGGCACTGTCAACCTAGAGACGTACGACGTAGGGACGAAAACCTTCTCCCACGCTGAGCGCGTCTACAAGAACCGCACCGACACGCTCGAACTCTACACGCGGGAGTTTCGCGCGGCCGGCATCAAGCCGGTGCTGGTCTGCTGGTCGGTTGGTTTCATCCGTCGCGCCGCGGCGCTGATCGAGATGGGGCTGGTTGACGAACCCGCCTACTTCCTCTTGAACATGACGGACGGCCCCTACATCACCGGCCATCCGGGGACGCCGGCCGGGCTCGAGGCGCATCTGCGTTTTCTGCCGGAAAACCGCCGGCTTGAATGGACGAGCAACATCGTGGGAGGCGATCTCCTCAAGCTGACCGCCATGTCGGCCGAGCGGGGCGGCCACATCGCCCCGGGCATTGGCGATTACGCCTACCAAGAGCTCGGTTGTCCGACGAACGAGCAGGTGGTGAGCCTGGCTGCAGCAGGGGCTCGGACGGCGGGCCGTGAGATCGCCTCGGTCGAGGATACCCGCGAACTCCTTGGTCTGTGACGGGTAGGAAAAGCATAGACAAACTGACCATGGTCAAGCCGATCATCGCGGCGCGCGTCAACGAGTGCTAGGAGTGCGACGGAAATCCTAGGGCGCCGCAGATTTGCTTCTGCGCAAGATGCATTTGATGACATACAAGGCGAGGCCTTTTGGTAGCTTCTGAAAATAGATTTTTACTGGGTTTACCCGAGGTGAATGTGATATTTTCTCTCACTGAAAGAAGTTTTTATCGTTTGATTAATGGCTTCTCGGCAGCTATTCTTTGCAACATGACAAGGCGAATTGTGACCGCGTGTTCGTCGCCGAAAAAAACTTACACTATCCATGACCTTGCTGCCCGCCCGCACTGAATTTATAGCGCGTTATTTTATTGAAAGTTCGGTCACTTCAGAGAAAGCGGCGGATGTCATTGCGGGCGAACAATCGAGTGGAACTTTCATGACGCTACCCGGTGAAACCGAGGAGCTAAAAGAGCGATCACGGGCCCGGGTGGTGCGCGTTGATCCTTTGCCGGCAGTGCAGGCGCCCACGCTGCCAAGTGCCTTGGTAGCGCGTCGGCCACATGACGGTGTTTTTCACCGGGCGCACATCGAAATCGCCTTTCCGGTTGCCAACGTGGGTGCCAATTTGCCTAGCCTGCTGGCGACGATCGCGGGCAATTTGTTTGAACTTGGCGAGGTCACGGGTTTGCGCCTGCTCGACGTTGATTTGCCACCAGAGTACGCCAGCGCCTTTGACGGCCCTGCGTTCGGAGTTGACGGCACCAGGCGGCTGGCGAACGTGTTTAACCGTCCGCTGATCGGTACCATCATCAAGCCCAGCATTGGCTTGAGTGCACAGCAGACTGCCGAGTTGGTGGACAGCCTGTGCGTGGCGGGGGTTGATTTCATCAAGGACGACGAGCTGAATGCTGATTCGCCTTACGCCCCGTTTGACCAGCGCCTGCAAGCGGTGATGCCGGTATTGCATCGGCACGCCGATCGGCTCGGACGCATGCCCATGTATGCGATCAACATTTCAGGGTCTATTGACGAAATGCTGCGCCGCCACGATGCGGTTTTGCGAGCCGGCGGTACGTGCGTGATGGTCAGCGCGAATTGGGTCGGCTTCGCCGGGGTGGCGTACCTTCGCCGACACGCGCAGCTTCCCATTCATGGCCATCGCAATGGCTGGGGTGCATTTACCCGCGATCCCGCACTCGGCTTTTCCTTCGAGGCTTACCAGAAGCTGTGGCGCCTAGCAGGCATTGACCACCTTCACGTCAACGGCATTCGAAGCAAGTTCTGGGAACCAGATGACTCGGTCATCCGATCCGCACGCGCCTGCCTCGCGCCTTTCGCTGGCTTGATGCCACTGATGCCGGTCTTTTCTTCGGGCCAATGGGCTGGACAGGCGCCGGACCTGTATGCACAGCTGCAATCCACAGACCTGATGCATTTGGCAGGCGGCGGCATCATCGGTCACCCTGACGGCATCGCAGCGGGCGTTGCCAGCATGCGTGAAAGCTGGGAAGCTGCAGTCGAAGGCATCAGACTCGAGACCTATGCCCAGACCCATCCGGCGCTGCGCGCTGCGTTGCAGCATTTCAACGCGATATAGCGTCCTATGGCAAATTTAAGTTCCGATGCCAGCTTGCGCCTAGTTTTCTATGGCGACGATTTCACCGGCTCCACCGACGCGCTGGAAGTCCTGGCCTTCGCCGGGCTGCGTTGCGCGCTATTCCTTTCAGTGCCAAGCGTTCAGACGCTGCGCGAACTGGGTCCGTTCGACGCTATTGGCGTCGCTGGCGCCAGCCGCGGAATGTCGCCAGCCGAGATGGATTCACAATTGCCGGCTGTCTTGGCGGCATTGGCGGCCCTACCGACTTCGCTGGTGCATTACAAGGTGTGCTCCACTTTTGACAGCTCGCCAACCGTTGGCAGTATTGGCCGGACCATGGATCTGGCACGCCAGGCTTTCGGCAACGGCGTGTTCCCGATTGTTGCCGGTACGCCCGCGCTGGGCCGGTACTGTGTGTTCGGCAACCTTTTTGCCCGCTCAGGGACTGACGGCCAGGTGCATCGGCTGGACCGACATCCCATCATGGGCGCCCACCCTCTCACGCCGATGACTGAGGGCGACTTGGCGTGTCACCTGTCGGGGCAGACGGCTCAAAAAATCACAAAATATACGCTGCCGTCCTTCGCGGGCGGCCGCGACGCCATGGATCTTGAGTTGACCCGAGTGGTCGCCACCGCCCCCGATGCCATCCTGTTTGATGGCGTAGCGTCCGAGCACCTGACTGAAGTTGGGCGATTGATCGACGACCTGCGCACTTTACGCAGCGGCCCACTGTTTGTGGTCGGCTCATCAGGTCTGGAGTACGCCATGACTCAGTGGTGGCGCGAAAGCGAGACCTTGTCCGAAGCGGCTGCTAGCCCATCTATCGACCATGAGTCGTTTGAGGCCGTGCCGCAGGTTCTGGCGGTTTCGGGCAGTGCCTCGATACTGAGCGGGCTGCAAATCGACGCTGCCATCAGCGATGGCTTTCTCAATATTGCGGTGGATGCCGCCGCGCTTGTCGTCAGCCGCGATTGGCAGGTCAAGCTGGACAAACTTGTTGAGCAGACGGTTCGTGGCTTGAAACAAGGAGCCAGTGTGATGTTGCATACGGCACGGGGTCCACACGATCCACGGATCGAAGCCATGATCGTTGCTTTGGTATCTAGCGGTCTGACCCGGGAACAGGCCAAGCATGCAGGCGGACGCCTGCTCGGTCAGCGGCTGGGTCAAATTGTTGACCGTACGCTTCGCGCAGTGCCGCTACGTCGGCTTATTTTGTCTGGCGGCGATATGTCGAGCCTGATCACCAAGCAACTCGCGCCTGACGCGCTGCTCATCGCCGCACGTCTGGCACCCGGCGCACCGCTGTGCCGGGTCGTATCGCAGGCCTCTCACCTGCGGCATTTGCAGATCGCCCTGAAGGGTGGGCAAATGGGACAGCCAGATTATTTTGTCAAAGCTTTGCGCGGTACGGCATTGGGTTGGCGTCAATCCAAGGAAGCCACAAAATGATAAATGAAGTTTCAAATCCGCACCCCATAAAACTGGCTGCTAGAACGCACCAGTATTGGCTTTCATAAAAACCGAGATGGTTTAACCGGACACTGCGAAACTGACATGGACAAAAATTCCGATTTAACGCAGCGCGTGGCCGTAGTCACCGGTGGTGCCATGGGCATCGGTGCGCAGGTTTGTGAGTCCCTGGCCGCCGCTGGACACCTCGTGCTGGTAGCCGACCTTGACGCAGATGCCGCCGCCGCAACTGCTGAGCGCTTGAGGCAAGCAGGCGGCCAGGCGATCGCTCTGGCCATGGACGTGGGCCGACCGGAGTCAATTGCACAAGCCTTTGCACAAGTCGGCCGTGATTTCGGCCGCTGTGACGTTCTTGTCAACTGCGCCGGAATTGCCAAGGTGTTCCCCTTTCTGGACTTCCCGCTCGATAACTTTGTTGCGATGATGAATATCAATGTGACCGGTACGCTGCTGTGCTCGCAAGCTGCGGCGCGGCTGATGCTGCTTCGGCATTGGGGCCGCATCGTCAACATCGCATCTGTTGCTGGCATCCGCGCCGTCGGCTCGGGGCGCACCGCCTACGGCACCTCCAAGGCTGCAGTGATCGCGTTGACCCGACAGATGGCGGTGGAACTTGCCGAGCACGGCATCACCGCCAACGCCGTTGCGCCAGGTCCAGTGGACACACCGATGACTCGCCTGCTGCACACCGACCGATTTCGCGAGGAATATGCCAAGGCCATCCCGATGAACCGCTACGGCACCACGACCGAGATTGCCGCAGCCGTCATGTACCTGGTGTCTGACGCTGCGTCCTACACCTCCGGCGTGGTGCTGCCTGTGGACGGCGGTTTCCTTGCTTCAGGCGCGCGCGGCCTGTGAGCCGGTCCTGCCATCCCGTTTCATTCGTTACCTGATTAGGAGTTTCAATGTGCAATTAATAGAGATAGTTTATTAGGAAATAGGGTATTGATTTCATTGGGTTTTTTCTAATAGATTCCATTAGAAAACCACAAAATTAGCAGTTTTAGCTCCCAATGGACAATCTCGGATTCAAAGACCAGGTCGCCATCATCACCGGAGACGCTTCGCTGCGCGGCATTGGATGGGCCACGGCCAAGCTTTTTGCGGATGAGGGTGCGTTTCAGTTGTAGAGCTTGCCCTGCTTGCCGGGGGTCTTCCTGCTGGCCGTCTGCGAGATCAAGCGCTGGGCTTGGCTCAGCGTGTTGCCCAAGGCTTCTTGCACAGCCAGGCCTAGGGCGGTCATCTTGCGGCCCACTTCACGCTGCAAGCGGCCCATGATGGTGCGCAATTGCTGACACATTCTGCAGGTTTCAGTTACGAAATCTGGAATACGGACATGCAGAAAGTACAAGCTGCTTTGGAAATCCCCAGTGTCACTGAATGCAAAAATAAAGCACTGACACTCAACGGCATCGGTGCCGTCAACTTCATCCACGCTCCCAGGGTGCGGGCGTGAGCATGGTTTTGCGCAAACGGTCATTTGGGTTAGGTGGCAACCATGACATCTTGATCGACCGCTTGAGCAAACGCATTCACGATACAGGAGTGATCCGCCTCGTGCGTGCGTATCTGAACAGCGGCATCATGAGTAATGGGGTGGTCTTAGATCGGGAAGAAGGAACGCCGCAAGGCGGCCCCTTAAGTCCCCTCTTGGCCAACGTCATGCTCGATGAAGTAGATAAAGAACTTGAAAGGCAGGGCTATAGCTTTGCGCGTTACGCGGATGACTGCAATGTCTACGTAGGCAGTCGGAAGTCGGGCGAGCGGGTGATGGCGCTACTCAAACGTCTGTATGCCAAGCTGCACCTAAGGGTCAATGAATCCAAGAGTGCATTGGCAAGTGCATACGGCCGAAAGTTCTTGGGCAGTATTTTCCAATTCAGGTATGAGCCTGAAGGGTTCTCAGTTTGGGTAATTTCGA
>JBBAPO010000047.1:0-26433 GCA_040400795.1 Rhodoferax sp.
CAAAAGCTGAACCTTCATGCGCTCTGCGAAAGGGCTGCGAGCGGTCAACTGCTTTATCTAGGTTGAAACAGCGTGGGCCGTGCGCAATCGGTCTGGGGGCCGCGCTGGTGGGCAGCGTGAACCAGATGCCGAGCAAAATTGAGCGCTGCTAAAAAATGGCTAGTCGTGTCTTTATTTTTTCGGGGTGTTCGCAATAGAAAAAAATGCCAAATTTTTGGTGACAAGGTGCTGGAGCTGGGCATGTGGCGCTGAGGGTATTGGGGGAAACGATATAACGCAGCACACCATGTGAGACCTACGATGTCTGACAACTATCAACTTTACTGACGGAGTGTCCATGGCTACACGTTTTCCTTCCCTGCAGCACCTTCTGGCTGTTTCGGTCCTCACAGCGATCATTCCCGCAGCGCAGGCTGGCGACATCCGGGTGATGTGCTACCAGGACGGCATTGAGTGCGACGTCACTTCGGCGATTGCGCGCCGCTTTGAAGCGGCCAACCCCGGCACCAAAGTGCTGGTGGATACCGTGCCTTACAAAACCATCGTCGAGCAGTTGCCTGTGCAACTGGCAGCGGGCCAGGGTCCCGATATTGCCCGCGTAACCGACCTGGGCGGCCTGTCCAAGTACTACCTGGACATCGCTCCGTACCTCAAAGACACCAAATACTTCGAGACCAACTTCGGCTCCACCTTGCCCTGGTTGCGCCCCAACGCGGCCGACAAAGGCATTTACGGCTTCATGTCGCAGCTGACCATGACCGGCCCCTACGTCAACAAGACGTTGTTCGAGCAGGCCAAAGTGGCGCTGCCTGGCCCCAAAGCGACCTGGGATGAGTGGGTGGATGCCGCACGTAAGGTGGCCAAGGCCACGCAAACCCCTCATGCACTGGCCTGGGACCGTTCCGGTCACCGCTTTGCCGGTCCGGCCATCAGCTTTGGCGCCAAGATTTTTGATGCCAAGGGAGATCTGGTGCTGGACGATGGCTACAAAACTACGGTGACCAAGTTCGTTGGCTGGCACAAAGACGGCGCCATGCTCAAGGAGGTCTGGGGCGGCTCCGGCGGCTCCACCTACGCCGACTCGATTGGCGAATTCAAGAACGGCCGCGTGGTGATGGTGCTGTCGGGCTCCTGGCAGATCAACCGCCTGCAAAAAGATGTTGGCGATGCGTTTGACTGGGTGGCCGTGCCTAATCCCTGTGGTCCTGCGGCCTGCACCGGTATCCCCGGTGGGGCCGCCTGGGTGGCATTGAAGACCACCAAGTCTCCCAAGGAAGTGGGTATGTTCCTAGACTTTATGGCCCAGGAAGCCAACTACGTTGAATTTGTCAGCAAGACCGAAAACATTCCTGCCCACGCTGGTCTGGCCAGGAAAGGCATTACCTATCCCACAGCAACGGCGGGTGCGCGCGCTGCATTGGGCAGATTTAGCAGCGGCGTGTCCAGCCTGTCACCTGTGGCGTACCAGTTCCAGGGTTACAAGTACAACCGTGCCCTGATGCTGCCCACCGTGGCCCGCGTGACGCAGGCCATCGTGGGAGAAATCTCGGTCGATGATGCCTTGGTCAAGATCAACGCCGACATGTCGGACGCTGTAAAGCAAGCACAAAAATAAAGTGGGAACTGCCCGGTGCGCACTGCGCACTGGGCCCACTGGAGCTATGGGTATGACGTGCAACTTTTAACGCGCGCGCTTGCGCTTTTCTTTAACCTGTTCGAACCCTTCTTTAAGGTCGGGCAGCGTGTGTTGGGTAATTCCCGTATCGGCTGGATATTTGTGGGGCCGAACCTGCTCATCTTCGGGCTGTTCACCTTCTTGCCGATTGCCATCAATTTTATTTATGCCTTCACCGGCGGCGTGAACCTGATGCCGATACAGCGGCCTTACGTCGGTGGCGAAAATTTCGCCATCCTGCTCGAATGCACCAACTACCTTGACATCCAGAGTTGCCGCAAGGATGTGTTCTGGCGCGCCATTTCTAACACCGTCAAATTCAGCTTGATCCAGGTGGTGCTGATGGTGTTGCTGTCGTTGCTGACCGCGCTGGTACTAAACCGCAAAATTATTGGCAGGGGCTTTTGGCGGGGCGTGTTTTTCTACCCCGTGCTGCTGTCGCCGGTGGTGGTGGCGCTGATCTGGAAGTGGTTGCTGCAAAACCAGGGCGTCTTCAATGCGCTGTTGGTGGGCTACGGCGCCGAGCCTGTCGGCTGGTTGACGGACGCGAGCTGGGCCTTTTTCTGGACCATCTTCGTGTCCATCTGGGCGCATATGGGCTTTTACACCCTGATTTTGCTGGCGGGTTTGCAGGCCATTCCCAAAGATATGTACGAGGCCGCCGAGATGGACGCGGCGTCTCCATGGCGCGTGTTACGCCGCATCACGCTGCCATTGCTCATGCCCAATTTGATTGTGGTGCTGGTGTTGGCCATGATTCGCGCAGTACAGATTTTTGACGAGGTGTTTGTGCTCACCGGCGGCGGGCCGGGATCTGCCACCACCTTCATCGTGCAGTTCATTTACCAGACCGGTTTTGCCGAACAGATTCATCTTTACGGCCTGGCTGCTGCGGCCTCGCTGATTCTGGCGCTGGGTTTGATGCTGCTCACATTTGCGCAACTGCGTCTGACCCGCGCCGAGCAGGCCGGCCAGAAAGCAAGGTAGCAATAACCATGGCACGTTTCCTCACCCGCAGCCGTGGATTTTTACGCTTTGACTGGACCGACTGGCTCAGCTACACCTACCTGATGGTGGGTCTGTTCACCATGTTTGCGCCCATCGTGTGGCTCATTATGTCCTCGCTTAAAACCGGGAGTGCCATCAGCCAGTTCCCTCCGACCTTCTTGCCCTATAGCCAAAAAGCGGTGCAGGTCGTAGGCTTTGAAAAACCCTTACCACTGTTCCTGACCCAAACGCCCGACGGTACGGTTCAGCCCTTGGCGCAAGTGCGGCGCATCGGCATCATGGCCACCATGGTGAACCCGCAAGCGCCACAGCAAACGCTGCAGGTCAACATCAACGACCGCACGCCGATCAACGAGCTGCAATTTGCGTTTGGCAATTACACCGACCTGTTCAAAAAATTCGACTTTGCCCGCTATTTGTGGAACAGCGTGTTTATCACCGTGGTGGCTACGCTGCTCACGCTGCTGGTCAACTCCATGGCTGCGTTTGCCTTGTCTAAGTACAAGTTTCGCGGTCAACGGTCGGTGTTTTTGCTGATCATTGCCACGCTGATGATTCCGCCCACCATCGTGCTGGTGCCAGTTTTTCTGGTGATCAACAGCGTGGGGCTGCTTAACAACTTGTGGGGCGTGATCCTGCCGGCCATTGCCACACCCACTGGTGTATTTTTACTGCGCCAGTACATGCTCACCATCCCCGACGAACTGCTGGAGGCCGCGCGCATGGACCACGCCAGCGAGTGGCGCATTTACTGGAAGATTGTGTTACCCCTGTCCGCCCCGGCGCTGGCGGTGCTGGCGATCTTTTCGGTGATGTGGCGTTGGAACGACTTTTTGCTGCCGCTGATCGTGCTGTCTAAGTCCGAGTTCTTCACGCTGCAGCTTGCGCTCAACTCCTTTCAGGGCGAACTCAGCACGCAGTGGAACTACCTGCTCGCCATGACGGTGATCACGCTGATTCCCATCACGCTGGTCTTCGCTTTTTTGCAAAAGTACATCACCACCGGTATTGCCGGTGCGGGTGTGAAATAAATCTGACCCGAAGGACCCCCGCGTGGCCCATCTAGAGCTCTCCCGCATCGTCAAATCCTTTGACCGTACCACCATCCTGCATGGTATTGACCTCAAAATTACCGACGGTGAGTTTGTGGTGTTTGTTGGGCCTTCTGGCTGTGGCAAATCCACTTTGTTGCGCACCATTGCCGGCCTGGAGTCACCCACCTCGGGGGCCATCAGCATTGACGGCCAAAACGTCAATGCCGTGTCTGCTGCCGACCGGGGCTGCGCCATGGTGTTCCAGTCGTATGCGCTGTACCCGCACATGACGGTGTACGACAACATGGCCTTTGGTCTCGAAAACATCGGCGTTGCCAAAGCGGCCGTGGCCGAAAAGGTCAACGCTGCTGCGCAATTGCTGCGCCTGGATGAGCTGCTGCAGCGCAAACCCACGCAGCTCTCAGGCGGGCAACGCCAGCGTGTCGCCATTGGCCGTGCCATCGTGCGCGAGCCAAAATTATTTTTATTTGACGAGCCGTTGTCGAATCTGGATGCCGAACTGCGCGTCTCCATGCGCATGGAGCTGCTCGATTTACACAAGCGCCTGCAGGCCACCATGATTTACGTCACCCACGACCAGGTTGAAGCCATGACCATGGCCGACCGTATCGTGGTGCTGCGCGCAGGCAAGATTGAGCAGGTGGGCGCACCCTTGGAGCTGTACAACTGCCCGGCCAATGTGTTTGTGGCCGGCTTCATCGGCAGCCCACGCATGAACCTGTTTTCGGTGGACATCCTGCGCAGCGCCGGTGGCAGCGCGCAGGCGGCCAATATCCCTGAGTCCGCACAAACACTGGGCATACGTCCCGAACATGTACTGCTCGATGCTGCAGGCGCCTTGCCTTACATCGTGCGCCATGTGGAGCAAATGGGTGCCAGCAGCCTGCTGCATGGAACCATTGGCGATGGCGTGGCCTTCGATGTGGTGTGCAACGGCCAGACCACGGTGACGGCCGGCCAGCAAGTCTGGTTGGCGCTACCGCAAGCGTCCCTGTATTGTTTTGACAGAACCGGCAACCGTATCTAACCCTCTCACAATCTAGCCATGAATACTTTCGGACCCGCTCAGGTGGGCACCACCAACGCCCACGGCACCGCGCTCACTTTGCCCGGTGGCGCCAGCTTTTCTGTGCAAGTGCTGGAGCAGCATCTGGTGCGCGTGCGCATGCGCCCCGCAACAGGCTACCGCGAGCCCCGCACCTGGGCGATTGCCCCCACCGCTGGCACCGACGTGGCCTGGACCGGGCGCGAGCGTGACAGCCTGAGCGGCTTTAGCTGCCCGCCAGCGCAGGTGGAGTCCGCCAATGGCCATGTCACGCTGCGCACCGACGTACTCCAAGTCACCCTCCACACCGACCCGCTGACGCTCAGCTGGCAAGACGCCCAGGGTCGAGCGCTGGTGCGCGACCGCGCCACCTCAGCCTACTTTGCCAGCGGCCGCACGGGCGCTGTGCGCCACTACCTGGAGCGCGACCGCGTCGAGCGCTACTACGGCCTGGGCGACAAGACCGGCCAGCTCAACTTGCACGGGCGGCGCCTGCGCACGCTCGCGCTGGACGCCCTGGGCTACGACCCGAAAAGCGGCGATCCGCTATACAAGCACTGGCCTTTTGTGCTGACGCGCGCAGCTAGTGGCATGTGGTGGGGCATTTACTACGATACGCTGGCCGCTTGCACCTTTGACCTGGGCCAGGAACACGACAACTACCACGAGCTGTTTCGCTACGTCGAGATTGACGACGGCGACTTGGACTACTATTTGATGGTTGGCCACACGCCGGGAGAGGTGATTGCGCAGTTCGTCGAGCTCATTGGAGGCACGCATTTGCCACCACGCTGGTCGGCCGGCTTTGCACAAACCGCCATGGGCCTGGCTGATGCGCCGGACGCGCAGGCGCAGCTCGACGGCTTCATGAACCGCATTGCTCAGGAAAACATTCCCTGCTCCTCCTTTCATTACGGCTCGGGCTACTCATCCAAGGGAAAATGCCGTTACGTCTTCACCTGGAACCACAGCAAGTTCCCCGACCCCAAGACGCTCAACGCCAAGTTCCACCGTGTGGGCATGAAGTTGGTGGCCAACATCAAACCCTGCCTGCTTGACGACCACCCTGCTTACGCAGAAGTGGCTGCCGCTCACGGCTTTATCCAGGACACCGAAAAAGGCACTCCGGTGGCGGAGCAGTTCTGGGACGGCGTAGGCTCGCACCTTGACTTTACCAGCCCCGGCGCCATTGCATGGTGGAAAACGCAGCTCAAGGCGCAGGTGCTGGACTACGGCATTGACGTCGGCTGGAACGACAACAACGAATACTCCATCATGGATGACGGCGCCACCTGCCACGGCTTTGGAAGCGCCATGCCGATGCACCGTGCGCGGCCTCTGCATGCAATTTTGATGACGCGCGCCAGCTTCGAAGCCCAGGTGGCGAACGACGGTACCGAGCAGGTTTACAGCGTGTCACGCGGTGGCGCACCTGGTGTGCAGCGCTATGCGCAAACCTGGTCGGGCGACAACACCACCAGCTGGGAAACCCTGCGCTGGAACATCCGCACCGGCTTGCAGATGTCGCTCTCGGGCATGTTCAATGTGGGTCATGATGTAGGCGGTTTTGCCGGCCCTTTGCCCGACCCCGAAATGTTTGTGCGCTGGGTGCAAGCCTGCAGCCTGAACCCGCGCATGGTGATGAATTCCTGGAAGGCTGGCAACATCAGTAACGTGCCTTGGATGCACGCCGACGTCACGCCCCTGGTAGCCGCCGCCATTCGCCTGCGCTACCGGCTGATGCCCTACCTGTGGTCGCTGTTTGAGCGTGCAACGCAAGCGCACCAGCCCATCATCCGTCCGACTTTCTATGACTTCCCGGACGACGAGGCCTGCTACACCGACTCCCATGACTTCATGCTGGGCGAATCGATACTGGTCGCACCGGTGGTGGAGCAGGGTGCGCGCACCCGCAGCGTTTACCTGCCCGTAGGTTCAGCCTACTGGGTGAACTTACATACCGGCGAGCGGCTTGCAGCGGGCCATACCCACACGGTGCCAGCGGGGCTGGACACCTTGCCGCTGTTCGTGCGCGCGGGCAGTACGATTGCGATGGCCGACGCCGTCGACAGCAAATATACGGTGGATAATCCGATTACCGAAACACGCCGCTTCTAGTTGGGTTCCGGGCTCGGGGCGCCTAAAGCCGCGCCAAGCCGGCCAGCCGGCTCTGCCAGTGCGGTAGGCGCGGTGGCTGTAGCAAAACTGGGCAGCTTATTTGGCAGCATTGGTGACCAGCACGGGGCGCCCGGGAATCACTTCTCTCTGGGGCAAGGTCAAGGCGCCAATGCGCGCGTCCAGCGGGCGGCTTTGGAAATAGGCGTCACCCTAGTCGATGCTCACTTTCTCCACCGCGCAAACAGCAAAAAGATTCTGCGTCTAGGTCTTCGTGAAATAGGGCCAGGCGATAAAACTAGACTGTGATGCGATCAAACATCGTGAATCGTCGCAACACAGGCCTCAAGCTGTTGACCCAATATCAGTCCACGCTGGGGGCGTGAGGGTATTGCTCCAGTTCAGCGTGCCGTATGTGCAAGCCGGGCGAAATGAAACAGAGTGTCTGAGCCTGCCGTTAGAGTCTCTACACGTGAACAATATCGCTAGTCAGTTGCGCTAAAAAGGATCTAGAAATTATCCATTAACCGAAGCTGATCAAAGAATTTTTGGGTTCTGGATACAAGCTGGTAATGATTTTTACCCTAGCACCGACACCTGAGCCAGCCCCGCGTCGACCAGCAAATTTTGCCCGGTAATCCCATCGCTGTCGTCACTGGCCAAAAACAGGGTGGGGCGGGCAACGTGGGTGGAGTCGAGGCGGAATTTCAGGCATTGGAGCTCGATGAACCTATTGTCCTCTTCGGGGTTGCGCCATTTTTCGGTCTGGCGAGCGGTGGCGATGGCGCCCGGCACCAGTGCGTTGACGCGAATGCCAAATTCTCCCAGCTCACGGGCCAGGCTGCGGGTCATGCCCGAGATGGCAGCTTTGGCCGTGGTGTAGCCAATCAGGTTAGGTCGCCCACGCATCCAGCTGATGCTTCCCATGTTGATGATTGAGCCTGAAGTATTCTTTTCCCTGAGCTTCCTAGCTACAGTTTGTGTAGCAAATACCTGGTGGCGAAGATTCAGGTTGAGGCAGTTGTCCCAGTATTCGGGGGTCAACTCGTCCAGCGAATGGCGGTCATCGCGGCCTGCATTGTTCACCAGCACTTGAATGGTCCCCAGCTTGTCGTCAACACGCTCCAACATGGCTTGCAGTGCGGGGATGTCGCGTACATCGCAGGCTTCGTAATACGGGGCATTGAACCCTGCTGCGCTGATTTCAGAAATCAGGCTATCGCCGCCCTCGGGTTTGGTGCCGCAGAACGCTACCTGTGCTCCTTGGGCCGCAAATGACTTGACGATTTCAGCCCCAATGCCCGAGCTGCCACCCGAGATGAAGACGACCTTGTTGTTCAGGGATGGGTAAATGGCAAAGGGGGTGGTGGAAGACATGACGATTGAATTCAAAAAATATCGCTTAGCAACACCGGTAACCCGGTATCAATACTGTGGTGTGCAGCCAAGCCCACGGCCACGCAGCGCATGCCTTCTTCCAGCGAGATTTCAGCGGGCTGGCCGGTGCGGATGGCATGGGCAAAGCGTTGGTGCTCAATGTAGGACGCTCCAAAGTGCTGCCCTGAATATCGGATGTTGGTGTCCCACACCCGGCGAGTAGATACGCCCCGGCCACTGCCTGAAGGCTCGCCCCAGACTTTGCGCGTACCCCAATCCTCACGGCGCCCGTGGCGTAATACGAGAGAGGGGATCAGCGATTCAAGTTTACCTTCGTCGCCGACGATCACAATGTGTTCGTTGTCGGTGGAGTTTTCAGCAAACATGCATAGGTCCAGCATGGCGCGGGCACCGCTGGCGTATTCGACCACCACATAGGCGCTGTCCAAAATGTCTGGTTTGCGCCCGCCGTAGTCTTCATCGAGATGGTTAACGCGTTGCCCGCCCGAGGCAAAAACCCGCACCGCGTGCTCGCCCAAAATAAACTCCATCAGGTTGAAATAGTGACAGCATTTCTCAACCAGTGTGCCCCCGGTGTTGGCGCTGAAGCGGTTCCAGTCATCGACCTTGGGGTAAAAGGGTTCGCGATGTTCCCGAATGGCAACCTGATGCAGCGTGCCAATGGCACCATCGTGCGCTAGGCGGATCATCTCGGCCACAGGTGGCATGTAGCGGTATTCCTGCGCCACCCAGACAATGGCTTTGCGGCCCTTTGCGCGAGAAATCAAATCGTTGCAATCTGCAACGGTCGTACAAAGTGGTTTCTCCAGCATGAGATGGGCATTTGTCGGCAAAGCATGTCGCATGACCTCGGCATGGGTGAAGTTGGGTGTGGCAATGATGACCGCATCGCACAGGCCGGACTCAAGCAGATCCTGGTAGCGCTCAAACACTTTGGGTTGGACTGCGGCGCCAGTCAGCAGTGCAATAGCACCGTCGCGGCTGGCTGGATGGGGGTCTGCCAAAGCCGTGACCACGGCACCGTCTAGCGCCTTGAGATTCTCAATGTGTTCGCGCCCCATACTGCCACAACCAATAATTCCGTAGTGAATTTTCATCGCCATTTCCTTACCTATCCCTTCAATCCACCTTGCGTCAAACCGCCCACCACACGCTCCTGGAAAAAGGCAATCAGCACTGCGATAGGTACGATGGCCACAATCAGCGCCGCAGAAATGATGGGCCACGGAAAGCTGAACTCACCCTGATAAAGCGTGATGCCCACGGGCAGCGTGCGCATAGACGCACTGGCGTTTAGCGATAATGCCAGTAAAAACTCGTCCCATGAATTGACGAACGCCAGAATTCCTGCCGTAAACACACCAGGCGCCGCCAGCGGAATCACCACATGCCACAGCGTACCAATGCGGGTGCAGCCATCAATCATGGCGGCGTTCTCAAGGTCTTTGGGAATACTCTGGAAGAAGCTCACCAGTACCAGCGTGCACACCGGTAAATTCAAAACGATGTATGGCAAGACCAGAGCGGTGTAGCTGTTAAGCAGGTTTAGGGCGCGCATGGTCTCAAAAATAGGAACCAGTAGCGTCACCAGTGGGAACATGCTGGATGCCACGATAGCGGTGAGTATGAGTTGTCGATGTTTCAGGTTCAGACGGGCAATCGCGTAGGCTGCGCAGGCTGACACGAACAACGAGCAAATGGTTGCCAGCCCGGCCACGATCAGGCTGTTACCCAGGTATTTGAGCAAAGGCTGATCGGTGAATGCCTGCACGTAATTGTTCAGGGTGGGGTTGTGTGGCCACCAAGTGATCGGCTTTTGTACCAGTTCGACCTCGCGCTTGAGCGATGTCAACAAAATCCAGATGGCCGGGAAAAATCCATTAAAAACAACCATCGCAGCGGCGACAAAGAGCAAGCGCGGAGAGGACCAAAAACCCGTGTTCATGCGCTGTTCCCAATGCGTTTAAGGTAAACCGCCGTCACACACATGGACAGCAGGAACATGCATACCGCAAGCGTGGAGCCGTAACCCATGTCAAGGTACTCAATGGTTGTTTTATGGATCAGCATGGCCAGGGTTTCTGTGGCATTGCCAGGGCCCCCTTTGGTCATGGTGTAGGGTATATCAAAGGTTTGTAGTGCCGTGATAGTGCGGAAAATAAGCGCCACGATGATGCTGGGCATCAACATGGGGATGGTGATTTGCCAAAACTGCTGCACTTTGCTGGCACCGTCCACCTCAGCCGCTTCGTAGAGCGATTTGGGGATCATCTGCAAGCCTGCCAGCAGAATCAACGCCATGAAGGAGCTGGTCTTCCAGACGATGGTCAGACAAATTGCGGCAAAGGCCCAGTTGGGTTTCAGCAGCCACATGGTCTCGTTGCCCTGAACGCTCAAGCCCAGGCGACGCACCACATCGTTCACCACGCCGTATTCCGTATGAAAAAACCACGCAAAAATTAAACCTGCAAAAGACAGTGGCAAGGCCCAGGGCAGCAACAAGGCCAGGCGAACTGGCCACTGGCGTTTGAACGGCAGGTTAGCCAGCATGGCAAGCCCCAAGCCCACCACCAAGGCACCGGGCACGGTGATGAGGGTGATCAGCAGCGTGTTTTTGGTCGCGTTCCAGAAGTCTTTGTCTTGCCAGATATCGGCATAGTTGGCAAAGCCGACAAATTTGAAGGCCCCCGTTCCACCTGACAAACGCAGATCAAAAAAGCTGTTGTAAATCAGCTTCCCGATAGGATACACCACGATAAGCGCAAGCAGGGCAAATGCGGGCGCCAGCAAAATCACGCCCAAGGCTTTCTCGGAGGGATCTCTAAGTTTGGCCAAGGACATGAGGACTCGGTTTTTGTTTATCGTTTCGTTGAAGGCTTTAGCGCATGACGCGCGTCAGCTTGCTGTCAATCTCGGCCACGCCTTCGGCCGGCGTTTTAGTTCTTGCCAAAATCGCACTGGTCGTTGTGCGAATGGCATCGCTCACCTCGCCATAACGCGCACTCATCGGGCGAGCTTGTCCGGCAATCACCACGTTTGCGGCATCCTTGAACCAGGGCACTTGCTTGACCACATCAGCATCGGTGTAGACGCTTTGAATGGTGGGCAGTAGCGAGCCTTCAACCGCTAGGAATTTGCTGGAAGCAGGTGATGCCAGGAACTGTACTAACTTAGCGGCCTCAGGCTTGCTCTTGCTGAAGGCACTGACGGCCCACTGCCAACCGCCGACACAGGTGGCGCTTTTGCCTCCGGTCACCGCTGGTAATGGCATCACGCCTACTTTGCCCTTGACCTGACTGTCGGCGTCGTCTTTAAAACGATCCCACGCAAAGCCCCAGTTGATGGCAAACGCCACCTGACCGGCCTTGAATTCGTTGACGGTGGCGGGGGTCGTGACCTCGGCGATATTTTTTTTCATCACCCCTTGGTCGACCATCTTGAGCCACATGTCCATGCCTTTAACGGCCGCATCTTTGTCCAGCGTCAACTTGCCAGAGTCATCGTTGAAAGCTTTGCCCATGCTCCAGTAGGGCAGCAGGAAGGTGCAGACAGCGCCTTCAATGGGTGCGCCCTGGATCGACAGGCCTTGCAGGTTGGGGTTCTTCTCGCCGTCTTGAATTTTTTTGGCGGCTGCTGACAGATCATCCCAAGTTTTAGGTTCCTTGATGCCGTATTTTTCTAGCAAATCTTTGCGGTAGTACATGAACATCGCATCAGCAAATGCTGGCATGGCTGCGATCTTGCCAGCTACTATATTGGCTTGGGAATAGACGGGCAAGTAGGGCTTCATGGCATTCGCGCCACCCACGTAAGCATCCAGTGGCTCCAACCATCCAGCGCCCATATATTGTGCAGGATTGACGATGTCGATAAGGTAGATGTCAATGGCGGTGTCTTTGGCATTGAGCACGGTGGACAGGTACTGGCGTTGCAACTCAGATGTAGCACCGCCGGTCTCAATCTCAATCTTAACGTTGGGGTTGGCTTTTTGGTACGCATCAAACAACTTGCGCATGAGGTCCGGGCGCTGGTTTTGACCGCCCGAAAAAACGCGCAGCGACGTTTGCTGGGCAAAGGCACCGGTGGCCAATGTGGTGCCGAGTGCTATGGCAATCAGACAGGGTAGAAGGCGTCGTTTCATATATATCTCCTGGATTAAAGGTTAGGGTCGAAAAATCAGCGCTCGTACAGATTGTGGGCTTTCACCACAGTCTTGTATTTCTCCTGCTCGGCCAGCGCAAAGGCCTTGAACTGTTCCCCGGTGCGCCAGGCCAGCGGGTTGTTGGCGGCTTGGGCGCGCGCCTTGTAGACGGTGGCCGAGGTCGACGCCTTGCAGGCCGTCTCCAGCTTGTTGCGGATTTCGGTGGGAAGCCCTTTGGGCGCTACTAAACCGCCCCACACAGAGCCCCGTGCGGCAATGCCAAAAGACTTTGCCGTTGGTACGGACTCGAACCCGGGTACAGGCGTGTCACTCAAAGCCAGCAACGGCCGCAACTGGTGTTGTATTGCCACTGGCGGCGTTTCGTTGAACATGGTGATCTGGCCGCTCTTGAGCGGCACGATCATGTCGCCCGTGCTTTTGTAGGGCACTGAGAGTGCTTCCACGCCCTGGCTGGACAGGAGTTCCAGCATGGAGATATGCAAGATCGTCCCCACTCCCGAGTTGCCGTAGTTAAGTTTACCTGGGTTGGCTTTGCCCCACGCGACCAGCTCCTTGAACGTCCTGAAACGCGAGTCTTGCGTCACCATGGTCAGCACTGGCACGTCGTAAGTGCCGCAAATGTAGTCGAAGGCCTCTGCCGTATACGGCGGGTTCTCGCGCCGGGCCGGTTGAATGGTTTGTGGCCCGATCGTAGTCATGGCGATGGTGTAGCCGTCAGGCTTGGCGCGCGCCACGTTGGACATGCCAATGATGCCGCCAGCGCCTGCGGTATTGACTACGATGACTGACGCGTTGGGGCCTATTGCTTTTGCCAGTTCGTCTTGCAGAAGTCGGGCCATGATGTCTGTCGTTCCACCGGGCCCGAACGGCACAACCATCTGGATTGGCCGCTCTGGGTACGTTTGACAAAATGCAGCGCTGGCCCATATGGACAGCGCGAGCAGGGTCATGAATTTCATATTCCTGGGCATGCGATTCATTGGAGCGCCCCGCCCTTGTCGGCATCAAACAGATGCATGTGCGCTTGCGCCAGGTACACAGGCAGCTTAGTGCCTGGAGCTTCGCAGAAGCTGGCTTCGCAACGCGCCACCAATTCGCAATTGCCCACCTTGAAGGTCACCAAGGTTTCAGCCCCCAGCGGTTCGGTCAGCACCACACTGGCGACGGCTTGCACACTGCCACCCACCGGTGCAAGAGAGATATTTTCCGGCCGGATGCCAAATATTAGTTTGCCCGCTCCGTTGATTTTGCTGGTCAGCGCTGCAGGGGCGTCAAATCGGGCATCGCCCAGCGCGACCTGACCATCTTGCACGCTGCAGGGCACCAGGTTCATCGGCGGCGAACCGGTGAATCCAGCCACAAACAAGGCGGCTGGGGTGTTGTAAATGCGATGGGGTGTGGCGTACTGCATCTTGTGCCCCGCCTGCAGCACAGCAATGCGGTCAGCCAGCGTCATGGCTTCGACCTGGTCGTGGGTCACGTAGATGATGGTGGCACCTAGGCGTTGGTGTAGTTTCTTGATTTCAGTACGCATTTCTCCGCGCAACTGGGCGTCCAGATTCGATAGCGGTTCGTCAAACAAGAATACCTTGGGCTGCCGCACGATGGCACGTCCAATAGCCACACGCTGCCTCTGCCCACCAGATAGGGCAGCTGGTTTACGATCCAGCATATGCTCAATACGCAAAAGTTTTGCGGCGTCCATCACCCGGCGTTTAACTTCGTCTTCTGGCGTTTTACGCAGGCGCAAGCCAAAAGCCATGTTCTCGTAAAGCGTTTTGTGCGGGTACAAGGCGTAGTCCTGAAACACCATGGCGATGTCGCGGTTGCGGGGCGGCTCGTCGTTCACGCGCTTGCCGTCAATGACAACATCACCACCGCTGATACTTTCCAACCCGGCGATCATCCGTAGAAGGGTGCTCTTGCCGCAGCCCGATGGGCCCACAAACACAACGAACTCCCCATGTTGGATTTGCAGGTCAATGCCGTGGATGACCGTGGTTTTACCGTCATAGGTTTTTGTGACTTGTTTGAGCTCAACACTGGCCATATCAATACCCCTGCGCGTGAATTTTGATATCTTGAGACCGAACGGTGGAGAGGGCCGAGGTACAAGCGCGCATCAGCAGACCCAGGTCAGAGGCGCAACCGATATAGTCAAAACCGGAGGCGCGGTAAATGGCGACTGCCTCGGGTGTACCACCGACAGTACCTACGGGCTTGCCTACTGCATGGCAACGCATGACACCATCGGCCATCAGCTTGACGACATCTGCGTGCAACAAGTTGCCAACATGGCCCATGGCACCGCTCAAATCTCCGGGGCCGAAAAATAGCGAGTCCACCCCTGGGACGCTGGCGATGTCTTCCAGTTGAGCCATAGCTTCAGGCGTTTCAATTTGCAGGATCACGCTGACGCTGTTGTTCGCCACCTTAAAGTAGTCTTTCACTGTGCCAAAGCGGGAGCCACGGCTCATACCAGCCATGCCGCGTACCCCGTGTGGCGGGTACTTGGCCGCTGCGACTGCTTTACGCGCCTCATCCGCGTTTTGTACAAACGGGAACATGATGGTTTGGACGCCAGCATCCAGTACCCGCTTGACCATCACGGTGTCGTTCCATGGCACACGCGTGATGGGTACCATGGCCGTACCGGCGATGGCCTGCAGCAAATGGATCACATCCATCTGATCCAGCGGGGTGTGCTCCATGTCCACCACGCCCCAGTCAAAACCTGCACACCCCATGGCCTCGGCGACCACGGGCGAGGCGGACATGATCCAGCTGCCGACTGGGTAGCCGCCTACAAAGTCTTTGCGAGCCAACATTAATTTGAAAGGATTGAGCATTATTTTGCAGGGCTAAAAAATTACTGGTTCAGGTGTAGGCGCAGTACCTTGAAGGAAGTCAAAGTCACAGCCTTCGTGGGCTTGGGTGACGTGTTCCTTGTAAAGGCGTGTGAACCCCCGTTGAAAAATTTGTGGCGGCGGTTGCCATTGGCTGCGGCGCTGCGCCAGCACTTCATCACTGACGTGCAAATGCAGTCTGCGCTCGGCCAGATTCACCTCGATCAAATCGCCCGTTTGAACCAACGCAAGGGGGCCACCTACCGCAGACTCAGGGGAAATGTGCAATACACAGGTGCCGTAGTGGGTGCCGCTCATGCGTGAGTCCGAGAGGCGCAACATGTCGCGTACACCTGCTTTGAGTAGCTTCTTGGGGATAGGCAAGTTGCCCCATTCAGGCATACCTGGCGCTCCCACCGGCCCAGCGTTGCGAAGCACCAATACGGTGTTTTCATCGCAGGCCAGGTTTTCATCGGCCATCGCGGCCAGCATGTCGGGCTGGTTGTCAAATACCAATGCTGGGCCGGTGTGGGTGAGCAGTCGCTCTGAGGCGGCGCTAGGCTTGATGACGGCCCCTTGTGGTGCCAGGTTGCCATAGAGAACCGCCAACGCGGCCAGCGAACTCACCGGATTACTCAACGGGCGAATTACGACATCGTCGTTGATCTGGGCGGTATCAAGTTGGTATGCAACGGTTTTCCCTGACACAGTCAATTCTCCCAAGCTTAGCTCGCCGGCGATGGTCTTCATCAATGCAGGCAGTCCACCGGCGTAATAAAAGTCTTCCATCAACCGGTCACCACTGGGAAACAGATTGGCCAGCACGGGGATGCGTTGGCCCATGGCATCCAGGTCGGCCAGTGTGAGTTCTATGCCAGCGCGGCGCGCCATGGCGATAATATGGACAGCAGCATTGGTCGAGCCGCCCAGCGCCATTTGCACAGCCAGCGCATTTTGAAACGAGCCACGCGTCAACAGATTAGAAGGTTTCAGGTCTTCCCAGACCATGCCTACAATGCGTTCCCCACAGCTTGTGGCCATGCGCGTGTGGGCCGAGTCCATGGCAGGAATGCTGCTGGCACCCGGCAAGGTTAGCCCGAGGGCTTCAACCAGTGCCGTCATGGTGGAGGCCGTACCCATGGTGTTGCAAGTGCCTGGAGTCCTTGTCATTCTTGCTTCAAGCGCTACTAATTCATTGGCTGATAACTTGCCGGCCTGGTGTTCGTCCCAGAACATTCGGGTATGGGTGCCGGCACCAATGCTGCGGCTGACACCACCTTGAACATGGCGGTCATTGAGCATCGGGCCGGCCGGACAAAAGATGGTCGGAATGTTCATGCTGATGGCGCCCATCACTGTGCCTGGCGTGGTTTTGTCGCAGCCCGCCAGCAGCACCACACCATCGCAAGGCAGGCTGCGCAACAGCTCCTCCACTTCCATCGACAGAAAGTTGCGATACAGCATGGTGGTCGGTTTGACCATGACTTCGCCCAGGCTCATGGCGGGTAATTCGACGGGGTAGCCCCCGGCCATCAAGATGCCTTTTTTGACCGATTCGGCACGCTCGCGCAAGTGCGCGTGGCAGGGGGACAGGTCGCTCCAGGTGTTGATGATGGCCACCATGGGTTTGTCCATCACGTCTTCGCGGCGGGCGCCTTGCTGCTGCATACGCTGGCGGTGGGCAAAACCCCGCATGCCTGCATCGGCAAACCAGCGGCGGCTCCGCAATTCAGACAGCTTCTTCATTCAAAGACACCAAAAAACATGCGGGAGACATTTCGACAAGTGGTTGGCAAGTAGTTGACGACTACATTGTGTTAGCGCTAACATAAGTTTTTCATTTTAGGCTAAAGAAGCAAATCGTCATCATGACAAACCCTGACAGGTCATCTGTATCACTTGGGCGCGCCAGCGAATCCAGAAAGCGTAAAACCCATGGCCGCACCACGCTTGCTGACGTGGCGCAGCATGCGGGGGTCACCACCATGACGGTGAGCCGCACCCTGCGTGAGCCGCACCGGGTAACGGCTGAAACAGCAGAAAGGGTGAATGCTGCGTTGAAGCACACTGGTTACGCTCCCAACAAGTCGGCGGGCTTGCTGGCCAGCGGCCGCTCACGTATCGTGGCAGCCATCATCCCCAATATTGCCAATTCGATTTTTGCTGAAACGATTCAGGGCTTGACCGAGGCGTTGCAAGCCGATGGTTATGAGCTGCTTTTAGCGGCAACCGGATACAGCATGGCGCGTGAAGAAGACCAGATTCGGGCGGTGTTGGGCTGGGCCCCTTCAGCGTTGATCGTCACCGGGCGGCACCATACCGAGGCCGCTCTGGCCATGATGCGCCGAGCCCGCCTTGACGGTGTGCCAGTTATTGAAATGTGGGATCAGTCCACCCGCACCGCAGAGTTCATTCAGGTCGGGTTTAACCACGGCAAGGCCGGTAAAGCCATGCAGGAGCACCTGCTGGCTTGTGGCTATCGGGATCTGCTTTATGTGGGCAGCGGCGTGGTGGGGGATTTGCGGGCCCGTGAGCGGCAACAAGGATTTTTAACGGCTGCCCGCAAAGCCCGTTGCCAGGTACGACTGATCACGGCGGTGGCAGAGGAGCCTATGGCGGCGGGGCGCAAGGTGGTGCAACAACTGATCAGTCAATCATCACTGCCGCAGGCGATGGCATTTTCAAACGACTATTTTGCGGCTGGGGCCTGTTTGCAGGCAATGGAGCAGGGCATCGCCATTCCGGGTCAACTCGGCATCATGGGGTTTGGCGACATGACGATTGCCGGACAATTGGCGGGTGGCATCAGCACGCTGGCTGTGCCGCGTTTTGGTATTGGATTTCGCACCGGGGAATGTGTTCTGGCGCAAATGCGACAAGAAGTCAAAGCACCTGGTCTGAATGCTAATTTACTGGAGCCCCATCTGGTAGCCCGCCAAACTACCCGGTTGCCATCTTCAAGTTGCTGAAATGCCTGCAACTTTGATGATGCGAGCCCAGCGTTCGATCTCATCCTTTAAAAATGGCGCAAACTGCTGAGCGCCGCGCGCATCCACCCGAAAACCCTGTGTACGTGCTTTCTCGTCAATCTCAGGTGCAGCCATGATTCTCACCACTTCTGCCGCCAGCTTGGCAACGCTGGCATCCGTCATGGTTGCTGGAGCCATGATGGCTGTCCAGTTCTCAATCGCCAGGCCTGGCGCACCGGCCTCGGCGGTGGTCGGTATGTCCGGCACCAAGGGGTGGCGCGCTGAACTGGCAATCGCCAACGCGCGCAGCTTGCCACCTTTGACATGGGCCACGCTCTCTGGCATGTTGGAGAAAATCACCTCCAGCTGGCCGCCGATCAGGTCGGTCATGGAGGGGGCACCACCCTTGTAAGGAATGTGTTGGATCTGGGTTTTGTTCAGGTCATTAAACAGCGCCAGCATCAAATGCGGTGGTGTGCCGTTGCCACTAGAGCCTGCGTTGAGCTTGCCCGATTTGGACTTTGCGACTAAGTCTTTGTAGTCCTTGATGGGGCTGTCTGTGGGTACCACTATCAGCATGGGGGAGCCCGCAAGTAGCGCAACCGCGCGCAGGTCTTTCTGGAAGTCGAAAGCTGAATTTCCTTTAAACAAGGTCACATTGGCCGCATGGGTCAGCGTGATGGCCAGCAGGGTTTGACCGTCGCCGCTGGCGCGGGCCACTTCCGCCGCGCCAATTTGGCCGCCGTTTCCAGGTTTGTTGTCTACGACCACATTCACACCCCAACGGCTGCCCAGTTGCTGGCCCACCAGCCGTGCCATGACGTCGGTGAGCCCACCCGGCGGGAAGGGCACCACGTAGCGAATCGTGCTGCCCGCTTTGGGGTAGTCCTGTGCCAGCGCGAAGCCTGATGAGAACAGGCCTGTGGACATTAGCGCGGCGGTATTGACCAGTTGTCTGCGTTTCATGATGTTCTCTCGGTTGTGATGTGGTCTAAGCCGTAGATCAGGTTGCAGCTGCGATCCAAGGTGCCAGCAAGGCATCAGGCACGTCAAGCCCTTCTGCTACCGCTTTGAGACGCAGCGCTTCACGCCGGGTACCGGGCAGCCGCACGGCATCGTCTTTCAGCATCTCGGCGACCAGCACTTCAACGCGATCCAAAAACTGGTCACTGCCCGCTAAAGCACCCGGGTCAATCACGATAAATGCTTGTCCCAGGCCGGGGCGATTGCCTTCGTCCACAAAAAAGCTGGACGCTTCATACCCAAAGTTGGCGCCAATCAGCGCCGTGACCAGCAACTCCACCATCAGCGCCAGCATGGCTCCTTTCGGTGATGAATTTGGGCCACTGCCAAAAGGAAGCATAGAGCCCGCCATACCGGCCTTGGGGTCGGTGGTGGGATTTCCCCGCGCATCCAGCGCCCAGCCTTCTGGGATGGCGCGGCCTTCCTTGGCGGCCACCATCAGCTTGCCGCGTGCCACTTCACTCAGGCTCAAGTCCATCATCAATGGCAGGAGACCGCGCCGGGGAAATACTGCTGCAACCGGGTTGGTGCCGAAGATCGGATGGCGTCCGCCAGCAGCAGGCATGGCTGCGGGGGAGTTGGCAAACCCGATGCCCACCATGCCCGCCTCGGCCACGGCGCGCAGATGGTCCACCACCACACCGCAGTGGTGGCTGCGCATGACGCCAGCAAAAGCAACACCATTGGTCTTTGCAGCTGCAATCGCCTCATGCAGGGCTAGTTCACAGGCAGAAAAGGCCAAGCCTTCCTGTGCATCGACCAGGACTGCTCCGCCTTTGCGCCGTATGACCGTGGGTACCGCTGCCCCATTGGCACGGCCGTTGCGCAAATGGGTGGCGTACTGGGCAACACGCGACAGGCCGTGTGAGCCTAGCCCCTGAGATTCGGCGAGTACCAGCGCTATGGCCGTGGTCTGCGCCATGGACTCGCTAGCCCCAGCACGACGCAACTCGCCCGCGACCAGAACGGTCAAGCGTTCTAAATCAATTTTCATGTCAGCGCCTCCAAGGATTCCAAAACCTTGTCGGCGATCAGAAAACTGACGCGTTCATTGGACTCGGCCGTGACACCCGCCACGTGCGGTGTCAGTATCAGGTTAGGGCAGTCCTGAAAATGAGGGGCAATCGGCAAAGGCTCTGCCCCAAATACATCAATCGCCGCGCCACCCAATTGCCCAGCCTTCAAAGCCAGGCCCAAAGCCACCTCGTCAACTATGCCGCCCCGCGCGGTGTTGATGAGCACTGCACCAGGTTTCATTGACGCAATGCGATTCGCGTTGAACAGCCCTTTGGTCGATTCCACCAATGGCACATGCAGACTAATCATGTCAGAGGTCGCTATGACTTCATCCAGACTGGCACAGCGAACACCTGATGTTGAAAAGGCTGGGTGGTCCGCCGCCATCATCGCGTCATAGGCAATGAGAGTCATGCCCAGGCCTTGCGCCAAACGTGCAGTGAGTTGACCAATAAAACCAAATCCGACCAGACCCATGGTTTTGCCGCCTACTTCCCGTCCGTTGGACAGGGCATTGCGCGGCCACTTGCCGCTGGCAACGATGCCACTGGACTGGTAGACCCCCCGCAGCAAAAGCATGGCCGTGCCAATTACATACTCTGCCACAGACAGTGCATTAGCTCCGGTTGCGGGAATAACTTTGATTCCTCTCGCCTCACAGGCGGGCACGTCGATGTTGTCCAATCCCACCCCTAGGCGACCGACCACTTTGCAGCGCGCCAATGCTGCCAGCAAATCCCCCCTTACCTGGGTGCGATTACGCACAATAACGGCGTCTGCCGTCGAAGCTTCGGAGTGCAACCGCGCTGGATCGTCCACCAGTTTGGGGTCGTAGCGAACGTCATGCTTTGCCCGCATAGGCGCCAAAACACGTTCGTCAATAAATTCAGTAATCAGAATATTCATGGGAAGATGAAATAAAAATGTTTCAGTCCAGGCTGGCACCCGACTGCTTGACCACAACCGCCCACCGGCTCGTCTCTGACCTCACCAGCGCGGCGAATTGTTCCGGGCTGGAGGGGATCACGTCAAAGCCCTGGTCTTCAAGCGACTGGCGCATCGCGGGGCTTTGCAATGCTGCGACGATTTCGCGGTTCAAACGGTCAACAATGGTCTGTGGCGTGCCACTGCGAACGAACACGCCGTTCCAGACCGTCGAGACATAGCCTTTGAGGCCCGCCTCTTCCATGGTTGGCACGTCTGGCAGAAGGCGCGACCGCTCTGCTGTGGCCACCGCCAGCGCACGCAACTTGCCACTTTTAACCATGGGGGCCACAGCGGGAAGATTATTGAACATCATCGGTACCTGGCCGGCCAGCACATCGTTCATGGCAGGTGCCCCACCCTTGTAGGGAATGTGTAGCAGGTCAATGCCTGTTTGTGCACGAAACTGCTCGCCCGCCAGGTGCATGGTGTTGCCATTTCCAGCAGATGCATAGGCCAGTGCGCCTGGCTTGGCCTTGGCCGCATTGATCACGTCCTGTACGGTTTTGTAAGGGGTGTTGGTATTGACCACCAAGACATTGGCCATCGAATGTGTAGCAGAAACTGCCTGGAGATCTTTCAACGGGTCATACGGCATATTTTTGCCGTAAAGATGGGGGTTGATAGCCACCGTACTGGCCGTGCCCAGCAGCAGTGTGTAGCCGTCGGCCGGGGCTTTGGCCACCGACGCCGAGCCAATGTTTCCGTTGGCACCCGCCCGGTTTTCAATCACTACAGGCTGACCTAGCCGCTTGCCCAACTCCAATGCGAGCTGGCGTGCGAACACATCAGCCGCCCCACCCGGTGGGTATGGCACCACATACACGATGGGTCGGCTCGGGTAGTCGGCCTGGGCGAAGGCGGGTGCTGCGCACCACAGCGCTGGCAGGACCAGCGTGGCAGTTGCAGCGAGCCGAGCCAGTGCCAGGCGACGGGGGCAATCGACCATCAGGCGCTCTCAAATAGTCGGGTCAGCACGAATTCGCGGTGGCCTAGGGCTTCAGCGGCGGTGAATCGACCGTTGATGGTGGCCAGCATCACTTCCAGCAGCTTGTCGCCCGTTTCGTCCATGGTGGTCTCGCGTTGCAATAGACCGGAGCAATCGACGTCAATGTGTTCGCTCATGGTGCGAACCGTGCGCGGGTTAGCGCAGACTTTGATCACTGGAACAATGGCATTGCCAATCACATTACCCTGTCCGGTAGGGAAAAAATGAACCACAAAGCCCGAGGCGGCGCACAGCGTCACCATCTCAGCAGCTGCAGATGATGAGTCCATGAACCACAAACCGGGGTGGGTCGGCGCCTCAGCCTTGTCCAACACGCCGTCTACCGTGCACTTCTTGCCGATCTTCTGGATGTTGCCAAGCGCTTTTTCTTCGATGGTGGTCAGGCCACCGGCGATGTTTCCTTTGGTGGGCTGCGAATCTGACAAGTCGGTGGTCTTGTTGCGCTGAATCATGTCCTGGTAGCGGTTAAACATGGCCATGAATTCGTCGCGGACTTTATCGTTGGCGCAACGAGCAGCCACAATTTTCTCGCCACCAGTGATTTCGGACGTTTCACCAAACACCAGCGTCGTGCCTAGGCCATGGAGGGTATCAAACGCATTGCCGCAGGTGGGGTTGGCACCGCAACCCGACGTGGTGTCAGACTCGCCGCACTTGGTAGATACCCACAGGTCAGAAATGGGGCATTCCACGCGGTGTTGCGACGTGGCGTGTTGAACATATTGCTTGGCTACTTTGGAGGCCTTCATGATGGTTTCATGGTCACCGTGGCCTTCAATGCCAAAGCCCATCACGGGTTTACCCGTTTTGGCAATGCCTTCGACCACTTTTTGCGTCCAACTGTCTTCAATCCCGATGACGATGACCGCCGACACATTGGGGTTGCAGCCTGCACCAATCAGCGTGGCAAAGTGCAAATCCAGATCGGCACCAAACTGCAGGCGGCCATAAGGGTGGGGAATAGCCATCGTGCCCTTAATGTTGTGGGCGACGGCTTCGGCGGCGGCATTGGACAGGTCATCCAGCGGCAAAACGATCACGTGGTTGCGCACCCCTACACGGCCGTTCTCGCGGCGAAAGCCCCAAAAGGTGGAGTCTTTGTTCAAAAATGACATGTTGTTTCCTTAGTTTTTGATGGAGTACAAGGCTTACCAGCGCTTGGTCTTGATGTTGTGTACGTGGGCGTGTTCACCGGTCTTGATGGCCACTACGACTTTGCCAATGTCCACCCCGTACTTGATGACGGTGTCGCCCACAGCCATATTTTTCATGGCGACTTTGTGGCCCAGTGGGATATCGGCTGCACAGGGGATCTGAATCGTGCGGTCTTCATCAAGGATCAGCGCGGTGAGCTGTTGGCCGGCCTTGACGTTTTCGGTAACGACGACAGCCACGCTGTCATCAGGGTCATGCAAAACACAATGAATCATGGGATCTCCGATAAAAAAATAATTGAGCGAAGGTCAGTCTAATGTCTTCAAAACCTTTGTCAATTAAGTCATATGTATGACTTGTATGAATTAATTTGTTGGCTTTAGAATTTACCCATGCAAAGCGACAAAAACAGCACACCTATGGAGCTTGGCCCCATCACCGACGCTGGTGGCGTGCCGCTTTATCGTCAGGTCAAACGCGCTTTGATCAAACTGATTGAGAGTGGGCGGTACGCTCCGGCAGACAGTTTGCCCAGCGAGCAGACCATTGCCAGCTGCTTGCTGGTGAGTATTGGTACTTTACGAAAAGCGGTGGACGAGCTGGTCATGGAAAACGTACTGGTGCGTCGCCAAGGCAAAGGCACGTTTGTGGCCTTGCATAACAACGACCGCTTTTTATTTCATTTCTTTCATGTGGAGAAGCGTACTCAAGACGTATCCCAAGAGCTCGAGTACCCGGCGGTTGAGTGTATTTCTTTTGAGAAAACTCGGGCCAATGAAGACGAGGCCATGGCACTGAGTCTTCGTATAGGTGACCCCGTATTCCGGGTGGGCAACCGGCTCAAGTTGTCTGGCCGCCCCGTGGTGTATGACCGCCTGGCGGTTTCAGCGCTTACTTTCAAGGGGTTGACCGAGAAGCGGTTTATTGAGCGGTTCAGCACGGTCTACCACCTTTACCAGCAGGATTACGGCATTACCGTGCTGCGGGCTCAGGAACGCGCCCGTGCGGCGGCTGCCAGCCGCGAGTTGTGTCGCATATTGGGGGTAGTGCCGGGACTGCCAGTTTTGGAAGTCCATCGCATTGCGCTCACCTTCGGAGACAAGCCGGTGGAATACCGCGTTTCTACCATCAACACGCAAAATCACGACTACGTAAGTCTGCTTTCCAAACGCCTTTGAATACAGCGTCAACCCGAGAACGCGACGTACTAGCTGTCCAACTACTTGGCAGCATGGTGTGCGTGGCGATTACGCAAGCGGCCACCTTTTTGTTAGAGCACTGTGTCGCTATTTTGGGCGCGCATATAACGTTTGACTTGGTGCGTCTCTGGGGTTGACAACAGCCATCGTCATTGCTCCGGCGCGCACGATTTTTATTTTGTACCAATCAGGCATGGTGGGCAGGGTGCACGCTTTGTGTTTGCCTCAACCGGGTTGTTGGCACATGCCGGAAGAGTCTAAAAAACTTCTGCCCCCCACACATATACGCTGGCGCGCTTGGAAAAAATACTATACGCTTTGCGCTGTCCATACCTACCTCTACCAACCCTGCAACTTTGAACCATCCTGATTGGAGCACCCGCATGAAAACGCTTATCGCATTATCCTTATCCGCACTACTCGCAGCGTGCGCATTCATGGGCCCACCAGAAGGCCCCTCGGCCAGCGCGCGCCTGCAATCCAAAAGCGGTAGCGCGGTGATCGGGTCGCTACAATTCACGCAGGTAGGAGACCGTGTGCGCATTACGGGAAATATCACCGGCCACAGCCGCGGCAACAAGGCGATTCATATCCATGACAAGGGCGATTGCTCGTCGGCTGACGGCATGAGCACCGGCGGACATTTTAATCCCACCAAGGCCAAACACGGCGCACCCGGTGCTGGACACGCCGGCGACTTCGGCAATCTCGTGTTTGATGACGCTGGCCGCGCCACCGTAAACATCATGGCGAGCGGCATTGTCGTCAACAGCACCGCACCTAACGGCATTATTGGTCGTGCCATCATCATCCACGCGCAGGAAGACGATCTCCAGACCGACCCCACGGGTAACGCCGGCGGGCGGGTCGCCTGCGGTGTTATCGCCTAACGCTGGCCATTTACCGCACACCACGTTCGTACATCTGCCAGGCGTTTCGCAAGTAGCTGGCGTGCGGCATTTTTGCCTGCGGCTTTGCGCGGTCCAATGCGCGCAATAGTTGGTTGCGCTGATGGCCTGCATCTACGCGGTATTGCTGCTGTGCCCGCTGTTCGTCGGGCAGATGCGCCTGATCGCGTTGGTTGACCAAGGCGCACAGGCCACGCCGATTCTGGACCATATCGGTGTCGGCACCGACCAACCTTATCTCCGGCATGCTGGATAGCGCTGTGGGATGCTCCATGCAAAGCTTTTGGGTAGCCTGAAAGTGGCCTGTTTGTAAGGCAGGCAAAGGTCGAAGTCATTGCCAGGATGACCTTCTACAAGCACCGCAGGCGCTATGCAAGCTTGGGCTACGTCAGCACTATGCAGTTTCCGAAAAACGACGGGTACGCGGAACAGCGCTTGAAGGCTGCATCAATGCATGGCTAGGCGCTACGGCCACTTTGGGGCAGGTCCAGATCTTGTTATTTGGCTATTGGCCGCAACTTGACCCTCTGTGATTTATCCAAGAACAGGCAAATTATGCTGAAAAATTTATTGCGTTTACTTCTTATCTGCCTGGCGCTTGCCGCTGCCGTACTCGTGGCCAGCAGCCCCGCCAGGGCGCAGGCCGAGCCAAGCATCAACCAGATCTACGATGCGGTGCAATCGGGCAAGCTCGACCAGGCCCAGACCATGGTCCAGCAGGTGCTGATCCTTCACCCGAAAAGCGCCAAAGCGCATTACGTGCAGGCCGAGCTGTTTGCCCGCCAGGGCCTGGGTGCCAAAGGCCGCGAGGCGCTGGCAGAGGCAGACAAGCTGGCGCCAGGCCTGCCGTTTGCCAAAGCTGAAG
>JBBAPO010000048.1:0-25450 GCA_040400795.1 Rhodoferax sp.
CGGTCTCCAAAACCGAAGGTTGTAGGTTCGATTCCTACTGCCCCTGCCACCTGAAGGCTGCAAAAGGGTGGTTCCAAGCCCGCCATGCGAATGGCGGGCTTCAGCGTCTCAAGAAGGCGGCATTCAGTTACAAGACGACGGACGCACGATAGAGAAACATGGCTACCTCACAAGTTCAAACGGTCAGTACCAACGCCGACAAGGCCAAACTAGGTGGTGCCGCCGTTTTGGTCGTTGCTGCTTTGGCAGCTTTTTATCTGCTAGCCAAGCAAGGGGCCTGGGCCCAATGGGGCGCGCTGTTGCTGGGTATCGCAGCAGCAACCGGTGTTTTCTTTACCTCTGAATCTGGCAAAGCTTTGCTGGCCTTTGGCCGAGACGCCTGGCGCGAAGTCAAAAAAGTGGTCTGGCCCGAGCGCAAGGAGGCGATACAAATGACCGCCTACGTGTTCGTGTTTGTGCTGGTGATGGCGGTCTTTCTCTGGTTGACTGACAAGACGCTGGAGTGGTTGTTTTATGACCTTATCCTGGGGTGGAAGAAATGATGAATGATGTTGTAGATCCCCTGGCCGCGGAAGCGTCTGGCGCAGCTCAGATTCTCGCCACCGCACCTGCTAATCCGGACCTGCGCTGGTATGTGGTCCACGCCTATTCGGGCATGGAAAAAGCGGTTGAGCGCAACATTCTTGAGCGAATTAGCCGCGCGGGTATGCAGGGTCAATTTGGCCGCATCCTGGTCCCCATGGAAGAAGTCGTCGAGATCAAAAATGGTCAGAAAAAAACCACGGAAAGAAAGTTCTTTCCGGGTTACGTTCTGGTCGAGATGGTGATGAATGACGACACCTGGCATTTGGTCAAACACACCAACAAGGTCACTGGCTTTGTCGGTGGTGCCAAAAATCGGCCGGCGCCTATCTCAGAAGCTGAGGTCATGAAAATCGTCAATCAGATGCAGGAGGGCACTGAGAAGCCGCGGCACAAGGTTGAGTTTATGGTGGGTGAGTTCGTCCGGATCAAGGATGGACCATTCACTGACTTCAATGGCTCGGTCGAAGACGTGAACTACGACAAGAGCAAGGTCCGTGTTTCAGTGACTATTTTCGGTCGCTCCACACCTGTCGAATTAGATTTCTCTCAGATCGAAAAGACCTGAGGGCTGTAGAGCCGGCACTTTACGACTCGGTGCCGGGTTGCTTGGTGAGTCGTTAACCCGCGGGGAGCCAGGGTTTAGCCAGCAGTTTGTTGGCACCTGGCGCTAGCACCCGCAAGGAGTAAAGCATGGCGAAAAAAATCGTCGGTTTTGTCAAACTGCAAGTCCCAGCAGGCAAAGCCAACCCATCCCCACCGATTGGACCCGCTCTGGGTCAGCGCGGCCTGAATATCATGGAGTTCTGCAAGGCGTTCAACGCCCAGACCCAAGGTATCGAGCCTGGTCTGCCGCTGCCAGTGGTGATCACGGCTTTTGCGGACAAGAGTTTCACGTTCGTGATCAAGTCGCCCCCATCGTCGATTTTGATCAAAAAGGCCGTCAAGATTGACAAAGGCTCACCGCGTCCGCACACCGACAAGGTGGGCAAGATCACTCGAGCACAGCTCGAGGAAATCGCCAAGACCAAGATGAAGGACCTGACAGCCGCTGACATGGACGCCGCAGTGCGAACCATTGCCGGTTCGGCGCGGTCCATGGGTGTGAATGTGGAGGGTGTGTAAATGACTCAGCTCACCAAAAAACAAAAGTCCCAACAGGGCAAGATCGACAGTAACAAGCTGTACCCACTGGCAGATGCCCTGGGCATCGTCAAAGAGTTTGCGACAGCTAAATTCGACGAGTCGATCGACGTAGCAGTGCAACTTGGCATCGATGCCAAGAAGTCAGACCAGGTGGTGCGGGGCGCCGTCGTGTTGCCCAATGGCACCGGCAAGACCAAACGTGTCGCTGTGTTCGCGCAAGGTGCCAAGGCCGAAGAGGCTAGGGCAGCTGGGGCCGATATCGTTGGCATGGATGACCTCGCGGCCATGATCAAGGCTGGTGACATGCCTTTTGACGTGGTCATCGCCGCCCCAGACGCCATGCGCGTGGTGGGTACCTTGGGTCAGATCCTCGGGCCACGTGGTTTGATGCCCAATCCCAAGGTGGGTACGGTAACACCAGATGTCGCCACAGCGGTTCGTAACGCCAAGGCTGGTCAGGTCCAATTCCGCGTTGACAAGGGCGGTATCGTGCACTCCACCATTGGTCGTCGCTCATTTGGCAATGACAAGCTGCAGGGTAACCTGGCGGCGTTGGTCGACGCTTTGACAAAAGCCAAGCCGGCTGCCAGCAAGGGCGTGTACCTGCGTAAAGTTGCGGTGTCTTCCACGATGGGTGTGGGTGTGCGGGTTGACCTGCAGACCATTGCCGGATAACGAAAAGAATTTGCGGAGCCTGCAAAGGCATCGCAAAGTGGTGGGCTGCCGGGCCTAAAAAGTCCAGGCAGGCCATCCAAGACCGTTGGTGTGCAGCCTCACTTGTGAGAGCCGGCACTTAATCATAGAAAACCAACGCAGATGGCGATCCCGCTGCTTGAGGATGAGTTCCTGAACAGTTGGTCGCTGCAACGTGGCGTGCCGGAAAGCAATGGGCTGACCGGCACATTTTGAAGGAGTAGACCTTGAGTCTTAATCGCAGTGAGAAAGAAGCGGTCATCAGTGATGTGACTGGCCTCGCCGCAAAAGCTCAAACGCTCGTGATGGCGGAGTACCGGGGCATCAAAGTCGCGGACATGACCAAATTGCGCACGGTCGCGCGCAGCAACGGTGTGAGCCTGAGTGTGTTGAAAAACACCCTGGCCCGCCGAGCTGTGGCTGGCAGTGGCTTTGAGGTGGTGTCAGACATGATGACCGGCCCGCTGATCTACGGCTTCTCTGTCGATGCTGTGGCTGCCGCGCGAGTGGTGGCTGATTTCGCGAAAACCAATGACAAATTGGTGATTCGCGGTGGCGCATACGGCGGAAAAGCTCTGGATGTGAACGGCGTGAAGCAGTTGGCAAGCATTCCCTCCAAAGAGGTTTTGCTGGCGCAATTGTTGGGCTTGATGCAATCCCCGATCTCGCGGACGGCACGAGTGCTGGCCGCTATCGCGGAGAAAAAAGGCGCTGGCGTGCCAGAAGCAGAAGCACCGGCTGAGGCTGTTGCGGCCTGATGGCTCGTGGCAAGTGATAACCAATATTGTTAGGAAATAAAAATGGCATTCGATAAAGACGCATTTTTGACCGCGCTGGACAGCATGACGGTCATGGAACTCAACGATCTGGTGAAAGCCATCGAAGAGAAGTTCGGCGTGAGCGCGGCAGCGATGTCCGCACCAGCCGGTGGTGGTGGCGCTGCTGCCGCTGTGGTCGAAGAGAAGACCGAGTTCAACGTCGTTCTGCTTGAAGCTGGCGCCGCCAAGGTGTCGGTCATCAAGGCCGTGCGCGAAATCACTGGCCTGGGCCTCAAGGAAGCCAAGGATCTGGTTGACGGCGCACCCAAGAACGTGAAAGAGGCGATCTCCAAAGCCGATGCTGAAGCTGCGCTGAAAAAGCTTGTGGATGCTGGTGCCAAGGCCGAGCTCAAGTAATTGACGTTTCCATCCAGGAAGGCCGCCTGACCGGGTGGCCAATTCTGGATGGCGAGCAGAGCGCACTGACAAGCCGGGTATAGTGCCTGCTTCTCAGTGTCTTCTGACCCCGACTGCAGAAGATGCCTTGGTTCGGGTTGCATGCAATGTGCGACCGTCCGCCAATGATTGGTAGTGGCCAATCACCAAGACTTGTTGAGATGTAGGCGGTGGTTTGGAGGCTGGCTTCAAACACTTGCCTGCAGGTCCTCAATGCGACAGTCGCCCAGGACCCCCAGGATTCTTTAGTCTTTGCCCGGAGATCTCATGGCTTACACATACACCGAACGCAAGCGCATTCGTAAAAATTTTGGCAGTCGCGACAGCGTGCTGGAAATCCCTTACCTCCTGCAAATGCAGAAGGACGCTTACACCGCGTTCCTTCAAGCCGATGTAGCGCCCAAAAAGCGGACGCTCGAAGGGCTCCAAGCTGCATTTCAGGCCGCATTCCCCATTGTTTCGCACAATGGTTTTGTGGAGATGAAATACCTGGACTACAACCTGGCAAAGCCGGCGTTTGACGTGCGCGAATGCCAGACTCGGGGTTTGACCTACGCCTCGGCGGTTCGTGCGAAGGTGCAGTTGATCATCTATGACCGGGAATCTTCAACCACTCAGAACAAAGTGGTCAAAGAAGTTAAGGAGCAAGAGGTCTACATGGGCGAAGTGCCCTTGATGACGGGCAAGGGTTCTTTCATCATCAACGGCACCGAGCGTGTGATCGTGTCGCAGTTGCACCGCTCACCGGGCGTTTTCTTTGAGCATGACAAGGGCAAGACCCACAGCTCAGGCAAATTGCTGTTCTCGGCTCGAATCATTCCGTACCGCGGCTCCTGGCTGGATTTCGAATTCGACCCCAAGGACATCTTGTACTTCCGGGTAGACCGTCGCCGCAAAATGCCAGTGACTATCCTGCTCAAGGCCATTGGCCTGAATCATGAGTCGATCCTGGCTAATTTCTTTGTCAACGACAACTTCCGGCTGATGGACAGTGGTGCCCAGATGGAGTTTGTGGCCGAGCGCCTGCGTGGCGAAGTGGCCCGCTTTGATATCACTGACAAGGCCGGTAAGGTCGTGGTTGCCAAAGACAAACGGGTCACGGCCCGTCACACGCGTGAGTTGGAGCAATCGGGGACGACGCACATCAGCGTGCCGGAAGACTTTCTGGTGGCGCGGGTCGTGGCTCGCAATATCGTTGAAGCCGACACCGGTGAAATCATCGCCAAGGCCAACGAGGAACTGACCGAGGCTTTGCTGAAAAAGCTTCGTGCTGCCGGCGTTCAAGATCTGCCGTGCATCTACACGAACGAACTTGATCAAGGCCCTTATATTTCGCAAACCCTGCGCAGCGATGAAACCGTAGACGAGTTTGCCGCCCGGGTTGCCATCTACCGCATGATGCGTCCTGGCGAGCCGCCCACCGAAGACGCGGTACAAGCGCTGTTCCAGCGTTTGTTCTACAACCCCGACACTTATGACCTGTCTCGCGTTGGTCGCATGAAGTTCAACGCCAAGATGGGCCGGACTGAGTCTACCGGCCCCATGGTGCTGACCAACGAAGATATCCTGGCCGTAGTGAAGATTCTGGTGGACCTGCGCAATGGCCGTGGTGACGTCGATGACATTGACCACCTCGGTAACCGTCGCGTGCGTTGCGTGGGCGAATTGGCTGAAAACCAGTACCGTACAGGGCTAGCACGTATTGAAAAAGCGGTGAAAGAACGGCTTGGACAAGCCGAGCAAGAGCCGCTCATGCCTCATGACCTGATCAACAGCAAGCCGATTTCGGCAGCCTTGAAAGAGTTCTTCGGTGCGTCGCAGCTGTCGCAGTTCATGGACCAGACCAACCCACTGTCCGAGATCACGCACAAACGCCGTGTCTCGGCCCTTGGCCCAGGCGGCTTGACCCGCGAACGTGCTGGCTTTGAAGTACGTGACGTGCACGTCACCCATTACGGCCGTGTCTGCCCCATTGAAACACCTGAAGGCCCGAACATCGGCCTGATCAACTCTTTGGCCTTGTATGCGCGCCTGAACGAGTATGGCTTTATCGAAACGCCCTACCGCCGGGTGGTCGACAGCATAGTCACCATGGACATCGATTATTTGTCCGCTATCGAAGAAGGTAAGTACGTGATCGCCCAGGCCAATGCCGCTCTGGACAAGACCGGCAAGCTGAGTGGCGAGTTGATCTCCGCGCGGGAAGCCGGCGAGTCGATTCTGGTTGGCGCAGAGCGTGTTCAGTACATGGACGTTTCTCCGGCGCAGATTGTGTCGGTCGCGGCCTCATTGGTGCCTTTCCTGGAGCATGATGACGCCAACCGCGCGCTGATGGGTGCCAATATGCAGCGCCAAGCTGTGCCAATTCTGCGGCCTGAAAAAGCCTTTGTCGGAACCGGCATCGAGCGCGTTTCGGCGGTGGACTCTGGTACCGTGGTGACCGCCACCCGTGGCGGTCTGGTCGACTATGTCGATGCCACCCGGGTTGTTGTTCGGGTCAATGACGCCGAAGCACAGGCTGGTGAAGTGGGCGTTGACATTTACAACCTGATCAAATACCAGCGCTCAAATCAGAACACCAACATCCATCAACGGCCGATTGTCAAAAAAGGTGACCAACTGTCCAAAGGTGATGTCATTGCCGACGGCGCCTCCACCGATCTTGGCGAGTTGGCACTGGGCCAGAACATGCTGGTCGCGTTCATGCCCTGGAATGGTTATAACTTCGAAGACTCGATTCTGATCAGTGAGCGCGTCGTCGCTGAAGACCGTTACACCTCCATCCACATCGAGGAACTGGTGGTGATGGCGCGTGACACCAAGCTCGGTTCTGAAGAGATCACGCGGGACATCCCTAACCTTAGCGAACAGCAACTGAACCGTTTGGACGAATCCGGCATTATTTATGTCGGTGCTGAAGTTCAACCCGGCGATACGCTGGTCGGCAAGGTCACGCCCAAGGGTGAAACCACCCTGACGCCTGAAGAGAAGCTGTTGCGTGCCATCTTTGGAGAGAAAGCCAGCGATGTCAAAGACACCTCGCTGCGGGTTGACCAGGGTTCGCAGGGGACGGTCATCGACGTGCAGGTTTTCACGCGCGAAGGCATCGTGCGGGACCGCCGTGCTCAGCAAATCATCGACGATGAGCTCAAGCGATTCCGGCTCGACCTGAACGATCAGCTGCGCATTGTGGAAGCAGACGCGTTCGACCGGATTGAAAAGCTACTGCTTGGCCGTGCTGCCAATGGGGGCCCGCAAAAACTGGCCAAAGGCACCAAGATCGACAAGGCCTACCTCAGCTCAGTGGAGAAGTTCCACTGGTTCGATATTCGTCCGGCCGAAGACGAGGTGGCCACGCAACTTGAAAGCATCAAGAACTCACTAGAGCAAACGCGCCACAGCTTTGACCTGTCGTTTGAGGAAAAGCGCAAGAAGTTGACCCAGGGCGACGAGTTGCCTGCCGGTGTGCTCAAGATGGTCAAGGTTTATCTTGCCGTCAAGCGCAGACTGCAACCGGGTGACAAGATGGCGGGCCGGCATGGCAACAAGGGCGTGGTGTCCAAGATTGTCCCGGTCGAAGACATGCCTTACATGGCCGACGGTACGCCTTGCGACATCGTGCTTAACCCCCTGGGCGTGCCTTCGCGAATGAACGTCGGGCAGGTGCTCGAAGTTCACCTGGGCTGGGCTGCCAAGGGCATTGGTCAACGCATTGGCGACATGCTCCAAGAGCAAGCCAAGATTGCCGAGCTGCGTAAATTCTTGGAGTCGCTTTACAACGGCTCTGGGCGCAAAGAAGACGTCACGCAATTGAGCGATGACGAAGTGCTGGAGATGGCGGGCAACCTGACCGCCGGCGCCACCTTTGCCACGCCGGTGTTTGACGGTGCATCTGAAGAAGAAATCCGCGGCATGCTGAGGCTCGCCTACCCCGAGGAGATCGTCAAGGCCAAGGGCTTGACGGCAGCGCGGACGCAGGCCAACCTGTTTGACGGACGCAGTGGTGACGCGTTTGAGCGTCCGACCACGATCGGTTACATGCATGTCCTCAAGCTTCATCACTTGGTCGACGACAAAATGCATGCGCGCTCCACCGGGCCGTACAGCTTGGTGACGCAGCAGCCGCTGGGCGGCAAGGCGCAGTTTGGTGGCCAGCGTTTTGGTGAGATGGAGGTCTGGGCGCTCGAAGCCTACGGCGCCGGTTACACCCTGCAGGAGATGCTGACGGTCAAATCAGATGACGTGCAAGGCCGGACCAAGGTCTATGAAAGCATAGTCAAGGGTGAGCACTCGATTGAAGCCGGAATGCCGGAGTCGTTCAATGTGCTGGTCAAGGAAATTCGCTCCCTCGGTATCGACATTGAGCTGGAACGGTCCTGAGCTCTGGACTCAACTGATTAACAAGGAAATAGCGTCATGAAATCACTACTCGACCTGTTCAAGCAGTTCACCCCCGACGAGCATTTCGATGCCATCAAGATCGGTATGGCTTCTCCCGAGAAGATTCGTTCCTGGTCGTTTGGCGAAGTAAAGAAGCCGGAGACCATCAACTACCGCACCTTCAAGCCTGAGCGCGATGGTCTGTTTTGCGCCAAGATCTTTGGCCCTATCAAAGACTACGAGTGCCTCTGCGGCAAGTACAAGCGCCTCAAGCACCGCGGTGTCATTTGCGAAAAATGCGGTGTCGAAGTCACTCAGACGAAGGTGCGTCGCGAGCGCATGGGCCACATTGATCTGGCCGCACCCTGCGCCCACATCTGGTTCCTGAAATCGCTGCCTAGCCGTCTTGGCCTGGTGCTGGACATGACCTTGCGCGACATCGAGCGGGTGCTGTACTTCGAAGCTTACGTTGTGACAGATCCTGGCATGACACCTCTGAAAAAATACAGCATCATGTCGGAAGACGATTTCGACGCCAAGTTCAAGGAATACGGCGACGAATTCCAGGCCAAGATGGGCGCCGAGGGTATCAAAGACCTTTTACAGGGCATTGATATCGATGGGTCTATCGAGAAACTGCGCAATGACCCGAGCGGCTCCGAGCTCAAAATCAAGAAAAACACCAAGCGTCTGAAGCTACTCGAGGCGTTCAAGAAGTCGGGCATCAAGCCCGAGTGGATGGTGCTGGACGTGCTGCCGGTACTGCCACCTGACCTGCGTCCGCTGGTGCCGCTGGACGGCGGCCGCTTTGCCACCTCCGATCTGAATGACCTGTATCGCCGCGTGATCAACCGCAACAGCCGGCTACGCCGTTTGCTCGAGTTGAAGGCGCCTGAGATCATCGCCCGCAACGAAAAGCGGATGCTGCAGGAAGCCGTTGACTCCCTGTTGGACAACGGCCGCCGCGGCAAGGCCATGACAGGCGCCAACAAGCGCGCGCTCAAGTCGCTGGCTGACATGATCAAAGGCAAGAGCGGTCGTTTCCGCCAAAACTTGCTGGGTAAACGCGTTGACTACTCGGGTCGCTCGGTGATTGTGGTGGGCCCCACGCTCAAACTGCACCAGTGCGGTTTGCCCAAGCTCATGGCCTTGGAACTGTTCAAGCCCTTCATCTTTGCTCGGCTTGAGGCGATGGGGATTGCCACCACCATCAAGGCTGCCAAGAAAGAAGTTGAATCTGGCACCCCTGTGGTGTGGGACATTCTTGAGGAAGTGATCAAAGAGCATCCGGTCATGTTGAACCGGGCGCCTACGCTTCACCGATTGGGCATTCAAGCGTTTGAGCCGATCTTGATCGAGGGTAAAGCGATTCAGTTGCACCCCTTGGTTTGTGCGGCCTTCAACGCCGACTTTGACGGTGACCAAATGGCCGTTCACGTGCCGCTGTCGGTCGAGGCGCAGATGGAATGCCGCACCTTGATGCTGGCCTCCAACAACGTGCTGTTTCCGTCCAATGGCGAGCCGTCCATCGTGCCCTCACAGGACGTGGTGCTGGGCCTTTACTACACCACCCGCGACCGCATCAACGGCAAGGGTGAGGGTCTGATTTTTTCTGATACCGGTGAAGTGCAACGCGCCTTCGACGCTGGTGAGGTGGGGCTCAACTCCCGCATCAACGTCCGCCTGACTGAGTACAGCAAGAACAAGGAGACCGGTGAGTTCGAGGGCTCCACCAAGCTCTGGGAAACCACGGCCGGCCGCGCCTTGCTGTCAGAAATTTTGCCCAAGGGCCTGCCCTTCGCCAACATCAATAAGGCGCTCAAGAAGAAGGAAATCTCCAAGCTCATCAATGTCTCCTTCCGCAAGTGCGGTCTGAAGGAGACGGTGGTGTTTGCCGACAAGCTGCTGCAAGCCGGCTTCCGACTGGCGACCAAAGCCGGTATTTCCATCTGTATTGACGACATGCTGGTGCCGCCAGAAAAGCCGGAAATCATTCTTCGCGCCCAAAAAGAGGTCAAGGAGATCGAACAACAGTATGTGTCTGGTTTGGTGACCGCTGGTGAGCGTTACAACAAGGTCGTCGACATCTGGGGTAAATCGGGTGACGAGGTGTCCAAGGTGATGATGGCCAAGCTCTCTAAAGAGATGGTGACGGACCGCCACGGCAATTTGGTGCCACAGGAGTCGTTTAACTCCATCTACATGATGGCTGACTCCGGCGCGCGGGGTTCTGCGGCGCAAATTCGCCAGGTGGCTGGCATGCGTGGCCTGATGGCCAAGCCCGATGGCTCGATCATCGAGACGCCAATCACGGCCAATTTCCGCGAAGGCCTGAACGTGCTGGAGTACTTCATCTCCACCCACGGCGCCCGCAAAGGTTTGGCTGATACGGCTCTGAAGACCGCTAACTCAGGCTACCTGACCCGGCGTTTGGTCGATGTGACCCAGGATTTGGTCGTCACGGAACAAGACTGCGGCACCCACGACGGTTCGCTGATGCGCGCCATTGTTGAAGGTGGCGAGGTCATCGAGTCCTTGCGTGACCGCATCTTGGGCCGAACCGCGGCTGACGACATCCTGCACCCCGAGAACCGCTCGGTCATGGCGGTGGCGGGCACCATGCTGGACGAGGACCTGATCGAAGAGCTCGAGGCGGCTGGCGTTGACGAAGTCAAGGTTCGGACAGCGCTCACCTGCGAAACGCGATTTGGCATCTGTGCCAAGTGCTATGGCCGCGATCTGGGTCGTGGCGGCCTGGTCAACGGCGGTGAGGCGGTGGGGGTGATTGCGGCCCAGTCTATTGGCGAGCCAGGCACCCAGCTGACCATGCGTACCTTCCACATTGGCGGTGCGGCATCGCGAGCGGCTATTGCTTCCAGCGTCGAGGCAAAGTCCAACGGCAATATCGGTTTCAACCCGACCATGCGCTATGTGACCAACGGCAAGAAAGAGCTGGTGGTGATTTCCCGCTCTGGCGAGATCGTGATCCATGACGAGCATGGTCGTGAGCGCGAGCGCCATAAAGTGCCGTATGGCGCTGTGTTGACCGTGAAGGCCGACCAGACCATCAAGGCCGGGGCGATTCTGGCCAACTGGGATCCGCTGACCCGCCCAATCATCACTGAATTTGCTGGCAAGACCAACTTCGAAAACGTTGAAGAAGGCCTGACCGTCGCCCGCCAAGTGGACGAGGTCACCGGCCTGTCAACGCTGGTGGTGATCGACCCCAAGCGCCGTGGTTCTGCCAAGGTGATCCGGCCCCAGGTCAAGCTGATCGATGCCTCCGGCAACGAGGTCAAGATTCCTGGGACAGACCACTCTGTGACCATCGGTTTCCCGGTGGGCGCTTTGGTTCAGGTGCGTGACGGTCAAGACGTTGGCCCGGGCGAGGTGCTGGCCCGGATTCCAATCGAAGGCCAAAAGACGCGAGACATTACCGGCGGTCTGCCCCGAGTGGCCGAGCTGTTCGAAGCCCGTTCGCCCAAAGACAAGGGTGTGCTGGCTGAAATGACCGGCACCGTGTCGTTCGGCAAGGAGACCAAGGGCAAGATTCGCTTGCAGATCACCGACCCTGAAGGCTCCGTCTGGGAAGAGCTCGTGCCCAAAGAGAAAAACATTTTGGTGCACGAAGGCCAGGTGGTCAACAAGGGCGAAAGCGTGGTGGACGGCCCAGCCGATCCGCAGGATATTTTGCGTCTACTCGGCTCAGAGGAACTGGCTCGCTACATCGTCGACGAAGTTCAAGACGTGTACCGCTTGCAGGGCGTGAAGATCAACGACAAACACATCGAAGTGATTGTTCGTCAAATGCTGCGCCGTGTGGTGGTAGAAAACGCGGGTGACTCCAGCTACATCAATGGTGAGCAGGTGGAGCGCTCGGAGATGCTCAACACCAACGATGCGCTGCGCGCCGACGGCAAGATTGCCGCGACATTCACCAATCTGTTGCTGGGTATCACCAAGGCATCCCTGTCCACAGACAGCTTCATCAGTGCGGCGTCCTTCCAGGAGACCACCCGCGTCTTGACCGAGGCGGCCATCATGGGCAAGCGCGACGAGCTGCGAGGTCTGAAAGAGAATGTGATCGTCGGCCGCCTGATCCCTGCTGGCACTGGCCTCGCCTACCACGAGGCGCGCAAAGTGCGCGAAAACATGGACGACGCCGAGCGGCGTGCCATTGCTGAGGCCGAAGCGGCTGAGTTAGCTGGCGAGACCGATGTGGCGCAAGCCAGTGAAGATGCCGTGGCCGAGTAAGGGTCGATCCTTCTGGCTGCTACAGTAAGAATAGCGCCTCAGGTCCATTCCACATGGGCTTGAGGCGTTTTTCTATGGGCGACGGACCGACTTTTAACTTGGTGGTGCATTAGGGGCTCAATGTGGTTGCCAGTAGTACGTTCATGGCTTGGTCACTGGCAGCATTGCTGCTGTTCTGGGTGATCGGGGCGTACAACCGACTGGTACGCTTGCGCGCGCAAGCTATCGCGGCGTTCCCCCCCTTGGAACAAGCCATGGCGGGTCTGCCCTTGCTGATCGAAGCCAATTTCTCTCAAGCTGCGTCCGATGAGTCGTCAACCGAGCAGGCGAGAGACGCCCTGATGGTTGATGTCAAGCGCTTTGCAGATGCGCGGCGTTTGGCGCGGGCAACGCCGCTGGCCGTTGCTGCCGTGGACGAGTTGGCCAAGGCATACCAAGATCTTTGCTGCAACTTGGCCAAGGCGAGTGCCTTGCCGGATGATCTGAGCACGCCAAATATCGCAGCCGCTTTACAGGCTAACTGGGACCAGATGGCTTTGCTGGTGCAAGTGGCTCGGACCGACTTTAATCGCCGCGTGCAGCTTTACAACGACGCCATTGGCCAATTTCCAGCCCTGCTAGTGGCATCGGCCGCTGGGCTCAAGCCCGGTCAAATATTCTCCTGAGCATGGCGATATCACTCACAACACAACCAGCGCTGTGGCAGCAGCTGCAGGTCACGGCATCTGTACTGATGGCAGTGCGCCAAGGCGTATCGGGCACGGCAGCGATTGACAAAGTGCCGGGCGAGTTACGTCCTGGTGTGCAAGCGCTGACCTTTGCCGTACTGCGCTCGCTTGGGCGGGCTCAGGCCTTGCGTCAACTTCTGGCCAGTCGAAACCCGCCACCGGCAGCTGATGCCCTGCTGTGCACCGCCCTCGCTCTGTCCTGGCGAGACCAGGATGCGCCCTATGAAGTGTTCACTCTGGTGAACCAAACCGTGGAGGCTGCAAAAAGGGATGCAGCGACCCGGCCCCAGGCCGGCTTTCTCAATGCTTGCTTGCGCCGATTTTTGCGCGAGCGCGACACCCTCGTGGCCAGCACGGACGCTCAAGCCCAGGCACGCTGGAACCACCCTGTATGGTGGATCGACCGCCTGCGCCGCGACTGGCCTGATGACTGGCAAAACATGCTGGTGGCCAACAATACCCAAGCTCCCCTGACCTTGCGGGTGAACACACGCCGGACCAGCGTTGCGGCGGTGATGCGCTCATTAGAGACTGCTGGCCTGGAGGCCGACGCGACCGGCGCAACGGCGTTGACTCTGCGCCAAGCCAAGCCCGTTCAAGCACTGCCCGGTTTTTTTGAAGGGCTGATTTCGGTGCAGGATATAGCGGCGCAACTGGCGGCGCCCTTGCTGTTGAATGGCTTGGAACAACCCGGCCGCAGCCGGGTGTTAGACGCCTGCGCAGCGCCAGGCGGCAAGACCGCCCACCTCCTGGAACTGGCTGACTGTGATGTGATTGCGCTTGATGTGGACCCGGTCCGGTGTGAGCGGGTGCATGAAACACTGCAACGCCTGGGCATTCAGGCCCGCGTCGTGGCGGCCGACGCGGCCGCGGTGACGACCTGGTGGGATGGTCAGCCATTTGATGCGATTTTGCTGGATGCGCCCTGCTCCGCATCCGGTATTGTGCGGCGCCATCCTGACGTGCGATGGCTGCGTCGTCCGAGTGACATCGACCAATTGGTGGCTGTCCAGGCCCGCCTGCTAAACGCGCTGTGGCCGCTCTTGCGCCCGGGCGGGCGCCTCCTGTACAGCACCTGCTCAGTGTTCCGCGCCGAGGGCGAAAATCAGATCCAAACGTTTCTTGCGCACAACACCGAGGCCCTATTGCTGCCATCTCCCGGGCATTTGCTGCCTTTTTCACCACCCAAACCCGGGGTAGTCCTAGACAATCCAGCTGGTGAGCATGACGGTTTTTATTACGCACTGTTGCAGAAGCGCCCGCTTTGAGTGCCTAGGGTACTTGCTGTGCGCCTTGCTAGTATGGGGTTGCCCGCGTTTTGCTATGGCGCAAGCGGTGGGGGCAGAGCTGTCCCAATTGCAGATTGAACGGGCTGGTGATGCGGTTCTTTTGTCTGCCACAACCCGCTTCGACTTGCCGCCCGTCGTGGAGGAGGCTCTGCTTAAGGGCATCCCGATGATTTTTGTTGCTGAAGCTGAGCTGGCCCGTGAGCGTTGGTATTGGACCAACAAAAAGGTGGCACGTGCCGAACGCCATATGCGGTTGGCATTTCAGCCCCTGACGCGTCGCTGGCGCTTGAACATCGCCTCTGGCCCCATCACTGTGACTGGTATCGGCATGGCTTTGACGCAAAACTTTGATGCGCTCTCCGATGCTCTGGCCGCCGTTCAGCGCATTTCACGCTGGAGAATCGCCGACGCCGCTGAACTGGACTTGAGCCAACGGCATCTCCTGCAATTCCGTTTCCGGCTGGATGTGACGCAGCTGCCACGACCCTTGCAAATAGGCACGCTGGGTGATACCGATTGGGACCTTGGGGTCAACGCAACGCGCCCGGTCCAACTGGAGCCGGCTCGGTGAGCAAAGTCACCCCGGCGGCCTCTACTGGCAGCCGATTTTCGTTGCGCAACTCACGCGCCCTGCGCTGGACCGTCAGCGCTGGTCTGGCCGTCATGGTGGCGGTGGGCATGGTGCTGCTATTCCTGTTGACGCAGGCCACCACCAACCGCGACATGTACGAGCGCAATTACACCAGCCTTTTTGTGCTGAACGTCGTCGTGGCTGTCTTGCTGCTGCTGGTCATTCTTTGGATCGCTTACCGCCTGTTGGCCCGCCTGCGGCAAGGCCGGTTCGGCAGCCGCTTGCTGGTGAAATTGGCAGCCATTTTTGCGCTAGTCGGGTTTGCGCCAGGCCTGCTGATCTACGTGGTCTCCTACCAGTTCGTGGCTCGCTCCATCGAAAGTTGGTTTGACGTCGAGGTTGAGGGAGCTCTGGACGCCGGTTTGAACTTGGGACGTGTCACACTGGAAACCCTGTCCAATGAACTGGGGGGCAAGGCGCGCGCAGCCGCGACCCAGTTGGCGGACACGCCCGACGTCAGCGTGGCCTTGCAACTGGAGCGAACTCGTGAACAGCTCGGTGCCAGCGATCTGCTGTTGTGGGGGGCGTCTGGCCAGTTGATCGCTGCAGCGGGGCAATCCCGCTATCAGTTGAGCCCCGAAAAGCCCAGCCCGCAACAGTTTCGCAGTGCCCGCAGCCAACGCTCGCTCACCTGGATTGAGGGGCTGGATGACGCTTTCCCGGGTGTGGCGTCCAGCGCGAAGCTGAAGGCTTTGGTGTTGTTGTCGGGCACCACGGTGGGTACGCTGGCAGAGCAGCGTTATTTGATGGTCGCTCAGGCGCTGCCGCCACCACTGGTGGCCAATGCGCTGGCCGTGACCAAAGCCAACCGCGAGTACCAAGAGCGCGCACTGGCACGCGAAGGCCTCAAGCGCATGTACATCGGTACTTTGACGCTGACCCTGTTCCTAGCCGTCTTTGGCGCCGTACTGCTGGCGGTGGTGCTCGGCAATCAAATCGCTCGCCCCCTGCTGTTGTTGGCCGATGGTGTCCGCCAGGTGGCGGCAGGTGATTTGACCCCCAAAATGTCTTTGCAAGGTCGTGATGAACTCGACGGCCTGACACGCTCGTTCGCCCAAATGACGCAACAGTTGGCAGACGCCCGACTGGCCGTTGAGTCCAGCATGGGGCAGCTGGATGCATCACGGGCCAATTTGCAGACTATTCTGGACAACCTGACGGCCGGCGTTGTCGTGCTCGACGCTCAGGGCCACATTCTCTCGTCCAACCCGGGGGCAACCCGAATCCTGCGGGTGCCACTTGCGGCCCATCTCGGCAAGCGACTGTCTGACATGGACGGACTGACCGCCTTCGCCAACCATGTGCAGGCGCAATTCGAATCATTTTTGGGCGCGCAAGCGCAGCATGGCCTGGACCACTGGCAACATTCATTTGAGCTGGGCGGCACAACCCTGGGCCAGGCCGGACGCCAGGGCGACGACACCCTGACCCTGGTCGCGCGGGGCGCTGAACTGCCGGGTTCGGCGCGCCTGCTGGTGTTTGACGATATTTCTGAAATTGTGTCAGCCCAGAGGTCTCAGGCTTGGGGTGAGGTGGCGCGCCGCCTCGCCCATGAAATCAAGAATCCCTTGACCCCGATCCAGTTATCGGCCGAACGGCTGGAGCTCAAGCTCCAGGGCAAACTGGCGCCGACCGAGCAGGCCTTGCTCACCAAATCAGTCAAGACCATCGTCGATCAGGTCGACGCCATGAAGCGGTTGGTGAATGAGTTCCGTGACTACGCTCGCTTACCGGCCGCTGAGCTAAAGCCGGTCGATCTGAATGCCTTGGTGTCAGACGTGATGCACCTGTATGCCAACGAGGTGACCGCAGTGCCGATCCAGGCCCAGTTGGACCCGGCTTGCCTGCCCGTACTGGGCGATCCTCAGCAACTCCGACAAGTGCTGCATAACCTGCTACAAAATGCACTGGATGCCACTGAGTCTGCCGGTCAGTTGGGTGCAGAGCACAGTGTCCGGGTCAAAACGCAGTGGCTTGAGCCTACTGCCAGAGTGCGCTTAAGTGTGCTCGACAGCGGCACGGGGTTTCCCGAGGCCATCCTTAAGCGGGCGTTCGAGCCTTACGTGACGACCAAGTCCAAGGGCACGGGCCTGGGACTGGCTGTCGTGAAAAAAATTGCCGACGAACACCGCACACGCGTCGATATCGTCAACCGCGTGCTGGACGGTCATGTGATTGGCGCGCAAGTGTCGTTATCATTCGCCACGGTTATGGAAGAATCGGTCTACCCGGGCACAGCCCAAGGAACGCTCTAAAACATGGCAAACATACTGGTGGTTGACGACGAGCTCGGCATCCGCGACCTGTTGTCGGAAATCCTTAATGACGAAGGGCACCAGGTGGAGGTGGCAGAAAATGCGGCTCAAGCCCGTGCAGCCCGCCTGCGCGACCGGCCCGATCTGGTCTTGCTCGACATCTGGATGCCCGACACCGACGGCGTCACACTGCTCAAGGAGTGGTCGTCCAGTGGTGCCTTGACCATGCCCGTGATCATGATGAGCGGGCACGCCACGATTGACACAGCGGTTGAAGCCACCAAGATTGGCGCCTCGGCCTTTTTAGAAAAACCTATTACCCTGCAAAAGCTGCTCAAAGCCGTCGAGCAAGGGCTCGCACGGGGCGGTTCGGTCAAGCCCGGTCAGAGTGCACCGCCCCCCGCCGGGAGGCAAAGCGCTGATGCGGTCACGCCCCTCCTGGTTGCAAGCCCTGCTCCCTTGGACCCCGCAGCCCAATGCCAGCAAACTTTCATGCTCGACAAACCCCTGCGCGATGCGCGGGATGAGTTTGAGAAAGCGTATTTTGAGTACCACCTAGCCCGTGAGAACGGGTCCATGACCCGGGTGGCTGAAAAAACCGGCTTGGAGCGCACCCACCTGTATCGCAAGCTCAAGCAGCTTGGGGTTGATTTGACCAAAGGCAGGCGCGCATCACTCTGATTTTGCTCGGGTAACTGCTATACTTTGCGTCCTTGGCCCGGTAGCTCAGTCGGTAGAGCAGAGGATTGAAAATCCTTGTGTCGGTGGTTCGATTCCGCCCCAGGCCACCAATATTCAAAGCCAACTGTTCTCAGTTGGTTTTGTCGTTTCTGGGCTTTCCCCAAGCCACGTGGGGTGTCTGGCCGATCTGTCTGTGCTGACCGCTTGGTGTTGGCCGCCCACACTCCCCGTTTTTCCTGAATTTCGATTCCTTTTTGCTCTCTGTTCTCAAAAAATTCCACGGAACAGAACAAGACTGGCACAGGCAAAAAGCCATATTTATCCAGCACTTGCGCATGTTGTCGTAACGGCGAGTTTTTCAAACGCACTGCTACCCAAATCGATAACGGGAACTCGTCGTTGACAATTTATGCCACTAAGTGGCACAATAAATCATGAAACGAGTGTTCAAAACCCGCTACTTCAACCGTTGGATGCGCAAAACGGAACTCACTGATGTCGCACTCTGTGCTGCTGTGTCGGAGATGGAGCAAGGGTTGATTGACGCTGATTTGGGTGGCGGTGTCGTCAAAAAGCGTGTGGGCCTCGCCGGTCGAGGCAAGCGAGGTGGAGCCAGAACACTGGTCGCCACAAACAAGGCAACCCGATGGTTTTTCGTCTTTGGTTTTGAGAAAAATGATCGAACCAATATTTCAGATGAGGAACTCGAAGGTCTGAAGGACATTGCTGAACAGTTGTTGGCCAGGACTGAAAAGCAACTCAACGAAGCAGTTCACGATGAAACGTTAACGGAGATATGCAATGACCAAAAAATCCACAGCAAAAAGTCCGATCTTTGAAGCCGTGCATGAAACGGCCACTGATCTGCATCGGCTAGGCTTTATCGACAAACGCAAAATGGTCAAGTTTGATCTGCTCTGTCTTGAACCTATTGCGCCCTATGACAGCGAAAAAATTCGTGCACTACGTGAACGACTTCAGTTGAGTCAATCCGTGCTAGCGGCAGTGCTGAACACCAGCTTATCGACAGTGCGCAAATGGGAGGTGGCGGACAAGCATCCCAGCGGCCCTTCGCTCAAGTTGCTCAGTCTGCTCGATCGCAAGGGGCTGGAAGCCTTGATTTGATAGCCGCAATTTTTCATCCGTTACGACCAACAGAGAAGGTTGAAAATTACTGCCTCGGCGCTATAAATTCAAACAGCTTGCGCTGTGCATCCCATTCCAGCGGCACCTCAGCCTGGCGACCACGCAGCGCATGAAGGTTCAGATGACGTGGCTGCCGACCATCCAGGATCGCCCGGATGATGTCTGGTGCCAAGCGTGTCATTCTGAGCACTTCGCTAACCCATCCCGGCTCAAGCTTGAAGCGGCGTGCCAGTTCCGTCGCGTTGGCCACCTCGCCGGTGTCAATCAACTTCTGCCAGTAAAAAGCCTTGCCAAGGGTTCGGATCAAGGGCAGATCGAATGTGGATGTCGTTCTCACAAACGCCGCACCCGCTGGCGGCACGATTAACTTGCTGGAGTGGCGTCGCTTGATGGACAGCGGAACAAATGTCACCGATCGACCTGCCATCTCGAATTGCCGTGGCTTGCCCGATGGCGTGACCACGACCCGGCGCAACGCTGGCGTACCACGTGTGGAGTTGTCGGTGGCATCCATCACACAGTCTCCTCGTCAGCCGGTGCGCGTTGTTCGACCACGAATTGGTGCCGTTCCAATTCACGGCAGAAACGTTGCCAGCTGTCGTCCTGCCAGATGATGTCCAAACCGTCCTCATGCAGTTGAACCCTCTCAATGAGCAACCGCATGATCCGGTTCTGCTCGATGGGGAACAAGTGCTCCCAGACCTCGCTCATTTGCCGCATGGCCACCAGCACGGTCGGCTCGTCCATTTCCTTGCGCTCCCGAAGTGCCATACCGGCCTGCCAGACACCAATGATCATCTCGGGTTCCTGCAAGGCCTTATGCACCTGCGCCAGCACAGCAGTTTCAATTTCCAGGGCTGGCAGCGGCCCGATGTTGGGTCGGGTCGGATCGTAGGTCGCGCCCGCCGATTGCCGCTTTTCCAGATAGGGCACGTAATAGCGGTAGCGCTTGCCGTTTTTCTTCTGGGTATAGGTCGGCAGCATGCGTTGACCATCGGGTGAATAAAGCAGGCCGTTCAGCAGTGCGGGCTCCTTCTTGTACTGGGTTCGTGGCCCCTGCTTGCGGCCATCGACAAACGCATGTACTGCCGCCCACAATTCGGTGGTGACAATGGGCTCATGCTGTCCAGGGAATGATTGCCCCTTGTGAGTGATCTCCCCAAGATACAGGCGGTTGCGCAGCAAGGTGAACAAGCACTGCTGGTCAATGACCTTTCCATCGTGGCGGCGGCCGTTTTGTGCGATCCACACCTTGGTGGTGTGCCCCTCGATCTGGAGTTCACGCACCAGTTGCGCCGCTGATCCGGTTTCGGCATACCGCGCAAATATGTCCCTGACGAGCGCAGCTTCCGGCTCATTGACAATAAGTTTGCGTTCTCGCACGTCATAACCCAGAGGTGGTGTGCCGCCCATCCACATCCCCTTAGCCTTGCTGGCTGAAATCTTGTCGCGGATCCGTTCCCCAGTGATCTCACGCTCGAATTGGGCAAATGACAGCAGGATGTTGAGCGTCAATCGGCCCATGCTGGTCGTTGTGTTGAACTGCTGGGTCACCGACACAAAGGTGACGCCACGAGCATCAAACAGATCGACCATCTGGGCAAAGTCGGACAGCGACCGGGACAGCCGGTCAATTTTGTAGACCACCACCACATCGATGCGACCGTCCTCGATGTCTGCCAGCAGACGTTTCAGCGCCGGTCGGTTTGTATTGCCGCCGGAGTAACCACCGTCGTCATAACCATCGTCGGTGCCAATCCACCCTTCATGGCGCTGGCTGCTGATGAACGCCAACGCTGCATCGCGCTGCGCCTCAAGGCTGTTGTACTCCTGGTCCAGTCCCTCATCGGTGGACTTGCGGGTGTAAATGGCACAGCGCTTTTTCGGTGTCAATGCCGGTACACGTGTTGCTGGTGTTTTCATATCTGGGCCGCCTTCCGTGCACGGCTGGGAGGCTTCAAACCGAAGAACACAGGACCGGAATACACAGTCCCGGTGATTTCGCGAGCCACTTTTGACAGGCTCTTGAAGGGGCGGCCGTTGAGGTCAAAACGACCGTCGTCCATCACTTTGACGCGATAGGTGACACCGTCGTACTCGCGAACCAATGTCGTTCCGGCAGACAAATCACTTTCGGCTCGCCGTTTGTGGCCCGGTATCTCACCGGTCTCGCCAATTTTTACGAGCTTGATCCGGAGGTGGCCGGACAGGCCGCCAAATGCGCGCTCTTGAAGCTTGTACGCGATCCGACTTTCCAGATAGGTGCGATGGTGGTGACCAGGGCGTCGGTCAAAAAGCTCGTCCCATAATGCCCAGAGGCTGTCCATGGGGAGACTGGGTAACTGCGCTATTTGCGCGATGGTGGTACTTGCTTGCGTCGTCATTCTTGAACTCCTTCTGTGTAAGACGGGTTCGCATTGACGCGCTGCTTGGCAGTAAAGCCAAGGCTAACTTCGCTCTGTGTGGCCGACGGGGCGCAAATATCTTTGACGCGCATGCGCACAATCGCAGCGGCCAGTAGTTCAGCAATTTCCCGATGCGGTAGCCGGGCCTGGATCTCAAGCGTTAAGCGACGCGCAGATGAGGGTGATTCGAGTTCTGACATGGGTAGCACTCCAGTTAAAAACTACCGTCTATGCTATGGGCCGAACCCTGTCGGAGTAACTCGTTTTATGGTGCTAGCGCGGCAGTGCGCGCAGCTGCTGCGAGATCGTCGATCAATGAATTACCGCACCGGAAGTTGTCCGGCTTAAATGAAGCGGTCGAATGAATCGCCCGTTTCCTCATCTTCCCAATCGCTGGCTTGGTAAGCACGCGGTGGTGCCGACTCCAGGATCAACAGTGACAGAATCCGGTTTCGATCGGTGTAGGTGTGCTTGAGTTCTCGCAGACGAATATCCACGGCTTCGCTGGAGCACCAAGCGCTGGCGGGCATTTCCACCCCATCCCATTCCTGATCGAATGCTTCGTCAGCTGCCAGTGTGCCAAGGTGGGGTTCCTGCGGTTCTGCGGTTTTGTGCAGCCGCACACGAGTCCGCCTGGCGCTCTCACTGGGCCATTGGTACTTCAAGAAACCGTTGTCCCAATAAACCAGCACGGCGCGCTGCTCGGTGAACTTGATCAGCCGAATGCACATGGCCTCCAGCGATACGCCGAATTCTTTGGCCAGTTCGCCAGCCAAGTGAAAGTCGATGCGTTTTCCCTCAATTCTGTCGCGCAGCATGTTGCCTGGCATGAGCAGATTGCCAGCAAAGTCGTCGGCTTCACGTTCAATTTGCTTGAGGGTGGCAATGCCGCTGTAAACGCTTTCTTTGTCACAGTTGAACGTGGACTGCAGCGACCGATGCAGCACAAAGTGGCCAAGCTCATGCGCCACGGTGAAGCGGCGGCGCTCCGCGCGGGTCTTGGGGTTCACAAAGATGCCCCATTCAGACGTGTTGTCAGGATTTCGTACCAACGCACCTTCGCTGGCACCCCAAGTCAAGTCCGCTGGTTCTTTGATGAATGCTCCGCGACCCAAGGGGGTGTCGGGCAGCATTTGGCGCACCAAATCCAGATCGATTGGCAGTTTCAGGCATTCAATGGCGGCCAGCCAGTTAAGAATGTTGGCGGCAGCCTTGAAGCTGCTCAGCGGTACTGTGGTACTCGAGAGCTCTGCGCTCCTGACTCCTTGTTGCCAAACATCAACTTCATGGCATCACGGTAGCGTTTTTTTTCATCTTCCGTCATTCCGGCGTATTCACGAAAGAAAGCGACATCGGTGCCGGATGCATCAGCGACCTCGCCGATGGGTTCACCCAACAGATCTTCCACTTTAACGCCAAGCAACTTGCCGATGGCATTCAGGCGCTCAGCGGTCGGACGCTGACCTTCTCGCATTTCCAGTTCCCAGACATAGGCTTTGCTGCAACCGACAGCATCGGCCACTTGCTGGAGAGTGAGGCCCTTGGCCTCACGCAGTTGACGTAGACGTATTCCGAAGGGGGATGGCATGAAATAACGACCTTAGAAATAATTCTGCAAGTATAGCTAAAAGAGCCAATAGAACTCGTAAGTACTCACTTGATTGACAAAAGGAAATGCGCGGATAGAATCTCGCTTGTATCGTTTTACTTTACTTAATTCGATGCATGGCAGTTTTTATGTAACCAGTCGTCGAAAGCGGTGCCGCACCTTTGCCTCAGCGGTCTCGAGTCCAACGGCAACACTCCTGAAAGGATCGAGTATGAAATTAACGTACGCTGACGCATTACTCCACTTGCCGGTCGACCCGACATTGCGCGCTTATCTGAGCCGCGAAGGCCTGGTGCTACCCGCTGACTTTGACTGGTCTGACGATGCCATCACCTCCAATGCCCAGATCGCACAGATTCAGGCTTACCAAGACAGCGATATCAGAGACAAAGTGGTGGCCGGTTTGAATGTCAGCGTGCAACTCGCCCATGAGCGAGGCAAGCAGGCGATGTTTCAGGTTTGCACAAAAAACAGCGCCGCCCTGGCCAATTTGGCGCTTTGTCAAAGTGACATCCACCGCGCGTTTTGGCTGTTTGTCCATCACCTGGATTTGTTTGAGCAAGCCACAGAGATTGAATTCGTGGATGCCAATTCGCAACAGGCGCAGCAGTACGATCTGGGGATCAAAGTCCCTGTACGCCAGGATGCCAAATCCATGGATGGCTTCGTTACAGCGATCAAGGCTTTCTATCAAAGGGAGCTGCGCTGCGGCGAGGTCTGTGTGGCCCACCTGCTTGACCGAGTACATGGAACCCAATTGGTAACGGTGCATGCCAAAGACCTGGCCATGATGCGACTTGAATTCAATGGCCTGCTTTTGCAGCGGCGCGTTGGCAGTCCGAACATTCACATGACGCTGGAATATTCACAAGTCACCGGCGTGGCGCGCACGCTGATTCGGGGCGGTGCCAAATACCATGACATGCTGGCCAATGCCTTCTCTCGCCACCTGCTTGGTGTCGATATCGCATCGCAGCGGATCAAACCTCCTACGCTCGACCTCTCCAGTTTGAAACTGGGTTTTCAGGTGCCACAGGCTGCAGATGATGGCTTTATCAACCTTCAAGTCAAATCGATCACGTTGATGAGTCCGAGCAGCAAACTCAAAGCTGAATTTACAGCGATGCTCAGCAGCGAGCAAGAATGCGTGACGGATCTGATTGCCGGGGAGTTTGAGCACGATGACCCACTGGCACGGAACTGGACGGTGGCCGCCGCCAGCATTAATTTGTACTACGCCCCACCACCCGGTAAACAAAAATCCACGCCCGTGACGGTTGAGTTGACCAGTCGAGGCCGCTTGAATCTGCACAAATTCGATGACAAACTGCGGGCCCAGCTGGAGGCATATCTGGTGGCCGTCGGCATTCTGCAAAGTTCGCAGACTTTATCGGCGCATGAAGACACAGCCGGTGAAAGGCCTGACCTGATTGACGAGCGCGAAATTGAGCAAGGTCAGTAACGCTGACGCTTGGACGTTGGCGTGCAGGCTTTTTGGTGCCGACAGTCCAAGGTTTGAATCAATTTGCTCTGCCGTGGAGCGTGATGCCTTGGTCACGCTCAAAAACCTGCGCTTGGTCAAGTCGCACCAGGTCGATTGCCGGTTCTTAATGTGTCCGTATTGCAACCTGCAGCGCGGGCAAGTCGTTCAGACGGGCGGTTCTCTTGTGTGCCAATGTCCTGACTGCGGTGCCATACCCATTGACGAGGTAGATCGGCAGGCGTGGACGTTCGATGCGGATGTATTGATCCGAAAACTGCGCACTTCACTGAACATTCCCATGCAGCAGGCGACTGTGGCGATCACCAGCAGCATGTGGAACATTGGCATGCATCAACGGCATCCGGTCATATTGGCACGCAGCCTTGATCTTGTGCTTCAAAAGCCGTCATTGCTGTGGCGTGTGCGTAATGGCGCGACACCCTGGCTGTTGACGCCGAAGCCACTTCGTGACCAAGAAGACGACCCATTGGCGGGAGCCGGATTCTGGCTCCCTCTGGAGGAACGTTTTGCGCTGTACGGCGGACAAATCCGATTTATCGCATCAGGAACGGTACCAGAGGGCATGCCGCATGACACAACCGAAGCAGTCAACGGCCCCTTTTCTGCGGACTTCCGGTGGGTTCATTTGGCGGGCGACAACTCAGCCATTGCATTGTCGCCAGCGCAAGCTGAGGTATTTCGTGTTCTGTGGCGGCTTGGCGGCCAGGGCCTTGAAGGGCACATGGTTATGTCGCGCGCAGAGCTGTCGAGCGCAAAGCCGATTGATGTGTTCAAGGTCCAATCTCAGAACAAGAATAAGCCAGAGTATGAGGATCCGTTGCGAGCGTACAAAACGTTGGTAAGCGTCACCAGAGCTGGCATCTACGCCATGCCCTGCGCCCCCCGTGCCAGAGTGACCTGCTACACCTACCCCTGTTAGTTTAGAGAGCAAAG
>JBBAPO010000049.1:0-24301 GCA_040400795.1 Rhodoferax sp.
TGGCCAGGCTCAGTACCTCGGGGACGGTCTTGCCAGCAATGAGTGCCTTGACCATGGCGCGTGCCGACTGGCCGTGCAGATCAGACACCACCACGCCCAAACGAACGCCGGCATCGGTGAGCAGTTTGTGCAGTCTGTTCTTATCGCTGGCCAGTATGCCGCCGAGTTTTTGCCGATGTCGGGCAATGTGACGCAGGCTGCGCAGGTCCGCTTTGGCAATGAAGGAGGCGCGCAAGAGACCTGCACGCGCCAACGATGCCAGCCACTGCGCATCAGCTACATCGGTCTTGCGACCCGGCACCGCCTTGACGTTGCGAGCGTTGACCACCCACGCCACTATGCCCACCGACTCCAGCGCCGCATAGGGGCTCTTCCAATAAATGCCGGTGCTCTCCATAACGACGATATCCGGGCCAATGGAGCGCGCCCACTCGGCCAGCGCCAAGCGGTCTCGCTTGAAGCCGCCAAACTCGCGCCGCTCATACGTCACGCTGCCGTCAGGCTGCTCGGTGATGGCGCAGCCCGTGATTTGCGCCTGATGCACGTCCAGACCGATGACGCGCTTGTAGATAGGAACAATGTCCATCGCTTTCCTCCAGTTGATGTGTAAACTTCAAAACTGGAGGTGCCGCGGTGCCCCACCGAAATTGCTTGTCTGAGCTTGCGCTCAGCAGCCCTGTTTAACGTGCGATCTCATCGGGCAACCGATGGAGTCAATTCGGGGTACGAGTCGGTGAAGGCGCGCCAAGTTAGATATCGGGGTGCATTCCCCCAAAGAATTTTCTCGGCATCTACCCCGGCACCTCCACCCTCAAGTTTCTTTCATCATCCGGGGCGTCGCTCAGATTCATGAAAGTTAGAGCAGCTTCACGAACGGCGCAAGCAAGTGGTGAGGTTGGACAAAAAGGCCATCAAGATCATGACCATCGTAGAGATGACGGGCCTGAGCTACCCGGCCGTACGCGTCGTCATTGATTTGTTTGATGCTGGCGGCTGGGCCGCCATTCGCCCGGCTTGCCGGGGCCGCAGCAAAGGCGACGACCGCGTGCTCAGCCAAGCCCAGGAGCAGGCCATCCAGAGTCTGATCATCCAGAACCGGCCAGAGCAGTTGAAGATGGACTTTTGTTTGTGGAGCCGGGCTGCAGTAGGCCAGCTCATCCGGCAGGAATACGGCCTTGATTTGCAAGTGCGCAGCATCGGAAAATACTTAACGCGCTGGGGTTTTACCCCGCAAAAGCCCATCAAACGCGCGTACGAGCAAAAGCCCGAAGCGGTGCAAGCTTGGCTTGAGGGGGAGTACCCCGGCATAGAGCAGCGCGCAAGAAGCGAAGGCGCCGAAATTCATTGGGGCGATGAGACCGCTTTGGTCAACACCGATGTGCGCGGCAGAAGCTACGCGCCAGCGGGCAAAACACCTGTAGCGATGGCTTTGGGCGGTACCCGTCACAAGCTGTCGATGATTGCCACAGTGACCAATCAAGGCAAGACCCGCTGGATGATCATTGACGAGGCCTTTGATGCGGAAAAATTCATCGAATTCTTAACTGCCTTGATCAAGGATGCGGACAAAAAAGTATTCTTGATACTGGACAACTTGCGCGTCCATCACAGCCGACTTGTCAAGGCTTGGGTAGCGCAGAACAGCGAAAAAATTGAGCTGTTTTATTTGCCCAGTTACAGCCCGCAGCTCAACCCTGAAGAGCGGCTCAATGCGGATCTAAAGCAGGAGATGGGCAAGCGCGTTCCTGTGCGAACAAAGGCCAAACTGCGTGCTGAGGCCAGTGAGCACATGGCGATGTTGGAGCAAAACCCAGAGCGGGTTATTGGCTACTTTCAGGACAGCCGCGTACGCTATGCCGGTTAATACTTCACAGGGCCGGATCAATAGGGTTTTCCATCGCTGTAGTTCTGGATGTATTTCTCACGTAACTCATCCCAGATATGCTCAATTGGATTTAGCTCCGGCGCATACGGCGGTAGCTTCAACAGGTAAATGTTGTCCGGCGCTTTAAGCATCCCGGTTTGGTGCCAGCCCGCCCCATCAATGACCATCACGATGCGCTCGTTCGGGTGACGCTTGTAGACCTCATCTAGAAATAGCTGCATGCACCAGGTATTGACATGAGGCAAGATCAAGCTATCTAGCTCACCCGTGCAGGCGTCAACCGCACCGTAGGCGAAGATGTACTCGTGCGTCAGCATGGCTTGGCACATAGGCCGCATTGGATAAGGCGCCCAGCACTTGCGCACGTCCGAGATACGGCCAAACCGCGCCTCGTCCTGAAACATCAAACGGACGGCTTGCCCGCCTGCCCAGTCTTGGACGATTTTGTTGAGTATTTCGGGGAGTTTTTTTCCACTCGTCTTGAGCCAAGGGGTCGCTTTGGGGGTGACGCTTGTCCGGCACCAGTTTTCTCCAATTGTGGCGATGCAGCAGGTTGTAGGTGGACGATAACGCCACCGTTCGGCCCAAGCGCTTGTCCAGCGCGGCTTTGATCTGGCCGACCACCAAGACACCGCCAGTTTGAGCTTGTTCAATAAAGGGTGCCAAAAACTCGCGCTCTTGTGCAACTGTCAGATTCTGGCGTTTGCGCCCACCGCGAGCAGGTGCACCACCAGCACCAACGAAACGCCCGGCAATAAAGCGACGGCGAAGCTGGCAAGCCCAGCCCAGTGAGACACCTATGAATTGGGCTGTCTGCTCCAGACTCAGGCCATACAGCAGAGGAAGCAAAACGGCTTGCGCTTGGCGTAGCTCGTCAACCGTTATGGCTTGCTTAATAGCTATCTGTGCAATCTCGATAGTCTCGTCATCCCCAGTAAATGGACGTGCCATGATTTTCTCCATCAGCTTTGATGAATATTATTATTGCACTAATGTTTTGGAAATGGAATAATGTGCAGTGCCAAACCCAGCTTGTGGGCGTTGCCTCGGCGGGCGTGGATGAGCTCGCGCTCAGCGCCGCTATAGGTGAAAAAGGACTGTAGCTTGAAGGTGCTGATGTCGCGTGGCAGCTCTCGCAGGCCAAGGTAGGTTGTGTGCCAGCTTTGCATCTCGTGTCTCCGGTGATTGGGGCAGGCACAATACGCCTGAAAAGAGTGAACAGGAAAGTCAATAAAATCAATGACTTACCGAAGCACCCCTACGCCAGTGCTCGATCTCCTACCGTCACTTTTGACAACGAAAACAAATCGACCCCCCGTCGTGCACCAGCCGGCCCAGGACTACTCGAACCGGCGGACCTGCACTCAACAGGGCAATCCCATATCGATCTGCCGGACAAGCCCATCACTGATGGCCGGACTCGGCCGGCAAGGCACTGCGCGCAATGTGCTTTCCCGATAAAATCAACCGACATCAACGCAGGATCACACAGCATGTTCGACAGCAACGACGACTCCCGCGAGGAGCTGCATTTCAGACGGATCGACATGCGCGGATGGCGGCGCAAGGACGGCTTGTATGAAATTGAAGGAAGGGTCACCGACCGCAAGCCGCACGCCTGCACCTCGACCAAAAACACGAAAACCGTACCGGCCAATGAGCCCATTCATGAGATGGGCGTCAGACTGGTCTTTGACACCAACATGATGGTGCACGATGTCTTCGTAGTTGTAGCGTCAGCACCCTATCAAGACTGCCTCGCTGGCGGTCAGGCCCTGCAAAAGCTCAAGGGCCTTCGCATGGCCAGTGGCTGGAGCAAAGAAGTCAAGCGTCTGCTGGGCGGCGCGCAAAGCTGCACCCACGTGATGGAACTGTTGATTCCGATGGCCACCGCCGCATTCCAGTCGCTCACCATGGTGCGCCAGCAGTTGCCCGACACCTTCGACGCCAATGGCAAGCCGAACAAGGTGGACAGTTGCTATGCCTACGGCGCGGACCGCGGCGTGGTGATGCGCCGGTGGCCCAATTTCTACACCGGCCTCAAAGTGGACGCGGCCAAGGACAGAACGCCTTGCCTGCGCCGCACCCTGCCTCAGTAGCGGGTTCGCTGCGAGACCGTCTTGGCGATCGTGTAATGCTCCAGGCCTTCGGCGCCGCCTTCTCTTGAAAAACCGCTGTCCTTGACGCCGCCGAATGGCGTCTCGGCCACGGACGAGCCGAAGTGATTGATGGACAGGTAGCCGGTCTCGATCTCCAGCATGAACCGGTCGATCAGCCGCGCCGAGTCGGTGAACGCATAGGCATTGAGTCCGGCGGCCAAGGCATTGGACTTGGCAATGGCCTCATCGACTGTACTGAACCGCTGCAGCAGCGCCAGAGGACCGAAGGGCTCCTCGTGCATCGCCCGCGCATCGTCGGGCACATCCCCCAGCACCGTCAAAGGCAGGAAATAACCCGGTCCGTTCATGGTCGTTCCACCGGCGAGCACCTTGGCCCCTCGCGTCACCGCTTCCTCGATCAGGGATCCGATGGCCTCGACGCGCCTTGGATTGGCCATCGGGCCCATTTGCGTGGCGGGATCGAAAGGATCGCCCACACGCAGCTCATTGGCCAGGCGGACCATCTCGGCGGAAAATGCGTCGTACACCGCGTCAGCGACGTAGAAACGGGTGGCAGCCACACACAGTTGGCCGGCATTGCGCGCCTTGGCAGCCACTGCCAGTGCGGCAACCTTGAGCGGATCGGCATCGTCGCAGACGATCACCGGACCATGGCCGCCCAGCTCCATGACGACCGGCTTCATGTGCGCTCCCGCCATCGCGGTCAGCCGCTTGCCGACGGCGGTGGAACCAGTGAATGCCACCAGCCGCACGATCGGGTGCGGTATGAGGAACTCGGAGACGTCCGAGGGATTGCCAAACACCAGGTTGAGCACCCCGTCGGGCAACCCAGCGTCCATCAATGCCTGAGCCAGATGGATAGCGCTGGCCGGAGTTTCTTCGGCGGCCTTGAGAATGACCGCGCATCCTGCGGCCAGCGCGGGCGAGACCTTCCGCACCGGCGAGCCGAGCGGCGCATTCCAGGGCGAGAACGCGGCGACGACACCGATGGGTTCACGCAGCACGGTGTGCCGCATGCCCGGCTCCGAGGGAATCACCCGGCCATAGGTACGGCGGGCTTCCTGCGCATCCCACTCCAGCATGGTGGCACCGCGGATCACCTCTGACTTCGCATCGCTCACAAGCTTTCCCTGCTCTTGCACCATGGTCGCGGCAATGGTGTCGATGCGTTCGCGCAGCAAGGCTGCAGCACGCTGCAATATCTCCGAGCGCTTGACCGGCGCGAAGGCGCGCCAGACCAGAAAGCCCTCTTGGGCTGCGCGGACCGCGTCCTCCAGATCCGAGCGGGTGGCGTGGGGAACGATGCCGATGACCTCGCCAGTGCAGGGATTGACCACCGGACGGCCCGGGCGATCGCGCCACTGCCCGCCGATGAGCAATCTGACGGCAGGATACGCGGGTTGGGTAAAGCTCACTTCATGTTCCTTGTGTTTGCAGCTGGAGCAACTGCGCATACTGCTGCACTGCGCTTTTGAAATTGAACTTCGGCCGAAAGCCGATTTCTTCCCGGGCTCTGGAGATATCCATTTTGAAATAGGTGCCGGTGCCGATCTTGCGGTAATCGAGACCCGGTCCGGCGCTTCCCTTCCAGCCCGGGTACATGTCCTGGAGCAGCGCAATAATCTGCGCCAGGGAGATGAGCTCGTCGCTGGAGATGTTGTAGGCGCGGAACTTGCCGGGTTTCAGCGGCGAATCGAGCGCGGCAATCGCCGCGTTCGCGGCTTCGCCGGAGTAGCAGTAGTCATCGGACTGATCGGCGCCGCATTCCATGTGAAAAGGCTCGCTGGCAATGGCCGATTCGATCAGCGCCATGATAGGTATGTTCTTGCTGCGGCCGATCTTTCCAGGACCAAACGACGAGCCGAAGCGGAAGGCAATGATGTCCAGTCCATAGCGCTGCGCGTAATGGAAGGCCATGTCCTCGGCCGCGCGCTTGAGCTTGGCGTAGAGAATGATGGGCTCCAGAGGATGCGCCTCGGGCACTGGCTCGTAGGCCGGATGACGGTGCCGCTCACCCACATGTCCATAGACCATCTTGGAGCTGGGAAACACCACGCGCTCGATACCCATCAGGCGCGCGCACTCGAACATGGCGGTGGTCTCCACCAGGTTGGAGTTGAGCGCGGTCCAGGGGAACTTGTCGACAGCCGGCCCGACCTGTGCGGCGAAATGCAATATGGCAGACGCCTTGTGGTCCTTGATGGCGCCCACCAGGCGCGGCAGGTCGTCGGTGCTGCCCTGCACGATGTCGCACTGGGCAGCGACGTCGGCAATCAAAGCCGTGTCGATGCCGGCGTCATAGATCACCGGGCGCCGCCCGGACGCGACCAGCGCACGGCAAACATGCGAGCCCACCATGCCCAGCCCGCCGGTGACCAGTACGCGTTCGTTCAAAGCTGAAGTCATGTCCTGGACCCGCCCCGCCATCAGTTCTTCAGGCTCTTGAACTTGTCGTACTGCTGATGCAGAAAACGCGTGTATTCCTCAGGGCTGCTGCTGCCCATGAGCTCAAAGCCCATGGTGGCGAACTGCGTGCGCAGGGCCGGATCGGCAACTACCTTGGAGATGGCGGCATGCAGGGACTTGACCACATCTGGCGGCGTTTTCCCAGGCACCGCAATGCCGTAGAAAAGCGGCAAATCATAGTCGACCAGGCCCGTTGCCTCGGCCATGGTGGGAACATCGGGCATCAGCGCAGAGCGCTTGGCGGTGGTCACGGCCAAGGCACGCAGGGCGCCTGATTTCACATGCGGCTGAGACGCCACCACCGAGTCAAACAGGAAGGTGAGCCGGCCGCCCAGCAGGTCCACCAGCGCTGGCGCAGTACCTTTGTAGGGCACCGAGATGAAGTCGGTGCCAGCGCCCCGGGTGAACAACTGCGAAGCAACATCAGGAGATGAGCCGATGCCGGCTGTGCCGTAGGCCAGCTTGTTGCTACCCGACTTCTTGGCCTTGTCCACCAGGTCGCGGGCCGACGTGATGCCCGAGGAGGTATTGACCAGCAGCACGTTGGCGCCTTGCGCGACCGAGGAGATGGTGATGAAGTCCTTGAACGGATCGTAGCCCGCGCCATCGGTAAATACCGTCGCGCCGATAAAGGTATTGGACATGGCCAGCAGCGTGTAGCCGTCGGGCGCGGCGTTGGCAACGTAACGGGTTCCGATCAGCAGGTTGACGCCCGGGCGGTTCTCAGCGACCACCGGCACGCCGACTTCTTCGGACAAACGCCTGGCGACGTGCCGCATGGCAACGTCCAGACCGCCGCCTGCAGCCGACGGGATCACCAGCGTGATGGCCTTGGTGGGATAAGCCGTGCGCGCCGGCGTCTGTGCCGACACCGCGCCCGCAAAGACCAACGCAGCGGCCGCGGTCGCCGCCGTGGAGATCAGTCCACGTCTGTTCCAGGATTTCATCATGACGCTCTTCCTTTATAAAAAAATTGGTGGGGAATTCCACACGGTAACTTTTCAGTATGACACTGAAGATCAGCGTATGGCAATGACGCCTTTTGCTTTCAGTGCTTCGATCTGGCCCTGCGAAAGGCCCAGCAGTTCAGCGAACACCGAGCGGGTCGCCTGCGACCCATCCACGGTGTTCAGCGGCAATCGCGGCTCGCCCAGATAATTCCAGGGCATGCCCACATACCACCTGGTTGATGCGGCAGATTGCCGGGACATGAATATCTGCCTTGCCTTGAGCTGCGCGTCGTTCCAGAGGTCTTCACTGGTCGATGACGGAAATGCCGCCACCTTCGATGCCTGCAGATGCCCGAACACCCAGCCCATCTCCTTGTCCTGGGTCCACTGCTCCAGTTGCCGATCAATCAGAGCCCGATGCGCCAGCCTGCCGCTGGTGGTATTAAATCGCGTATCGCGTGTCAGCTGGTCGTCGCCGATACAGGCGCACAGCCGTTGCCATTCATCGTCATTGCCCACCGCGATGCTGATCCAGCGGTTCTCGCCACGGCACCGGTAAACACCGTGCGGCGCCATGTCGGGGTGGGTGTTGCCAAGTCGCTCAATCTCGGTTTGCCCCTCCTGCACGCGTGCCAGATCATGGGACAGAGACCACATGACGGCTTCTCTGGCTGACAGGTCGATGTGACAACCGGCGCCGGTGGCGGCCAGGCGATGCAGCCCGGCGATGAGGCCCAGCACCCCGACCGAGCCGGCATAGAAATCGACAGGATGGGACACCTCAGCCGGTGGCCCATCAGGATAGCCGGTGAAATGCGCGAGTCCTGCCAGCGCCGAGAACACCGGCGCATAACCGACATAAGGCCCGCCGATGCCGCGCTCGCCGTAGGTGGACGCGGACATCATGACCAGGCGCGGATTGATCGCGCTCAGCGTCTTAAAATCAATGCCCAGGCGCTGGGTGACACCGGGCCTGAAATTGTCCAGCACGATGTCGCACCGCGCCGCCAGCGCGTGAATCAACTCGCGACCGGCGCTCGACTGCAGATCAACGCCAACCCAGGTCTTGCCCGTGTTGAGGGTGTCGAATCCGTAGTTATAAGCAGACAGATCGACACCGGCGGCGGCGGTCTGCGCAGGCCGGGCGATGTGAATGACCTGCGCCCCCAGACCCGCCAGCGTATAACCTGCGTACGGGCCCATCGCAACCCAGCCGAAATCGAGCACGCGCAAACCTTCCAGCGGGCGCTTCAACCGGCCTAGTGCATCCAGCGCGGGAACATCGGACTTCACACCCGCAACTGTCCGTTCTCTCGGCGATGCATCAGCATCCCAGGTGTTGATGCTCGCGCCCCACCTTGGAAGTTTCACACCTCCTGAGTCGGCTTCGGACCAGGCTTGGCGCGCCGCCAGGTCCGCATCTGCGAGTAACTGCGACGGACTGAGCACAGCCGCGATCGGAATGCCCAGTTCCCTCCCGCGCAGATGCAGATGTTGCGTGGGAAACTTCACCGTCTCGTCGGCCAGCAGGCGAGAGACTTCGGCCGCCCGGCCGATGCGCGCGGCGCGGGTGGACCAGAGCACATCATCGCGCCACTCTGGGTGCCCGAGCAATTGCGCCAGCGCCTGCCACTGATGGTCCTCCCGCACGGCGATCTGCACGAAACCATCCAGGGTCGGCAGCAGGCCGCCCACGATCGTGGCCAGCGGCGCCAGCCGCGTCGGTGCGCAACCTTCGTTGGGAAAACGCGCGGTCTCGGTCCAGTTGTAGCTGATCAACGCTTCCTGTTTCGAGCAGTCGATCACGCGCCCGGCATGACTTTGCGGATGCAGCAGACAGGCCAGCGCAGTCGCCGCTGCCAGCGTGCCGGCCTGCGCCTCGCCCCAGTGGCCGCCGGCTTGCAACGGGGACCTGGTGTTGTCCTGCGGCCGCAGCAGGTCGCAGGGAATCTGCTGCGCATTGCCGCCCGAGTGGTAGCAGTTGAGCGGATAAGCGGCGAAGTCGGCGTGGGGTCCGGTCAGGCCAAAAGGCGACAGGCAGACCACCAGCATCAGCGGATGGCGCTCCATCAGCCGGGTGAATGTCGGTTGACCCCCGGGCCAGCCGAGCGGCGGACGGTCCTCGATGAAGAGGTCGCAGTCGGCGCAAAGCGCCAGCAGCGCATCGAAGCCTTCCTGGGTTTTCGGATTCAGTTCGACAATGCGCTTGTGGCGGTCCAGCGGGGACGGCGCAGCGCCGGCTGATCCCGGCTTCACCCGTTTGATCGTGACCACAGACGCGCCAAGACCATCAAGCGTGTACCCGCAGTGCTGCCCGGCAAGCCCGCCAGACAGCTCGATCACCCGCTTGCCTCGCAGCACCTGCTCAAGCGCACCACCGCGCCCATGGGGGCCGGTGGCCCCAGACATACCGCTCACTTGTTCATTGGACATAAGTTGGTCGATACCCATCGGCAAAATTCAGGGGCAGCAAGCGATCGCGAAATTATCGGGCTCAGACCAGCGCATCAATACTGGCCGAAGCCTGCAGGCACTGCTGATGTGATCGTGCAGGATATTTTGCGCCAACGCCACATCGGACTTGGCAATGGCGCCGAGCAGGCGCACATGGTCCTTGTAGGGCTCGACTCCCCACACATCGTTGAAGCCCTCAACCCGACGCTTGAGAATCAGGCGGTCAAAAATGGCGCCCAGCGCGCGGCACAGGTACTCGTTGCCAGACAATCCGGCCAGCGCCAGATGAAACTCACGGTCCACAATAAGACGCTCGCGGCTGAGGTTCTCCTGGAACAGTTGGCGGTAACGCGCGTTGATCGCCGCAATCGGTTTGAGGGCTTGCGCGGACACGCCCTTGGCCATGACCTGCCGCAGCGCGAAAACCTCCAGTGCTTCGCGCGTCTGGTAGCGATCGCTCACCTCCTGCAAGTCCATCTCGGCGACGAAGTAGCCTCGGTTGGGCACCCGCTTGACATACCCCTCCTGGTACAGCCGCTCCAGCGATTCGCGCACCGGCGTGCGCGACACGCCCAGACTCTCGGCCAGGGCCCGGTGGATCAGTTTGGTGCCGGGGCGCAGGCGATCGCCCAGGATGTCGCGCTTGATCGCCTCGTAGGTGGTGTGCACCAGCACATCCAGGTGTGCTGGCTCGCCACCGGTCCGCTTCGACGGGCTAGTGTCAGGCACCGGTCAGTCCACCTTCGCGCCCGAGGCCTTGACCACCGCGGCCCAACGCACAGTGTCCTTTTGCAGCAGCGTCTTCATCTGCTCGGACGTTCCGCCAAGGGCCACCATGCCGGCGCCATGCAGCACTTCCAGCGTTTCCTTGTCCTTGAGCGCGCGGTTCATCTCGGCGTTGACCTTCTCGATGATGGCCGGGGATGTGCCGGCCGGTGCGAACAGGCCGAACCAGACACTCGACTCGAAACCGGGCAGGGTTTCAGCCACGGTGGGCAGGGCCAGCCCATCGAGCCGCTTTTCGCTGGTCACCGCCAGCAAGCGAATGCGACCGCCCTTCTCATGGGGCACCAGGGTTGAAGCGGGATTGAACATGACCTGAATCTGCTTGCCCAGGAACGCCGTCAGCGCGTCGCCACCACCCTTGAAGGGGATGTGCGTGATGTGCACGCCGGCCATGATCTTGAGCATTTCCATCGCCATGTGGTTGGTGGCGCCATTGCCCGACGATCCGTAATTGAGTTTGCCCGGATTAGCCCGCGCATAGTCGATCAGGTCCTTGACTGAATTGATCGGCAGCGAAGCGTCGACCGCCAGCACATTGGGCGCGCGGATGATCGCCACGATGGGCGCGAGGTCCTTGACCGGATCAAAAGGCATGGACCGGTACAGGCTGGTGTTGATCGCTAGGCTGCTGGTTCCCATCAGGAGCGTGTAGCCGTCGGGCTGCGACTTGGCAACCAGGTCGCTGCCGATATTGCTGCCGGCGCCGGGGCGGTTGTCCACCACCATCGACTGCTGAGTCTGATCCTGAAACTTGCGCGCCAGGATACGCGAGACCACGCCAGTGGAGCCTCCCGGCGCATAAGGGTTCACCAGGCGCACCGGCTTGGCGGGATAGTCCTGCGCCGACACTCCGAATGCTGACAGGCACAAGGCGGATGTGAGCAGCAGGGATTTGAGCTTGAATGTTTTCATGAGGTCTCCTTGATCATTATTGTTGTCTCTTCAGGGCTGGGCTGCGCGGCCGCTGCCCGAGGACGCAGTGCATGAATCAGTCGCTCGATGGACATGACGCCGTCGAGCGCGCGCAAGGTGGCGAAGGCCTCCTCGCATCCGCCCTCGCCCAGAACGTCCAGCGAGCAATCAGAAAATTTCTCCCGCATGCGCTGCACGTCGAACCAACGATCGGGCTTGCCCATGGCCAGAGGCACGAAGCGCTCGATGCGCGCGCCGGCCATGGTCTCGACCGTCACGCGCGTGGCAAATTCGCTGTTGCCCCGAAGGTCTTCGTCAATTTCCATGGAGATATGGGTAATCAGCGCGCGGATGGCAGGGTCGGCGATCTTTGCATCAGTGAAACTCGACAGGCCCACGGCGCCATCCACCAGCGCGGCGGCGATGCAATAGTGCAGGCTGAACTTGCCCTCCAGCGGTGCGTTGGGCATCACGTGAATCAGGGGCGCAAATGCCATTTCGCACACGCCAGCACGGACCGAGCGAATCGGCGCTCCGGCAAGCGCCTGATGCACTTGAAGTGCCGCTTCGATGCCCGGGTGCGTGGCGCCGCAGGCCGGATACGGCTTGAGTGCCAGTCCATGCTCGGTGAGGATTTCCAGGTCCTGGCCCATGGCCAGCAGCGGCGCGGTGTCGTGGCCGATGCCGGCATTGAACACCGAAAGGAAACCGTAGTCATGATCCATCGAATCACGGCTGGCCACGAATCCCTCCTTGGCCAGCAAGGCAGCGAGTACACCGTTGCGTGCCGCATACCCAGCGTGCAGCGGCTTGACCATGCTGCCGAAACTGGCGCGCAAGCCGCCGGCCGAGGATGCGGCAATGCCCAGCGCCATCACCATCTGCTCCTGATCCAGCCGCATCAGGCGCCCGGCGGCCAGGGCTGCTGCCAGGGCGCCGAAGGTGGCGGTGGGATGCCAGCCACGTTTGTAGTGCTGGGTGTTCATCGCGCGTCCGAGCTTGCCGAACACCTCAAAGCCAACGATATAGGCGGTGACGATGTCAGCGCCCGTGGCCCCGCAGCGCGGCGCCAGCGCCAGCAGTGCCGGCACGATCACGGCGCTGGGGTGCGCATAAGCCGGATGGTTGGTGTCGTCGTAGTCGAGCGCATGCGCGATTGAGCCGTTGTACAGGGCTGCGTCCTGCGGGCTGGCGTACAGCCCGGTGCCCAGCAGCGCGGCAGGCGCCTGCGCGCTCAGCTTGTCAAAGACCGGCAGCACGCGCAGCAGACTGGGCGCCAGATCTTCCCTGCTACCGGCCAGCATGCAGCCGACACAGTCAAGAATGGCATCGCGGGCCCGCGTACGAGCGAGTTCCGGAAAATCATCGGCTTGCACGCCAAATGCAGCCATGGCGCTGGTCACTGCCGCCAGATCGTGCGGCGCGGCGTCGGCGCCACGAGCGTTCTTCAGTAATGCGTTCATCAATATGCCCAAACCAAATTATAGATACTTCCTAAATTCACGACAACAAACCGTTCGGGCTGAGCTTGTCGAAACCCTTCGACCCATTCGGCAAGCTCAGGACAGGCAGGCTCAGGGCGAACGGGGGAATCTGGCTGTCATGCATTTTGAAACTCTCAATAAGTGACTGCGTCTCGCTCATTGCATCTTGACCAGGGCGTCCACGGCCATCAGCTTGCCCGAGCCGCTTTCATGCACGAACAACGGATTGATCTCCAACTCTTCCATGGGCGGCTCAGACGATGCGAATCGCGCCCCCAGGGCGGTGGCGGCATCGACCAGCGCGGCGACGTCAGCAGCCGGTTTGCCACGAAAGCCGCCCAGCAGAGTGCCCAGCTTGAGTTTCTTCAAGGCCCTGCGCACTTTTTCGGGATGGGTCGGCAGCGCCACATAGGCCACATCGCCATGCAACTCGGTGGCGGTGCCACCCATGCCGATGGCCAGAATGGGACCGAAATCGGGGTTGCGCAGCGCTGACAGCAGCACCTCGACACCACCCTTGTCCATCTCCTGTACCAGCACACCGGCCTGCGGCTTGCCCATGCGAGCGCGGATGTTGTCCACCTGGGCGGCTACATCTTTTGCCGCCACGTTGAGCAAGACGAGGCCGAGTTCGGTCTTGTGGTCTGCATCTTCGGGCAAGGCCTTCACGGCCACCGGAAAGCGCAACTCACTGCAGGTGCGCGCCGCGTCCTGCCCGGGGGCGATCACCCGCCAGGCCGGCACAGCGATGCCGCATTCCTGCAGGAAACGGGTGGTGTCGTCCCATGTCACGGGTGTGGCTGCCGCCGCTCCCAAAGCCTTTGGCGTGGCCGCTGGCAAGGCCTGCGCGGTACGGGCCCGGTAAAGCCAGCCGAGAAAACGCGCCGCCTCGGCCGGGTCGCGTGCGCACATGACACGCGCCTCACGCAGCTTTGCCTTGTCGGCGGCGGGCAGCGAGTCGCCCAGAAAGCTGACCACGATGGGCACCGCGCTTTGCGCCGCCACCGACGCCAGCAGCGCAACGCGCTCCATGACATCGCGCGGACCACGGTTGGCCACTTGCACGATCAGCGCCTCGGTATGCGGGTCTTGCGCAATGATGCCCAGGCATTTGTCGAACAGGACTGGATGCGCGAGCACCTGGCCGGTCAGGTCGGTCGGATTTTCCGTGCCACCAAATTCCGGCAGTGCATCGGCCAGGCGACACACCGTGGCGCGATCGAAAGTCGCCAGGGGCACGCCGTGCTGATCCAGCGAATCGGCGGTCATGGCCCGGGTGCCACCCGGAATGCTGAACACCGATACGCCGCCGTTCTCGCCGCAGGTCGGCGGCAAAGGCAGCAGGCTGAGTACTTCGGCAGCTTCGAGCATGGCCGTCAGGCCCGAGACCTGGATTGCGCCGGCTTCGTCGAGCAGGTCGCGGTACACCGCGTAGGGCGAAGCCATCTTGCCAGTGTGTGAGGCTGCAGCCTTGAGGCCTTCTGCCGAGTTACCGGTCTTGAGTGTGACCACATGCATGCCCTTGGCCACGGCGCGCTCGATCAGCCCCAGCAGGCGGCGCCCGTCGCGCAGCCCTTCGATGAACAGCAGCACGACGCGCACGTCGCCCTTTTCAATCATCCACTCCAGATAATCGGCGATGGTCAGCACCGTCTCGTTGCCCACGCTCACCACATACGAGCAACCGACTCCGCTGTCCTGCAGATGCCGCGCGAACGCGCCGGCCATTGCGCCGCTCTGGCTCAGGATGGCGATCGGTGCATGGTGCAGCACGCTGCGACGAGCAGCCGAACCGAAGGTCAGCAGCACGCGCTCGCGCACCGACCACACGCCTTCGCAGTTGGGGCCGACCAGCGCAATGCCGGTCTCGGCGGCGGCGGCCGCCAGTTCGCGCGCATAGCCGGCGCCTTCGGCGGTCTCCTCGAAACCCGAGCTGAGCACCACCACGACGCGTATGCCCTTCTTCGCGCATGCTCGCACCGCATCGGGCACCCTCTGCGCGCCCAGCATGATCAAGGCCACATCGGCAGCCTCGGGCAGGGCCTGCACATCGGGGTAGCAAGTGTAGCCGCCGATTTCCGGGTACTTGGGATTGACCGCATAGATCTTTCCTTCAAACCCGGTCTGCTTGAGAATTTCTATGGGCGCACCGGTCAACTTCTTCGGATCGGCGGAGATGCCGATCAGGGCGACCGAACGGGCATGGAACAGAGCATCAAGCGACTGCATCAGATCACCTTGGATTGGCGCAGTTGCGCAATTTGCGTTTCGGTACGGCCCAGCACATCGGCCAGCACCTTCTCGGTGTGTTCACTGAGCATTGGCGGCGGCTGACGGATATCGCCTTCGCATTCACTGAAGCGGAATGGAACGCCCAGTTGGCCCAGCTTGCCCAAGCCCGGATGGTTCACCACCTGAGTCATGCCAGGCGAGGTCTGGCCCAGTTCGGCGAAGGCTGTCTGCAGGTCATTGACTGGCGCGCACGGAATGTCGGCTGCTTCCAGGATGTCCAGCCACTGGCCGGTCGTCTTGGCGCTAAACACCGTCGATAACTGCTCGATCAGCGCCTTGCGGTTTTTCACGCGGCTCTGGTTCGATGCAAATAGCGGATCGTCGTTCAGGTCGGCGCGTCCAATGGCGACACAGAAGTCGCGGTAGGTCTTGTTGGTGCCGGTGGCCACCACCACATAACCGTCGGACGTGGGCAGTGCCTGATAAGGCACCAGCTGAGGATGACCGGAGCCCAGCGGCGCAACTTGTGCTTTGCCGTCCATCACAGCCACCGAATAGTTGATCAGCAGGCTCATGGTGGCGTCCAGCAAGGAGACGCTGACTTCCTGCCCCTTGCCTGTGCGCTCGCGGTCGTACAGGGCTGTGAGGATGGCGGTGGTCAGGTAGATGCCGCCGCCGAAATCGGCCAGCGATGAGCCCGGCCTGACCGGTTCGGTGGAGTCGCTGGCTCCGGTGATGCGAAGCAGGCCCGAGCGTGCCTGCACCGCGATGTCCATGCCGGCTTTCGCCGACAGGGTGCCGTCGGTGCCATAGGCCGAGATGTTGCCGTAGATCAGGCGCGGGTTGATCTTGCGCAGATTCTCGTAATCGAGGCCCAGGCGGGCGGTGACGCCGGGGCGGAAATTTTGCACCACTATGTCGGCCCAGGCGGCGAGTTCCTCGCAGATCTTGCGACCTTCGGGTGACTTGAGTTCAAGCGTGATCGCGCGCTTGTTGCGGTTGATGGCCAGGAAGTAATCACCGCCCACACGCGGAATGTCGGTGTGGAACTTCTCGCTCACGTTCATGTAGCGGGTGGCATCGCCCCGTCCCGGCTTTTCAATCTTGATGATGTCGCAACCAAGATCGCCCAGCACCATGGTGCAGTAGGGTCCGGCCACCCCGTGCGTGAGGTCGAGTACTTTCAATCCTTCAAGAGGTTTGCGCATGATTGTCCTTAGCTTCGAATAGAAATGTCGCGGCTGGGCAGCCGCACGACGGCGGTGCCGTCACAGTTGCGCTCGCCGCGCTGGTTCTCGCCCCACCAGCGGATGTCCACCAGGGCCTCGCCGTTTTCCTTGCGCTTGCCGGTGACTTCGCCGTTCATCTTGGTCAGGTCGCCCACCAGATTGGGCTTGATCACGCGACCATGGTGCTTGCGCACGAAACCCTGGTCACCGATCCAGTTGGTCAGCAGATGGCCGCCCCAACTGATGCGCTGCCAGCCCTGGTCGTAGGCGCCGGGCATGCCGATCTCGTGGGCGATTTCCACATCAAAGTGGCCCGCCGCGGGGTGCATGGGGATGTTGCGCGTGGGCGAGTAGTACACATTGCCCGGATGCTTGTCGCGGTCCAGGAAGGCGAGCTTCATGACGTTGTACACGGTGCGCCGGCCCGAGTAGAAGCCCACGATGTCCACCAGCGTGAGCGGGCCCTTCTGCACCACCGGCAGGTCGTCGCCGATCTGAACATCTTCCCAGTAGCGGGTCTGGCTGCCGCGGCGCTCTTCGGTGCGGTAGCCCTCGGCAATCTGTTCGATCTCCTCCTGGGTGTAGCGGTAGGGCTTAGGCGCCTCGGTGGCGTCCTTGACGGCGAACTTGAAACCGGCGCCACTGCGCTTGCGCGGAATACGGTAGATGTCACCTTCGTAGCGGGTCACCAGGTCGCCGTTCTGGTTGTAGTAGAGGACTTCGCCCACTTGATTGACATAGCGCTCGACGCTGCGCCCTTCCTTGATCTGCACATCGATCAGGCGCGCCCGCGCGGTGATGGTGTCGCCGACGTGAACGGGTTTGAAATGCTCGAAACGCGAGCCGGCAAAAATCCACTGGATGCCCGGCAGACCCGGCGCCACGATGCCGGTGTCAATGGTGTATAGAAATGTGGGCGGCGCAATCACCGAACCCCAGGGTGTGCGCTTGGCGTAGTCGGCTTCGGAGAAAAGCGGATTGTCGTCACCCACGCTGTAGCGCGCCCAGCGCCGGATGTCGTGAGTCGACAGGGGTTCATAGACCGAGGGGGTGTGGACATCGCGGCGCAGCCACACGCCGATCAGGGCCCGTGCTTCGTCGATCTGTTTTTCAGTCAATGAGGGGGAATCTTCGCCAGCGACGATCATCTTGGCCGGTCGCGCCTGGTCGGGTTTAGGTTTGTTCAATTGAAGCCTCGGTCATTTATAATGCCATTTTGCATGCAAAATCTCCGAATTGCAAAAACTATATTATATTTCAAGCCATCAAACGGATCACTCGTCCAATGCTGGATTTCAAGTCATTTTGGAGTGCCCGCATTATCATTGCCGGCATCGAGACCATGCACATGATCCGCAAGGGGCAGATGGACTTCCCCAACGGCAAAACCATGTCTGCAGCCAACCAGTTTTACAGCCTTGCAGCTTGATCGCCAGACCAGCCGAGCGACTCTTTTCGGCCCAACCCCACTAACGCGACAGAACCGCGCCGCGTGGTGTCGGCCGCCGACGCGGTTCCTGGACAGCAGGCGCGTTTGTTTCAAGCGCCCCGCTGAAGAACAAGGGGCTTTCACCGACCGTTGACACTGGCTTAACTTTGCATGCAAAATTGATTTGTTCCCAGATACGACCCGCGCTCCGCACGCCGGCGCGGCCGATGCGGCGAACCCCGACACATCCTCACCCTTTCCCCCCAACCTTCCCTTTCAAGAGACACACTTCATGGATAGCGCCGTTCCCCACACCCAAGCCCTCGCCGGCCGTACCGCCATCGTCACCGGCTCCGGCCGCAATATCGGCCGCGCCATTGCGCTGGCCTTCGCGCGCGGCGGCGCCAACGTGGTCATCAACGGCCACAGCGACCGCGCGGCCGTGGACGCCGTCGTGGAAGAGGCGCAAGTCCTGGGCGTGAAGGCGCTCGCGGTCATGGCCGACGTGGGCGACCACAAAGCCGTCGCCGACATGGTCGAGCAGGCCGCCAAAAAATTCGGCAGCGTGGACATCGCGATATCAAACGTGTCCCTGCGCCTGCACCAGCCGCTACTGGACATCAGCATCGAAGACTGGCACTGTATCCTGGACACGAACCTGAGCTCGGCCTTCTACCTGGCGCGCGCCTGCCTGCCGCACATGGTCAAAAACCGCTGGGGCCGCATCGTCAACATCTCGGGGCGTGACGGGTTTTCACCCAAGCCCAACCGCGCGCACAACGTCACCGCCAAGGCCGGCGTGTTTGCGTTCGCCAAGGCGGTCGCCTCGGAGTTCGGCTCCTATGGCATCACCGCCAACGCCGTGGCCCCGGGCATCGTCGAGACCACGCGGGACCTGGCGCACTACCCGGACGTCGCCAATGCGAACGCCGAAAACAGCTTCGACGCGAGGCGCCGCGCGATGCCGATGAAGCGCTTCGGCAAGGTCGAGGAAATCGCCGCCGCCTGCAGTTACCTGTGCTCCGAAGAGGGCGGCTTCGTGACGGGGCAGATCCTGCACGTCAACGGTGGAGAATTCATGTTCTAACGGCACAAAGGCAGCTGGCATGACCGACAACACCCGCGACCTGACGTCCGCCATGGCGCGCTTTGCCCTGGGAGCGCACAGCTTCCCCGCTTTGGCGAGGGCGCGCGCTGGACGCGGTGACCGACTGCATGGGCTGCATTCTGGCCGGCAGCCGGGAGCCGCTGGTCGCGCCGCTGCTGAATGGTCCTGCCGTCGGTGGCGGCTCCCCAGGCGCCGCTCGCGGCCGTTCTGGCCGGCACGGCGCGCTTTGCCGGCCCGGCCGATGCCGCGCTCTACAACGGCGCGATCGCGCACGCGCTGGACTGGATTACGACGACACGAATCACCCGGCCTATGCCCATCTCAGCGCGGTGCTGGTGCCGGCGCGACCGGCCACGGCCTGATTGACGCCTACATCGCCGGCTTCGAGATTTTCGGCAAGCTGGGGCGGGCGATGAACACCCAGCATTACAAACGCGGCTGGCATGCGACGGCCACCTTCGGCACGCTCGCCGCGGCGGTGGCCGCGGGCCGGTTGATGCGGCTGACGCAGGAGCAGATGGTGATGGCGATCGGCATCGCCGCGTCTTCCACCGGCGGCCTGCGCGCCAATTTCGGCAGCATGGTCAAGCCGCTCCACGCAGGGTATGCGGCGCGCAACGGCGTGCTGGCGGTGCTGCTGGCCAGGGAGGGCTTTGATGCCGCGCCCGATTCCCTTGAGCACAAATACGGTTACGCCGCCGTCTTCAACGACGGCATCGCGTTTGACCCCGAGCCCCTGATGGCGCTGAGCCGCGACCTGGAAATCCTCACGGAGCATGGCCTGGCCCTGAAACCCTACCCGGCGTGCGGCACCACACATCCCGGCATCGAGGCGGCGTTGGCGCTGCACCGGGAGCTCGGCGGCCGGGCCATCCGGCAGGTGCGCGCGGGCGTCTGCGAAATGGCTTTTTCCCCCTTGATCCACGTCATGCCGAACTCGCCGCTCGAAGCCAAGTTCAGCCTGCATTTCTGCGTCGCGGCGGCACTGGTGTTCGGCGATGTCGGCCTGGCCACCTTTACCGACGCGAGGGTGCGTGATGAAAAAGTGCGCGCGCTGATCCCCCGCATCCTGATGGAAGTCGATGAGCGCTGGCGCGGAGACGGCGAGTTCTTCACCGAGATCACGGTCGAGACGGCCGACGGACAGCGCCTGGCCAGGCATGTGCCGCTGGCCATGGGCAAGCCGGAGCGCTGGTTCACGCCCGGGCGTTTGCGAGCCAAGTTTGACGACTGCACCGCGGCCTTCACGCCTGACTTCCGGGAGCGCCTGTATGCCGCGGTGCGGCGCCTGGACGGCGGCGCACCGGTTGATGCGCTGCTGCAAACCCTGGCGCAGCCCGCGTTCGCCGCGCGGGCCGCCTCATGAACGGGCGCAAAGCCCCCCAACACTGAAAGGCTGGACATGAACGTAAAAACCCGCCGCTGGCTGTACACGGCCACCGCCTTGCTCCTGGCGGCCGCGGCCGTCCATGCGCAGGACTATCCCGAAAAGGCCGTGCGCCTCATCGACCCGTATGCGCCGGGCGGCTCCACCAGCGTGGTGTCGCGCGCGATCTCGCAGAAATTCCAGAAGTTCACGTCCCAGCCGATGGTGGTGGACCACAGGCCGGGCGCGGGCAGTAACATCGGCAGTGAAATCGCGGCCAAAGCCGCGCCCGACGGCTACACGCTGCTGCTCGGCTCCAGCAGCCTGGCCATCAATCCCAGCATGTACCGCAACATGTCCTTCGACCCGCTCAAGGACCTGACCCCGGTCGCGCTGCTGATCCGCACGCCCAATGTGCTGGCCATGAACCCGTCGGTGCCGGTGCACTCCACCCGCGAGCTGATCGATTACCTGCGCGCCAACCCGGGCAAGCTCAATTACGGCTCGTCGGGCAACGGCGCGACCAACCACATGGCGATGGAGCTGTTCAAGTCGCTGGCCAAGGTCAATGTCCAGCATGTGCCCTACAAGGGCGGCAGCGAGGCGATGGCGGCGCTGCTGGGCAACCAAGTCCAGGTGCTGTTCAACCCGGCTTCGACACTGGCGCCGCAGGACAAGGCCGGCAAGCTGCGCATGATCGCCGTGGGCGGAAAAACCCGCGTGGTAGGCCTGAACCTGCCCACCGTCGCGGAGTCCGGCCTGCCGGGCTTCGAGTCGGACGTCTGGTTCGGGCTGTTCGCGCCCGCCGGCACGCCGCCGGCCGTGCTGGCAAAAATCAACCAGATCACCAACCGGATATTGAAGGACAAGCAGGTCTCCGAGATAATGAAGAAAAACGGCCTTGAGCCCGCCGGCGGCACCGCGGACGAGATGCGCGAGCTGCTCTCGGACGACACCGAGCGCTGGGCGGAAGTCGTCAGGACAACCGGCGCCAGGATAGAGTGAGCGCGCCCAGGAGATATTCTTCAGGCTGTTCAAGCCCAACCCAACCGGACGACAACCAGAATGAACACCATCAAACCGCCCACCTCTTCCGAAGCCGCGGTTCTTGACGTCCTGGTGCAAAGTGTTTACCAGTCGATTAAGGACTCCATCCTCAGCAACCGCCTGAGGCCGGGCAACAAGCTGACCCACCAGGGGCTGGCTGAAAGCTTGGGCGTGTCGCGCACGCCGGTGCGCGAATCGCTGGAGCGGCTGTACCAGGAAGGCTACGTCACCCGCATCGCCAACCGCGGTTACTTCGTGGCGGAAATCGACGCGCAGGAAGTGCGCGAGCTCTACCAGACCCGGGAAGCCCTGGAGACCTACTCGCTCCAGCTGGTGCTTCGCACCGGCATCCCGGCCGCGGCCATGAAGCGCCTCAACGGCATCAATGCCCGCTACAAGGCCTTGTGCATGGAAAACCTCAGCCGCGAACGCCTGCTGGTAGACCGTGAATTCCACCTGACGCTGGCCGAACAATGCGGCAACAACCATTTGCGCCGCACCCTCGCCGGGATCTTCGACCGGCTGATCCTCAAGCGCCGCGTGGAAGGCTTTCACGACCTGCGCGGTATCGCGCCGTATGAAGACCATGTGCGCATCCTGGAAGCCATCGCCGCGGGCGACGAAAAGGCCGCGCAGAAACTCCTGCGCAGCCATATCGAGGGCGCCTGCACGCGCTTCATGCACTACCTTGACGGCTCCAGCCCGGCGGGGGCCGGCAGGGCGTCGCCGGCGTGACGGCCGGCGTTCGCCTGGAGCAGGCCGAACCAGGCATCCAGCGCATCACCATCGACAGGCCGCGGCGCCGCAATGCCTGCGACCCGGACGCCTGGCGGGCGCTGGGGGATGCCATCGGGCGGCGGCGCAAACCGCCGGCACGCGCGCACTGATCCTCACCGGCGCCGGCGGCCATTTCTGCGCGGGCGATGTGGAAGCGCTTCAACAGCGCATGGGCGCCATCCAGGACTGTTTTGCCGGCTTGAGGGCCGTTCCGTTCCCGGTAATCGCGGCGATCGAGGGTGTGTGTGGGCAGCGGCTGTGCGCTGGCGAGTTATGCCGACTTCCGTGTGGCCGGCCCCTCGGCGCGCATCGGGATCAACGTCGCCCATCACTCGATCGGCTACCTGATCGCCCATTTGCCGCCACTGGTCAAGCTGATCGGCCTGGCGGGTGCGCGCCGCTGGCTTTATGGCGGTGAGCTGCTGGCGCCCGCGCGGCGGCGCAAGACGGTTTTGTGGATTACCTGACGGAGCCGGGCGCCATGCCCGAGGCGCTGCGCCTGTCCCGGTCCATGCTCGACAAGGCCCCGCTGTCTCTGGCCATCAGCCGTGCCCAGCTGGATGCGCTGATCCACGGCGAGCAGGCCCAAAGCCTGGAAAAGATCCATGCGCTGGTCCAGGCCGCGCGCGCCAGCGCGGACCGCAAGGAGGCTATCGCGGCTTTTCTGGAAAAGCGCAAGCCGGTGTTTACCGGGCGCTAGGCAGATGAGACGCGGATGGGACGAGCATAGGCGCACGGCCCCGGGGCTTCGCCGGCCGCCGCAGCCTAGCAGCCTGTCGGACTTGGGAATTCAAAAATCTGACCGATTTTGAATTTGCTTAAAAAACAGGCACTTTTGACTGGATTTTTAAGGTTTTTCGCCTTTTACACGGTATTTCCTCCCCTTATCCAACTTTTAGACGTAGTACGGCCATGCGCTTGACATTCCAGGCCAGGTAAACCGTAAGCGATCCACAAACCCCAGACTTGTCGCGCCTATCTGAAATTGCCATGCTGGCCCATCTAAATTCAGATGGAGAAATGAGCATGAAGAACGCGCAGCACTACTGGTCAAAACACATCGCGGCCATCAAGTCCCAAGGAGTCACCACCAGCGCCTACGCCAAGCAACACGATCTTGCGCTGGCAACCCTGTACTACTGGCAACGCAAATTACAGGCGAACACAACCGCTGGCACCATAGTTGAACCCATGACGGCTGCCCGACGGCCCAGCAAATTCATTGCCCTGAGCGTTGGCGATCCTATCGACCATGTGACGCGTTCGCAGACGCCCTGCACCCTGGTGCTGTCCGGCGGGATTCGCCTTGAGATGGCGACACTGCCCGACCCACAGTGGCTTGCCGCTGTTGGACGCAGTGCCCAAGGAGCCTACTGATGCACCCAGGCTGCACCATCGATCAGGTCTACCTGTATCGCGAACCGATTGACTTCAGAAAAGCCATTGACGGCCTAAGCGTGCTGGTCGAGCAGGACTTGGGCTTAAGCCCCTTTGCCAGCGCTTTGTACGTCTTCACCAACCGACCCCGCACCAAGATCAAGGCCCTGTACTGGCACCGCAACGGCTTCTGCCTTTGGCAAAAACGCCTGGAGCGCGACAAATTCGCCTGGCCACGGGGTGAAAGTGAGGCCACCAAAACCATCAGCTTGCAGGAGTTTGGCTGGCTGCTTAAAGGCTTTGATTTATCGAAAAATAAGCCCCACAAAACGCTCAATTTCTCGTCTGTTTCGTATGAGAAACTGCTAAAATTCAGCATATTTTTTGCACCCCTTTAAACCCCTTTTTCTCATCTGAAAAAGACGTTTGAAGCGGGCCTTAAGACGTTCTGTCTCAGTTTCATCATGTGTGACGAAAAGTTGATGGCTTTTACTGAGATCTCTCAAGCACATACTCATTTCAGTCCGCTCCCTTTTTTTCGACGTGGCTGTCGTTTTCCTGGTCAACCAGGGACTGTTGTTTGATAAGGGCTATCCATTTAGCTCCACAGCGCCTATCATCTGATTGTGAGCACGATTCGACCAATTGGAGATAAAAACTACCCAAGCAACTGGATTGA
>JBBAPO010000050.1:0-21787 GCA_040400795.1 Rhodoferax sp.
TTGCCTTGCATGCCGAGAACGGCACCATCATCGATCTACTCATCAAGGAAGCCTTGGCCCAAGGTCACACGGCACCCAAATACCATGCGCTCACCCGACCGGCAATCATGGAGGGCGAAGCCACCCACCGGGGCATCAAGCTCGCTGAACTCGCACAGGCACCGGTTTACTTTGTGCATCTTTCAGCGAAAGAAGCCTTGAAGCATGTGGTGGAGGCCCGCGATCTAGGCGTGCCTGTTTTTGCTGAAACATGCCCCCACTATCTTTTCTTTGACGACAGCGTTTATGACAATGATGACTTTGACCTGGCGCGTTATGTCATGAGCCCACCATTGCGCTCCAAAGATTCACAGAACGCTTTGTGGACGGCTTTGCGTACAGATGATTTGCAGTTGGTTTCAACCGATCACTGCCCGTTCTGTATGAAAGAAGGGCACCTCGGGCGTGTGAACCAAAAGCCTCTGGGTCGCAATGACTTTTCCAAAATACCCAATGGTGTTCCCGGTGTCGAAACACGCATGGCAACGCTGTATGACGGCGGCGTGCGCGGTGGCCGGATTTCCCTGAACCGATTCGTTGAGTTGACCAGCACGGCCCCGGCCAAGCTTTTTGGGTTGTTTCCCCATAAGGGAACTATCGCGGTCGGCAGTGACGCCGACATTGTTTTGTTCGATCCCGGTGAGCAGCATGTGATTTCGGCCAAGAATCAACATAGTAATTGCGATTTCACGCTGTTTGAAGGCAAGAGAGTAACCGGAAAGGTGAGGCAAGTGATGCTGCGCGGTGAACTGATTGTCGATTCCGACCAATGGCTGGGCGAGGCCGGTGGCGGGCGCTTTGTGTCCAGGGGTGAGTCCGGCGGTTGGTGAGCGCAAGTGCCGACCTATGACTACGCCTGCCCAACTTGCGGAGCCTTTTCTGCTCGCCAGTCCATGGCCTTGTATGACCATCCTTTGCCATGCCCGAATTGCACCACTCTTTCTCCGCGTGCACTTAGCGTTCCTTTGTCGCTGAGCATAGGTCGCCTTGTAACCTCATCGCGCTTTCCAGCCGAAGCCTCAAATTCGGTAGATAACGATGCGGGTTATCAGCGGCTCAGGCATACAAGGGCTTGTACATGCTGTCAATAGCGGATGATGATTGACAGGGCAGGTTGAAGCTTTAAGCTGAATTGCTGGTTCTGTCGCAGTAAGCATAAACGACAACGCAGCGCATGCTTGATTTCCGTAAAAGTTTGATCAACAGCGCCCTGCGCAAGGTGCTCAAACGGCTCCACTATCCGTTGGAAGTGATGCTGACTTGCACATGATCCGCAAGGGGCAGCTGGACTGCCCCGCCGGCAAAACCTTGTCGGCAGCCAACCAGTTCTACGGCCTCGCTGTTTGATCAACAGGTCAGCAACGCAACTCTTTTCGGCCGTGGAACCTCAATTACCGGGTGTTTCAGAGGTGAAACTCGGATTTCTTGGGGAGGAACTTCAGATTAGCGGGAGAGCCGCCTGAAATAACACCCTTGCATACCAGATCGACGCCGGGACCTCAGAGCAACGCGGCAAAGCTGCGCCTAGCGGTTTCAAGTTCCGGGAGCAGCTTGTCGAGGATTTGGTCGCGCGTCATTCGATGGATAGACACCGACAGGCTCATCGCGGCAATGAGGTTTCCCTGCCCGTTGCGGATCGGCACGGCGATGGAGCGCAACCCGATTTCTAGTTCCTCGTCGCTGATCGCATAGCCCCGGATGTGCACGTGGTCGATTTCGCGGAGGATGTCGCGCATGTCGGTACGCGTGTGCGGCGTCAGGGCCGGTCGCGACATGCGGTTGAGCATGAACTCCACATTAGCTTTGGTTTGGCCCGAGAGAAGAACCCGACCTGTGGCGCTGCAATAGGCGGGCAACCGTGCGCCAACGCCCAGGCCGCTGGACAGGCTGCGCCGGTGCGTCGATCGGGCAACGAACACCACGTCTTGCGAATCGAGCACCGCGATGGACGCGGATTCGCGGGTGCGCTCGCTGGTGATTTCCAGGATCGGTTGCGCTACCTTGGTGAGCGATCCTGACACCACATAGGCGAAGCCCAAGCGCAGCGCACGGGGTGCCAGGTGGAACTGCCGCTCGGCTTGCAGGGCGTAGCCCAGTTTGCACAGGGTCAGCAGACAGCGCCGCACCGAGGCCTTGGAATGCCCTGTAATTTCCGCCGCCTGCGTGAGGGTGAGGGGGCACTTGCTCTGGCCGAATGCTTCGATGATGGCAAGGCCTTTTTCGAGGCCCATGACATATTCTTTTTCTTCGTTTTCCATGAACAACCCTGCTCGTCAAAAAAATTAATGCGAAGATTAGTTCGCCATTCGCACTATATAGCCGAATTTGTTGACCTGGATCAATAAGGTTTTTAGACTGGGACTATATTTTTAAAAAAGGGCCCATAGCCCTTCAGCCCCAAGACAAGGTGATCCACGATGACAAGCGCACCTGTTCCCGAACGGTCCAAAATTGGCGCTCCGGCGTCTGATTTCGACCCCTATTCCGATGACGTTCTGGATGACCCGTATCCTCACTACGAGACCCTGCGTGAACTCGGTCCCGTGGTCTACCTGCGGCGTTACGGCGTTTGGGGTCTGGCCCGACACGCGGAAATCGATGCGGTATTACGCGATCCGGTGACTTTTTGTTCCAGCGCAGGGGTTGGTCTTGCCAACTTCCACACCGAAACGCCGTGGCGCAAGCCCAGCCTGATCCTTGAGGCCGATCCGCCGCTGCATGGCCGGACCCGTAAAGTGGTTGCCGGCTTGCTGGCGCCAGCATCAATCAACAAATACCGCGCGACATTCGAGCGCGAGGCCGAACTGCTGGTTGATCGTGTGCTGGCCAAGGGAAGTTTTGACGCGGTCACCGATCTTTGCGAGGCTTATCCGCTGAAGGTGTTCGCCGACGCTGTGGGCGTTCCTTCACACGGTCGCGAGAACTTGCTGCCGTATGGCGATATGGTGTTCAACGGTTTTGGCCCCATCAACGAACGCTTCAAGACACGCCTGGCAGCAGCCCAGGAGGCCATTGGCTGGATTGGTGAAGTCTGCAAGCGCGAGAACCTCACCCCCGATGGATTGGGCGCCCAGCTGTACAGGGCTGCCGATGAGGGCCAGATCACCCACGAGGAGGCGCCTCTGCTGGTGCGCACCTTGCTCTCGGCCGGACTCGATACCACCGTATTTGCATTGTGCAATGCGATGGTGTCGTTTGCCCGCTATCCCGACCAATGGGCTCTGGTCCACGCTAATCCCCTTATAGCGCGGCAGGCGCTGGAAGAAGTACTGCGTTTTGAGAGCACGTTCCATTCGTTCTTCCGGACGACGACCAGGGACGTTGAGATTGCTGGTGTACCCATCAAGAAAGAACAAAAAGTCTGCGTCTTCATCGGTTCGGCCAACCGCGACCCACGCCGGTGGAACGATGCTGACACCTTCGACGTGACGCGCCGCGCCGCCGGCAACCTGGCCTTTGGCACGGGCATTCACGGTTGCGCCGGGCAGATGATGTCCCGGCTTGAGGGCGAGATTGTTCTCACGGCGCTGGCCAGGCGGGTCAAGACCATCACGCTCGAGGGCAAGCCGACCATCCATTACAACAACTCGGTACGCGGCTATACGAGCATCCCGGTCAGCATGACCGCTGCCTGATTTTCCTCCCCAATTCCCCTTCAAAAGCACCATGCCCCAGATCACCTTTGTCCAGCCCGGCGGCGAGCGCCGTGTAATCCCCGTTGCCCCAGGCGCGACCGTTATGTTGACTGCCGTGGCGAACGATATTGCAGGCATCGTGGCCGAATGCGGCGGTGCGGCCATGTGCGCCACTTGCCACGTGTATGTCGACGAAGCCAGCGTGGCGTTGCTGGAGCCCGTGAGCGAGGTGGAAAACGAGATGCTAGACAGCGCTGCCAGCGGACGCCGCGAGAACAGCCGATTGAGCTGCCAGTTGGTGATTGCGCCAGGCGTCGAGGAGATCGTCGTCCACATTCCATCGCACCAGAGCTGAGCAGAATCCATGGGCGAGGCAGGGATCATTATTGTAGGCGCGGGTCAGGCCGGTTTCCAGGTCGCCGCCTCGCTGCGTGACGAGGGTTATGCAGGACCGGTGACGCTGGTGGGCGAGGAGCCGGGACTGCCGTATCAGCGGCCGCCGCTGTCCAAGGCGTTTCTTTCGGGCAAGGCTGGACCGGAGAAAATCAATCTGCGACCAGACGGCTTTTATCCTGGCCGCGGTATTTCGTTGCTGGCCTCCGAGCGGGTGGTCGGCATCGACCGGGCAGGGCGCGGCGTGCAGCTTGCCTCCGGCAGAACCCTGGTGTACGAGCACCTGGTTCTTGCCACCGGCTCGCGTCCGCGTCCGCTGGGTGTGCCCGGCGCTGAACTGCAAGGCGTGTTTCCACTGCGCAGTCGCGCCGACGCCGAGGCGATTTACGCACGGTTGCAAGCGGCCCGCCGCGTGGTGGTGGTGGGCGCCGGCTTCATTGGCCTGGAAGTTTCAGTGGTTGCACGGGCCATGGGGCACGACGTTCATGTCATCGAGTTTGCGGACCGGGCGCTCAAGCGTGCCGTGTCCATGGAGGTCGGCCGTTTTCTGTCGGGTGCCCAGACCCGGCGCGGCGTGGAATTCAGCTTTTCGACAGGCGTTGCTTCGCTGACCGGCGAAGGCGGCAGGGTAAGCGGCGTGGTGACCAGTGCGGGTGAGACGATTGCAGCTGACCTGGTTGTCGTCGGTGTGGGCGTGCAACCGAATGTCGAACTGGCGCAGTCGGCCGGTCTGGCCGTGGACGACGGCATCGTGGTTGACGCCCATCTGCTGACCGGCGACCCCGCCATTTCTGCCATTGGTGACTGCGCCCGCTATCCTGCAGCCTACAGCGCGGCATCGGTGCGGCTGGAATCCGTTCAGAACGCGGTGGACCAAGCGCGCTGTGTGGCGGCGCGGCTGGCCGGCAAGCCCGAGCCGTATCGCAAGGTGCCCTGGTTTTGGAGTGACCAGGGCGACAACCGCCTGCAGATCGCGGGTGTGTGCGAGGCTGGCGACGATGTCATCGTGCGGGGTGATATCGGAGCCGCTAAATTTTCGATCTTCCGTTTCCGCGACGACTGCCTGACGGCGGTCGAGTCGATCAACAGCGCCGCAGACCATATGGCTGCGCGCAAGCTGCTTGCCGACGGCACGCCGATCTCGCGCTCGCAGGCCGCCGACCTGTCGCTGAAGCTGCCCAGCCTGGCCACACCCAACCTCACGCAACCCAAGGATTTCTGATGTCCGAGCACCCCAAAACCATTATTGTTACTGGCGGTGCCAGCGGCATCGGCTACGCGTTTGCCGAGCATCTGGCGCGGGCCGGCCATCGCATCGTGATCGCCGATCTGCGTGGCGCTGATGACGCCGCCGCGCGCCTGCGCGCAGAGGGGCGCCAGGCCCTGGGCCTGGAGGTTGATGTGGTCAGCGAAGACGACGCTGCCCGCATGGCACAGGCCGCGCAATCGGAGTTTGGTGGCATCGACGTGCTCGTCAACAACGCCGGGCTGTTCACCACGCTGGCGCTCAAACCCTTCGAGCAGATCACGAACCAGGAGTGGATGCGGGTGATGGAGGTCAACACGCTCGGCCCCTTCAACTGTGCCAAGGCGGTATTGCCCGCGCTGCGTCAAAGCGGCCGGGGTCGGCTGGTAAATATCGCTTCGACGGTGCCGATCAAGGGGCCGCCGAACATGGCGCATTACGTGGCCAGCAAGGGCGCGGTCATTGCATTCACGCGCTCGCTGGCGCGCGAACTTGCCAAGGATCGCATCACCGTCAATGCGATTGCTCCGGGCTTCACGCTGAGCGATGGCGTGTTGCAGTCCGATCTGCAAAACCGTATTGGCGACAACGCACGCACCGCCGGTCGCTGCATTCAGCGCGACCAGGTGCCGGCGGATCTGGTGGGCGCGCTGGCCTACCTGGTGAGCGACGGCGCCAGTTTTGTCACAGGCCAGACCATCGCGGTCGATGGCGGTGGCGTTTTCCTCTAACCGTTCCTGTTGTCCGCCATGAATACCCAAACCGCTGTTCTCCCCTATGAGACATTGGCGCTCTACATTGATGGCGTTTTCGTGCAGGCCGAAGGCCGGCCAGAGCAGGACGTCATCAACCCGTCCACTGCCGGCGTGATTGGCCGACTGCCCCATGCCACGCGGGAAGACATGGATCACGCCCTGGCCGCAGCCGACAAGGCGTTTCAGTCCTGGCGCCGCACCTCTCCGATGGAGCGCTCAAAAATCCTGCGCCGGGTGGCCGAACTGGTGCGCGAGCGCGCGCCAGAAATTGCCCGCAACATCACGCTCGACCAGGGAAAACCGCTGGCCGAAGCCATGCTGGAGGTCACCACCTGCGCCGAGCATGCCGAATGGCATGCCGAGGAATGCCGCCGCATTTACGGCCGCGTGATCCCGTCGCGCCATACCAACGTCAGGCAAATGGTGATTCGCGAGCCAGTAGGCGTTTGCGTTGCCTTCACGCCCTGGAACTTCCCGTTCAACCAGGCGATCCGCAAGATCGTGGCCGCGCTGGGTGCCGGTTGCACCCTGATCCTGAAGGGACCCGAGGACTCCCCGAGCGCGGTGGTGGCGCTGGCTCGCCTGTTTCATGACGCGGGCCTGCCGGCTGGCTGCCTCAACATCGTCTGGGGCGTGCCCGCCGAGATTTCAAATTACCTGATTGCCTCGCCAGTGGTGCGCAAGGTGTCTTTCACGGGATCGATTGCGGTTGGCAAAAGCCTGGCCGCCCTGGCCGGTGCGCACATGAAGCGCGTCACCATGGAGTTGGGCGGGCATTCGCCGGTGCTGGTGTTTGAAGACACCGAGGTGGAGCAGGCCGCGCGGTTTCTGGCACGTACCAAGATCCGCAATGCCGGTCAGGTCTGCATCGCGCCGAGCCGGTTTTTTGTTCATGAGAAGGTTTACGAGCGATTCCTCGACGCTTTCGCTGGCGTTTATGGCAGCCTCAAGGTCGGCGACGGACTGGCCAGGGATACGCAGATGGGCCCGCTCGCCCATGCACGCAGGGTGGATTCAATGCAGTCGCTGGTGGCCGATGCGCGGGCACGCGGTGGCGCTGTTGTGTGCGGCGGAGAGCGCCTGGCTGGCGCGGGCTTTTTCTTTGCACCCACCATCATTACCGACCTGCCCGACGATGCACAGCTGATGATGGAAGAACCGTTTGGCCCGGTGGTTCCCGTCACCCGGTTCAAGACAACGGCAGAGGTGATCGCGCGTGCGAATGCGCTGCCGTTCGGGCTGGCCGCTTATGCCTTTACCAATTCCGTGCTGACGTCGACCCAGGTCATCAACGATCTGGAGACCGGCATGGTCAACATCAACCATTTCGGCATTGCGCTGGCCGAGACGCCGTTCGGTGGCGTGAAGGACAGCGGTATTGGTAGCGAAGGTGGAACGGAAACCTTTGACGGTTACCTGAGCACGAAATTCGTCTCGCAATCCGCTGTGGTGCCTTGAGGCAACCAGACTTTCGCGGGGGCGTGTCACCCCGGTCGAGGCCAGCAACGGTCCGGCGAAAACGGCACGGTTTCATTTTTCGCAACATATTTAACTGATTCACAGGAGACAACCATGTTCAGAACCACCTTCCGCCACCTGCCCGTCCGGGCTGCCGCTGCGCTGGCCCTCGCCGTGTTGGCCACCGTGGCCGGCGCGCAGTCGTCCGAGCCGATCAAGGTCGGCTTGATGCTGCCCAACTCCGGTACGTTTGCCGAATTGGGGAAGAAAGTCGCTAATGGCTTCAAGCTCTACGTTGCGGAAAAGGGCGGCAAGCTGGGCGGTCGACCCGTCGAATACATCGCGCTGGACGACGAGTCCGATCCCGCCAAGGCCAACGAAAATGCCAACAAGCTGGTCAAGCGTGACAAGGTTGACGTGTTGGTGGGCACCATCCACTCGGGCGTGGCATTGACGATGGCCAAGGTGGCTCGGGAAACGAACACCCTGCTGATCGTGCCCAACGCGGGGGCCGGTGATATCACTGGCGTGATGTGTGCACCCAATGTGTTCCGCGTGTCCTTCAGCAACTGGCAGCCGGGCTACGCCTCGGGTCTGCTGGCTGCCAAGAAACACAAGACCGCCGTGACGATCAGCTGGAAGTATGCGGCCGGCGACGAGTCGGTGCGCGGTTTTCGCGAGGGTTTTGAAAAGGGCGGTGGCAAGGTTTTGAAGGACTTGAATCTCCCCTTCCCCAACGTCGAGTTCCAGCCGCTGCTGGCCGAACTCGCCACCATCAAGCCTGAAGCGGCCTATGCCTTCGTCGCTGGCGCTGCACAGGTCAAGTTCGTCAAGGATTACGCCGGCGCGGGGCTGAAGACCTCGATTCCGTTGTATGGGGCTTTCCTCACCGAAGGCACGCTGGAGGCTCAAGGCGAAGCGGCAAGCGGCATGCAGACCACCCTGCATTATGCGGATGGCCTGAAGAACCCCAAGAACGATGCGTTCATTGCCGCACATAAGAAAGCCTATGGAACCGTGCCTGACGTGTTCGCAGTGCAGGGCTACGATGCGGCCCAGCTCTACGCTGCCGGGCTGGCGGCGGTCAAGGGCGACACCAAGAAGAAGGCTGAAATGATCAAGGCGATGGAAAGCGCCAAGCTGGACAGCCCGCGCGGCCCGCTCAGCTTTTCCAAATCGCACAACCCGATCCAGGACTTTTATGTCCGTGTCGCACGCGGCAACGAAAACGTCATGACGGATGTGATTGTCAAGGGCCTCGTGGACCCGTCGCCTGATTGCAAGATGTAGACTGCGCCGCCAGTCAGCAAAACGCCAAATGGACCCCTCACTCATCCTCATCCAGACGCTGAACGCCGTGCAATACGGCCTTCTGCTGTTCCTGGTCGCCAGCGGCCTGACCCTCATCTTCGGCGTGATGGGGGTGATCAATCTTGCACACGGCAGCTTCTACATGATGGGAGCCTACCTCGCGTTCAGCCTGAGCTCTCTGACTGGCAACCTGCTGGTCAACATTGTCATCGGGACTTTGCTGAGTGTCGCGCTTGGTGCGCTGCTGGAATGGGCTTTGTTCGCACACCTCTATCGGCGCAACCATTTGCAGCAGGTGCTGTTGACCTATGGGCTGATTCTGATCTTCGAGGAGTTGCGCAGCGTCATGGTGGGTGACGATGTGTACTCGGTCAAGGTGCCGCAGTGGCTTGATTTCTCCGTCCCGCTGGGCAGCGTCATGACCTATCCTGCCTACCGGTTGTTCATCTCGGCCGTGTGCCTGCTCGTTGCTTTGGGTCTTTACCTGCTGATCCAGCGCACCAAGGTGGGCGCCAGGATCCGCGCCGGGGCATCGAACCGGGACATGGTGCAGATTCTGGGCATCAATATCGACCTGATCTACCGGCTGGTCTTTTCTCTCGGTGTGGCGCTGGCGGCCTTCGCCGGCATGATCAACGCACCGGCCGCCACGGTATCGCCGGGCATGGGCACGCAGGTGCTGATCGTCAGCTTTGTGGTGGTGATCGTGGGCGGCATCGGCTCGGTGGGTGGGGCTCTTTTGGCATCGCTGCTGATCGCTTTTGCCGACACCTTTGGTAAAGTGTTCGTGCCCGATTACGCAGGGATGGCGATTTACGTCGTCATGGCCGCCATTCTTCTGTGGCGCCCTGAAGGGCTGTTCAAACCATGAGATCGCTCATCACCTCGCCCGGCCGCGCCGGCATCATCGCTGTATTTTTGGCCGCACTGGCCGTCTTTCCCCAATTCGGCCAGGATTTCTACACCGAGCTGGTGACGCGGGTCATGATTCTTTCGATCTTCGCCATTAGCCTGGATCTGCTGGTCGGCTACACCGGGCTCATCAGCTTCGGGCACGCCGCCTGGTTCGGCATGGGCGGCTACGTTTTTGCTTTGTTGGGCACCAAATACCAGCTGACCAACAGCCTCTGGCTGACGCTACCGGCATCCATGGCGGTTACCGCAGCCGGATCGTTCCTGGTCGGTCTGTTCGTCCTGCGAGCCCGCGGCATGTTCTTCATCATGGTGACGCTGGCGTTTGCCCAGATCTTCTATTTTCTGTTTCACGACATCAAGGCGCTCGGCGGCAGTTCGGACGGCATGAACCTTCGCGGCAAGCCGGCTGCAGCGATCGGCGACTGGGTGCCTTTTGAACTGAGCGACACCAACACGCTGTATTACTTCGTGATGCTGATGATGGTTGCGCTGCTGCTGTTCATGGCTTTGCTGCTGCGCTCGCCGTTGGGCCGGGCGCTGCAAGGCATTCGGGAGAACGAACACCGGATGGCCGCGATCGGCTTTCCGGTCTTTCGCTACAAGCTGGCCGCCTTCACTCTGGCGGGCGCTTTCGCGGGGCTGGCCGGCTACCTGTTTGCCGTGCTCAACAGCGGGGTCAACCCTGAGTTGTTGTCATGGCACCAATCGGCCGACGTGCTGCTGATGCTGATCCTCGGTGGCATGGGGCAGCTTTGGGGCGGCGTGATCGGCGCTTTCACGTTCGTGCTGCTGCAGGAGGTTTTGTCCAGCTTCACCAAGCTCTGGCATTTGTGGCTGGGGGTGGTGATCGTGCTGCTCGTGCTGTTCCTGCCGGGCGGCATGATTTCGCTGTTTGCGCGGATTAAGGGGCTTTTTCCCAGGAGCAAGGCATGACAGCACAAGTGCTTCTCAAGACCGTCGATCTCTGCCGCAGCTTCGGCGGGCTGGCGGCCAACGACCGCGTGTCGATCGAACTGCGGCGCGGCCAGGTTCATGCGCTGCTGGGGCCGAATGGGGCCGGCAAATCGACCCTGATCAACCTGTTATCCGGCGACATCGCGGTGTCGTCGGGCCAGGTGCTGTTCCAGGGGGAGGACATCACGGCGCTCAAGCCGCACGAACGCTCTCGCATCGGGATCGGGCGCAGCTACCAGAAGACCAATGTGTTTCCCGGCTTCACGGTGCGCGAGAACTGCCGGCTCGCGGCCCAGTCGCGGGAGCCGCGCGCGGCGAGGATATTCAGTGAAGCAGCAGCTTACCGTCCCTACCTGGCCGCGGTTGAAGAGGCGCTGCTTCGCACCGGACTGTCTGACCAGAGCGACCGCCGCGCCAGCGAACTGAGCCATGGCCAGCAACGCCAGCTGGAGCTGGCGGTGGTTCTGTGCACCCGGCCGCAGGTGCTGCTGCTCGATGAGCCACTGGCCGGCATGGGCCAGGAAGAGTCACTGAGGATGATCGAACTGCTGCGGGGCCTGGTGGCGACTCACGCGATTTTGCTCGTGGAACACGACATGGACGCGGTGTTCTCCATCGCCGACGTGCTGACCGTCATGGTTAACGGGGTTGTGCTGATGACCGGAACGCCGGAGCAGATTCGCTCGAGCCCCGAGGTTCAGCGCGCTTATCTCGGCAGCGAAGAGGAGGGGGCGAGCCATGGCTGATTTCCTGCTCCAGGCGCGGGGTTTGCACTCGTTTTATGGCGACAGCCATATTCTGCACGGCGTGGATTTTTCGATCCGGGCGGGGGAAGCGGTGGGCCTGATGGGACGCAACGGCATGGGCAAGTCAACCTTGCTGAAGTCCCTGGTCGGCGTGGTCACGCCGCGCCAGGGCGAGGTGTCCGTATGCGGCCGCCCCACGCAGGGCATGAAAATCCACGAGATCGCCCAGCTAGGCATTGCCTATGTGCCGGAGGGTCGCGGAATTTTCCCCAACCTCAGCGTGCGCGAGAACCTGGAGGTGGCGGCTCGGCCGGGCGTCGATGGTCGCCGCGGCTGGACGCTCGAGCGCGTGCTCGACGCCTTTCCACGTCTGGCAGAACGTCTCGGCTATGGTGGGCAGCAGTTGTCCGGCGGCGAGCAGCAGATGCTGACCATCGGCCGAGCGCTGATGACCAATCCGCAACTGCTGATCCTGGATGAAGCCACTGAGGGTCTGGCACCGCTGATCGCCCGCGAGATCTGGCGAATCATCGGCCTGATCCGCGCGGCAGGCATCGCCACGATTCTGGTGGACAAAAACTGGAAGGCCGTGAGTCACATCACCGACCGCAACATGATTCTGGTCAAGGGCCGGGTCGTTTTCGAAGGCACGGGAGACGAGCTGCGCTCACAGCCGGACAAACTGGCTGGTTACCTGGGCCTGTGAGCCGGCCAGCGCTTGACAACTTATCGAATTCACAGGAGTTTTATCATGAAATCATTACGAGGCACTACGGCTGTTTTGTGCGCGGCGCTCATCGCCTTGCCGGCTTTCGGCGCAGATTTTGGGTCCCGTCCAATCCGGCTGGTCGTGCCTTTCCCCGCTGGTGGCACAGCCGATGTCCTGCCGCGCATCCTGGCCGACAAGCTGCGTTTGCGTTTTCCGGAAGGGGTGGTGGTCGAGAACAAGCCGGGTGCGGGCGGCAACATTGGTGCCGAACATGTGGCCCGGGCCGCGGCTGACGGCCACACTTTGTTGGCATCTCCTCCCGGACCCATCGCCATCAACCGCAGTCTCTACCCCAAGCTGGGCTACGACGCTGCGATGCTGGTGCCCGTCACGGTGATTGCCGCGGTGCCGAACGTGATGGCCGTCAGTCCCAAAGTCCCCGCCAGGACGGTGCAGGAGTTCATCGCCTATATCAAGGCTAACCCGGACAAGGTGTCGTTCGCTTCGCAGGGCAACGGGTCAACCTCGCACCTGACCGCCATGCTGTTCCAGTCGCTTACCGGCACCCGAATGACGCATGTGCCGTACAAAGGCACGGCGCCCGCGCTCACAGACCTGGTGGGCGGACAGATCGATGTGTTTTTTGACAACCTGAGTTCCTCCATGCCACTGCACAAGGGAGGCCGGATGCGCATCCTGGCTGTGGCCGACAGCAAGCGCTCCGCAGCGTTGGCCGGCGTGCCCTCGTTTGCCGAGGCGGGCTTGCCCGGGATGCAGGCAGTGACCTGGTTTGCCGTCGTGGCACCGCCCGGTACACCCCCTGCGGTGGTGCAGCAACTCAACAATGCACTGGTCGAAGCGTTGAAACTGCCTGACGTCCAGGCCCGCTTTGCCGAACAGGGTGCGGAAGTCGTGGGTAACACGCCTGAACAAATGGGCCGCTTCGTGCGCGACGAATCAGAGCGTTGGGCCAAGATCATCAGGGACGCCAACGTTACCGTCGACTAAAGTTTTCCTTCCATTTATTCCATCGCCTTTTCAGGGACCGAACTCCATGCAAAATTCGACCGTCCAGTGGATGCCGCAGGGCCAGACGCGCATCCCTTTCGCCGCGTACCGCGATGAACAAACTTATACCGAGGAGCAGCGCAGAATCTTCCGCGGCGACACCTGGAGTTACCTGTGCCTGGAGTCCGAGATCATGGGCACCGGTGACTACAGGACGACGTTTGTCGGCGATGCGCCTGTGGTGGTGGTGCGCGATGACGACGGCGAGATCTATGCTTTCGAAAACCGCTGCAGCCACCGGGGCGCGCTGATCTGCCTGGAAAAAAAGGGCCAGGGCGCGCAGGACTTCCAGTGCGTCTATCACGCCTGGACCTATGACCGCCAGGGCAATCTGAAGGGTGTCGCGTTTGAGGGCGGCGTCAACGGCGGTGGCGGCATGCCAGAGTCGTTCTGCAAGGAAGACCACAATCCGCGCAAGCTGCGGGTGGGGCTGTTCTGCGGCCTGGTGTTTGGCAGCTTCAGCGATGACGTTGACCCGATTGAGGAATACCTGGGCGAAGAAATATGCACCCGCATCGAGCGCGTGCTGGGCCGACCGGTCGAGGTGATAGGCCGGTTTACGCAAGCCTTGCCCAATAACTGGAAGCTGTACTACGAGAACGTGAAAGACACCTACCATGCCAGCCTGCTGCACCTGTTCTTCACGACTTTTCGGCTGAACCGCCTGTCGCAGCGTGGCGGTGTGATCGTCAGCGAGACGGGTGGCCACCACGTGAGCTACTCGATGATTGACGACGTGGATGCTACAACCCCGGCCATGGAGGCCACTGACGACTATCGCGAGCAGGGCATCCGGGCCGAACAATCCGGCTACCAGCTCGCCGACAAAAGCATGTTGCAGGGATTCAAGGAGTTCGACGATGGCATCACGCTTCAGATCCTGTCGGTGTTTCCAGGCTTCGTCCTGCAGCAGATCCAGAACTGCCTGGCTGTCCGGCAGGTGCTGCCGCGCGGCGTTGGCCGCACCGATTTAAATTGGACCTATCTGGGCTATGTGTCCGACACGCCGGCACAGCGCGAAACACGTCTGAAACAGGCCAACCTGATCGGGCCGGCTGGTTTTGTGTCGATGGAAGACGGGGCGGTGGGTGGCTTCGTGCAACGTGGCATCGCGGCCACAGAGAACGAGCAGGCGGTGGTCGAAATGGGAGGCGACAGCACCTCCTCAGGCGAATCGCGTGCCACCGAAGCGTCGGTACGCGGCTTCTGGAAACAGTACCGCGCCCTGATGGGCGTTTGACAGGAAAAAAGCCCCTATGGAAAAACCAAGCTTGCGTGACCGTATCCAGGAGTTCCACGCCTCTTACATCCGCTGCATCGGAACCGATGCGCTGCAGGACTGGCCCGGTTATTTTTCGCCGCAGTGCCTCTACTGCGTGACCAGCGCCGAGAATGACCGCGACGGCCTGCCGGCCGGCATCATCTGGGCAAATTCACGCGCCATGCTGGAGGACCGCATCACTGCCTTGCGCCACGCCAATATTTATGAACGCCAGAGCTACCGCCATATCCTGGGGCTGCCCTATGTGGTGAGCAGCGACACGAATGAGGCGGTGTGCGAAACACCCTTCATGGTGGCCCGTATCGTGCAAGGCGACGACACATCTTTGTTTGCGACAGGCATTTACAAGGACGTGTTCGAGCTGGGCGGCGAGCGGATGCTGCTGAAGCGCCGGATCGTGGTTTGCGACAGCAGCCGCATCGACACCCTACTGGCGATTCCGCTGTGACTGCGCGGCGACCTCCAAGCCGCATCGCTATTCCCGTGGGTGATCCTAACGGCATCGGGCCGGAGATCGCGCTGCGCACCGTGGCGGCCTATGCCGGTCGCGGCGACGTGTTGATCACGCTCTTCGGTCCGGCGGAGGTCCTCGAGCGCACGGCACAGTCGCTGGCTTTAGGTGGCCTGCTGGGCGTCTCCCTGGTGGTCGCGACCCGGCCCATGCCGCCGGCCTCCTTCAGGCCAGGGGAGGTCAATGCGCATGCCGGTGTTGCGGCCATCGATGCCGCGACCCAGGCCATCGAAGCGGCGCAGCGCGGAGAATTCGATGCCGTGGTCGCAGCCCCGCATCATGAAACGGCGATCGCGCGGGCGGGTATTGCTTTTTCAGGCTATCCGTCGCTGGTGGCGCGCGTCTGCGGTCAGCCCGAGGACAGTGTGTTCCTGTTGCTGGTGGGCGCTGGCCTGCGCATCGTTCACGTCACGCTTCACGAAAGCGTGCAGACGGCGCTCGATCGCCTGTCGCCGGAGTTGGTCGCCAACGCGGTTCGCGCCGGCAGCCGCGCGCTGACGCGCCTGGGCATCGCCTCTCCGCGCATCGCGCTGATGGGCATCAATCCGCATGCGGGAGAGGGCGGCCTGTTCGGGCGCGAAGACTCAGCGACCACGGAACCTGCGGCCGTGCAACTGCGCTCGGAGGGTTTTGATGTCACCGGGCCGGCTGGCGGGGATATGTTGCTGGCCTCGCGGGCGCATGACCTGTACGTGGCAATTTTTCACGACCAAGGCCATATCCCCGTCAAGCTGCTCAGTCCGCGGCGCGCAAGTGCCCTGTCGATCGGGGCAAATGTCATTCTGTCCAGTGTGGGCCACGGCAGCGCGATGGATATCGCAGGCCAGGGGGTGGCTTCGGCCCAGGCCATGATCGAGACGGTGGCGATGCTGGCCAATGTACCCCTGCCGATGCCGGACGAAAAAGCTGCACCATGAGCTACGAAATCCGCATCCATGGAACAGACGTTGCGTTCGAAGCGCAAACGGGAGAGACCGTGCTTGATGCAGCGACGAAACACGGCATTGAGCTGCCCTACTCCTGCCGCAAGGGCGTATGCGGCAACTGCCGCGGCCGATTGGTGGCAGGGCAACTGGTCCCCGGCACGGGCGGTGGCAGCCATGAGACCGGAATCAACGCAGCCGACGAGCATCTGTTTTGCCGGGCGCAGCCTGCGAGCAACCTGCTGATTGCGCCGCGCAACTGGCACCGCATCGACCCCGGCGCGCGCAAGACTTACCCCGCGACGGTGTTTCGCAACGAACGTGTGGCTGGCGACGTGTCCAGGCTGCAACTGCGCTTTGCGACCGGGGTACGCGCTAAATTTGCGGCCGGCCAGTACCTGCAGGTGATCCTGCCGGACGGCCAGCGGCGTTCGTTTTCCATGGCCAATGCGCCGCATGAAAACGATGGCGTGCAACTGCATATCCGCCACATGCCCGGCGGCTGCTTTACCTCGACCATCCTGCCCGGTCTGGTCAAAGGTGATGTGCTGCAGGTCGAACTGCCGCATGGTAATTTTTTCCTGCGTGAGGGTAGCGAGCGGCCTCTGCTTTTCATTGCTGGAGGCACCGGTTTTGCGCCAGTGAAATCCATCATCGATCACATCATCAAACGCAATATCGAGCGGCCGGTGACCTTGTTCTGGGGTGCGCGCGACCCGGCGGGCCTGTATGCGCCGGAGGTGGTGAGCAAGTGGCTCAAGCAACGCCCGTCCTTGCGTTATGAACCGGTGATCAGCGACCCGGTGGACGCGTCGGCCTGGAGTGGTCGGCGCGGGCTGGTGCACCATGCGGTTCTGGAGAGCTTCGATTCGGCCAAGGACTTCGATGTGTACGCCTGCGGCGCGCCGGGGATGGTCCAGGCGGTCCGTACGGCGCTGGAAGACCAGCGGGGTTTGCCGCCGGCGCAATTTTTCAGTGATTCGTTCGTGATCGAGCCAGTGGTAAACGCATAGGCGTTTTTCAGGACGGGTGACGGCGGCGTTCGCCGGTACAGAACATTGGTGCTTACGGGGTCGAGCTGCAGGACCGATTCGATTCGCTGGATGCGATTGACCTGACTACCGGCAGGAGCTTCACGCTGAACGCCGCTCAGTGCGCGTTTGGTGCCGTCCGCAAATCTGCAGAACCAGGGGAGGACAATCTTTTCACAATCCGAAAAGGACAAACCCCGCAACCAGGGGACAAACACCCGCAGCAGTACTCATTGGCTGATATAGCGAGTTTGTTTTCAGGGTGCGACTGCACCACCATACCGCAAAAGCCCAACTCTTATCAGTTGGGCTTTTTTTTGCCAAAAAACTCAATGGTGGCTCGCACTTACGGCATTTGCCTTGTGACTTTTCTGGTATAGAAAACACGCATTTTTAGCCGTTTTGGCCGGGAAATACCCCGTTTTCTCTCTCTGTTCTCAGTGACCCTCGTGACTTTTCACAAGACCACATTCAATAAAATCAACGACTTACGAGGGGGTGGTTTGCAAGTTGAAACTGGTGGGCGGTAGCGACTGAGAATAGAGAATGCGTGAAATGCGCGCGTTTTGCGGTTCTGTCGCAATAGCTTAGTCTGGCCATAAAGAGTCGCTCGGCTGGCCTAGCGATCAAGCAGCAAGGCTGTAGAACTGGTTGGCTCGATCGACCAGTGCATTAAGATTAATGCGCTTGAGATATTTGCCAACGAATGCCAAACCGGCGTGAGAGCTGAGGTCGTAGGGCAGCTTTTTGATGATAATGTCGGTTATATTGGTCTTACCTGTAGGGTAAGTTGAGCATGGGACCTAAGTCGTTGATTTAAATAGAGCAATCAGCTTATTTCGACTACGAAGTCACTGATTTAGGAAAGGTCTTTAAATGCACACAGCAAAATTCCGAGGTTCATCCGCTGCGATGAAACCGCTGCCCCTCCTAGCTACGGCGGTAGCTCTCGCTACACTGCTCTCCGGGTGCGCGGTGCAGACGCCGCCCATCACGCCGGTTGAAGCGCCTCAGTCCGCCGCCGCACAAAAAGCTGCGCAGCAGTCTGTGCTGAAGGCCACCCCCATTACGCCGACCCTCAAGCGCAAAATCGCCCTAGGCCGCATAACCAACGAGACCAGCTATGGGCAGTCGCTGCTGCGCGACCGCAGTGGTGACCCACTCGGCAAGCAGGTCACGGACCTCATGAGCAAGGCGCTCACTTCCTCTGGTGCGTACTTGGTCTTTGAGCGTCCTGACATTGGCAGTGTGCAGGCTGAAAACCGCCTGATGGACACACGACTCAATCTCGTGGGCGTTGACGCCCTCGTCATCGGATCGCTCACCGAGTTCGGCCGCAAGACCGTGGGTGCCACAGGCTTTGTGTCGGCCAGCAAGCGCCAAGTCGCCTTTGCCAAGGTTGATATTCGAGTTGTGGACGTGAGCACAGGCCAAGTTTTCTTCGCCACCTCCGGTGCCGGAGAAGCATCCACGGAGACCGCTTCAACTTTTGGCTTTGGCTCCCAGGCCAGCTACGACGGCACGCTCAACGATGCAGCGATTCGCCAAGCCGTGAGTGAAGCCATCAGCAAACTTTCCACAGAGATGCAAGGTCGCCCATGGCAGACCGCCATCCTCAAGCTCGACGGCAATCAGTTGTTCCTCGGCGGCGGTCGCACACAAGGCATCAAGCCGGGCATGGAATTCACAGTCCACACCCAAGGCGAGCAAGTCAAGTCCGCGCAAACCGGGTCCATGGTGACCCTACCCGGTCGAATGCTGGCCACCGTTCGCGTGGACAGTCTTTTTGGCGACAGTGAGCTCAATGAAGGCTCCGCCGCCTCGCTCATCTCCGGCTCACTGGCGGGATTTCAAGCCAGCCAACTCGTCGTTCGTTTTGAAGGAGCCAAGTGATGAACAAAAAATCTACTGCCGCCCTGCTTTTGCTGGCCTCGCTGCTCCCGCTGTCCCTTTCTTTGTCCCTGATTTCGGGTTGCACCCAGATGCCGACAGAAAAGCAAAGCGTGTCTGAAATGCGTCCACAGATCTCATTCCGGGTGGCAAACGTCGATCGCCACGCCGCCCGCGTCCTTGTCGATGGCCTCGACATGGGCACGGTGAGCAGCTACCTCGAAGGGGCCGCCGCTTTGCGCGTCATTCCAGGCACGCACCAGCTGAAGGTGGTTCAAGGCAACCAAGTGTTGCTCGACGAAAAGTTTTACGCCGGTGAAGGCGTCAACCGTACCTTCATCGTTCAGTGAGTATGGTCATGACCTTCAAAACTCTTTTACTTCCCGTGGTCCTGGCGGTGAGCCTCCTAAGCGGATGCGCATCTCCAAGCTTGTATCAATGGGGTGGCTACGAACAAGCGCTTTATGAGGGCTACAAGGACCCGACCAAGATGGAGGCGCTGCGCATCAAGCTCGAAGCTCACATCGCGGAGATTGAAAAGTCGGGTCAGAAAGTAGCGCCCGGGCTCTATGCCGAACTTGGAACGCTGTACCTGCAAGCCGGTGCATCTGACAAAGCCATCGGCTTTTACGCCAAAGAGCGAGACGCCTGGCCCGAAAGCCAAACATTGATGAGCGCCATGATTCAAAACCTTGGGCGCCTTTCCTCAGCCAAGACTGGGAGCAAGCCATGAAATTTTCATTGACCTCCCTAGCTCTGGCCTGCGTGCTGCTCACGGGCTGCGTGACGCAACCCACCAAAAAAGACCAGAGCGCGTTGCTTGCTGCTGCGCCCCGCTCCATCCTTGTCGTGCCCACCATCAACCGCTCGCTTGATGTGGACGCGCCCAACTACGTCTTGGCCGCCCTGCCCATCCCGATTGCCGAAAAGGGCTACTACGTCTTTCCAGTCAACACCACCAAGGTGGTGCTCGAGCAAGAAGGTTTTTACGAGGGAGAGCGCATTCACCAGCAGCCGCCTGAAAGCTTGGCCAAGCTCTTTGGCTCGGACGCGGTGCTGTACGTGGCCATCAAGCAGTGGGATGCGAAATTTGCGCTCTTCACGACAGTGGTCACCGTGGAATTTGACTACCGCCTCGTCAGCAAAGACGGTGTGGAGTTGTGGTCGGAGAACAAACGCATGCAGTACCAGCCCCAAAACAACAACAATGCAGCCTCCCCTATGGCGGCGTTGCTGAGCGCGGTCATCAGCGCCGCGATGGCACGGGCCGCACCCAACTACATGCCACTCACACAGCAAGCGAACCAGCAAGTGTTCGTGCTGGGGCCAAATGCGCTGCCAGACGGCCCGTATCGCGTCGCAGTGCCAGTCAAAAAATGAACGGCCATGTCCGCGCCGACGGCAATCACCAGCGTCGCACCTGCCCAAAGTTTGGGCACATCTCGCATGCCCATGGCTGGCGTGGCTTTGGAGACTTATTCCTACAGTTTTCCACAGCGTTGGGCACGGTTTGTGGGGACAAAGATGTGGCTAGACGCTGGGGCTGACGCTCCCAGACACACCGGTTGTGGAGGTGTCATTTCTAGGACGGAAACTGGCAATCGTGTCACTTGGCGATGTGAAAAATGCAAAGCAAGTGGGCGATTTGAACGTGGCGTTTCCTACGGAAAAATCAAGAAGTAGCGGTCGGTGATGTCACGAGGCGTTGTTGAATAAATCGGATTTTTATCGCCGTGGCTGCGAACTGGCATGATACCGGCTGACTTCACTTCCGAAAATTGCAGTGCCCTACAAACACAACGAGAGCCGCCGCCACAAGTTCACCAAGCCCAAATACAAGGTGACCAACTGTCCCGAATACAACGACGCATTGCGTCGGCGCGGTGACATCACAATCTGGTTTACTGAGGTGACGATCAACGAATGGCGTCCAGCCAAAACAGGACTGCGCGGCCGGCCACAGGAGTATTCCGATCACGCCATTGAAACGGCCGTTTTGATCCGCCAAGTCTTTCATCTGCCGCTGCGCCAGACCGAAGGCTTCATGGTTTCACTGGCTCGTCTCATAAACGCGGCGATCAGCATTCCGGACTTCAGCAGCATCTCCAAGCGCAGCATCGAACTACCGCGCCATGTGCTGAGCAAAGCGCTGGAGCCAGGCAGTCTCGTTATCGTGGGCTCAACCGGACTGAAGATCTACGGCAAAGACGAGTGGCACCAAGAGAAACACGGAGTCGCGGCACGCAGAACTTGGCGCAAGCTGCATCTGGCGGTGGATGAAAACCACCAAATTCTGGCCTGCGAATTGACGACTCTCGAGGTGGGAGACCCCACTGCTGTGCCAGACCTCGTGGCCCAAATTGAAGCGCCGTTCGAGGTCTTCATGGGCGTTGGTGCCTTTGATGGCGAAACCGTCTCCAATGCCGTATTTGCCAAACAGCCTGATGCACAAGTCGTGGTACCACCCCATAAAACAGCAGTCTATTCAGAGGCAAGCGACACCCAGTGCGACGAGCATATTCGAGCCATTGCAGCGCACGGTCGGATCGCCTGGCAAAGGCAAAATGACTACGGCTTGCGCAGTCGGGTCGAGCTGGCCATTCAGCGCTACAAGCGCATCATTGGCAACTGCATGAAGGCGCGCGCTTTGCCACAACAAAAGACCGAAGCGTGGTTCAGTGCGTCTGCACTGAACATGATGACAAACCTTGGGATGCCAGTGTCGGTGAAAATCTAAAGAGAGCCGGAAAACGGGCGCGCTTTAGCCAAATTTCGATTTTTTCAACAACGCCCTTGAGTGCTGCGGGTTGTTTGCGGTCAGTCGTGTTACGGCGTCACATTGAATTCAGATGCTTGCCGATGCGGTCAAGTAGCTGATCGAAATCCGGCTGTCCTTGGTAGTAGAGCGCAGAGGATTTTAT
>JBBAPO010000051.1:0-19740 GCA_040400795.1 Rhodoferax sp.
ACGAGAAAATCAAAAAAATAATGGGCGGGCGGGGAATCGGCTCACGGATTCAGGTCTTTGATTAAGCCCCCGCCAAGCAGCCTGAAGATCCCCCGCGTCGCCGGCGCGTTTGTAGGCCATGATCACCACGGCGGCTATGTCCCTAGCCGATAAGAGCGCCTGGTACCGAGAGCAAGACATCTATAAAGCCGCGTTGAAGAAATGGTGCTCCAGCGCTTCAGGTGGGGCGCGTTGAGCAAGCCGCAGGATGCGAGGGCCAGCTCGGAGGCCACGCGCAAATCGCGTGCCACGGTACAAAAGTGACCGAGCGCGAAGATTTAGAGGAAAAGTAAGCAGTCTTTGACGTGAAATGGGAATTGAAAGTAGTATGTCTCTCGGTAGCACCTCGCGACCACACACGACTAACAATCTAACCGGAGTAAAAAATGTCGCGACAACTAGCGATGGACACAATTTCCAAGCACTTTGACAGCGGTGCTTTCATGCAAGATCTGGCGCGTCGCGTGGCTATCAAGACCGAGAGCCAGATTCCGGAGTCACACCCTTTCCTGCGCGCCTACCTTGTCGACGAAATCGGGCCGACCCTGCAACAAATGGGTTACGACATCCAGATCTTGGAGAACCCGTCCGGCGTCGACGCACCGTTCCTTGTTGCTCGGCGTATCGAGGGAGCGGATCTGCCAACCATCCTCACCTACGGGCATGGCGACGTGATCAGGGGTCTGGACGCGCAATGGCAGGCTGGACTAAGTCCGTGGAAGCTGACCCAGGTCGGCGAGCGCTATTACGGGCGAGGCACGGCCGATAACAAGGGTCAGCATTCGATCAACATTGCGGCGTTGAGGACCGTTCTGGAAACCAGGGGTCGGTTAGGGTTCAATTCGATTTTCCTGATCGACACCTGCGAGGAGATCGGCTCGCCTGGGCTGCATGAGTTTGCCCGGCTCCACCGTGACCTCCTGAAGTCGGATCTGTTGATAGGATCTGATGGGCCGCGTCTGGCACCTCGGATGCCGACGATATTTATGGGCACCCGGGGCGCGCTCAATTTCGATCTGATGGTGGACTTACGCGTGGGTGGTCATCACTCTGGCAACTGGGGTGGGCTGTTGGCGAACCCGGGTGTCATTTTGGCCCATGCGATTGCCTCCATCATCGACGACAAAGGTCACGTTTTGGTTCGAGATATTTTGCCCGATCGAATTCCGGAGTCGGTCCGGCATGCCTTGTCAGACATCGTGGTCGATCCGGGGGAAGATGGTCCTGAAATCGATACTTGGTGGGGCGAACGTGGACTTACACCGGAAGAAAAGGTATTTGGCTGGAATACGTTTGAAGTCTTGGCCATGAGCACCGGTAACCCGGAGCGCCCGGTCAACGCTGTACCGCCTAGAGCCAGAGCGCATTGTCAGATCCGATTTACGGTCGATAAGGACCCTCTGACGTTCATACCGGCACTTCAGAAACACTTGGATGCTCATGGTTTTGCCTCTGTTAAGGTAGTGGGACCAAGCCACGAGATAATGAATGCAACGCGGCTAGACCCTAGCCATGACGCCGTGCAGTGGGCGGTGAGATCTGTCACCCAAACCCTTGGCAGCAAACCTGCTGTGGTGCCCAACCTCGGGGGCTCCCTGCCCAACGACGTCTTTACCGACATCATTGGCGTGCCTACGATTTGGGTTCCGCACTCCTACGCAAGTTGTTCCCAGCACGCACCCAACGAGCATGTGCTGGATTACATCCTGCGCGAGGGGCTGCAGATGATGACCGGCCTATTTTGGGATATGGGCGAGCAGCCGCCAGTATTCAGCTGACCGTGGAAGACCCTGTACCGGCTCAGTACAGGGTCCGATGCAGCTTGGTAGTTGCGTCAGTTGATCTGTATAACCACGTTACCCATGACCGTCCGCTGCTCAACAGCTTCATGGGCTAGCGCGATCTGTTCCAGGTTGAAGACTGCGCCAACTGCATGCTGCAATTGGCCACGCTCGCACCAGTGCGTGATGTCTCGAATGGCAGCAGCGCGTGCGAGTGCGGGCAAGTTGAAGCCCTGGACGAGCCGCAGGTTCACGCCTTTGTAGGCCAGTGCGTAATAGGGAAAGACTGGCTCGGGCACTGAAGTGCTGGAGTAGCTGGCAATATGTCCATTGTTCTTGATCAGTTGCACATCAAGGGCTAGGTTGGCACCCAGATCGACTTCGATGATGCGATCCACACCGTGCCCCCCGGTGAGGTCAAGCACTCGTTGCACAACATCGTCCTCTTTGTAAAGGACTGTGTCCTGGGCCCCTGCGGCGCTGGCCTGAGCAGCCTTTTGCGCGCTGCTCACTGTGGCAATGACCCGGGCACCAGAAAGGGTCGCAAACTGAATGGCGTAATGAGCCACGCAACCCGCGCCACCTTGAACCAGAATCGTCTGACCATCAACCGAACCTTCGGAAAATACCGTGCGGTGTGCTGTGCAGGCCGGTACCCCGAGGCAGGCGCCTTGCACATATTCCGTGCCGTTGGTTAAGGGCACGACTTGCTCCGCCGGTAGCGCGCAATATTCAGCGGCCGTACCCATCGCACGTGAAGCGTCGTAGAGTGCTGTGGCGTTGTAGACCCAGACGCGGCGGTGTAGAAGCGCTTTGTCGACGCCAGGACCAATGGCAACGACTTCGCCCGCACCATCAGAATGAGGGACGATGCGTGCAAATGCCATCGCTGTGTTACGCCAGCCGGCGCGCATCTTGGTGTCTGAGGGGTTGATTCCGGATGCATGGACCTTCACCAGTACCTCACCTGGTCCTGGCTGGGATGAGGGAAGCTCCCCGAACTGCAGCACAAGGGCCGCGGGACCGGTTTGTTCGTACCAAGCAGCCTTCATATATAAATTCATTCCAATTGTCCTATTTACAGGCGATCAGTCGGTGTATAGAATAAATTACATCGATATCGTTCGATTATCAACTTTACAGGAAATCGTTCCATGAACCGTGACTCAACCCGGCGATTGTTTGTTTCTCTTTCACTGTTGGCAACGATTGCCCTGTACGGCAATGCGCCCGTTCAAGCTCAGGCATCGGGAGATCCGATCCGCAAGATCGTCCTGATTTCATGGCCGCAGGGTGTCAACCCGCAGGCCTATCAAGCATCGCAGTTGATCGCTCAGAACTGGCGTCAGCTGGGCTTGGAGGTAGAGGTCCGCTCCATGCCTTGGCCGCAACATATTCAGACGGTCTGGAACGAGCGCGATAAATGGGATACGACCATGTGGCGCATGGTAGGGCGGCCCGAACGTTCTGATCCGGACGAAGTCGTGTACAACAACTACCACTCAACGACAGCCGCTACTGGTTTCAATTTTATTGGCTATCTGAGCCCCGAATACGACAAGATCGCGGAGGAGCAGCGCCAGACCACTGACACTGCAAAGCGTAAAGCTTTAATATCACAGGCTCAGCGACTGCTCGATCGCGATCAGCCTCAAGCGTTCTTGGTTTACCCCACGACCATGAAGGCATTCAATAAGAATGTTTGGGCTGAGGAATCAATCGTTTCCCAGAGCGGCATTGGCATCCGCAACTTCTGGACTTTTGTGCGGGCCACACCCAAGGGGGACCAAAAGCAGATGGTACTCAACTCGGCGGAGCCAGTGGTCGCTGTCAGCCCGATGTACATTGCGGGGTCGGCAAGCTCCTGGGTCACTGAACTGGTTTGGGATCGTCTGGCGCGTGTTGGTCCAGAGGGTCTACCTCAGCCTTGGGCAGCCGAAAAGATCGACTGGATCAGCCCAACCGTAGTTGAAGTCACCTTGCGCACGGGCATGACTTGGCATGATGGCAAACCGGTGACGATCGAAGACGTGATTTATTCCTTCGAAGCGCCCACGATGGGCAACAAGGTGCCAATGTATAAATCGGCAGTGGCCGACATCGTGAAAATTGAGAAGACCGGCGAGCAGCGCGCCCGCTTTACGCTCAAGGCACCCAATGCGGCGTTTGTCACGTCGTCTTTGTCCAAGATCAACCTGATCCCCAAACACGTCTGGGATCCGATCATGAAGGACCTCATGACCAAGCCGGAGAACGCTGAGGCATTGCCCAACCCGCCAGCCATTGGTTCAGGCCCATTCAAAATGGTGCGCAACAAGGGCCAAGAGGAAATTGTTCTGGACCGCTTCGCCGGCCACTTCTCTGCGCCAAAGATGGAGCGGTGGGTGTTGCGCATAGTGCCGAATCCTGAGGCTACCTTGGGTATGTTGCGCCGTAACGAGATCAACTTTCTTGCGGACTATGGTGGCGCCCCCGACGTACTCGAAAAACTCGCGAAGGAAGCGCCTCAGTTGAAGGTGATGTCCGAGGTGGACATTGGGTTCGAATACACGGCGTTCAACCTGCGCCGTGCGCCGTTCAATGACGTGAACTTCCGCAGGGCTTTGTCACTGGTGGTGGATCGCAACCTGATGGTGCAGGCGGCATGGAACGGGTATGCCGTTGCGGCGAATTCTCAGGTGTCACCAGCGCTCAAGTTCTGGTACGACACCGAAACCACCAAAATCCGAACAGGCTTGCCCGTGGCAAAAGACATCTTGGACAAGGCTGGGTATAAAGTTGTTGGCGGCAAGTTGTCCTACCCCGCCGGGGTCAAAGAGACTCTGAAGTCTAATTGACAGGCCTCTTGGCCGCGCGTTTTGCGCGGCCAAGGTCGGTTTCAAGTCCACCATGCGCTTTCTAGCCGCACGGCTAGCCCACAGCATTTTTGTGTTGTTGGCAGTAGTCACCCTGATGTTCCTGATGTTTAGGCTGATGCCGGGCGATCCTATGGCCGCCTACATCAGCGAGGCTTTATCGGATGAGTCCCGTCAGTCCATCCGGGCACAGTTCGGTCTGGACTTACCCTTGTGGCAGCAGTACTTCATCTACCTGGCGAATGTTTGCCGGGGTGAATTGGGCATGTCTTTTTTCCTCAAGGAGCCGGTTTGGGATATCGTGATGGCGGCCTTACCCGTCACACTGGCGCTGACGTTCAGCGGCCTGGTTCTGGCCTACCTGTTTGGTGTCCTGGCTGGTGCTTTTCTGGCTTGGCGGCGGGGCAGTTTGGTGGAAGGCATTTCCATCCCGCTTGTACTGGCAACGCGGGCAGCTCCCGAATTTTGGGTCGGCATGATCCTGCTTTCTGTTTTTGCTTTTTCACTTGGTTGGTTTCCCTCTGGGGGCGCGGCTAGCCCAGGAGCCATGTACACCAACGAATGGCAGCGCTTGTTTTCCCTGGATTTTCTGCACCATCTTGTCTTGCCCGTTGTCACGCTGGCCTTGTACCTGCAGGGTTTGCCTCTGTTGCTGATGCGCTCCACCATGCTGGACGTCATGCACGAGGAGTACGTGACCATGGCCCGCATGAAGGGCTTGTCGACCAGACGTGTCGTGTTAAACCATGCGGCGCGAAATGCCATGCTGCCCGTGGCGACGGCCTTTACGCTCAGCCTGGGTCAGTTGGTTGGCGGCAATGTGGTCATCGAGATGGTGTTCTCGTGGCCGGGCCTTGGGCGGATCTTGGTGCAGGCTGTTTCTGCGAGCGACTACCCTCTCGCGCAGGGCGCATTCTTGCTGGTGGCATTCGCATTGATCAGCATGAACTTTCTAGCCGATCTGTTTTACGCGGTTCTAGACCCCCGGGTTTCCAATGACCGAAAAGCCTGACGTATCTCGACCGGTTGTGTCACGCCTCCGCCGTTTTGTCAAACTGACCACTCGGGATCCGTTTGCCCTGGCTGGCATTGCCATCTATCTGCTGTTTGCCTTGACAGCGATCTTCGCCGACCAAATTGCGACCTACGACCCGCTTGAAATCCTGTTCTTGCCGGATGGAAAGGTGGCGGCGAACCGATCACCAGATAGCCAGTTTTGGCTGGGCACAACCAACTTGGGTCGTGATGTTTTCTCACAATTGGTTTACGGTGCACGCAGCGCCCTGGTGGTCGGACTCAGCGCAGCGGTCACGGTCGTGGTTGTTGGCACGCTGGTCGGGCTGTTCTCGGGTTATTTTGGTGGCTGGGTCGATGCTGTGTTGATGCGCCTGGGCGATGTGGCACTGTCTATTCCGTTTTTGCCCTTCATTATTGTGCTCGCCGCATTTCTCAAGCCGAACGTTTGGAATGTGGTGATTGGTGTGTCCGTACTCTTATGGCCCAACACTGGCCGTATCGTACGCAGTCAGGTCTTAACGCTGAGAGAACGCAGTTATGTGGAAGCAGCGAAAGTGAGTGGTGCTAGCCACCTGCAAATTCTGTTTACTCACATTGCGCCCAACGTATTGCCAATTTCCTTTCTGTATGGCTCCATCGTCATTGGATGGGCCATCTTTACCGAGGCAAGCGTGAGTTTTCTTGGTTTCGGACCGTCGGATAGTGTGTCCTGGGGCTACATGCTTCAGGACGCATTCGTGTCTCAGGCCCTTTCCCGTGGCGCTTATTATTGGTTCGTACCCTCGGGACTGTGCATCATGCTGGTCGTGACAGCGGGCTTCTTCATCAGTCGTGGCTACGAAGAGTTGCTTTTTCCGAAATTACGGGACTGACCATGAGTTTGCTGCAGGTCGAGAACTTGGATCTTGTTTACCAAACCCATCGTGGTGAGGTCCAAGCTTTGCAGGGCGTGTGCCTTGAGGTGGGCAAGGGTGAAGTGGTTGGCCTGGTGGGGGAGTCGGGGTGCGGCAAGACCAGCCTGGCACGTGCAATTACCGGCGTCATTCCCCGCAATGCCAGTATTCGAAACGGTTCGATTCGTTGGAAAGGTGAAGACTTGCTGCGCCTGTCCACGGCAAAACACCAACAACACCGCTGGCGTGATTTCGCTTTTGTGCCGCAAAGTGCCATGAATGCACTAAATCCGGTGCATCGTGTTGGAAGTCAAATCACCGAGGTCCTGATCGAGCGTGGGGGAATGAACAAGAATGCAGCGCGTGAACGCGTGGCGGCGCTTTTCGATCAAGTTGGTATCGATCGCCAACGCGTAAGAGACTATCCGCACCAATTTTCTGGGGGCATGCGTCAGCGCATCTCGATCGCGATGGCGCTGGCGCTGCAGCCCGAGTTGGTGATTGCCGACGAACCCGTGACCGCGCTGGATGTGATTGTGCAGCGGCAGATACTCGACCTGATTCACACCCTGCGCAAGTCCTTGCAACTATCCATGATCATGGTGACGCATGATGTGAGCGTGGTGGCCTATGTGTGCGATTCAGTCGTCGTGATGTATGCGGGCCAGGTCGTTGAGACCGGGCCAGCCGCTCAGGTTCTTGAAAGTCCTCTCCATCCTTATTCAATGGGGCTGACGCATGCCTTTCCCGACATTCACCAGCGCATCGACACGCTGCGCCCGATCGAGGGGAGCCCGCCAGACCTGCACAGTCCGCCGCAAGGCTGCCGATTTGCAGAGCGTTGCCCTTTTGCTCTGGAACATTGCCGGCGTGAGTCGCCCCCACTGGTCGTCCATGGAGCCAGTGGGCGTAGCGTCGCTTGCTGGCGCGCGGACGAAGCCAGTGTGCTGCGCCTGCAGTGGAATCTGGAGGCTGCATGAACGCGCTGGTACATGCCCAAGGTCTGACCAAGAATTTCCCTGCGCCACGGTCCATGCGCGACGTGATGACCGGCCATCGGCCTGCAGTCTCGGCCGTGGCCGGCATTGACCTGCAGATTCACCGTGGCGAGTCGGTTGGTTTGCTGGGAGAGTCGGGTTGTGGCAAGACTACGATCGGTCGGATGCTGCTGGGCCTGGTGACACCCAGCGCAGGCATCCTTCGTTTCGACGGAACCGATCTCTCCTCCTTGGACGCCCGGCAGCGTCTCGCATTCCGCCGACGCGCACAGTTCGTATTCCAAAACCCATTCGATGCGCTGAACCCGCGCTTTAGCCTGAAGCGCTCGCTTGTCGAGCCGTTGGTGAACTGTGGCATTCCCAAAGAAAAACACGCTGAACTCCTCGAGCTAGCGCTGCAGCGTGCCCAATTGAGTCGCCTTCAGCACTTGGATCAGACCTATCCCCACGAAATGTCTGGAGGGCAGTTGCAGCGTGTGGCTCTGGCACGCGCGCTCATCCTTCAGCCCGAGTTCATCGTTGCGGATGAACCGGTGTCCATGCTAGACGTGAGCGTAAGGGCTGGCATTCTGAATGTGCTGCGTAAGGTCCGTGAAGAGATGGGCCTGACTGCCTTGTACATTTCACATGATCTGACCTTGGTGCGCTACCTGTGTTCACGCACCATCGTGATGTACCTTGGTGTGATTGTTGAGGAGGCGCCCACCGCCGAACTGGTCAGCGCGCCCCTGCACCCCTACACACGGGCCTTGCTCAGTGCGGTTCCGAGTACACGCGTCGACCAGTCGCATGAGCCGATACCGATCTTGGGCGGCGTGCCGGATGCATTGAATCCTCCTTCTGGATGCCGATTTTGCGAGCGCTGTCCGCAAGCAATTGCACGGTGCACTTCCGAGGTGCCAGCGCTGCGAGAGCTCCAGCCGGGGCGCAAAGTGGCCTGCCACCTTATCTGATGAAAAAAACAAGTAAGCACCATGACCACAATTGACATTGAGCATTTCGTCAACCAGGTTTCCCTCGATGCCCCCTGGGAACTGACAGAGCTTTTTGCAACCATGCCGCGCTGCAAGCCACAGGATGTCAATGAGTCCTGCGACGTCCTGGTAGAGCGTCTGGCGCGCCATGGGGTACCGGTCGAAGTGCTGATGTCCGACCTATACCTCAGCATCCCTGGTGACGCGCAAGTCCGGACTCCCGCTGGTGTGCTGCGAGCGAAACCATCGGCCTTTTCGCTCCATGCTCCGGACGGCCTGGAGGCCGAGCTGGTCTACGTGCCAGCGGCTTATTCCAATTCGATCTCTACCTTGTTCCAGAAGAATTTTGACAGCAGTGCATCGGCCCGCAGCCGCATTGAGGGTCGGATCGTTGTATCCGAAGGTTACGCCACACCGTTAAAGATGCGAGAGTTTGAGCAGGCGGGCGCAGTCGGTGTCGTGGCCATCAACCCGGGACGTGACATTCACTGGGGTATCTGTACGACCCTATGGGGGGCGCCTGAGCTCGATGACCTGCATCGCAAGCCGCGCATACCCGTTGTTGCCGTCAATCACGAAGACGGTCAAAGACTGATAGCCTTGGCATCGCAGGGGCAGTCCGCCAGCCTCGTGACGCATATGGAGGAGGGTTGGTTTGCTCAGAAATTGCCGGTGGTCACTATTCCCGGCGCCTCTGGTAGTGACGAGTTCGTACTACTGCACGGCCACTACGACTCGTGGGATGTCGGCGTCGGTGATAACGCTACCGGCGATGCCACGCTGCTGGAGATTGCACGCGTCCTCTGGAAAAACCGCGAGCACTTGAAGCGCAGCGTACGGATTGCCTGGTGGCCGGGGCACTCTACAGGCCGTTATGCGGGAAGCACTTGGTTTGCCGACCAATTCGCGGCCGATCTGGACGCGCACTGCGTGGCACAGATCAACTGTGATTCACCCGGTTGCCGCTGGGCGAGCGAGTACCGAAATGTGTCCTGGATGAAAGAGACCGAGGCCTATGCACAGCGCATCATCCAGCAAGTTGCCGGTTTACCGTCGCATGGGGAGCGCCCTCACCGCGCGGGGGACTACTCATTCAACAACATCGGCATTTCCAGCCTGATGATGCTGAGTTCGACCATGCCGCAGGCTTTGGCAGCCGAAAAAGGCTACTACGCGGTGGGCGGCTGTGGCGGCAACATCGGCTGGCATACCGAAAACGACACGCTTGACATTGCTGACCGCGAGGTGATGCTTCGCGATATTCAGGTGTATCTGGGGCTGGTGGTCGGCATCGCCAACGCCCGTATCCTGCCATTTGACTGGCGTGCGACCCTGCAAGAATTCCGCGAGAATTTAGCGCGCTGCCAGACCGCCGTAGGCGACGCGTACAGCTTGTCCGCCAGTCGTGCAGCCATGCAAGGTCTGGGCGCAGCGCTCGACGATTTTTACCAGTCGGTCGAAAGCGGCACCATCTCGGACGTGGCTGCCAACGCCGCCATACTCCGGCTGGCCAGAATCCTGGTACCGATCAACCACACGCTGCAGCCGCGTTTCAGCCACGATCCAGCCAGTGCCATGCCCGCCCTGCCTGGCCTGGACGTGGCGCACCGATGGGGCCAACTGCCAGAGGAGTTACAAGGATTTGCGCTGACCCAAATCAGGCGCGGCGAAAACAAGCTACTCGGCGCATTACGCCAGGCGCGACGAGAACTGCAACTCGCGCTGCCGAATTAACACCACTTCCCAAGGAGATGCTATGGACACCCGCGTCAAGCTACAGAAAAGAACTTGCGATCCCGTCAAACTTGAAATCATCAAGGGTAGCCTTCGCGCCGCCCAACTCGAGATGGAGACCCTGCTCGAACGTACGGCAGTGTCACCCGTGATCCGTGAGAAAAAAGATTTTTTCGCCGGCTATTTCGACCCGGTCGGACAGCTGATCACCGGCACCAACCTGCCCATCTTCGGCCATATCATTCAGCCCATCTTTGAGCACTACCCGGCCGATGACATGCGGGAAGGTGACCTCTACTGGTACAACGATTGCTATGCATCCAAGGGCGGTGTGTCACACATGCCTGATCAGGTGTTTGCTGCGCCAGTGTTTCATGACGGTGCGCTGGTTGGATTTTCACAGACCTGGGCGCATTTCAATGACATTGGCGGGGCCTGGCCCGGTTCGATGTCGCCCACATCGACTGATATCTTTCAAGAAGGCATCATGATCCCGCCGGTACGCCTCTATCGGGAAGGGGTGCTCAATGAAGAGATCTATCGCATCTTCCTGCGCAATGGCCGGTTTCCCGAGGAAATGCGTGGCGACATCCGCGCCATGATTGCCTCTGTGAGGTTGGGCGAAAAGCGGTTCATCGAGATTTTTGAACGTTTCGGTGCCGATGTGTCGGAAGACGCCTTCACCAAGCTGAATGAACAGACCCGCAACGGACTTATCCGGCAACTGCGCGAGACTTTCCAAAACGGCACCTACCGGTTCGCCGATGGCATCGATAGCGATGGCCAGGGGCACGGTCCATTCATGATCAGGATGGCGCTCAAGGTCACGGACGACCGTATTGAAATCGACACGTCTGAAACTGACGACCAGGCTCCTGGACCCGTAAATTTCCTGATGAATCCAGCGGTTCCGAAAATGGTGTTCGGCATCTATGCGATGTCCAAGGACCCGTCCTTGCTGATCAACGAGGGCGCCATGCATGCCGTCGACGATGTGATTGTTCGCGAGGGCAGTCTGTTGCAGCCGCGTTTTCCAGCCCCGCTCAATCAGCGTGGGCTAACGCTCATCCGTACAGTGAACGTGTGCGCCGGGTTGATGAACGTCGCGTCCAACGGGCAGTCTGTCGCTGCGACCGCCGCTTATTCCATTTATTTCCTTCGCGGCCATGACCCCAAGACCGGGCAGGCTTTTCTGATCGCTGATGGAGTGGGCGTAGGTCACGGCGCACGCCCGTTTGCCGATGGCCACAACGGCGTCTATTACGTCGCCCAGGAAAATAACCCGGCTGAATTTCTGGAACAGATGTACCCCATCCGCCTGACAAGGTACGAAATGTCACCGGATTCTGGTGGCCCCGGTCAGTTCCGCGGTGGTGTAGGCGTGATCCGCGAGCTAACGTGGCTCGGGCCCGAGGCGATCCTCGCTATTCGCATCGATGGCATCAAGAATCCTGCATGGGGCGTGAACGGCGGCCAGGCTGGGCGTCCAGGTTGCTGCTTCGTCAACCGTGGTGCGACAAACGAGATCGAGGTGTCGCCACTTTCTGATGGCACGCGCGTGCGGGCCGGCGATGTGATCCGTTTCCAGACCTGCGGAGGTGGTGGCTGGGGTCATCCGTACGACCGCGATCCGCAGCTTGTGCTCGATGATGTGCGTGGCGGCTACGTGAGCGTAGAGCTTGCGCTTGACGACTATGGCGTCGTGATCCGTGTCACTGATGATGAGCATGAACTCGACTTGACAGCTACCGAGGCATTCCGCGGCAAGCAGCGCCCGCCGACCAAACTTTTTCACAACGGCCAGTACGTTGCCGCCATGGAGTGAGCATGACAACTACCCACCAACAACAAAAAACCAGTATTGCCATCGACATTGGTGGCACCTTTACGGATGTCGTCACGTTTGACAGTCAGACCGGCAGGTTCTGGAATTCCAAGGTCTCGTCCACTCCGCAGGACCAGTCGATTGGTTTTGATCATGGCGTGGAGCAGGGCCTGCTGGCATCTGGCCAGCAGGCAAGCGCTATTTCGCAGTTGCTGCACGGCACCACGGTTGCCACGAATCTGATCCTGGAGGGCAAGGGAGCGGCTTGCGCCCTGCTGACCACAGCCGGCTTCCGCCATGTCCTTGAAATCGCGCGACACGACATTCCCCGCAAGTCCAACTTGTATTCCTGGAGCCGCGCGCCGCGGCCGGTCAAGCCAGACCAGATATTCGAGGTCGGCGGGCGACTCGGCCCCGACGGTGTTGAGTTCGAAGCCTTGGACGAGCAAGCGGTGCTAGACAGCGCTCGCCGCATTCAAAAACGCGGCATCCAGGCAGTGGCCATCTGCTTCCTGCATGCCTATGCCAATGCCGAGCATGAACAGCGCGCTCGAGCCTTGTTCCTCTCGGTTTACCCAGAGGCACTGGTATCTATATCGTCCGACGTGCTTCCGGTGTTTCGGGAGTACGAGCGTACCCTGGTGACCCTGCTCAACAGTTACGTGATGCCTTCGGTATCTACCTATGTTGGTCGATTGGAAGCACGCATGCAGGAGCGCGGCATATCGGCTCCACTGCTCCTCATGAAGTCTTCCGGTGGCGTCACGGGGACCCGAGAAATCAAAGTCTCGCCGGTCCAGACTGTCCTGTCGGGGCCAGCAGCCGGCGTGGTCGGCGCGGCATTTGTCGGAAAGGCCAGCGGGTACAGTGATTTGATCACGATTGACATTGGCGGTACTTCTGCCGACATCTGCCTTATCAAGAATGGGGTGCCGAACACCACCACGGCTACCCGTATCGGCGAATGGCCAGTTTCCTTGCCGATGATCGATATTCATACCATCGGCGCCGGCGGCGGCTCGATCGCCTCCGTGTCGCTGTCCGGTGGGCTCACTGTTGGCCCCCGCAGTGCAGGTGCCGTGCCAGGACCGGTTTGCTACAGCCGTGGTGGCACTGAGCCGACGGTCACTGACGCCCACTTGGTGCTGGGTCACCTGCCGCCTTACCTGCTTCAGGGTAGTCTCACGCTGGACGTCGAAAAGTCGCGGCAGGCAATCCGGCGTCATGTGGCAGAGCCGCTGGGCCTGGATATTGAGGAGGCAGCCCGAGGAATCCTCGCTGTTGTCGACAACAACATGGTCGGTGCGATCCGTGTGGTGTCAATTGAACGAGGCCATGATCCGCGCGACTTTGTGCTGCTACCCTTCGGTGGTGCTGGACCTTTGCACAGCAGTTCTCTGGCTAAGCTCCTTGGCGTTCGTACCATCCTGGTACCGCCAGCACCAGGGGTACTGTCTGCACTTGGGTTGATGGTGTCAGACTTGCGCGCCGACTACGCCCGTACCTGCCTGCAACGGCCACCCCACTTCAATTATGGCGATATGGAAGCCATCTTCTGTGAGCTCGAGGAGCGGGCTAACGATTGGTTCGTGCGTGAGGGTCTTCAGCTGCGTAGTCGACAACTGCAACGATCTGCAAGCCTGCGTTACCAGGGCCAGGGCTTTGAGCTTAGCGTGCCCTGGAGCGGCACTGTCGATGCCGACTCCACAGCGCAATGCATCAGCCAGTTCCACGCCCTCCACCGTAAGCTTTACACCTTCGCACAAGAAGACGCGCCGGTTGAGGTCATTACATTGGGCGTGACTGCGGTTGGAACCTTGTCACAGCCCGAACTGCCTCGGCTGGAGAAATCTGGACCGTTGAGGGATGCGCTCATCGGCGTGCAACCCGTGTTTTTCCAGGAGGGTGCATTCGAATGCCCGGTTTACGACCGAAGCAAGCTCGGTGCGGGTGCGCAGTTTGACGGCCCGGCCATCATGACCCAACTCGATGCGACCACCATAGTGGGTGTTGGCGAACATGTGCGAATCGACGACGTGGGCTCAATGGTGATTACGATCGACGTCTGATGCCGAGAGAGCAGCCAGCCACTGGCGTACCAATGGCTTTACCTCTCCAGCGCCTCGCGCACAGCTGCCTTGATAAAAGCGAAGTCCTGTGGCATCAGGGCGGGGTTGGGATTACCCGCCCTGTGCCCCCAGATGCTCGGGATTGGATTGAGCACGGCATGGCGCAAAAAAGGTAGCTCGGCCGCGTTGTCGGCCACCCGGAAATACAGGTCGGTCTGACTGGGTAGCAACACCATCCGCGCCTTGATCGCACCAAGCGCTGTGGTCAGGTCGCCACCATCGGCGATGTCGCCATGGCACCAGGTCATGAGCTGCGCATATAGGTTGGCCGCTGGCCTCGCGCCCATCCGCTCGGTCCAATCTGTTCGAAGGTAGGTCTCCAGATCGGGAGCACCCAGCGCACTCTGGTGAAGGTTGGCCCGGTAGAAGTCTTGGCTGAGCGCCCAGCCAGCATAGATGTGCGCAAATGCTTTCTTGGCAAGCGCAGGCTCTCTGGAGAATTTGCCTTCACCCAGGTGCTCAGGCGCTGCTTCTAGGGTTCGCAACAGTCCACTGTGAAAGACCCTGTTGTGCACCGATGTCCGGGCCGTGCCGCAAACCACGAATGCCCGCTCCACCCTCTCTGGGTGTAAGGCTGCCCAGTGATAGGCCTGCTGGGCCCCCATCGAGAATCCGTAGACGGCCGCCAGCTGCTCCACGCCAAATACATCCTTGATCAGGCGCCGTTGGACCTCAACGAGGTCGGCATAAGTCACCAGCGCCGGCCAGTCTGGGGTGTCGGCCGCTGAGGAACTGAGTCCGTTGCTGAACATGTTGGGAATGACGATGAACCATCGCGTCGGATCCAGAATCCCGTCTGGCCCGATCAGGAATTCCATGTCAGGGTGGCTCGATCCGTAGGAGCAGGGGTACAAAATCACATTGTCCCGCGCCGCGTTTAGCGTGCCGTGCGTCTTGTAAACGACGCGGGCATCACGGATGACGCCACCTTTGGCGACTGCGAAATCACCGAGGGGAAAAGTGCCCAGGGCCTGGGGCCAGTTGAGATTCATGAGTGTGGTACCTGTCTTGAAGGGGGGAGGATCCTGCGCGTTCCATACCATTTTGCTGCGGCACAGTTCGCAGGTCAATTCAGTGGCTATGGCATTAGCTTCTGGCAGTAGCGCCTGGCAGTTGCTATGGCAACTCAAAATTTTTGTTGTAGGATCCCGCAATAGTTATGGAGAGCTGTCGAAATGGCACGAATTGAGCGAATTGTCATTACACACCACCAGCTCCAACTTGAGCCACCTTTCCCAGCTTCGTGGGATTCTCGGCTCCGCAACCGCTTTCCAGCCACCCTTGTGCGCGTCTTTGATGAAGACGGCCGCATGGGCGTGGGTTCTGGCGACGCGATGTTGGGTTTTGGCGATTATGAGCACCTGTTTATTGGCCAGGAGGCCATGGCGCTGGATCGACACCATGCGGTATTGATGAACATCGATTTTCATGCTGGGCGGCCCTGGCCCTTGGATATTGCGTTGTGGGACCTGGCGGGCAAGACGCAAGGCCAAGCGGTTTGGAAGATGCTAGGTGGAAAGGCACCTCGTCTGCGCGCCTATCAGTCTAGCGGTGTTCATCGGTCAACCGATGACATGGTTGGGGTGGCGACGCGATGCTTAGCGGCGGGCATACCGGCCCTTAAGGTGCGTTTTGGGCGCAGCGAGTTAGCCACAGATCTTGCGGTATTGCAGGCGATCAGGGAAGCCGTGGGTGACCAGTTGGAGCTCATGGTGGATTGCAACCAAGGTTGGAGGATGCCTTGGGACATTGCGCCATCGTGGGATTTTGAGCATGCGCTTCATGTCGCTAAGGCGCTTGAAAAACTGCACGTGTTCTGGATGGAAGAGCCCCTTCATCGGGGCGACTATGAGGGGATGCGCGCATTGCGTAATCGGGTGGGTATTCGTTTAGCGGGTGCAGAGCTCACCCGCGAGCCTTACGAATGGCGCGAATTGCTGGAGCGCGATTGTTTGGATGTATTTCAGCCCGATGCAGTTCTGACTGGTGGCATTACTGGGCTTGCGCCTTTCGCCCGCCAAGTCGCGGAAAGGGGCCGGCTATTCAGTGCGCACACCTGGGGCAATGGCCTGGGCATGATGGCCAACCTTCAGTTAATAGCCGGTACCTCTGGCGAAACCTATGTCGAGTGGCCACTGGATGCGCCTGACTGGACACCCGAGCGACGTGATTACCTGCTGAAGTCGCCGCTGGAATTGGATAGTCAGGGCTGGTTCATACTACCCGACGCACCAGGGCTCGGGGTCGAACTCAATGAAGTGGTGCTTGCGCAAACGCTCAGCAAAACGGCCACTTTTAACTGAGAGAACTCTACCTGATGACTTCAAGATTGACATTGCAGCAAGTTCATGAGCTTGCCCAACAGGCCTTGATGACAAGCGGTGCGGACTCGCGTCATGGCGCAGTTGTAGCGAAGTCAATTGTTGAGGCAGAAGCCCAGGGCATTCGTAATGTCGGCTTGGCCTACCTTCCGACATATTGCGCGCACCTGCTTTGCGGCAAGGTTGATGGCCATGCTGTGTCGCGCACGGAAATTCTGGCACCGGCAATCCTTCAGGTGGACGCCTTTAATGGGTTCGCGCACACCGCATTTTTGTCTGCATTGCCAGAATTTGTAGCCATGGTGCGTCGTCAAGGCGTCGCCTTCATGACGATCAGGAACTCTTACTCAGCCGGTGTACTTGGCTGGTTCATTAACCGTTTTATCGAGCACCAGCTGGTCAGTCTGGCCTTTTCAAATGCCTCTGCCATGATGGCACCGTTCGGTGGAAGCAAACCCGTCTTCGGGACGAATTCCTGGGGCTTTGGCGTACCCCAAGAGGGAGCCGAAGCCATAGTGGCCGACATGTCCAGCACGGCAACCGCCCGTGTGAATGTGATAGCCGCTGCGCGCTCTGGTGGCCCCATACCTGAAGGTTGGGCGATCGATGTAGATGGCCGCCCGACGACTGATCCGCAAGCTGCCTTGGCGGGAACCATGGCACCTGCGGCTGGCCACAAGGGCTACGCTTTGGCTTTACTTGTCGATGTGCTCATTGCAGGGCTTGGCGGTGCCAACTGGTCTTTTGAGGCCAGCTCACTGCTGGATAACTCTGGTGGCCCGCCTGGCGTGGGCCAATGTTTTATCGCCATTGACCCTGCACGCTGTGCGCCCGGATTCGCGCAGCGTATTGCCCGACTCACCCAGACCATTTATGAGCAGGAGGGCGCGCGCCTGCCTGGCAAAGGGCGCGCCGATCATGCAGCCTATGCGACCGCCCATGGTGTTGAAGTGCCCGACGATCTGATGGCCGAGCTGCAGGCCCTGGCGCACCCAGGCTGATGTCTCACGAAAAGATCTTGCTAGGCGTGTTGCAGGCCAGTGGGCTTTTGCCGGCGGAGTCCTCCGATGGGATGTATCTGGAGTTGCTCACAGGGGGATTTTGGAATCGGGTGTACCGGCTGCGCAGCAAACAGCTCAGCACCCTGGACTGGGTGGTGAAGCAGTTCACCGAGACGCCTGCAAACCCAATGTTCCCGATTCTGCCGACAGCCGAATATGCAGCATTGCAGTTCCTGCAAGGTCATCAATGCGCTCCTACGCCGCTTGCGTTTATTGCCGATAGTGCGGTAGGAAGTCTGCTCGTCTATGACTACGTCCAGGGCAGCCATTGGAATGGCGACCTTGAAGCGACAGCCACTTTGCTGGCGCGAGTGCATCGCATCCCCCTCAATGCTTTCGCCGTGAACGCCTTTCGAAAGCTACCCACTGATGCAGCCCACCTGCTCGCACATGCCGAAGAGATGTTGCAACGTCACAATAGTGCGATGAGTGACAGCCTCCGTGAATGGCGCCCAACAGTCTCCATGCAAACCGTCCATCCAATCGGCAAACAGGTATTGGTACACACGGACTGCGGGCCGGGCAATATGGTGAGCAGCCCAAATGGTTTGCGTTTGATCGATTGGCAGTGTCCTGGCATTGGGGACGGACTTCAAGATGTGTTGACCTTTGTGTCTCCTGCCATGCAGGTGCTATATGGGTATCCGGTACTGACGTTCGCACAGGAACAACAATTTTTTGGTGCGTACTTTGCTGCGATGGGGGAGCATCCGCCTGATGCGCAGGAAACGTCTGAACGGCTTCGCAGCACCCGAAGCAGTCACCATTACCGCTTTGCCGCTTATTGCGCCATGCGTGCGCAGGACACGGCCGGCTCCGACGAGAAGACGTCGAGCTTATACAGCGTTGCGCTGCAGGCGGAAATTCAACTACTTCAGCGTTTCTTGTCATAGGGTTTGGTCTCATGAAATCTATCGAGATGCATATTCATAGTTTCAGTCTGCGCTTTCAGTTCAAGTACCGGCGCGACTTTGACGTTTTTGCCTATATCGCCTTGGCACAAAAACATGGGTTCACCGGCGTCAACATCTCTGCAAATGGGCCAGGGTATCGGGACTTGGGTGGAACGACGCCCGAGCATTTCGCCAACGTGCGGGCTTGCTTGCAAGAGCACAACATGGCCTGTGAAATTGACACGAGCGACACCCGCGTGGATAACTTGCAGAAAATGTTGTTGGTGGCATCCCAATTGGGGGCTGAGCGTTTGCGCGTTTACACCCAGTACGACGCACCGCTGTCCGAGCAGATTGACTGGACCGTGAGTGACCTGCGGACTATCGCGCCAGAGGCTGAACGGTTGGGCATCACGATTGTGTTTGAAAACCACGAGGATTTTCAGGGTGAGGTGATATCCCGCATTCTGGCCAAAGTCAATCACCCTCGAATCAGAGCTTTGTACGACTACGGCAATTCGCAAATGGTGGGTGAAGACCCCATGGAGGCACTACGGGCGATGCAAGCTTACATCGACGCGGTCCATGTCAAGGACCACGTGATCGTCAGCAGCGAAGGTCGCCCTTGGGTCCAGGGCGTTCCCTTGGGTCAGGGTTGTCTTCCCATCATGGAGCAGACCGAAGCCTTGTATGCCGGTGGACTACGCCGTTTTTGCTTTGAAAATGTATGGGGTTATGTAGCGCGTTTCAAAGCTGACGCACTGCCGACGTCTGCCCCCTTTAGCTCTCAGCACCGGCATGGATTTCTTAACGGTGCTTTGTTGCCGGAACCCGATGCCTTGGAGCAGGAGTGGCAGGCCTTTGAATTAGGTTGGCAGTGGTATCAGCGTGAGCTTGCGTCGGCAGGATTTGCGATCGAACGGCGCTGAGCAGACGCGCCACTTGGGCCATGCTGTGCCAATTTCATCAATTAGCGTAGTAAACGTGCTCATCGTCAGGAGCCGCGGCCTGCTTCATGGTTTTGTCGATCGGGATCGAACCTTCACCCAGCGCTGGCCAGAGCGGCTTACGTTGGGTCTTGTCCCATTTGTCGAGTTGGGCTTTTAGGGCAGCCAGGCGCTCGGGCTCTTTGAGCGAGAGGTTGACTTTCTCGGTCGGGTCAGCAGCCAGATCATAGAGCCAGGTTTTTTTGGGGCGATCGGCCACCTGCAGCTTCCAGT
>JBBAPO010000052.1:0-19328 GCA_040400795.1 Rhodoferax sp.
AAAACTGCCGAGGATGCGAGTCCTCCGTGAGTTCGAATCTCACAGCTTCCGCCAAGTCCCTTTTGAGGTGGTAAAAAAATCAGGCTGCCCCGCAAACAACCCTCCTAAGAATTTGCGTCATGCGTAAGACGGGTCAATTCAATTTGGTGTGTGACTTTTTGCACTTGCCGCCACCAGCGCGGTCATGCCGGGCTGTCAGACTTTTTGTTTGAACGGCACTGCGCGCTGTGAGCCAGCCCGTCACCCAAGGCATTGGCGCGGGCAAAGTTCTGATTGATGCTGCGTTTTGACTAGCCCATGATAGCGGCGGCTTCTGCGGCAAAGGACTTGTTTTGCAGCGGCGGTTTGCCGCAGCCAATTACAGGCGAGAAAACTTTGCCCACCTGAATTTCCTCCCGTATCTTTTCTTTTGTCATCGGCTCCCCGACAGCGCCCAGCGCGTCCCGCAAGCTTTCTAACTTCTGGCTTGTCCTTGGACGCGACGCCTTCCATATCTACTTGCGGCGTTTCATGGCCATGCTTCGCTGGGACTTGTCTGAGGTGACGCCCGCTCATTCAGCTCGGCCAATACGCGCCCCAGCCAGTTACGCCATCGTCTGGTGGATTTCCGCATGCAGCAGGTTCTGCACGGCTGCCGGAGTAGATTCAGCAGCCAGCTGCATATTCTGGCGATCGTCAAACCGCTGATTGCGCTCGTACCTCCAACTCGTACCGGCCATTCGTAGCAGCCCACTCGTACCGCATTTTTGCTGGCAACCACCGTCTGCAAAGCCGTGCATCGGCCAGACAGGCGTCGGCCGCGAAGTGGCGGCAAGCTTGCCGCAGGAGGGGAACAAAGTCCAGCGCCCTACACTGGCTGGCATGAATCCCGACGCTGTAACGTACTTCCCCTTTGCTTCAAAACCGGCGAGCTTCCAACGCCGCGTGTTGCTGGCCGTCAGCGGCCTGACACCGCAAATTGTCACGGAAACCTTGTACGCGCTGGCCGCCGATGAACATGCACCTTTCGTGCCCACAGAGGTCCATCTGATCACCACGGCTGAGGGCGCGCGCCGCGCCGAACTGTCGCTGCTCAGCGACGACCTGGGATGGTTTCACAAACTCTGCGCTGACTACCACCTGCCCGGTGTGAAATTTGATCGCAGCCATATCCACATCATGCGCGACGCCCACGGCCAGCCCATGAACGACATTCGCAGTCCGCAAGACAACCGGGCTGCCGCCGACTTCATCACCGCGCAGGTGCGCAGCATCACGGCTGACCCCGCTTGTGCTTTGCATGCCTCAATTGCCGGGGGGCGCAAAACCATGGGTTTCTATCTGGGTTACGCGCTGTCCCTTTTTGGGCGCCCCCAGGACCGCCTGAGCCATGTGCTGGTCAGCGAGCCGTTCGAGTCCAGCTACGACTTTTTCTACCCAACACCCTATAGCCGCGTATTGCAAACCCGCGATGGGCAGTTGGCGGACACCGCGACCGCGCAGGTGACGCTGGCCGACATCCCGTTTGTGAGCTTGCGCCACGGCTTGCCGACTGCCTTGCTGGCCGGTCAGGTCAGCTTCAACGACACGGTTTTAGCGGCCCGAGCCGCATTGGCACCGCCCCAGCTGGTCATTGATTTGTCACGCCAGTGCATCCAGGCGGCGGGTCGGAAGGTGACTTTGCCCCCGGCCGAACTGGCTTTGCTGGCCGTATTTGCGCGCCAGACATTGCAGGGCAATGCGCCACTGTCTGCGCCAACCAAGGGTGTGCCCGATGCCGCCTGGGCCAGCCGATATCTGCGCGAGTACCGCAACGTGACCGGGACCCTGGCCGACATTGAAAACACACAGCGCGCACTTCGCGACGGCATGGACGGCGACTATTTCTCGCAACGCAAATCCAAACTCGAACGCCGCATGAAGACCGCCCTCGGCCCTGCTGCTGCGGCCTATCGCATCCACGACGGCGGGGTGCGACCGCGGCGCTACACACTAACCCTGAGCCCGGATGCTGTACGATTCGTTACACATCTAGCTTTCAAGGAGGAAAAGCAATGACCATGCACGAATTGACCTACCAGGTCAGTTTTAATACCCCTGCCTTTCTGGGCAACTCCGAACAACAAGCCCAATGGCGCACCCCGCCGTTCAAGGCGATGCTGCGGCAGTGGTGGCGGGTGGTGAAGGCAGCGGATGTGGCCTATGACCATAGGGAACTGCTGAAACTGGAAAACTCTCTGTTTGGCGCAGCAGGGGATGAAAAGCAACCGTGCCTTGGAAAGTCGAAGGTGCAGTTGCGCTTGTCGGGGTGGGATGCGGGAACGTTGACCCGTTTGCCAAGCATGGCGACACACCAACATCCCGAAGTAAAGGATAAGCAAACCGGACAGCTTCGCCCGATTGGAACAGGTGTCTATCTGGGCTTTGGTCCGGTTACCACGAGTGGCAATCGCAATGCCATTCCCCCCGAAGCGCCTGCCGTCACTTTCAAACTTCGTTTCCCCGCAGCCGAAGAGCCAACGCTGCGCAAAGCCATGCAACTCGCCGCGTGGTTTGGAACGCTGGGCTCGCGCGCCCGCAACGGCTGGGGTTCTTTGCACATCGAAGGCGAGGGTATTCTGGGCTGGAGCGATCTGTGCGACACCAAACTGGCAGAACAGTCGCCGCTTCGCAGCGTGGCAGATGCCTTGGGAGACAGGCTTGCATCCGACTGGCCGCACGCTGTAGGCTTGTGCAGTGACGCACGACCCGCCGTGTGGCGTGTGGTAGCGGGAAGTACCGTCAAGGAGGGTAAAACCGCCTTCATCGGATTCGACAACTGGCGACTGGTTATGGAGCAACTCGCCGCGCTAAAAATTGGTTTTCGTACCCAGTTCAAACTCAATGGCGGTGCCCCGCATATCCGAGTTGAAGATCGGCACATTCTGGCTTACCCAGTCACCAACCACGGCTTGGCAGGCTTGCCCAATGCGCGTCTCGCCAGCCAAATGCGTTTCAAAGTAGCGAAGAGCAAAGACGGCATATATTTTGGCCTCATCACGCATTTGCCCAGTGCCATGCCACGGGCTTTTTTTGAGCGCAGCACCGTTCGCCCGCCCGAGATCAAAGACCAAATTTCAGTCTGGCAGCAAGTGCATCAATTTTTAAATGCACAAAGCCCCACACTACTTAACCGCATCCGCAAGGGCTAAGCCATGACGCATAAAACCAACTACACCAAAAAACTCGCCGCTTGGCTGCACGACCCGGCTGAGAAGCAGTTAGTGCTCATGCGCGACCCTGTGGGGCATGAGGGTGGCACTATTGTTGAAGTAGGTAAGGCAATTGGGCTGCCAACGCGCCCGGCCATGCACAAGAAAAACGGGCAATGGGTCGAACTCAACTACGACAAGCTGAAGCAAGACAAATCAGTCCACGTTGCAGATTGTCTGGCTGCCGCTGCCGACCGGCCGAACTGGCCGCGCGGGGACGACGCCAAGCGTTACCCCAAGTTCGAGTCTGTTCACTTCACCAAAGAGCCCGAGCTGATTCACCCTCTCTCAGGCGAATGCCTGAAGCTGGGGCCGCTGAATCTGGACATCGGCGTGGACAGCATCAAAGCGGTTAGCCAAAGCCATTTCGAGAGTCTGATTCAAGATGACGACGAAAAGGCGGGCGAAGAACTGCGCAAGACCTTTCTGGCCTTTTGGCGTTTTGGCCCCGAGGCGGGCAAAGACGCTGACCAACTGGGCGCGTTGTGGAACATGCTGCCCGCCGACTCGCGCACGCCCGACCACAGCATCTGGTCACATGTGGATACAGTGTCCGCCATCCATACCGCACTGGAGGGTGACGAAACCGGCCCGGATCAACCCGCGCTGCTGGTGATGAGCTTCGGGCCGGTGCAAAGCTTTATTGGCCAAGCCCGCTCCACGTCGGACCTGTGGGCTGGTTCGCACCTGCTCTCCAGCCTGGTGTGGGAGGCCATGAAACCCATCATCAGCCACCTGGGTCCAGACTGCATGGTGTTCCCGGCCCTGCGCGGCGTACCGGTGGTGGATCAGTGGTTGATGCAGCGCGATGTAGGCGGCGATGCCTTTGTGCAATTGTTTGAGAACATTGATTCCGAGCTACTGGCCGACCGCACCGACACCAACCCGCTGTTTGCCGCCAGCCTACCCAACAAGTTCATGGCGATTATTCCGTCAAGACAGTCTGTATCCCTTGCAGAACATGCGCTAGCAGCTATTAAAAACGCAGTAAAGGCTTGGGCGCGTGAAGCGGCCAAACTTGCCTTCGAGACCGCTGGTGTGCCCATGACCGATGCCACCCATGCGCAGATTCACCAGCAACTGCTGGGCTTCCCCGAAGCCTATTGGGCCGCTGCCACCTGGCCCGTGAACGGCGCAGACCCGACCGACACGGATGCTTTGATGAATGGCTACAAGGACGTGAGCGCCGCCGCTAAGCAACTGCACGCCGCACTCGACCAGATTCACCCGGATCTCAAAACACAAGGCGTGTTTCAGGACGCGACCTGGAAGGTGCTGACCAAAGAACTCAAGCTCGACGGCGTGCAGTTCTGGGCACCCAACACCGGCATCCTGTATCCGGCGGTGTACGAGCTGGCCGAGCGCTCTTTGGGCGCGGCCAAAGCCACCCGGCCCTTCGCGCCGCTGCTGGAAGAAGGCCACCGCTGCACCTTGACAGGCGAAGCCGAGTGGCTCACCCACGACCGGGCCTTGCTGGGCTTGAACCGCAAAGACCGCAATGACGGTGAGAAGCAGAGCGTGTGGGGCCGACTTGCGCAAAAGAAAAAATCTTGGGTCAAACCCGGCGAACACCTGGGCGCCATTGCCACCCTCAAACGTCTGTGGCCCACCCTATTTGCCGAGCGCATTAGCGATTTGACCGGCGGCACCGTGCGCCGCTTTGTGGTCAGCACCCATGCATTGGCTTTGTCCACCACGCTGGAAAAGCTGGCCGACCCCAACCAGCCACTCACCACAGCCCAGCGTTCCGCCCTGCAAGCGTTGGCGGCAACGGCTGCGGACTATGACAACGTGACCCTGCCAAAAGCCCTGATGCGAACGCTGTACCAGCGGGGGAAGCTGTCAGAAACAGAGCAGATGACGCTGCGCAAACTGCCCGACATGCTGGAAAACCCGCCAGACGATGCTGCCCAAGCCCAGCATCTGAACAGCACCATTCGCCAACTACTGGGCGACAGCCGCCCCGAGACCTACTACGCCCTGATCCTGATGGACGGCGACCGCATGGGCGGCTGGCTGGCCGGCAATGAAGACGAGTACAAGCTGCGCTACCGCGAGACCTGGCACAGCAGCGTTCTGGCAGAAATGCAGAACCTGGAGATGCGCGAGAAGCATCAAAAGGAACAAACCACCGCCCTGCGCCAATACCTCGACACCAAACGCCCGGTATCCCCTGGCCGCCACGGGGCTATCTCGCAAGCGCTGAATGACTTTTCCACCCACCTGGCCCGCCATGTGGTGGAAGACTGCTGCAAAGGTAAGCTGCTTTACGCCGGCGGTGACGACGTGCTGGCGCTGGTCGCGGTGGATGATTTGTTTGACTGCATGCAGCTGCTGCGCCTGGCCTACAGCGGCATTGCGCCCAGTGATGCGATGCAGTTGGGCGAGCGCATTGGCACCTTGCAGCCCGGCGGTAGTGCCAAGCAGCGCAAGCTGCTGCTCGACAAGGGCTTTGGCCTGCTCCCTGGCCGTCGCTTGACCGACGATCATTTTGCGCCCAGCCGCCTGATGACGCTGATGGGCCACAAAGCCACCGCCTCTATGGGCGCGGTGGTGGCGCACCACAGCGCACCTTTGGGCATGGTGCTGCGTGAATTGCGTGCGGCAGAAAGCCGCGCCAAAAACACCCCGCGCGGGAAAAATGGCAAGGGCGAAGACATCAACCGCGATGCGTTTTGCCTGCGCGTGCTCAAGCGCGGCGGTGGGGAAGTGAATGTCACTAGTCCTTGGTGGCCCGTGAATACCACCACGCAGCAGCCCGATACGGCGCAAAGCGCCTTGGCATTGATGAAGCAACTGGCCGAGCAACTGGCATTGACAGACTTCTCCCGTGGAGCTATCTACAAGGCACAGCTTTGGTTTGAAGGCTTGACCGACGATGCCAAAGACGCAAAGAGCGCAGTTTGGCGGGCACAAATGACTTCTTCGCTGGCCTACCAGTTCAAGCGTCAAAAAGGCAGTGCAGAGTTAGCCCGCCAAGTGGTTGATTTTGTCTGCGATGTGATGCAACCCGCCCGCCCCAAAACCGCGATTGAGAACTTTCTGGTCACCAGCGAATTTTTCGCCCGCGAGGCCCGCAGTTTCAAGGATAAAGCAATGCAAATCAAACGCGAGGCTAATTCGCCAAACCCAAGCGAGGAGGCCACCGCATGAGCTCCACCTACTACTATGTGCGCCCCACCGACAGTCTGTTCGTGCGCGGCAACCTGGCTTTTGGCGACAGTGGCGAACATGGCGCATCTATGATGCCGCCACCGCCCTCACTGTTTGCCGGCGCATTCCGGTCTGCGCTGTTGGGCAAAGACGCTACACAGATGACCGCTTTTTTGCAACGAGGCCAATGCAGCGATACGGCGCTGGCCCAATGCCTGGGCACGCCGGAGCAGCCCGGGGACTTTTGCATCACCTGGCTGTCGTTGGCAGTTAAACCCGGTGATAGCGGCGCCAACGCCCATGTGAGCGCGGTGCCCGAAGCCATTTCACCCCTGCCTGCGGACTTACTCATGCTGGGCAGCAACTTCGCCACTTTGCAACCCCGCGCGCACCAGCCAGGGGTGCAGTCCGCTGGCAACCTGCCGCTGCGTGCCACGCTGGTGTCTGCCAAGCAGGAAAAACCCAAAGGCGGCGTGTTTCTGCGCGGTAAGGGCCTAGCCCAACACATGCAGGGCCAGTCGGCTGACAAAGCACACAGCATTGAAAGCAAACATGTCTATCAACTCGACCCGCGCCTTGGCATTGGCCTCAATGCCGAGGCGCGTACCGCAGAAGAAGGGCAGATTTACACCACCGAGGGTTTTGCGTTCAGTCCCGCCCATGCCTCAACAGGCCATGCAGACGTGGCACCGTTTTTGAGCACCGGTTTTCTGGTCGGCATACAAGGTGTAGCGAATCTATTGCCAGATACTGGCCTGCTGCGCCTGGGTGGCGATGGTCGCAGTGCGCAATACCGCAAAGTGGCGTTCACTGCGCCCACTGCTGCCAACGTGCCAGGCACAAAAAAGCAGTTTCGCTTGCTACTACAAACCCCCGCGCTGTTCAGTCAAGGCTGGCTGCCCGAGGGCGTAACCGAGCAGAGCGGCAGCTACCGCTTGCAAGTCAATGGTTTCAGCGCTCGCCTGGCCTGCGCCGCCTTGGGCCGCCGTGAAGTGGTGAGCGGCTGGGACTTGTACCAATGGAAGCCGAAACCCGCACAAGCTGCCGCGCCTGCGGGCAGCGTGTACTGGTTTGACGAATTCGAGGGCGATGCTGGCAAGCTTGCCGCATGGGTGGCCAAAGGGCTTTGGCCCGATTATCTAAGCCCCAACCAACAGATGCGTCGCGCCGAGGGCTACAACCGCGCCTTGCTTGCGGCCTGGAACTGAACCTTTTTAATTTTTTGCTGTCACGCCCACTTGAGGACTCCTTTATGTTCGAAGCTTCCCAACTTGTTTTTTACTACGCCGTCAGCCCCGTCCACATGGGGGCGGGCAGCGCAATTGGCGCGATTGACAGCCCTATTCAGCGCGAGGTGCATACCAAGCATCCCATGTTTGCAGGCAGCGGTTTAAAAGGCGCTTTGCGCCACCACTTCAACCGCGCCTGGCCGCGTGCCGAGGGCGACAGCAGCAAACCCAACAGTCTGATTAACCGCATATTTGGCCCGGACACCAGCGCGTCAGACTTTTCCGGTGCTTTATCCTTAAGTGATGCGCAATTGGTCGCCCTGCCTGTGCGCTCGCTCAAAGGGGGCTTTGCTTACGTCACCAGCCCGCTGGCGCTGGCACGGCTGCACCGGCTGGCCATACAAGCCGACATGGCAGTGGATTGGTCTGTGCCTGCGGTCGCTGCGGATAAGGCACTCGCCGCCAGCGCCAATCTGTTGCTAGACAAGGCCGACAAAAGCAAACAACTGTTGCTGGAAGCCTTTGAGTTTCCCGCCGAGGTGGACGACAAGCTAAAAACCATTGCCCAATGGATCGCCACCCACGCCCTGGGTGGCGACGGAAACAGCTTCTTCGCCGGCAAGTTCAAGGCCGATCTGGTGCTGCTGCATGACACGGACTTTTCCCACTTCGCCCGCCACGCCATGGTGGTGGAGCCGCATGTGCGCATTGATGACCATTCCGGCACGGCATCCGTCGGCGGCTTGTTTTATGTGGAGAACCTGCCGCCTGAAACGCTGATGGTGGGGCTGGCGCAGGCCAGCATTGAGCGCTTCAAAAAGAACAGCCGCACAGCAGACTCAGCCGCCTTGATCAACGCCCCCGAGGTACTGGCCCACGTGTTTGGTGGCGGCGGTACGTCAATCCCGGGCATTGGCGGCAAGTTGTTGCAAATTGGTGGCGATGCCACCACCGGGCGCGGGTTGGTGCTGGTGCAGGCTGCAGGCAAAAACTAACTTTGACGAAAGGAACACACCATGCAAACCCTTCGCATTCACCATGCCCAGGCGCACAACCGTCAGTTGCTGATTACGCTGCCAGAAAATTTTCCCGAGAACGGGCTGGAAGTCATCGTCATGAGTGAAGACACCGCGTTGACAACGCCTGTCCCTGCTGCGCCCGAGTCATCAGATTTGGATGCCCTGTTCAGCTTCCTTGCCACCATGCCGCCATCGGGTCGGAGCACTGCAGAGATCGACCAACAAATCCAGGAGGAGCGTGCCTCATGGGACCGGTAAACCGCTTTGTTTACCCCGACACGTGCATCCTGATTTATTGGCTGGAACGCAACCTGACCTATGTCGATACCATCGTGCAAAAGCTGCGCCCCGCGCAGGGGGCTGCACCTATCCTCGTCTTCACCGAATTAACGCGCCTGGAATGCCGCGTAAAACCGTTCAAGACAGGCAACCAGGTTCAACTCGCTGGTTATGACCGTGTATTTTCAACACCCGGCTATCGTTTTGTAGGACTTGTCCGCGAAGTTTTTGACCTGGCGACGGAGTTGCGAGGCCTTCACGGACTTAAGACCCCTGATGCAATCCACCTGGCCGCGGCGCTCCACTCCGGGTGTGATGAGATTTGGACCAACGACGACAGATTAGCCAAAGCCGCCGCTGGCCGCATTGGCGTGTTTAACGTAAAGGAACCCTATGACGCAAACACTTGACCAAAAACGCGCCGCACTGGCCTGGGGCTTTGCCATGAATAGTCGGAATTTAAATGGCGAATTGCCCGACAAATATCGCATCTTAGCTAAAGGCGCGCCTGCTCTCATCATGAACAGCGGACTGATGCCAACGCTCGCCTTTTACAGCGGCAAGTCAAAAGCCCGCGTAGAGGTAGCAGAATCAGCCTTACTAGCGGATTTGATGACCGGATTGATTCAGCGCTTGACACCTCAGCCCGCGCCGCGTGACTTTATGTCATTCATGAGCATGCTTCAAAAATTCGAGTCGCACGAATATCTCCGTTATACAGATGAGGCCCTTGAGTTGCTCAAGTGGTTGCGGCAGTTTGTCGATGCCGTCAAATCAGAGGCTTAACCATGATCCCCGATCTGATTGCAGCAATACCTGCCTACATCCAGGCGCAGTTTGGCGAAGCTGCTCCAGGGCATCGATTTCACCTTTACTTTTCCCATTGGGAAGCAGGCTGCTTTACGCCCTACAAGGACGCAAGATTGCCTGACATCAAACATCTGGACAAGCCTGAACGCGAACGAATTCGCACAGAGTTCGAATCCAGAAAGCGAAGAGCTTTGGGCAGCGTTTGCCCTTTCGGTGATGCGGCAAGAGCCCAAATCACCGCGTTGCGCTCTCGCCAGCAAGCCCTCATCCAGCACTACGGCACCTCTGGCTACCGCATCAGCACAACTTCCACCGCCCCCTTCGCCACCGGCCTGGGCAACGAGCACCCCATTGAAAACGGCTTTGCCTTTCTCACCCCCTACGGCCTGCCATATCTGGCGGGTAGCGGGGTCAAGGGCATTTTGCGGCGCTCCATGCAGGAGCTTCGCGGCGACTTTAAAGATGGGTTCACGGACCCGGTAATCAACGCATTGTTTGGCCCGGAGTTAGACCCTGAATCAGGTAACAAGCCCGAAGACGCCAAACGCGGCGCGCTCGATTTTTGGGACGTATTCCCCAGCCCCGCAGGTGGCAAGCTGGCGGTTGAAATCATGACCCCGCATTTCGGCAAGTACTACCAAGGTGAAGAACCGCCCCACGATTCCGGCGCACCTGTGCCAGTCAGTTTTCTGGCCGTGCCTGCCAAATCCCAATTTGACTTCAATGTGGTGTGCCACACCAGCCGATTGCCGCACGACTTGGCAAGCCAGTGGCGCACCTTGCTGTATCGCGCTTTTCAGCATGCTTTTGAATGGGTGGGGTTTGGGGCCAAAACTTCCGTGGGCTACGGGGCAATGGCTACGACTGATACCAAGACATTCACCGGCGCCAGCGATGCCACATCGTCGATCCAGACAGCCCCGTCTGCACCGGTGGAAAATTGGCCTTCTGCGCGGCTCAAGTTCAACCGGGGCAATAACACGCTGACTGCTGAGGCCAATGGAAAGTCTGCCAATGCCTACGCGCCACAGGGTGAGGCATTGCTACAGTCCCTTGCAGCGGACGTGCAAAGCAAAATTCGCCTGAATCAATGCTTTGAAAAATTTGCTGTCGAGGTGTCTGGCAATGTGCTGATATCCATTCAATCATGACCCCACAAACTCCACCCCTCGACCTCACCTCCCTGCACGACGCCCTGGCCTCGCTACGCCGTGGCTTGGCCAGGTGGCAAACGGCTGGCGTGCAGGACGAAGAGCTGCGCGATGCTTGCATCCAGCGTTTTGAATACACCTTTGAGTTGCGTTGGAAGATGTTGCAACGTCGGCTAGAGCGGGATTTACCCGACGCGCGCAGCGTTGATGCCATGAGCTTTCGTGAGCTGATGCGCAGCGGTGGTGAACGCGGGCTGGTGCGGGATGTCGATGCATGGATGACCTTTCGCGACAAACGCAACACCACTTCCCATACCTACAACGCCGCCAAAGCAGCCGATGTGGCCGCCGTCCTCCCCAGCTTTGCCAACCACGCGCAAGCGCTGCTCGATCAGCTACAAGCCCGAGGTGCCCAGGATGCTTGACATCACCGCCGCGCAGCAGACCCTCATTGTTACGCTTGTGCACCAGCGGCTGCCCCACGTCACCGCACTGGCGTTTGGTTCACGTGTGATCGGCTGGCCGTTTGGTCGTGGCCCCAAGCCATACTCTGATTTGGACATGGCGGTATGGGGGTTGCGTGCAGACGATGCTACCGCTTTAGCGCATCTGCGGGCTGACCTGGAGGAAAGCACGCTGGCCTGGCGCGTGGACATCAGCGATGCGCAGGATTTTCCGGCCCCACTGCGCGAACTGGTAGAGCAGCAGGGTGTCTTGCTGCAAGGCAGTTTGGAGCACGCATGACTAGTCTGTGGCTGGGCCTGGGCATGAACCCGTGATGCTCCCCCTCGCCCGCTACCGCTTCACCGCGCTGCTGCGCGACCCGCTGCGCCTGCCCGATTACGCCGGCTCGCTTTTGCGCGGACAGTTTGGCGCTGCCCTGCGCGGCGTCGCCTGCATGACGCGCCAGCCGGTGTGCGGCGGCTGCCCGTTGCTGACTACTTGCCCCTACACCCGCATCTTCGAAGCCCCGCCGCCGCCCGCGCACAGTCTGCAAAAGTTCAGCGCCATCCCCAACGCCTACGTGATGGAGCCACCCCCCATAGGCAGCAAAGACCTGGCTGGCGGCGATACGCTGGTCTTTCATATGGTGTTGGTCGGTGATGCGCTGGCGCAGCTGGCACTGATTGTGTTTGCCTGGCAGCGCGCGCTGGCGCAAGGTTTAACCCGGTCGCGCAGTGCGGCAGAGCTGCTGACGGTCGAATGGATTGACGTCGCTGGTGCCGCGCATCCCGTCTGGCATCGGGATGCCCCGGTGCTGATAGACCACCCCGCCGCGCTGGTCGTGCCCGCCGCGCCAGCCGGCTCACTGAATGCCCTTACCCTGCACATCCAGACCCCGCTGCGCCTGCAGCAGCAAGGCCAGCCGCTGCGCGTGGACCAGCTCACGCCGCGCGCGCTGCTGGCCGCCCTGGCGCGGCGCGTTGCGCTGGTGATGGAATTCCACGCCCAACAACCCGAGTGGGGCCACGCCGTGCCCGAACAAGTACGTCTGGCTGAATCTCTGAGCGATAAGCGCGAGCTGCACTGGCACGACTGGACGCGTTACAGTAGCCGCCAGCAGCAGGAAATGACACTGGGCGGCGTGCTGGGGCGCTGGACACTGCACGGCAGCAACGGCGCGCTGACCGCACTCTGGCCCTTGCTGTGGCTGGGCCAATGGCTGCATGTGGGCAAAAATGCCACCATGGGCATGGGCGGATATACGTTGAACGGAGGCTCTCTATGATCAATGAAAGCACCTTCGCCAGCGCTGTCCGAGCGCTGGCGTGGGCAAAAACTCAGGTCGCAAACATCCCCCCCCAATGAGCACCTGGTTCATCTCGCGCCATTCCGGCGCGTTGGAGTGGGCGCGCAGGCATGACTTGCAGGTGGATAAGTACGCGGTCCACCTCGACCCATCCAGCGTCCAGCCGGGTGACACCGTCATCGGCAGTCTGCCCGTCAACCTGGCCGCCGCCGTGTGCCAGCGCGGCGCGCGCTACCTGCACCTGTCACTAGAATTGCCCGCCCATTTACGCGGCCAGGAACTAAGCGCTGACCAGCTGGATGCGCTGGGCGCACGGGTGCAGGCCTACCGGGTTGAACGCACTCACCCATCGCAATCGTAAAGAGACTATCCATGACCACCAGGCCTACTCTCCACTTATGCATCGCCACTGGCCAGAACCTGGCGAACCTGATTCCGGCGCTTCAACTGAACGCGTCAAAGGTCGTGGTATTGGAAACAGCCGAAATGCGAACCAGCGCTTCAAATCTAAAGCGCGCCCTGGAGTCGCATCACATCCAGGTAGAACGCAAGCTCTTCAATGACAGCACCCCCGAAGCGATTCAATCCAGCGCTCAAAAAATCGGGATGGAAAACGGTGAAGGCTCGGTCATCTTTAACGTCACGGGAGGCCACAAGCTGATGACCCTCGCAATGGTCAAGGAAATGGAGATCGCCGACGATTTGCACCTGCTGTATGCCGAAACCCGACACCAGCGCATCGATTGGCTCAAGCCAGCCCCAGCCATGCAAGATATGGAGGATGTCCTGAAGGTGGATGACTTTTTGCTAGTTCAGGGCTACAGCCGGGTTCGATCCGCCGACCGCGACGGTTACTGGCAGGTCGATGCACAGGCGCGCAGGGCGTTGACGCAAAAACTTGGGGACGAATCGGATAAATTGGCAAGGTTTTTTGGTGCGCTGAACAAGCTAGCGCAACAAGCCATGCCCGACAAAGATCTCGGCAAGCCCTTTCGGGCGTCACAAAGCTTTGAATTTGCACCCGGTGGGCGAAGCGCTGAAGTTCTCGCACAGGCCAGGCAACTCGATTTACTGGCATGGGACGACGACACCGAAATCGCGTTTGCCAGTGAAGACTCCGCTGTTTATTTTGGCGGTGGCTGGCTTGAGGAGTTTGTCTGGCTCAAGCTGCGTGGTCTGAAGCCCTCTGACTTTGCCGTCAACTTGGTGGTTAAACCCATCGGCTCAGAGGTGGAAAACGAGCTGGACGCAGTTGTCGCCCACCGCAATCGACTGCTATTGGTAGAGTGCAAAACGCTGCGCTTCGGTCGCGACCCCGCTAAGGATGCCGACTACATCTACAAACTGGCCCAGCTTTCAAAACAGGTTGGCGGTTCGATGGCCAGCAGCCTGCTCTTGTCTGCCAGGCCGGTTGACGAACTGGTCGTAGAAAGGGCGAGGCAATATGGCGTGTCGATTCTGGCCGCTGCGGATGTCAAGACTTTCGTGGCTTACGTCCGCGACTGGATGCAGGCGAGTTGACAAGAACCCCAAGGGAGACGGAAATTTCCAATGTCCGATTGTCATGCCGGGCCTGACCCGGCAACCATGCAGTTGGGACCATGGATTGAGGATCGCGTCCGCAATGACAACGGGTGACAGGTTTCGCGGCACGCCCGGTTTAACCTAAGCAAGCGCGGATTCATTCACGTGGAATCGTAGCGCCTGATCTCGCACTTCCCCGGCAAGCTTGCCGGAGCAGACGTGCAGAGGGCTCCGGATGAACAATTCAGGTTGATTACACAACCCACAGGAATTGATTCATGCAAAATCTTCGCCCCACCTGGCGCTTGCTTGCCCTCAGCGCCATCGCCATCGCGCCGCTTTTCACCGGCTGCGCCTCCATCGTGTCAGGGCAAAATCAGAGCCTGAGCGTAGAGAACGTACAAGCCGGCAAGCCGCTCAGTGGCGCGAGCTGCAAGCTCGACAACGACAACGACAAGGGCTCGTGGTCTGTCAACACACCCGGCTAGCAAATAAAAAGACACCCATGCCCCAGCGTGAGCTTTACCTTGCCGCCTACGACATCAGCGACGCGTGCCGCCTGACGGCAGCGCTCAAGCTCACGCGGGCCTACGCTACTGGCGGTCAAAAGTCGGTCCATGAAATTTACCTGACGCCTGCCGAACGCAGCGACCTGGTGGACGACATGACGATCCTGTTGCAGCTTGAAACCGACCGGTTTTTACTGTTGAGATTGGACCCGCGCAGCCGCGTCCATACGCTGGGCAAGGCGGTCGCGCCGTCTGATCCAGATTATTTCTACGTCGGTTAAAAAGGAAGTGTCCATGGCCCTGCTGCTACTTGACCGCGCCCAACTCGAAATCAGGACTGAAGGCGAAACCCTGGCACTGTTTGAAAACGGCGCACGCCGCGGCACCGTGCCCATCAAGCTGATTGACCGCTGCGTCATTCATGGCGCGCAAACCCGGCTCGACAGCGGCGTGCTGAGCAAGCTGGCCGAAGCCGGTGTCACCACCGTGCTGATGAGCCCACGCAGCAGCCGACGCGTGGCCATCGTGCTGGGTCCGCAACACAACGACGCCGCTGTGCGCCTGGCCCAAGCCCAGCGCGTGATGGACGACACGGCTTGCCGCCAGTGGGCCAGCAGCGTGGTGCGCGCCAAACTGGCGCGCCAGCGCCGCACCCTGCAACACCTGCAAACCGCCCGCCCCGACGCCCGCAAGCCCCTGTTTGACGCCCAGTTGACGCTAAGCACCATCCTGCAAAACCTCAACGATGCCGCCCGACTGTGCGCCCAGGACGCCGCCTCGCTGCACACACTCGACAGCCTGCGCGGCTATGAAGGCGCCGCAGCCCGCGCCTACTTTGCAGGCCTTGCAGCGGTGTTTGCACCCTCACTGAACTTTAGCGGCCGCAACCGTCGTCCGCCGCGCGACCCTGTCAACGTCTGCCTGTCACTGAGCTACACCATGCTGCATGTGCAGGCCGTGCAAAGCTGCATCACCGCCGGGCTCGACCCGTTGCTGGGCTTTTACCACCGCCCGGCCTTCGGCCGTGAGTCGCTGGCCAGCGACTTCATAGAAGCCCTGCGCCCTGCTGTTGACCTGTGGGTGTGGGAGCTGCTGCGCAGCCGCGCCCTGCGCGAAGACCACTTCTCCCTGGACAAAGGCACCTGCCTGCTTGGCAAGGCGGGGCGCCAGGTCTTCTACGCAGAATGGGAAAAGCAATGCAAACCCTGGCAGCGTTGGCTGCGCACCCAAACCCGGTGGCTGGCCCGCGGGCTGCGCCAACAGGGCGAGGGCTGGCTTGCCCACGGCGAAGAGGACGACGAAACATGCTGAAAACGCCGCTGCCCAAGCGCGCGGTCATGCCCGGCCCCGGCGCACGCGCACTCTACCTGGGCAACCGTGAACACAAGCGGGTGAGTTGCACGGCCGAGGCACTGGTCGTCACGAACGCCCGCGCCCAGGTCACCCGTTATCCGGTGGCGCGCGTGGCACGCGTGGTTACCAGCGCAGACGTGGTGGACTGGAGCGGCCCAGCCCTGGCCTTGTGCATGCGCACAGGTATTGGCATCACCTGGCTGGACGCCAGGGGCGAAGCCGTGGGCAGCATTTATCCCCAGCAACGGACCGCTACGCCCCTTGCCACCGCGCTGGAACTCTGGGCTGAAGGTGCTGATGGACCTGCGCATTACCAAAACTGGTTGCGCGCCAGACGGATGGACGTTCTCATCCGATGGGGCAAAGAGTGCGTTGACGCCATCACCCCCCAACAATGGGAGGCCACCAAACGCGAGTGGGTCTACGGTGGGAAGAGCGCCACGCACCTGCCACAAGGCCTGCGCAGCCTGTGTCTGGCCTATGTGGCGGCCCAACTCACATCCTGCGCACTGACACCAGTGCTCTGGGGCCCGCGCCTGGAAGGCATAGACCTGGACGAAGATCTGTGCGAATTGCTGTGGGCTGAAATGAACCTGGGAACCGGCGCATTGGCCGACAACGCGAACGCCGATGCTGAACTCACCACCTTGTTTGAGCGCTGGAGCAACCGCAACGCCAGCGCGCTCACCCTGCACCTGGCCAGCTTGCACCGCACGGCGTTGAAGGCGCTACACACATGAGCCTGCATGCCAGCGCCCGCTGGCTTGTCACCTACGACATTGCCAACCCTAGGCGGCTTGGTCGCCTGTTCAAATTTCTAAAAAAACAGGGTGTGCCAGTGCAATACTCCGTGTTTTTGGTGGAGGCATCCACAGTTAAGATGGGAAGCCTGATGCTGCAGATGGCCCAAATAGTTGACGCCGATGCTGACGATGTGCGTGCCTACCGACTCCCTGAAAATCCCTGGAAATTTACCCTGGGAGGGAGTATGCTGCCAGAAGGCATCACGCCCGGCGGCAAGTTTGAGTTATGACGATTTTTTTTGGGTTCACCAAATCCGTTTTCATCTGCACAAGCCCACGCAAGTGCTTGATAGAATTCAATTTCTTCACCCCTGCAGACCAAATACCAGCCCTGAATTCAAAGGGATTAAGACGCTCCGGGGCCGTTGTCGCGTCAGTTTGAAGACCAAATACCAGCCCTGAATTCAAAGGGATTAAGACTGAGGTTGATCACGTAGTCACACGCGAGGTTGGGACCAAATACCAGCCCTGAATTCAAAGGGATTAAGACTTTCCAAAAAAACCCATAACTTCGGAAGGTTGCGACCAAATACCAGCCCTGAATTCAAAGGGATTAAGACCTTTCAGGGTTTGCGTCAGTGCTTCGTCTGCGGACCAAATACCAGCCCTGAATTCAAAGGGATTAAGACGCTTGGGCGATCACGCCATCATCGTACGATGATGACCAAATACCAGCCCTGAATTCAAAGGGATTAAGACTCCCAAAATTCAGCGGATAGTGATGATTCAGAAGACCAAATACCAGCCCTGAATTCAAAGGGATTAAGACTCGACGCGGTCTTGCAAGAAGTTAGCCGCCCAGACCAAATACCAGCCCTGAATTCAAAGGGATTAAGACCCCGGCTAGCCATACGGGCGGCCAGCTTGCGGGACCAAATACCAGCCCTGAATTCAAAGGGATTAAGACCGGTGTAGGAATGCACAACCCACGGACGTAGGGAGACCAAATACCAGCCCTGAATTCAAAGGGATTAAGACTATTCGCTAATCATGTAAGGCTTTTCCGTCAGGACCAAATACCAGCCCTGAATTCAAAGGGATTAAGACGGCTGCGATTAATGGGGTTGTGCCTACTGCCGGACCAAATACCAGCCCTGAATTCAAAGGGATTAAGACAAACTCTCTAACACCATTTCCCGCTTTAATCGGACCAAATACCAGCCCTGAATTCAAAGGGATTAAGACTCGTCAATCAGGTCAGTGACGACTCTGGTAGCGACCAAATACCAGCCCTGAATTCAAAGGGATTAAGACAACCTCATCGCAGCGTCCGTCGCTGAATGCTGACGACCAAATACCAGCCCTGAATTCAAAGGGATTAAGACCTACTACTGAGGCAAACCAGCCCTGAAATAGACCAAATACCAGCCCTGAATTCAAAGGGATTAAGACTGACGCTTGCAACGGTAACAATTGCGCCTGATGACCAAATACCAGCCCTGAATTCAAAGGGATTAAGACTCCACCGCCTCAATCAGTACGCCAAACCCGAAGACCAAATACCAGCCCTGAATTCAAAGGGATTAAGACTTACTTAATTAATGCTACTGCACTCTTTAAGTGACCAAATACCAGCCCTGAATTCAAAGGGATTAAGACTAGGCGCTGTGCTACGCGTTGCAGGAGCAACTGACCAAATACCAGCCCTGAATTCAAAGGGATTAAGACCTCTTTGCTTGGTGCCTTGTCACCTGCCTTTTGACCAAATACCAGCCCTGAATTCAAAGGGATTAAGACGAACGCAACCACGAACAGCGCCAAAGTCAATTGACCAAATACCAGCCCTGAATTCAAAGGGATTAAGACCCTTGATAAAGGCCGCTTCAAATAAAGTTTTTGCGACCAAATACCAGCCCTGAATTCAAAGGGATTAAGACACGCTTACAGAGCGTTGGAAACCACCAGAAATGACCAAATACCAGCCCTGAATTCAAAGGGATTAAGACATAGTAAATTCTCCTTACTTAGACTGGCTTAATCGACCAAATACCAGCCCTGAATTCAAAGGGATTAAGACCCATTGTTGTCATCAGCACATAATTACTGCTGACCAAATACCAGCCCTGAATTCAAAGGGATTAAGACTATCGGCCCCCTCATTCACTTTAGCCAGAGCGACCAAATACCAGCCCTGAATTCAAAGGGATTAAGACCCCTCGAAGGGGTTCTGCTTCAGGACGTATTCCGACCAAATACCAGCCCTGAATTCAAAGGGATTAAGACCCAAGCAACGTCGCTACTTGATCACCACAGCAGACCAAATACCAGCCCTGAATTCAAAGGGATTAATACGATCATTCAATTCCAGCCCATTTTCATGCGTCGACCAAATACCAGCCCTGAATTCAAAGGGATTAAGACCGCGAGCCCTCACGGGCTCCGTTCCCGTACGGACCAAATACCAGCCCTGAATTCAAAGGGATTAAGACTGCATGGAGTAAATGCCTGCATGCGTACCTGCACGACCAAATACCAGCCCTGAATTCAAAGGGATTAAGACATTGTCAGCACCTACTGA
>JBBAPO010000053.1:0-18220 GCA_040400795.1 Rhodoferax sp.
CCTGCACCGTAAATTCATGAAGCATGGTGTAGCAAAGTCATTGACACGTTCCGCAATCGGACCAGGCAACAACGGGCGTAATCGCGTCGGCTTACCAAATATGAAGCGCGCCTGCGCGACCCACAAAAATAAAGCTACGGCGGCGTAGACGAACAAAGCGGCCAGCGCCAAGTAGGTAAAACTGACTTGCATGTCAACGCGGTTTGGATTGAAGCCGTTACCACCCGCTAAGCCGACAGCTAAACCCGCCGCAAATCCAAGGTAAACGGAAACTCCCGGCTGCCCGCCACATGCACCGTGGGTTCCGTGGCATCGATGGTACCGGGGGTATGGCCCATGGCGGCAAAGCGGGACAGTCGGCGGCTTTCGGCCTCGAAGGCGTTGACCGGCAGTGTGTCGTAGTTCAGGCCGCCCGGATGGGTGACGTGGTAGCGGCAGCCGCCGACCGAGCGTTTCATCCAGGTGTCGACGATGTCAAAGGTGAGCGGCGCATGGATGCCGATGCTGGGGTGCAGGCTGGACGGCGGGTTCCACGCTTTGTAGCGCACGCCGGCTACAAATTCACCGGTGGTGCCGGTGGGTTGTAGCGGCAGGGCATGGCCATTGCAGCTGACGGTGTAGCGGCTGGGGTTGAGGCCGCTGACGCGCACCTCGATGCGCTCCAGCGACGAGTCCACATAGCGCGCGGTGCCGCCGGCGCTGCCTTCTTCGCCCATCACATGCCAGGGCTCCAGCGCGCTGCGCAGGCTCAGCGTCATGCCGGTGCTGTTCACACTGCCGATCAGCGGGAAGCGAAACTCCTGTTGCGGCGCAAACCAGCTGTCGTCAAAGGCAAAGCCGGCCTGGCGCATCTCAGCCAGCACGTCGGCAAAGTCGGCAGCGATGAAGGCGGGCAGCATGAAGCGGTCGTGCAGCTCGGTGCCCCAGCGCGTTACCGGTGCCTGGTACGGCGTGTGCCAGAAGCGCGCCACCAGCGCGCGCAACAGCAACTGCTGCACGATGCTCATGCGCGGGTGGGGCGGCATCTCGAAGGCGCGCAGCTCCAAGAGGCCCAGGCGGCCGGTGGCCGAGTCGGGCGAGAACATCTTGTCGATGGAAAACTCGCTGCGGTGGGTGTTGCCGGTCACGTCCACCAGAATATTGCGCAACGTGCGGTCCAGCAGCCAGGGCGGCATGTAATTGGGGCCCCCACGCTCCCCCACGGTGTGTGGGTCGCTGCCCCCCGAGGGGGCTTGCCCGGCTTGGGACGGCCCGGCGCCGGGCAGGCCGTGGTGGGCCGCCGCCTTGTGGATTTCGCCCAGCGCAATTTCCAGCTCAAACAGCTGGTCATTGCGCGCCTCGTCCACGCGCGGCGCCTGGCTGGTGGGGCCGATGAACATGCCGCTGAACAGGTAGCTCAGCGAGGGGTGGTTATGCCAGTACAGCAGCAGGCTGGCCAGCAGCGTGGGCCGGCGCAAAAACGGGCTGTCGGCGGGTGTGGCGCCGCCCATCACGAAGTGGTTGCCGCCGCCGGTGCCGGTGTGGCGGCCGTCGGTCATGAACTTTTCGGCGCTCAGGCGTGACTCGAAGGCGGCTTGGTACAAAAATTCGGTGTTGTGCACCAGCTCGTCCCAATGCGCCACCGGGTGAATGTTGACCTCGATCACGCCGGGGTCGGGCGTGACTTGCAGCAGCTTAAGGCGCGGGTCGCGCGGCGGCGGGTAGCCCTCCAGCACGATCTGCATGCCCAGTTGCTCGGCGGTGGCCTCCACGGCGGTGAGCAGGCGCAGGTAGTCTTCCAGCTGCTCCAGCGGCGGCATAAAGACATACAGCACGCCCGATTTGACGCCGACCGCCTCGGCCTTGGGGCCGCTGGCGCGGCGCGGGTCGCGCACCTCGACGCACAGTGCGGTGCGGGCCAGCCAATGGGCGGACTCTTTGGCGGCTGGGGCGCGGTGGCTGGTGTCGGAGCCAGCGGCATTGCCACTGCCAGCGGCGGCAGCGGTAGTGTTGGCGTCCGTTGGGCTTTGCCGGGTCACCGGCGCGATGCCTGCCGGCGCCGGTGCGATGGCCAGCGCATCGCGGGCGGGCAGGGCAGCCTTGGGCACCGAGGGGTCGGCCTCGTTCAGGTAGGGAAAATCGGCCTCGCTGACCCAGGGCAGCGAATCCAGCGGCAGGCGCAGGCCCATGGGTGAGTCGCCGGGCATCAGGTACAGGCGCTCGTCGCGCACAAACCAGGGGCCGGTGCGCCAGTGCGGGCCGGCTTTGTCCGCGCCCTCCATTGCCTTGATGGGCAGCACATAGCCAATTTCACTATCGACCTTTTGCTCGAACACGCGGCGCAGGCGCATGCGCTCCATCTCGTCGCCAAGTTTGGAATCGAACGGGTCCACATTGACCGGCAGGCGGCGTTCGCGCCACAGGTAGTACCACACGTCTTCATAGGCGCTGAGCATGTAGGCGTCGCTCAGGCCCAATTGCGCCGCCAGCGCCCGGGTGAAGCGTTGGGCGTCGGCGCTGGTGTAGTGGGTGGGCACGCGTTCGTCGGCAAACAGCGCCGGGTTGGTCCACACCGGCTGGCCGTCAGCGCGCCAATAAATGTTGAGCGCCCAGCGCGGCAGCTGCTCGCCCGGGTACCACTTGCCCTGGCCGAAATGCAAAAAGCCGCCCTGGCCGTAGTGGTCGCGCAGTTTGTGCACCAGTTCGGTGGCCAGGCCGCGCTTGGTCGGGCCCATGGCGTCGATGTTCCACTCTGGTGCATCGCGGTTGTCCACCGCCACAAAGGTGGGTTCGCCGCCCATGGTCAGGCGAACATCGCCGGCATCCAGCGCCTGGTCCACCTGCTGGCCCAGGGCCATCACCGCCTGCCATTGGGCGTCGGTGTAGGGCTTGGTCACTCGCGGGGTTTCGAGCAGGCGTGTCACCGCCATGTGGTGGCTGAACTCGACCTCGCACTCGTCAATGCCGCCTTCGATCGGCGCCGCCCCTGAGGGTTGGGGTGTGCAGGCCAGGGGAATGTGGCCCTCACCGGCCAGCAGGCCCGAGGTGGCGTCCAGCCCGACCCAGCCGGCGCCGGGCAGGTAGACCTCGCACCAGGCGTGCAGGTCGGTAAAGTCCACCTCGGTGCCGCTGGGGCCGTCCAGCGACTTGACGTCGGGCGTGAGCTGGATCAGATAGCCCGAGACAAAGCGCGCGGCCAGACCGCAGTGGCGCAGCAGTTGCACCATCAGCCACGCCGAGTCGCGGCAGGAGCCTGAGCCCAGAGCCAGGGTTTCTTCGGGCGTTTGCACGCCGGGTTCCATGCGGATCAAGTAGCTGATGTCCTGGTGCACCATCTGGTTCACCGCCACCAAAAAGTCGATGCTGCGGCGCTCGCTCAGGTCGATGCGTGCCAGGCAGGCCTTGAAAAGGTCGCCAGCCGGCTCGGCTGCCAGGTAGGGGATGAGCTCCTGCGCAAGCAGGGCCTCGTATTGAAACGGGTAGTGGTCGGCGCTGGGCTCCAGAAAGAAGTCAAACGGGTTGTAGACCGCCATCTCCACCACCAGGTCCACCGTCACCTTGAACTCTTTGGCTGGCTTGGGGAAAACCAGCCGCGCCTGGTAGTTGGCAAAGGGGTCTTGCTGCCAGTTGACGAAGTGCCCGGCCGGCTCGACCTTGAGCGAGTACGAGATGATTTTGCTGCGGCAATGCGGCGCCGGGCGCAACCGGATCACCTGTGGCCCAAGGTTAATGGACTTGTCGTAGTGGTAATGGGTGGTGTGAGTCAGCGCGGCGTGGATGGACATCGGGGGTCTCGGTGATCTCTGTGAGGGCAGGCTAGGGCTACATCGAATCGGCCAACATGGCCTGGTAATCGTCGGCGCTGGCCAGGCGCGGGTTGGTCTTGTGGCAATGGTCGGCAAGCGCGCCGGTGATGACGCGGGCAAAGCTGTCGGCCTGCACGCCCATGGCGGCCAGACCAGTGGGCAGGCGCAGGCGGGCGTTCATGTCCAGAATGGCCTGCGGGATGTAGGTGGCGGCAGCTAGACCCATAGCCTGCGCCATGCGCTGTAGGCGGTGCTCTTTTTGGATGGACGGCGAACTGGCGTTGAAGGTGACCACCGCCGGCAAAAACATGGCGTTGAGTGTTCCGTGGTGCAGGCGCGGATCGACCCCGCCCAGGCTGTGGCTGAGGCTGTGCACGCAGCCCAGGCCTTTTTGGAAGGCCATGGCGCCCTGCATCGAGGCGCTCATCATGTTCAGGCGGGCCTCGCGGTCAGCACCGTCGCGGGTGGCGCGCTCGATGTGGGCCCAGCCACGTGTCAGGCCATCGAGCGCGATGCCGTCTGCCGGTGGGTTGAAGGCCGGCGCCATGAAGGTCTCCATGCAGTGGGCGATGGCGTCCATGCCGGTGGCAGCGGTCAGCTGCGGCGGCAGGCCCAGTGTGAGCTCGGGGTCGCAGATGGCGGCTTTGGGCACCAGGTGCCAGGAATGAAACCCTAGTTTGCGGCCGTCGTCCACGATCAAAATGGCGCCACGCGCCACCTCGCTGCCGGTGCCGCTGGTGGTCGGCACGGCAATGATGGGCGCCACACGCTCGCTGATGCGGGCTGAGCCGCCTTCTATGGTGGCGTAATGCGTGAGCGGCCCCTCATGCGTGGCGGCGATGGCCACGCCCTTGGCGCAGTCGATGGCGCTGCCGCCGCCGAGCGCGATCAGGCCGTCACAGCCCTGGGCTCGGTAAACGGCAGCGGCGGCGCGCACAGCGGCCTCGGTCGGGTTGGACGGGGTCTGGTCAAACACCGCCACCGGCCAGCCGGGCAGTACATCCAGGGCCCGCTGCAGCAGGCCGGCGGCCTTGACACCGGCGTCGGTGACGACCAAGGGGCGGCTGATGCCGACGCGTTCGCACTCCTGCTTGAGCAGCGAGAGCGCGCCAAAGTCGAACTGGATCTGGGTGATGTAGTTGATGAAGGCCATGGTGTTGCGGTGTACGATCTGAAAACTGAACTGTAACAACAAGTACCCGGCCTGTGTGGCCGAAGCACTACCCAGCCATGACGACACCGCGCCGCGAAGACTTTCGTTTTATCAACCCGTTGCGGGTGCGCTGGTCTGAAGTTGACCAACAAAAAGTGGTGTTCAACGCCCACTACCTCACCTACTTTGACATCGCCATCACCGACTACTGGCGCGCCATGGCCATTCCGTATGAGGTCAGCATGCCCGGCTTGGGGGGCGAGCCCTTTGTGCGCAAGGCCACAGTGGAGTTTCACGCCTCGGCCCGGCTGGACGACCAGCTGGAGGTGGGCCTGAAATGCGCGCGCATCGGTACTTCGTCAATGGGGTTTGTGGGCGGTATTTTTCGGGATGAGCAACTGCTGATCAGCAGCGAGCTGGTCTATGTGTTTGCTGATCCGCACGCTCAGGTGTCGGTGCCGGTACCGCCGCGTTTGCGCGAGATCATGCTGGGCTATGAGGCTTGCGAGCCAATGACCGTGACCGAGATAGGCGCCTGGCCGGCGCTGGCGGTGGACGTGTTGTCGCTGCGGCAGGAGGCGGGTTTTGCCGCGTCTGAAGACCCGGACGACGCACCGGCACTGCACGTGCTGCTGCGCAACCGGCTCGGCCTGCCCGTGGCCTGCGGCCGGTTGCTGACGGCTGTGGATGGCATTGCGACGATCGATCGGCTCGGTGTGCGGCGGGTGTTGCGCGGCTCAAACTATGGCCGCGCCACCTTAATGGCCCTGCTTAAGGCTGCCAGCAGTCGGGGCGATCACACGCTGCAGGTCCACGCCCCACGCGGCAGCCGAGGTTTCTTTGATCGGCATGGTTTTGAGGCGACTGGTGAGCCGTTTGAGACGGCGGGCGTGGTCTACACCGCGCTGCGCCACGCACTGTAATCGTTACCCCGTTTTGGATCCGTCATCCCCAAGTCCGCGCCCCCGCCGTCATCCCCGCGCCTCCGCCGCCGTCCTCGCGCACGCGGGGATCAATGGATGCCCGATCGGGTCGGGCATGACAGCATTGCGTCTCCGCCGTCATCCTCGCGTCTCCGCCGTCATCCTCGCGCCGCCGCCGTCATCCTCGCGCACGCGGGGATCCATGGATGCCCGATCACGTCGGGCATGACGGTGCTCTGCGTCGTACCGGCCCCCAATCAGGACCAGAGCACGCAGCGGCGGGGATCTATCGCCTTGCGCCTAAATGTCGGCCAGCAGAGGGTAGGGCGCCGGGCTTAGGGTGAGTGCGGGGCCGGTCGCACTGCCCAAGTGCAGGCCGCCAGCTTCTACGGCGCTGAGTTGCAGCGACACAATCGCGTCCCAACCGCTTCCCACACCCTCTGGCACGGCCGCACCCTGCGCCACCGTGCCGCAGGGCTGATCGGGCTCGCTGGCCTGGAAAATCTCGTCTCCGGCCTTGAGCTCAACATCAGCATGGGCCAAAAAGGCACGGCGTTTGAGCGTGCCGCGAAACTGGCTGCGGGCCACCACCTCTTGGCCGGGGTAACAGCCTTTTTTGAAGTTGACCCCACCGACCGATTCGTAATTCAGCATTTGCGGTACAAAGGCGTCTACCACCGGCGTGCTGACCGTGGCGATGCCGCTGCGCACCTCGCTCCAGGCCCAGACTGCCGCATCCAATGCCGGTCCCGCGGGTGCCGGCGTGCCCACCTGTGCCACCCAAAGGCCACGCCTTACGCCATCAGCCGGGTACAGCACCACCAGATTCGCAGCGTCTAAATCGAGCTTAGCCCATACGGGATGGCCCTTCTCTGATAGTAAATCCATAGCAATTCCAGCCAGACCGATGACCGAAAAATCAGCGCTGGCATCGCTCAGTTTGGCCTTGGCACGCATGACAAACATCGACAAGCGCTTGAGCGTGGGCGCCAGAATGTCCTGGGGGCAGACCAGCAGCACCTCAGTCGGGTTGCGCTTGAAGACCACAAAACTAGCTTGCATCCGGCCCTTGGCTGAACAAAATGCGGCCAACCGCGCCTCGGTTTGACCAAGCAGCGCCGTATCTTGCGTCAATTGGCCATGCAGAAAGCTGGCAGCGTCCAGACCCTCGGCCCGGATCACGCCAAGCTGGGGCAGGGGGGCAACGCCATTCAGGGTGGGGATGTTCATGGGCTGAATTATCATGCTGGCCTGATGAATCCTGGGGCTGTAGGGCTGTGCGTCGATATTTAACTGTGCTGGGCGTACTGGGCTTGCTGGCCGCCCTGCTGGGTGGCTCGGCGCTGTGGTGGCTGAACCACAACCTGCAACCCGGCGCGCAGGCGCTGGAGCTGGCGGTCGACCCCGGCACCCCACCGCGCGGCGTGGCGCAGGCCGTGAAGGATGCAGGGGCCAAAGTCAACCCGACGCTGCTGTACGGTTGGTTCCGCTTGTCAGGGCAGTCGCGCCAGATCCGCGCCGGCAATTACGAGATCGAGTCCGGCAGCACGCCACGCAGCCTGCTGCGCAAACTGGTGCGTGGTGAGGAGTCTCTGCGCACCGTGACCTTGGTGGAGGGTTGGACCTTCCGCCAGGTGAGAGCGGCGCTACAAAAAGAAGAGTTACTCAGGCCCGACACACAAGGGCTAGCGCCCGAAAAGATCATGGAAGCCTTAGGCTTGGCTGGGGTGCCTTCCGAGGGTCGTTTTTACCCAGACACCTACAGCTTCGGCCGCGGCAGCAGCGATTTAGCGCTGCTCAAGCGCGCCCTGCACGCCATGGACCGCAAGCTGGAAGCCGCCTGGCAGCTCCGCCAAGCTAACTCGCCGCTGCGTACGCCGCAGGAGTTGCTGGTGCTGGCCAGCATCATTGAAAAAGAAACCGGCCGCCCCAGCGACCGACCGATGATCAGCGGCGTCTTCGTCAATCGGCTGCGCATTGGTATGCCGCTGCAAACCGACCCGACCGTGATTTACGGCCTGGGTGCGGCCTTTGACGGGAATTTGCGCCGTCGCGACCTGAAGACCGACACCCCTTGGAACACCTACACCCGCCGCGGACTGCCGCCCACGCCAATTGCCATGCCGGGCTGGGGTTCCTTGCAAGCGGCAGTCCAGCCGGCCAGTACGCAGGCCCTGTACTTTGTGGCGCGTGGTGACGGCACCAGCGCCTTCAGCACCAGCCTGGAAGAGCACAATCGGGCAGTGAACAAATACCAGCGGGGACAGTGACCGGATGGCTAAAGCGATGACAGGCAAGACAGGTATCTTGATCAGTTTTGAGGGGATTGATGGGGCCGGCAAATCGACCCACATCGAGGCCTTGGCGCTGGCCCTGCGGGCCCAGGGCCGCACACTCACACTCACCCGCGAACCCGGCGGCACGCCACTGGCAGAGAAACTGCGCCTGCTGCTCTTGCACGACCCGATGGACGCCATGACCGAGGCGCTGCTGGTTTTTGCGGCCCGACGCGACCACCTGCAAACTTGTATTGAGCCGGCACTGGCGCGCGGCGATGTGGTGCTGTGCGACCGTTTCACCGACGCGACCTTTGCTTACCAGGGTGGCGGGCGCGGCTTTGATCTAGAGATGCTCTCATATTTAGAGCAACAAGTGCAGGCGCGACAAGGGCTACAGGCCAATTTGATTCGCCAACCTGACCTGACCGTATGGTTTGACCTGGCCCCTGAAGTGGCGGCGGTTCGGCTGGCCGACGCGCGCTTACCCGATCGCTTCGAGGCCCAACCGCTTGAGTTTTTTCGAAGGGTTGCCGCCGGCTATGGCCAACGTCAACAGGCCGACCCGGAGCGATTTGCCCGTATCGACGCGAATCAGCCCCGAGAGTCGGTTTGGCTGGCAGTACAGCAGGCGGTGCAAGCACGAGGCTGGTTGCCATGAGCGCGGTGCCACCCTGGATTGCCGCGCAGACCGGACAGCTGCTCACCCAGCGTGGGCACGCCTGGCTGCTGGCGGGGCCGTCGGGCTTGGGTCAATATGATCTGGCACTGGCGTTGGCCAGCGCCTGGCTGTGTGAGCGGCCCAGCGGGGAGGGCGCTTGTGGTGAGTGTGGCAGTTGCCATGCTGTGGCGGTACGTACTCACGCTGACCTTTGCGTCCTGATGCCCGAGATCCTGATGCTGACACTGGGCTGGCCGCTGGGCGAAAAGGTCCAGGCTGAACTGGATAGCGCCAAGCGCAAGCCCAGCAAGGAGATCAAGGCTGAGGCAATGCGCGACGCGATTGAGTTCAGTCAACGTACCAGTGCGCGCGGACGTGGCAAGGTGGTGCTGGTCTACCCGGCTGAGCGCATGAACCATGTCACCGCCAACGGGCTGCTCAAGACCCTGGAGGAGCCGTCTGGCGACCTGAAATTTGTGCTGGCCAGTGAGGCGGCGCACCAGTTGCTGCCCACAGTGCGCAGCAGGTGCCTGTGGCATGGGATGTCGTGGCCATTGGCCGAGCAGGCGCTGGCCTGGCTGCAAGGGCAGGGCGTGCCTTCGGCTCAAGCCGTAATTTTGTTGCGCGCCGCTGGCGGGCGCCCGCAGGACGCTTTGGAGTTTTTTCAGTCGGGGCGTGATGCGGCGGTCTGGCAGGCCCTGCCTGCGGCCGTGGCGCGGGGTGAGCTGGCAGTTTTCAAGGACTGGTCGCCAGCGCAGGTGGTCGATGCCTTGCACAAGCTGTGCCACGACAAGCTGGCCGTGCTCACCGGTGCCAGTCCGCGCTTCTTTGAGCCGGCGCATTTGCCCAAAGCCGGGTCCCTGCAGTCCTTGAGCGACTGGAGCCGCGCGTTGACCGCCACCAGCCGCACTGTGGAGCATCCCTACAACGCGGGCCTGATGCTTGAGGCCCTGGTGAGCCAGGCCCGCATTGCGCTAACTACCCGCGCCTAATTCGACCCTGCCCATGTTCACCGATTCCCACTGTCATTTGAGTTTCCCCCAGCTGCAGGCGCAACTGCCGGCCATCCGCTTGGCGATGGCCGAGGCCCAGGTGGACCGCGCCTTGTGCATTTGCACCACCCTGGAGGAGTTTTCCGAGGTGCACGCCCTGGCGCTTGGCTTTGATAACTTTTGGGCAACAGCAGGCGTGCACCCAGATAACGAAGGTGTGGCAGAACCCACCTTGGCAGATTTGTTGAGGCTCGGGGCCTTGCCCCGTGTTGTGGCCATTGGGGAAACCGGGCTTGATTACTACCGACTCAATGGACGCAATGTGGCCGACATGGCCTGGCAGCGAAATCGATTTGACGTGCACATCGCCGCCGCCCGGCAATTGGCCAAGCCCTTGGTGATCCACACCCGCAGTGCATCCGTTGACACCTTGGCGCTGCTGCGGGCAGCCGGCGAGGACGGGTCGGCGGGCAGTGCCGGCGGCGTGTTTCACTGCTTCACCGAGACGGCAGAGGTCGCCCGTGCTGCACTAGACCTGGGCTTTTACATTTCGTTCTCAGGCATCTTGACCTTCAAAAATGCGCAAGACTTGCGTGATGTTGCCGCTTTTGTGCCGCTGGACCGCATGCTGATTGAGACAGACAGCCCCTACCTGGCGCCGGTGCCTTACCGCGGGAAGATCAATAACCCGTCTTATGTGCCTTTTGTGGCGGCGCAAATTGCCAACGTGCGGCAATGCCCGGTGCCGCTGATTGCAGAGCACACCAGTCGTAATTTTGAGACTCTGTTCAAAGGGGTGATGGCGTGATCATTCGTGATTTTTTACACCTCATAAATTGCATGAGGAAGATTCTTTATCTTATTGTTGTTATTGGTTTTTCATCTGTTTATGCGGGTTCTTACGATGACTTCTTCAAGGCTATCAAGGAGAACAATGGTGCAGCAGTGACCGAGTTGCTGCAGCGTGGTTTTGACGTTAATGCCGTCAATCCGGCGGGCGAGCATGGGCTTTTGCTGGCGTTTCGGGAGCACCATCTCAAAGTGGCACACGCCTTAATGGCTTGGCCAAAGGTCACGGCTGAGTCGCGATCAGCGCAGGATGAAAGCCCGCTGATGCTGGCGGCTTTGCATGGCTTGCTGGCCGAATGCCAAACCTTGATCAAGTTGGGCGCTGATGTCAATAAGCCCGGTTGGGCGCCTTTGCACTACGCCGCCACCAAAGGTCATCTGGCGGTCATGAGTTTGCTGTTGGAAGAGCATGCCTATATTGACGCGGCATCGCCCAACGGCACCACGCCGCTGATGATGGCGGCTCACTACGGCACGGCTTCGGCGGTCAAACTGCTGCTTGAAGGCGACGCCGATCCTACGCTCAAGAATGATTTGGGTTTAAGTGCATTTGATTTTGCCCAGAGCGCCAAGCGGCTGGAGTCTGCGGCGCTGATCAGCGCTTTTATTCGGGGTCGTCAGCCTAAAGGGGTTTGGTAAGCCACTGTCCGGGTCGGTTATTTGATTGATACGATGTATATTATGTTAATAAATAGTTGATCCTCTTGTGCATAAACCGCGCCACGAGCAACAAGCCTTAGCGCCAAGCCCACCCATTTTTTCGCCAACAGTTCTAATGATTACGGCCGATGTTCTTGACTGATGAGCGACGCGCGTTAGCTGTAGCGCATGGTGGGCATCAAATAGACACTAGAACAGGAAATGAGCCCGGCGTCACTCGTACACCTTGGAGCGCTAGCCTATTTTGGTGACTGTAACGGTCACGGTCTTGTCCACAATCTCAGCCAGGATACGATAGTCTCCGGCGCGGTAACTCCAGGTGCCGACTTTGTCAGCGGTGAGGCCTTTGCCCTTGGCGCGGAGATCGGTTACCAGAGAATCTATAAGTTTTACGATACGTATTCGTACCGGCTTGTCGATTTTTTTCAGTTGGGCGAGTGCCTTGGAGTCAATGATGACCCTCCAGGCCGTCATGGGGCGTCGAGCAGCTCTTTACGTGCCGTTGCCCAGGGGGTTGCTTTGGTTTTGCCAGATTGAATATCGAGCAACACTTTTTTCGAGTCGCGGATGTCTTGCTGGGTTTCAAGCCATTGCATCAAGAATTCAGCTACCGACAGGCGCGATTTTTTGGCTTCTGCCCGCAGCTTGTCCGCTACCGCTTGCGGCAATTGAATGGACTCGGTGTCCAGCTGATTGAGTTGGAATGTGTCAGGCATGGTTGGCGCTCCTATTAACATTTTATGTCTTTGCCGGGGTAAAGGCTTGCGCTCTTGCAACTGGTCAATGCGGTCATGAGTTTTAGATGCGGCGACAGCTTCCGGCCGGCGATAGCAGCCAACGCGGCCACACCGCAGACAACCTGGGCCGCTAGGTACTGTGCCAATACAGGCTTGTCTGTACGTGTCAGGCACGCTGCCCTATCAAGCCGAAGCCACCCTGAACGTGATCACCGCTGCTGTAGGGTCGGCAAAGGGGCTGCCCAATGCAATCTGACCGCTGCCGTGCAACACACAGGCTTCTCGCCGCAACAGGACATCCGCGCTACCTCCCACAAAACGTATCCATGAGCCGAACGAGCTGAGGTCGGTGTAAATGATGCTGCCGTTGTGCCACGCTAGCCGGGCATGCGCACGCGACACACCGGGTTGCTTGATGACGAAGTCAGCCTGCTGAGTCCGGCCAATATCGATCGGAAATTCATCCGTGCTAAAAACCTGAACATCACCGCGCCAACTCAATTCAATCTGCTGATGTTGTGCCGTCCCGCGATAAGCATAGCGGTCCGTCGGCAGGTTTGCCTGCTGGGTCATGGGCGACGTGGCCAAATCTTCACCCCAGTCGATCTGGCAGACCTCACAGGGCTCGGACCTACCCCGGATGTTCACCAATCCAAGCCGCTTGAAATGCAGGTCGGACAACTCTTCTGTGCCTTCCAAGGCAGCGAGCGTGGCCCAAATCTGGTCAGGTCCACACAGGTCGCTCAGGCGAGATGCGACGTTGACCGCATCGCCATAACAGTCACCACCCACCATCTCGACCGCGCCCTGAGCGACGCCGATGCGAATCGGCAGACGCAAGGCCGAATGAATGTCTGACATGAGGGCCTGGTGCCTGCGCTGCATAGCCACAACGGCCCGAATGGCCGAGGGACAGTCCATAAACATGGCCAGCACCCCATCACCAAGAATTTTGACGACACGCCCATCATGCTGGCGCACCTGCTCCGCCAAGGCTGTGGTGACCTGAGTCACCATCAGTGTCGCCAGGGCGTTGCCTTGAGACTCAAAAGCGCCGGTGCTGCCGATCAGGTCAGCAAAAACAAGGGTTGCCTGCATGTCGAATTACCGCAGCTTAGCCCCAGTACAGCATGGCGTCGCGCCCTTCGACCAGCAGTTGTGCTGGCGCACCCACGGGCAGAAGCACCTTAGTGGCAACATGCCCAAATGGCAGGTTGGTCAAGACAGGGATCTTGACTTGGGTGCGAAGCCAGTCCACCACGCTTTGAAGTTTGTAACCACGGTCATGCGGGACGAGCTTGTAGTCGGTGAACTGGCCCAGAATGATGGCCCGTTGTTGCCCCAGCACACCGGCGTGCAGCAACTGGGTCAGCATGCGTTCGATGCGGTAGGGGTGCTCCGCCACGTCTTCCAGAAACAGCAGCCCGTGCTTGACCTGCGGAAAGTACGGGCTGCCCAGCAGCGAAGTGAGGACCGTTAGGTTGCCACCCCACAGCGTGGATTTTTTGATGCTAAAAGTGCCTCTAGGCCCCGTATTCATTGACTTGTTAGCTATTATTTTAGTAGTAGCTTCTGCGGCTGCCCTGCCCTCGGCAGGCTGGCGCCAGCCAGCGCCCTCCCCCTGCCCGCTCAGCAAATCGTCAAAACAGGCCGCCATGATCTCGTCGGGCTGCGCGGGTGCTGCCATGCCAAAAGCTTCGCCTAAGGACGGGCCTGCCCAGGTCACGCCACCGGTACGGGACAGCACGGCGCTCTGGAAGGCGGTGAAATCGCTGATACCGACGAACAACATACCTTTGTCGATAGCGCGGGCCACCTGCTTGTACTGAATACCGCCCAGAATGCGTGTCAAACCATAGCCACCGCGAGAGATCAGCGCCACATCCGCGCCGCTGGCAGCCGCCCGGTGAATCGCGGCCAGCCGGGTGGCGTCGTCACCGGCAAAGCGCAAATGGCTGGCCAACGCCGCCTCGTCCACCTCGACCTGGTGTCCCATTTCAGTCAGCCGCTTGACACCTCGCCGGAAGGCCGCCTTGTCGCGCACGGCGCCAGAAGGTGAATAGACGTAAATGTGCTTACTCATAAATAGGGGTCAGATTCCAATTAATCAGCCTTGATTATCTGGTCCGTTGACACTTCCATCTTGTCGGAACCGAAGCGCGCCACCGCCGCCTGTGCAATCACTTGGCCATGCTCCTGCACAAAATGGCCAGCCTCGGCCAACAGCATGGGCGACGGGCAGTTGCGGATGTCACCCCGCAGGGCGGTCATTACTGGCAACCCCAGCACCGGGTCTTGCGTGCCGACCGCCATCATGGTCTGGCCGGCCCAGTCGTTGCGCCAGAAATCCCGGGCCTGCCGCGACAGTGCGGCGCCGTCAGAATCCGCCAACTCGGGCACCAGCGCCGGAAATGTGCGGAGTGCTGCGCGGTAGCCACGGTCAGGAAACGGTGCGTTGTAGGCCCCGCATTCGGCGACGCTGAGATGTGGATTGCCACGCCCCAACAAGCGACCGACATTGAATTCCGGGTTGTTGGCGCACATGTCGCGCCAAGCCAGGAAACCACTTGACAGCGGGGCGTCGCCCGTGGCCAACAGGGTGTTCATCACCAGCAAGCCCTGGTAGCGCGCCGGCTGCGCCATCGGCAGGGTCAGGCCCAAAATTCCGCCCCAATCCTGCACCACCAGAACCACCCGCTGCAGGTCGAGCCGCTCGACCAATTCCAACAACACCTGACGGTGCCAGGTAAAGCTGTGGGCACTGTCCTTTTTGGGCTTGTCGCTCTTGCCAAAACCAATTATGTCTGGCGCCACTACCCGCGCGCCGGCCTGCAAAAATACTGGAATCATCTTGCGGTACAGGTAGCTCCAGGCCGGGTTGCCGTGCAGGCACAGGTAGGTCACAGGCGCATCGCGCGGCCCCTCGTCCAAGTAGTGCAGGCGCAGACCGGCCAAGGCCGGCAGGTCGCTCAGGTAGTTCGGGGGCCAGAGGTAATCTGGCAGGTGCTGGAAAGCTTCGGAGGGCGTGCGTAAGGCGTCTTCGCGCAGGGGGTGGTGGTTCATTCGCGCCTCCAGTCGGCGGTTTTTAAAAAACTCTTGCAGCAGCGCCGCACTGGGCTCGGCCAAAACGCCGGCCTGCACCTCGGTCTGGTGGTTGAGCTGCCGCTCGGCAAACAAATTGATGACCGAGCCGGCCGCGCCGGTTTTTGGGTCGGCCGCGCCAAACACAACACGTTTGAGCCGGGCGTGCAGCATGGCACCGACGCACATCGCGCAGGGCTCCAGCGTTACATACAACACGCAGTCGTCGAGCCGGTAATTGCCCAGCGCCTGGGCTGCGGCACGCAAGGCCAGCATTTCGGCGTGCGCGCTCGGGTCGTGGCTGCCAATCGGCGCGTTACCGCCCTGCCCGACCACCCGACCCTGATGCACCACCACTGCGCCCACCGGCACTTCGCCGGCCGCACCCGCTAGACGGGCTTGCGCTAGCGCCAGGCCCATGGCGTCTTCGTCAGTCATTCTGATCTGGTGCTGGCTCGACCATACCCAGCCGCGACATCCAGCCGGCTAAGGCCCGCTCATGGTCGTTGCCACTGGCGTAGAGGGCATGCAGTTTGGCATGCGACTCAGGCCGATGCTGGTTGAGCTTGAGCTTGCACTCCAGTTGGGTGACTTGCAGTTCAAAAGCCACGATGCCACTCAGCATTTTCTGGGTATAGCCCTCGTCCAGGCCCCGCCACTGGGCGGCATAGCCCGGCTCATGGTCGGCGATCAGGTGTTTGAGCAACACATCCTTGTCTTCTGGCAGGTCAATCAATGTGGTCTCTACTTGACAGTGCACCGCAAGGTAATTCCAGCTCGGCACCCGGGTCAGATCCGGATAGATTTTTGGTGTCAAGTAAGCATGCGGCCCAAAAAATGTGACCAGCGCTTTGGGCCGGGCTTGCAGGTAACGCCAGTGCGGGTTGCCGCGCGCCACATGCCCCAGCAGCCGCCAGGGCTGATCCTGGTCCTGCAAATTCAAAGGCAGATGGCTCACAAACGGAAAACCACTCTCATCCACACTGATCAGGCTGGCCAACGGGTAGGCACGGATCAAAGCAGCGGCATGCTGTGGTTGTTCTGAGTTGAACTGGGGTGGCAGGTACATGGCATCAGTCAGTGGATCTAACGGATTCTGATTTTGACAGGCTTTATTCGATGTCTGCCAAGATATCAGCCTGCAGTGGCGGTGATAGCCTCTAGCCAGTTCGACGCACGCTCTTAGAACACCGCGTGGTCCCCGCGCTCAGCCGCCACTTTGCCACTGGCCAGATCGGCATAAAAGTCAAACAGGGTCTCAGTACCGGTAGAGGGTGTGGCATCGGCGTCATACTGACCGGTCTGCGCGTTGAGTACCAGCATGGACTCGGTGGCGTAATAGCGGCCAATACGGGCCAACTCGGCCTTGTCGGCCAACTTGGGAATCAGGCGACCCAAGGTGCCCAGCACCGCGATGATCACGTCCAGCAGGGCCACAGGCACGTGGCTGAATTTTGGCGGGCGACCCAACAAGGTGAACAGCTTGTCGCCCTGGTCGCGCGATGTGATGGCCAGGCCCGGGCCACCAATTGGCAAGATGCGGTTATGCCGGTCGGGCTGATCTAGGCAATCGGCCAGGTAGTCGCCCAGGTCTCGGTCGCTGATGGGTTTGCAGGCCGTCAGACGCCCATCACCGAACAGCAGAAAGGATTTGCCGCGCCGGACCCGCTCAATCTGCCCCGACAGTGACTTGAAAAACGCAGTGGGCCGCACGATGGAGTAGGTCAGGCCCGACTCGATCAGGACCTTCTCAAACGCCAACTTCGCATGCTGAAAGGCCAGCAGCGGTTTTTGCACACAGATGGCAGAGAGCAACACCACCTGCGTGACACCCGCTGCCCGGGCCGCTTCAAGTGTGTGAACATGGGCCTGATGGTCAACGGCCCAGGCATCTTTGGGCGCACCGGTGCGCGACGCCAAACACGACACCAGGGCATCAAACTGCTCACCCTTGAAGCCATCGCGTGCCATTGACGCGGGGTCGGTGACAGTGCCAAAGCGCACCGTGGCGCCGGACAGCAGTTGCAGGCTCTCCTTTTCGCCCAAGGCACCACCAACGCCCGCCCGTGGCCGCACTAAGCAAACCACCTCATTGCCGCGCTCTAACAGCGAACGTACGGTGGCCTGGCCGATGGTGCCTGTGGCGCCGAGCACGAATACACGTCGGCGTGGCGCCGCAGTGGCGCTGCCGGTCTGAATGGCGTTGGATGTGAGTGGCATGGTGCTGAGATAGACCCGCTGGATTTTGGCACCCTTTTGGGACTGAATCAGAACAACAGACTGGTACGGTCGTCACGCCAGGGTGCTCACTCAATCGTCGGTACTGTTGTTGAAAAGTGCCTTGGCTTTTGCGTAGACCCATTGCCCCACGGCGGTGCCAACCAACTGCCCTGCCGTGTTGTCGTCCTTGAAGTGGATACCACCATACAGCCGAGACATGCCGGCGTCATAAACCGCGTCACTGAATTTCTTGTAGGAGATGACGGTCGGCACCGCGGGTACGCCCGGCTCGACGCGCCCAAAATTGGCGGGGACGGTCACCTGGTAGTCGAACCTGTCACTGCCGGTGATCAATTGCAGCACGGTGGCTGATGCCGACGAGAACGCCGAGTGCCCAGACACATAGCCTGGGAAGGCAGGCGTTGGGTTGCTGCCCGGGTTGTAGGCGATCCATTTTTCGCCTTGGATGGCCTCCACGGATCGGCCCGGCCCGCCCCATGCCACGATCGATTGCCCTTGCTTGAAAAACCGCACCGCCGTGATCGGCCGGACGCTTCAAATTTTCGCTTCAGGTGCCACGCGGCAATACCCGCATCAAATGACGCGTTGTGCATGGCAAAGAACATCTTGGCGTCTTTGCCGATACTGTGGTTGTCGCGTTGGGATACGAATTGCGCAAACAGACCCCAATGTCCCGGTGGAAACTCCGACGCCGGCCCATCGGCCCAATACTCCACGATGAGTTTGCGCTCTGGCGTCAATTCCTGGCTGTATTTCAGCACCAGATCCACATTGGCTTTAAAACGAGTCGGGTTATCCCGTTGAATAGAACCTGAATCCGTGAGCCGATTCCCCGCCCGCCCATTATTTTTTTGATTTTCTC
>JBBAPO010000054.1:0-17197 GCA_040400795.1 Rhodoferax sp.
CGCCGGTGGGCTTGCGGGTGAACTTGTAGGCGCCGTGGCTGGTGCCGATGGCAATCGCCAGCGCATCCACGCCGGTTTGCTGCACAAAGTCGCGTGCCTGCACCGGGTCGGTCAGCATCATGTCGTGCGTCAGCTTGCCCTCGGCGCCCACGCCGTCTTCTTCGCCGGCGTCCCCGGTCTCCAGAGAGCCCAGGCAGCCCAGCTCACCCTCTACCGAGACGCCAATCGCGTGCGCCATGGCACAGACCTGGCGGGTCACTGCCACGTTGTAGTCGTAGCTGGCGGGCGTCTTGGCGTCTTCCATCAAGGAGCCGTCCATCATCACGCTGGTGAAGCCCGAGCGGATCGACTGGATGCACACTGCAGGCGAGGCGCCGTGGTCCTGGTGCACCACCACCGGGATGTCGGGGTGGGTTTCCACCGCGGCCAGCATCATGTGGCGCAGGTAGGCCTCGCCCGCGTACTTGCGCGCGCCGGCCGAGGCTTGCAGGATCACCGGGCTGTCGGTTTCCTGAGCGGCCTCCATGATGGCCAGGATCTGCTCCAGGTTGTTGACATTGAAGGCTGGCACGCCGTAGCCGTGTTCGGCGGCGTGGTCCAGCACCTGGCGCAGGGAAACAAAAGCCATCGCAATCTCCGAAAAAATTTATAAGAAATCAGGCCCTAAGCCACGTGGCTATTGGGTTGTTAGCTATCAATCCAGTAGCGCAGCGCAGTTGGCGATGATGCGGTCCGGCGCGCAGGCGGCAATCGGCTGGCCCATGTTGTAGCCATAGGGCAGGGCCCAAACCGCCACCCCGGCATTGCGCGCTGTGGCGACGTCGATGCTGGAGTCGCCCACAAACAGTGCTCGCCCCGGCGCCACGCCAAATTCGGCCAGGCAGCTGGTAATGCCGGCCGGGTTGGGCTTTTTGGTGGGCAGGGTGTCGCCGCTGACCACGCGGTCCAGCAGAGGCAGCAGTTGGTGGGCGTTCAGCACGGTGGCCGTGTAGCGGCCCTCCTTGTTGGTGACCACCGCCAGTTTCACGCCCCGGCTGCGCAACGCCACCAGGGTCTCGCGCACCTGTGGGTAGAGCTGGCTGCGGGTGCCGCAACGGGCCTGGTAATGTTGGTCAAACACGGCGGCGGCACCGGCCAGGCTGTCTGAGGCGCGCACCTCGTCCTCAGTCAGGCCCTGGCTCCAGGCCAGCGCTTGCACCAGCAGGGTGCGGGTGCCGTGGCCGATCCAGTCATTCACCTGGGTTTGCGACACCAGTGGCAGGCCCAGCGCCTGCAGGGTGTCGTTGACGGCGTCACAGATCTCGGGCGCGGTCTCGATCAGCGTGCCGTCCAAGTCAAACATCACCAAGTCAAAAGGCTTATGGGTGGTCATGCCGGGACTCCTGCTCAGGCGGCGCGCTTCTTGCGCTCCATCATGCGCCAGATGAAGGGGGTGAAGATCAGCTGCATGGCCAGTTCCATCTTGCCGCCGGGCACCACGATGGTGTTGGCGCGGCTCATCGACGAGCCGTCGATCATGCTGCGCAGGTACTGGAAATCGATGCCCTTGGGCTTGGCAAAGCGGATCACCACCATGCTCTCATCGGGCGAGGGAATGTCGCGCGAGATAAAGGGGTTGGAGGTGTCCACCATCGGTACGCGCTGGAAGTTCACATGCGTGTGCATGAACTGCGGGCAAATATAGTTCACATAGTCGGGCATGCGGCGCAGGATGGTGTCGGTGACGGCCTCGGTGCTGTAGCCGCGCTTGGATTTGTCGCGCCAGAGCTTCTGGATCCACTCCAGATTGATCACCGGCACCACGCCAATCAGCAAATCAGGGTGCTGGGCGATGTTGACGTCCGGCGTCACCACCGCACCGTGCAGGCCTTCGTAAAACAGCAGGTCGGTGCCGGCGGGCACGCCTTCCCAGGGCGTAAAGGTGCCGGGCTCCTGCTGGTAGGGGGCGGCTTCGTCCTGGTCGTGCAGGTACTTGCGGCGTTTGCCGCTGCCACTGCCGGCATAGTCGCTGAACAGGGTCTCCAGCTCGGCAAACAGGTTGTTTTCAGGGCCGAAGTGGCTAAAGTTCTTGTTGCCGGCGCGCTCTGCCTCGGCCGCCCTTTTTTTCATCTCCTTGCGGTCAAAGCGGTGAAAGCTGTCACCTTCGATGATGGCGGCGTTGACCCCTTCGCGCCGGAAAATGTTCTCAAACGTGCGCGTGACCGAGGTGGTGCCGGCGCCGCTTGAGCCGGTGATGGCGATGATGGGGTGGCGTTCAGACATGGGGCGCTTTCTTCAGTAGTCAGTCAATGGGATTGCTCAGTCCCGGAACAGGCTGCGCTCGGTGAACAGGGGGTTGTGCTGCGCTACGACTTCGGGCTCTGCGTGGTAGCGCTCGATGCGCTCCACCTCACTGCGGGAGCCAAACACCAGGCCGATGCGCTGGTGCAGCGCTGTGGGCTGCACCCCCAGTACGGCGGTGCGCCCGGTGCTGGCGCGTCCGCCCGCCTGCTCCATGATCATGCCGATCGGGTTGGCCTCGTACAGCAGGCGCAGGCGGCCGGGTTTACTGGGGTCTTTGGTGTCCCGCGGGTACATGAACACCCCGCCGCGCATCAGGATGCGGTGCGCCTCGGCCACCATGCTGGCGATCCAGCGCATGTTGAAGTCCTTGCCGCGTGGGCCAGTCTTGCCGGCCAGGCACTCGTCCACGTAGCGTTTCACCGGTGCTTCCCAAAAACGGCTGTTGGAGGCGTTGATGGCAAATTCCTGGGTCTCGGCCGGCACCTGGATGCCGGGGTGGGTCAACATGAATTCGCCCAGGTTCGGGTCGAGCGTGAAGCCATGCACCCCGGTGCCCACCGTCAGCACCAGCATGGTGGTGGGGCCGTACAGCGCATAGCCCGCCGCCACCTGGCGGGTACCCGGCTGCAGAAAGTCGGCCACTGTCACGTCGCGCCCGGTATCGGGCCCACGCAGTATGGAGAAGATGCTGCCCACTGTCACGTTGACATCGATGTTGCTGGAGCCGTCCAGCGGATCAAACACCAGCAGGTACTTGCCACGTGGCAGCTGCGCCGGAATCTGATAAGGCTCGTCCATTTCTTCCGAGGCCATGCCTGCCAGGTGGCCGGCCCATTCTGTGCGACGGATAAAGATGTCGTTGGACAGGACGTCGAGCTTCTTCTGGGTCTCGCCCTGCACATTGACGCTGCCGCCCGATTCAGGCGCGTGGTTGCCCATGGCCCCGCCGAGTTCGCCAAAAGCCACAGCGCGGGCAATCGCCTTGCAGCACAGCGCTACATCGAGCAGCAGGGCATTGAAATCGCCACTCGCATCGGGAAAACGGCGCCGCTCCTCGATCAGGAACTGGGTCAGTGTTGAGCGGCCGGACAGGGGCATGGTGGATCTCCGAGGGTTTTAGGCCGTGGCTAGGGTGTTGTGAGGGCGTGCCAGGCCTGCAGGTCGGCGACTGTGACGCCTTGCAGGTTGGGCAGCACCTTGAGCGCACCGCTGAAATCGTGGTCGGCCGTGAATTGGGTTGGCGTGATTACCGTGGCCAAACCGGCGCCGATGGCTGCACGCAGGCCGTTGGCCGAGTCTTCAAAGGCCAGGCACTGCCGGGCAGGCAGTTGCAGTCGCTGCAGCGTCTGCAGATAGACCTGCGGGTGCGGCTTCTTGATGGCGGCGGTGGAGGCGTCTTCAACGATGCCAAAAAACTGCCGCCAGTCGGAGCCGATGGCGCCGCGCAGCAGTGCTGCAATGTTGACTGGTGAGGTGGTGGTGGCAATCGCCAGGTGCAGACCGGCATGGCCTGCGGCGTCGATCAGGTGCAACACGCCGGGGCGCAGGCTGACTGCGCCGTCGTTCACCATGGCTTCATAGGCGGCGGTTTTGAGCTCATGCAGCCGGGCGATGGTGTCGCGCACCCCGGCGCCGTCCACGTCACGCACCTCGGGGTGGCGCTGGGTCCAGTAGTGCATCAGGCGCTCCTTGCCGCCGGATACGTCTAGCAGCCGGGTGTACAGCGCCTCGTCCCAGTGCCAGTCCAGCCCCTCTTGATCAAACGCCTGGTTGAAGGCCGCGCGGTGGGCGGCCTCGGTGTCGGCCAGAGTGCCGTCGACGTCAAAAATCAGGGCTTGGAGCATGGTGGTTCTCGGTGGTGCTCAGGCGTGAGGCTCAGGCCTGGAACAGCCGGCTGGCCAGGATGTCTGGGGCGGCGATGGTGCTGAGGTCATCGGCGGTCAGGTGGCGCTCGCGGTCGGCAAACAGCCGGCTGGCCTGGCGCAGCCGCGCCCGGTCCAACGCGTTGCGCACACTGCGGGCGTTGGCAAAGTGGGGCTGCTGCAGCCGCAGCTGCAGGTAGCGCTCGAACGCCTCGGCAGCGCCGGTACCAAACCGGTAATTCTGCTGCGCCAGCATTTGGCCGGCGATTTGTTTCAGCTCGGGCACTGCGTAGTCCGGAAAATCCAGGTGGTGGGCGATCCGCGAGCTCATGCCGGGGTTCGACTGGAAAAAGGTGTCCATCCGGTCCTTGTAACCCGCCAGGATCACCACCAGGTCGTCGCGCTGGTTCTCCATCACCTGCAGCAGGATCTCAATCGCCTCCTGGCCATAATCGCGCTCGTTCTCGGGCCGGTACAGGTAGTAGGCCTCGTCGATGAAAAGCACCCCGCCCATGGCGCGCTTGAGCACCTCTTTGGTCTTGGGCGCCGTGTGGCCGATGTACTGGCCCACCAGGTCATCCCGCGTGACCGACACCAGGTGCCCTTTGCGCACATAGCCCAGCCGGTGCAGGATCTGCGCCATGCGCATGGCCACCGTGGTCTTGCCGGTGCCGGGGTTGCCGCTAAAGCACATGTGCAGGCTGGGTGCCTGGCTCGTCAGACCGAGGTTGAGGCGCAGCTTGTCGATCACCAGCAGCGCGGCAATGTCGCGGATGCGGGCCTTGACCGGCTTGAGGCCGACCAGGTCGGCATCCAGCTCTTGCAGCACCGCCTCCACCTGCGAGCCGGCCAGCACCTCGGCCACCGAGCGAGCGCCGGCGGTCGGGTCACCGGCGGCAGCCGGCGCGGCGGCTGCCGCCGGCGCTGCACTGGGCGCCGGTGTGCTGCCGGGAATCGCGTACAACGGGGAGTTCATGGTCAAATCGCCTTCCAGCCCTTGCTGTATATAGGTTTGTAGCTATCTTACCTGTAGCGTTCGCCTTCGGGCGAGGCGCTGGCGTAGCCGCGGATGGTGTAGCGCTGCGAGCGCCCGTTCACCTCTTGCCGCTCCAGCGTGAAGCCGGGCTCCACAGCCGGGCGGTTGACGATGAAGCTCATGGCGATGGTTTCCACGTTGCGCGTCGAGTCAAAGGCCATCAAACGGATGTAGTGGCGCGGGAAGGCGGCGCGGCAGGCGGTCAGTTCCTGCAGCACGCCTGCGGCGTCGTGCAGGTCGAACATCGGGTTGCCATACATGCTCCAGTAGGTGTTGCGCGGGTGCGGGTCGTCGGTGTACTCCACGCTCCAGGCATAGCCCTTGCGCAGGCCGTACTCAATCTGCAGGGTGATCTCGGCGTCAGTCAGGTCGGGCAAAAAGCTGAACTGGCCTTGCGTCAGGCGGCCGGTCGGGTTGGTCATCATGGCGGGATTCTCCTTCGAAAATAGGGTGGACGGGGTGGGCTGTGCTCAGGCCACCGAGGGCGTGACGGCGTAGTCGCTGCTGTCGGTACTCTGGTAGTTAAAGCTGATATCGCCCCAGGTGTCGAGCGCGGCCTTGAGCGGGCTGCAGTGCTGGGCCGCCTGCTTCAGGATGGATGGGCCTTCCTGCAGGATGTTGCGGCCTTCGTTGCGCGCCTTCACCATACTCTCCAATGCCACCCGGTTGGCCACGGCACCGGCCTGGATGCCCATGGGGTGGCCGATGGTGCCGCCGCCAAACTGCAGCACCACGTCGTCGCCAAACAGGTCGATCAGCTGGTGCATCTGGCCGGCATGGATGCCGCCCGAGGCCACTGGCATCACCTTCTTCATGTCGGCCCAGTCCTGGTCGAAGTACAGGCCGCGCGGCAGGTCGGTCTTGGTGTAGCTGTCGCGGCACACGTTGTAATAGCCCTGCACCGTCATTGGGTCGCCCTCGAGCTTGCCCACTGCCGTGCCGCAGTGCAGGTGGTCGCAGCCAGCCAGGCGCAGCCACTTGGCGATGACGCGGAAGCTCACGCCGTGGTTCTTCTGGCGGGTGTAAGTGCCGTGGCCGGCGCGGTGCATGTGCATGATCATGTCGTTCTTGCGGCACCAGTTGGCCATGGACTGGATGGCGGTCCAGCCGATCACCAGGTCCACCATCACGATCACCGAGCCCAGGTCTTTGGCAAACTCGGCGCGCTCGTACATGTCTTCCATGGTGGCCGCCGTGATGTTCAGGTAGCTGCCCTTGACTTCACCGGTCTCGGCGCTGGCCTTGTTGACGGCTTCCATCACAAACAGAAAGCGGTCACGCCAGTGCATGAAGGGCTGGCTGTTGATGTTCTCGTCGTCCTTCATGAAATCCAACCCGCCCTTGAGGCCCTCGTACACCACGCGGCCGTAGTTGCGGCCGGACAGGCCCAGCTTCGGTTTGGTGGTGGCGCCCAGCAGCGGTCGGCCAAACTTGTCCAGCCGTTCACGTTCCACCACCAGGCCGGTGGGTGGGCCTTTGAAGGTTTTGACGTAGGCCACCGGGATGCGGATATCTTCCAGCCGCGCCGCCTTAAGGGGCTTGAAGCTGAACACATTGCCGATCAGGCTGGCGGTCATGTTGGCGATCGAGCCTTCTTCGAACAGGATCAGGTCATAAGCCACATAAGCAAAGTACTGACCGGGGTTGTTGGGCACCGGAATCACCTTGTAGGCCTTGGCGCGGTAGCTGTCGCAGGCGGTCAGGCGGTCGGTCCATACCACCGTCCAGGTGGCGGTGCTGGATTCACCGGCCACGGCCGCCGCAGCCTCTTCCGGGTCTACGCCGTCCTGCGGCGTGATGCGGAAAAGGCACAGGGTGTCGGTGTCCTTGGGTACGTAGTCGGGCATCCAGTAGCCCATCTGCTTGTACTTGAGCACGCCGGCGCTGTAGCGCTTCTTGGCATCTGTGATCTCTGTGGAAGCGCTGGTGTCGTTCATTCTCTGCTCCTGAAAATTAGGTGTCGCCGGGATGGAATGAACTGTAAAAGTCGCGTGGAATAATGTAAATTCACATTTACTATGAACTCAGTTAAGGTTTAACTTATCTTTTTTCATGGCGCACCAACTACCGCGCCAGATCAGGGTAGTGGGTCATTCGGCGAAGCGGCATCAAGGAGAAGCCCAACAGGCCGGGGAGTGCCTTGCTACGGGCATTCCCGCCCTTTTTCGACATTCCCGGCGCCGACTAGGAATCCATTTCAGTCCGTCATTCCCGGCGCCGACCAGGAATCCACTTCAGTTCGTCATTCCCGGCCACGATCGGGAATCTAGGGGCCATGGATCCCCGGTCGGTGCCGAGGATGACGAGAGGTACCGAGGATGACGAGAGGTGCCGGGGCTATTTACGGCCGACTAAAAAGTGGGTTTCTACTTCGCCAATGCCTTTGCATTGCACCACGCCGGCATCGGCCATATTGAAGCTGGTTTGCAAGGCGGCATAGGTGCTGGGTGACACCTGGGCTTTGCCTTGTTGTGAGGTCGACTCCATGCGGCTGGCGGTGTTGACCGTGTTGCCCCAGAGGTCATAAGAGAACTTGGTAAAGCCGATCACGCCAGCCACCACCGGGCCGGAATTGATGCCAATGCGCATGGCCAGTGACTTGCCGTTTTCACGGTTGAAGTCGTCCAGGTCCTCAAACATGCCCAGGGCCATGTCGGCACACAGTTCCGCATGGTCAGGTCGCGGAATCGGCAGGCCGCCCACGGCCATGTAGGCGTCGCCAATGGTCTTGATTTTTTCTAGCCCCAGCGCGTCTGCCCGCTTGTCAAAGCGGGTGAACAGGTCATTGAGTAGTTTGACCAGCTCAGTCGCTGAAATTTGCGACGACATTTGGGTAAAACCCACCAGATCGCTGAACAGAATGCTCACATCAGGGTAGCTGCCTGAGATGTTTTTCTCGCCGCGCTTCAGGCGGTCAGCAATCGGCCTTGGCAAGATGTTGAGCATCAGCTTTTCGGTCTTGAGCTGCTCCACTTCCAGGCGGCTCTTCTCCTGATTCAGCGCCTCCATGCGCTCCCGGTCCAGTTCCCGCAGGCGCTTTTTCTCAAAACAAGAAAAAATGCGCGCTTTCAGCAGCACCGGGTTGAAGGGCTTGGGCAGGTAGTCGTCAGCGCCGATTTCAATGCACTTGATGGTTTTCTCCAGCGCCTCGCCGCCAGAGATGACGATGACTGACAAAGACTGCAGGGTGTTGTCTTGCTTGAGTAATTCCAGAACCCCGAGCCCGTCAAGCTCCGGCATTTCCATGTCCAGCAGCATCAGGTCGATGGACGTGGTTTTAAGCATCTCCACCGCCTCGACGCCATCGGTAGCCTGGACAATGTTGGTGATGCCCAGGGAGTTGAGCTCCTGGATCAGGATGCGACGCAGTGTGCGGCTGTCGTCCACCACCATCACGCGGAAGTTGCTGAACTCTTTCGAGATCGCTGGGGTAGTTTCGGGGTTCAAGGTCGTACTTTCGTCAAGCCCTCTTTATAAGGGCGTGTAGCAAGATATTTTTCCATACTGGTGCATTTTGAACAGCTTGGCCGACAAGATCGACTCGGTCGACCCCAGGGCCAGCACACCACCGGCTGCATTCAATTGCCGGTGCATTTTCTCCAGAACCCGGTCTTTGGTGGCCTGGCTAAAGTAGATCAACACATTGCGCAGCAGGATCAGGTCGAACTTGGGGTAGACCGGTGACGGCTCCAGCAGGTTTGAGGGCAGGAAGGTCACCGCGTCGCGGATGGCCGGGATCACCTCGTACCGGCCATCTGGTGTGCGGGTAAAGAATTTCTGAATCTGGCCTGCGTCCAGCCCGCGTTCGACTTCGGTTCTGGAGTAAACCCCCAAACGCGCCCGTTCCAGCGCCTTGTTGGAAATGTCGGTGGCCTGGAAGTAGATGTCCCAACCGTTGAGTTCTGGAAAATTTTGCTTCAACAGCATCACCACGCTATAGGCTTCCTGACCGGTAGACACCGCCGAACAAGAGATGCGCAGGGTTCGGTCGGCTTTCTTTTGCTGGATGATGCCCGGCAGAATATGGTAGGCCAAGGCGTCAAAAAACGGCCGATCCCGAAAAAACAGGGTCTCGTTGGTGGTCAGCGCTTCAAAGGCTTGCCAGTGCAACTCGCCCACCGGCGAGCCGATCAGCTTGCCTAAGAAGTCGACCATGGTGTCATTTCCGCTGGCCTTCAGCAGGTTCGCCAGTCGGGCTTCGATCAGGTACTGCTTGCTTTCATCTAGGCAAATGCCGGTTTTTTGTTCCAGCAGCGCATAAAACTTGTCGTACACAGGGTCAGTCATTGTTGGGGCGGGAGCCGGCACCCTTGCGGGTTCGGAAGACCAATTCATTGGCGATTTGATCAAGCGGGAGTACCATGTTGGCAAGGTTGTTCTGCACCACCGCACCTGGCATGCCCCAGATCACGCTGCTTTCTTCGTCTTGGGCCAGTACCTGCCCGTGCTTAGCCTGAATCTCTTGACAGCCCTTCATGCCGTCATAACCCATGCCAGTCAACACCAGTCCCAGCAGGCCATTGCCATAAACCTGGGCGGCGGTGCGAAACAACACGTCCACGGCCGGTCGGCAGGAGTTCTCTGGCGGGCCCATGGTCAGTTGGATGCTGATCTTGCCACCGGCGTTCATGACCACAGACATGTGCTGGCCACCTGGCGCCATGTACACCGTGCCGGGCTCAGGAACCTCGTCATGCACGGGTTCCTTAAAGTCCATGACGGTCGTTGCGGTGAGCCGGGCAGCCAGCAGGCCGGTGAAGGTGGCGGGCATGTGCTGAACAATGAACACCGGCACTGGCAAGGGCGCTGTGAGTGTCTTAAAGATATCCATCAGGGCCATGGGCCCACCGGTGGACACCCCAATCACCAAGGCTGCCACTGGCGCGCGCAACGCTGGCGCCGGTGCCAGGCGAAACGGGGTCGCGGTTGCCGCAGTCTGAGCCAAAGCACCTAGGCTTGTTACTGGGCGGTCTGCCGCCGGCTTCGCCAGGCCAGCCTTGCGCCGGCGCCGGGCCAGCCCCAAAATTTTGGGGATGAGCTCTGCATCCAGCACCTTGAAGGCCGCGTCGGCGCTGCCTGACGCACTGGTGGGTTTGCCCACATAGTCGCTCGCCCCTGCGGTCAGTGCCATCACCGTGGCTTGGGTGCCCGCATGGGTGAGCGAACTGAACATGATGATGGGCATGATCCGCTGCTCTTTGCGGATCTCTTTCAGGGCGGTCAAGCCGTCCATTTCCGGCATTTCGATGTCGAGGGTGATCACATCGGGCACCAGTTCACGTGTTTTGGCAATGGCTTCAAGGCCATTGAACGCGTAGCCTGCGATCTCGATCTCAGGGTACTTGTTGAGGGCGCCCGTGATGATGCGTCGCATCACCGACGAGTCTTCCACCACCAGTACGCGAATTTTGGGTTGTTGTTCCGTCATGGCTTAGCCGTTGGTGCTGATCAAAAGCAATCCTATTTCGACTGGTCTGACGAAATACCCGTGATGACTTTACCGGTGTCGATGATGAACAGCAGTTCATTGGGCAGTTTGCAAACGCCCAACAGCAATTCTTTGGCTGAGTTCGACACATTGCTGGGTGGCGATTCAAAGTCCGCCTCATCGAGCTCCAGGATGTCGCTGACGCGGTCCACCAGCAGGCCGTACAGCACGCCAAATTTCTCAATCAAGACCGTGATCACGTCGCCTGGATTGCTGGGTTGACTGATCCCCAGCCGACTGCGCATGTTGATGGCCGTCACAATCTGGCCGCGCAGGTTGATCAGCCCAGAAATAGTAGGGTGCGCCAGTGGCACCGGGGTAATGTCCGCCACCTTGGTCAGCTCGATCACCTCGGAGGTTCGAATGCCAAAATAAAACTTGTCGGCGTAAAACGTGGCGTAGGACCGGCTCAGGCTCATGTTGTCGCCTCCTCAGCTTTGGCTTCGTAGCGGATGGATGGGTCCTGATTGGCCATGGACTCAAAGGGCTGCATGGACTGGTGCGTCTCCAGAACCTCTTGCACATTCAAGATGCTGACCACCGAGTCACCCACAATTGAGCTGCCCATGATGCCCTTTTGACGGGGCGAGATCAGGATGATTTCAGGGTTGATTTGCATGATGTCCCGGATGTACTTCACCACAAAGCCAACGGGCACGCCATTGTTGTAGTGCACGATGACAGTGACAAAGTCGGAGTAATCGCGGTTGCGGATGTCCGGGGTTTCAATGATGTCTGACAGCCAGATCAGTTTCATGATCTTGTTGCGGTACAAAATGACATCGTGCGCGCCCCGGTGCTCAATGCGGGCCACCGGCAACATCTCCAGCCGGTCCACGTAGTACAGCGGGATGGCAATTTTCTTTAGGTTGACCAGGTCGAACATCAACATCGTTTCGGTGTTGTCGGCCTCCACCACAGCCTCGGGCACGTCGGGCCGGAAGCCCTTGTCATTGAGTTTGGAGATCAGCCCGGAACGGATGGCCAGGCCATTCACATCAAAAATCATCGCCACGCGGCCGTTGCCCAGAATGGTGGCGCCGCTGTAAATGCCCAAAGACCTGAGTTGCTCACCCACTGACTTGACCACCACCTCTTGCATGAACAAGACCTTGTCCACAATCAGGCCCACATGCATGCCGGCCACTTGCACCACCACGATGTTGAGCGAATCCATGTCGGCCAGCTTGGCCGTGTTGAGCTTGAGCTCACTGTTCAAGTAAATCAGCGGAGTCAGCTTGGAGCGCAGGCGTATCACCGGCACGCCGTCAATCTCTTCGACGCCCAGGGTGCCGCGGCTCTTGTCGTGGCGAATCATCTCAAACAGATTGGATTGCGGCAGGGCAAAAGTCTGGCCACCGCACTCCACAAACAGCGCCGGCATGATGGCCATGGTGAGCGGAATGCGCAGGCGGATTTTGGTGCCCTGCTCCGAGGTGCGGATGTCCACCGAGCCGCCAATTTTTTGCACATTGGTGCGCACCACGTCCAGGCCCACGCCCCGGCCCGACATGGTGGTGATTTCGTCGCGGGTGGAAAACCCGGGCATACAGACCAGGTCAATGATTTCGCCGTAGGCAATTTTTTGCACCCGCTCTTCGGTGATCATGCCTTTTTCAACCGCTTTTCGCACCACAAGCGGCAGGTTGATGCCGCCGCCATCGTCGGTCACGTCAATGATGATCATGCCGCTTTCGTGGCTGGAGCTCAGGGTGACGGTGCCCGTCTCTTTTTTGCCTTTGCTCAGGCGCACGTGCGGCAGTTCAATGCCGTGGTCTACCGCATTGCGGATGATGTGGATCAGCGGATCGCGGATGGTCTCCAGCACCGAGCGGTCCAGCTCGGTTTCGCCGCCGACCTGAATCAGCTCGACTTTCTTACCGGTTTCTGAAGCTACGTCTCGCACCAGCCTGGGGAACTTGAGCCAGACGCTGCCGATTTGCTGCATGCGCGTGAGCATCATGCGTTCTTGCAGCTCCAGCGTGATGAAGTCAACTGCCCGCACCGTGCTGAGCAGGCTGGCATCTGTGCTGTTGGCAGAGCAGGTGACCAAGCGGTTGCGCGCCAGAACCATTTCGCTGACCAGGTTCATCAGTTTGTCGAGCAAATCGACATTGACCCGCACCTGGGTGACCACGTCGTTGCTCTTGGCCCCGTCCTTGGGAGGGGTGTCGCCACCGCCAATGACGTTGGAGGCGTCAACAAGGCTGGTTTCATCGCTGACGCTGGGGGCGACCGCTTCAGGCGTGACGACCGGGGTTGCCGCGACGGGCGCTGCGACAGGCGCAGGGGCAGCAGGGGCGGGTGCAGCCGCCGCAACGGCCGCTGCACTGCTGTCGGCTTGGGCCGCCGCAAACGCGGTGGCCACCATGGCATTGGTCTGTACCGGCGCGGGCTCGGCCGGTACGTCGCCCTGGGTCAGGGCGCGCAGCAGGGCCAGCAGGGCGGTGTCGTCGCCTTCCGGCTCGACGCGATTCGCGGCAATGCCGTTGATGATGCCGCGCAGGCAATCCAGGGTCTTGAGCAGGGCGTTGGTGTTGGCCAGGTTGATGGCCAGCACGCCGTCACGTACTTTGGACAGCAGCGACTCACCGGCGTGCGCTACTTTTTCCAGGCGGCGGAATGAGAAAAAGCCACTGCTGCCCTTCAGGGTGTGCATGGCCCTGAAGATGCTGCCCAGCAGCTTTTTGTCTTGGGGACTTTGCTCCAGCAGGACAAAGTCCAGGTCAAGCTGGTCGAAGATCTCCTGCGCCTCCATCAGGAATTCATCGAGGATTTGGTCGTTGTTTTCCATGCTTGAAACCCGGACAGAGTCAGTGAAAGGCGACCAGGGGCCGCCGCGTCAGCGTCAGCAGCCGCATCAGATCTTGAAACGGCCCACCAGGGTCTGCAGCTCGCCGGCCATCTTGGTCAGGTTGGAGGCGGCTTTTTGTGAGCTGTTGGCGCCCTGCGTGGTATCGCGCGACACTTTAGACACCGAGTCCACGTTGCGGGCAATCTCGCTACTGCCGGTGGCGGCAGTGGCCACGGACTTGCCGATTTCATTGGCGGTGGCGGCTTGTTCTTCAACCGCGCTGGCAATCACGCCAGAGATGTCGTTGATGCGGTTGATGACGCCAGAGATGGCGTCGATCGACGAGATGGCACCTTTCACATCGCTCTGGATGTTGGAAATGTTCTGGCTGATTTCTTCGGTGGCGCGTGAGGTCTGGCGCGCCAGTTCTTTCACCTCGTTGGCCACCACGGCAAAGCCCTTGCCCAGCTCACCGGCACGGGCCGCCTCGATGGTGGCGTTCAGGGCCAGCAGGTTGGTTTGTTCGGCAATCTGCGAGATAACTTTCAGCACGCTGCCGATTTCCTGGCTGCTCACGCCCAGCTTGGCCATGGTCTGGTTGGTGGTCTTGGCTTCGGCCACGGCCTGGGTAGCGACAGACGCGGCTTCCATGGCGTTGGACGAGATCTCGCGGATGCTGACGCTCAGCTCTTCCACACCGGTGGCCACGGTTTGCATGTTGCCGCTGACCTGGGTGGCGGCGGCAGCGGCCGAGCCGGCCTGCGCGGTGGTTTCTTCGGCGTTGGAGCTCATCTGAATGCTCACGGCCGACAACTCTTCAGCGGCCAGCGACAGGTTGCCAGCGTTGCTGGAGATCGCCTTGAAGGCATGGCGCGAGGTCTCGATCAACTTGTTGACCTGGGTCGAAATGTCGAGGAAGAAGCCTTCCTTGCCTTCCAATTTGACGGCGGCGGTGAAGTCGCCTCCAGCAGCCGCCGAGATGATCTCGCCAATCTGGCGGGTGGTTTCCTGCGCCAGCTTGTTGTTGGCCTGGTCGGCCTTGGCCAGTCGGTCGGCCTCTTGCAGGGCCAGTTGCAGCTTGGCCACGGCGCGCGCCATTTCACCAATCTCATTGGGGTAATCGGTGTTGTGCACCGTGGTGTCGAGCTTGGACGACGCCAAGTCAGTCAATGCCCGGTTCAGGTCAGCCAGCGGGGTGTTGATGGATTTGTTGACCATATAGATGGTCAGCAGTGCCAGCAGGGTCATCGTGCCAAACATCAGCTGGATCAGGCGGTCGAGCTCGTCGCTGCGGGCGTCAGCCGCCTTCATATTGGTCTCGGCACCTATTGCCTTGATGTCAGCGAGGTCTTTCACGGTGCCGATCAGGGTGCTGATGGTGCCCTGGTACTCTTTGGAGGCAATGATATTGTAAGCTTGAGCCACGCCGTCTGGGCCTTTGGAGACAGCCACAATTTTGTCCACCGCCGCAAAATAGTCCTCCAACAACTTGGGCACGGTGTCCAGCTTGGCCTTGACCTCTGCCCGGATGATGGTCGGCTTGGCCTTCTCAAGGGTCGCAAGGATCGCTTTTTTGGTATCCGCAATGGTGGCCTCTGCCTTGGCGACGGATTCAGGGTCGTTGGCATTGACGCCCAGCACCATGCGGTTGACCGTACGGGCCAGCAGGTTGTTGTCGCGGTTCAGCGCGCGCAGGTAAGAGATGCCCAGCAAGTCTTTGTCGTACATCGTGCGGGTGGTGGTCGACTGCTCGTCCAAGCCACGGTGCGCTGTCCAGGCAATGGCAGCCGCTAAAACTAACACAAAGCCAAAACCCAAAATTAATTTGGTTTTCAGCATCAGTTTGGCAAAGGCGGAGAACAAACTCATTGTGATTCCTCAAGCAGTAGGACGGGTAGACATGGCAAGCGACAGGCCGAAATCCGGACTGTAGTCAGTGTAACTGTCAAAACTTGGCCTGAAAAGGCTTTTTGGGTGGTTTACCGGGTGTTGTTCGACTCGATCAATGCAGTAGCGACCTTTTTGCTACGACGCTCACAAAGCCCTGGTCGCTGGATATTCAGGTTTGCTACTTAAACAATAGCTATCCCTTCAATGAACACGTGGCTTAGAGCCGTTTTTGACCAATAATTTTCTGGCTTGGCTGATGCCACTCCAGCATTCCCGTGCTCGGCACAAGGGCTAGGTTAACAGTCCATCAGGGTGGTGCAGGTGCTTGAAAAGGCGAACGAACAAGATTGACTCACATCATCTGATTGCAGCGTGGGCTATTATTATCGGCGTTCGACATCCATCAAACCGTCTGATCACTGCGCTGCCCCACATGTCCACTCAGCCGTCCAGCACAAAGCCCAACACAATTTTGGTGGCGGCAGGGAGCAAAATGTTCGCCCGCGTGTTGCTGCGCAACATCAAAAAACACTGTGATTTTGAAACTGTTTCAGTCGAAAGCAGCGCGCAAGCCCAGGAGGTGATCAACGGCGGTCAGCATCAAATTTTTGCGGGCCTGGTGAATTTGGGCATGGCGGATGTGGTCGAGGACGGCCTGGTGGATGTGATGGTCGCCAAGGGTATCCGCACCATCGTCCTGACCGAGCCCATGGATGACGATCAGCGTGACCTGATGATGTCCAAAGGCATCGTCGATTACGTGCTCAAGGAGGATCCAGCCTACTGTTTAGAGCAGATTGTGCTGCTGATCAACCAGCTCCGCCGCAACCAAGCCATCAAGGTCATGGTGGTAGACGATTCCCGCGTGGCACGCATGAAGGCGCGGCGCTTGCTGGAAATCAATAATTTCCAAATCGTTGAAGCTGCGGATGGAAACCAAGCGCTGGCGCTGCTGGAGACGCACCCGGAGACCCGCCTGGTGCTGGCCGACTATCACATGCCTGAAATGGACGGCGTCGAGTTAGTCAAGCAGATCCGGAGGCAACATTCGCGTCGTGATTTGGCCATCATCGGCATGTCTACCCATGGCAACAACCTGCTGTCATCGCGGTTTTTGAAGGCCGGCGCGAGTGACTTCATCACCAAGCCCTTTCTTGAAGAGGAGTTGGCTTTCCGTATCAATCAAAATATCGATTTACTGGAGCACATCCGAAATCTGAGCCATATTGCCAACCGGGACTATCTGACCGGGCTGCTGAGTCGAAGGCACTTTTTCCATGTGGGTCAGCGTATTTTTGAGCGACTCAGACATTCCCGGTCGCCATTGACCGTGGCCATGGCGGACATTGACCATTTCAAGCAAGTGAATGATTTGCATGGCCATGACGCTGGCGACATGGTGTTGACCCGGATCGGCGAAATTCTGCAAACCAGCTTTCGAGGCACCGATTTGATTTGTCGTTTTGGCGGAGAGGAATTTTGTTTTCTTCTGCCAGAGGCGAATGTCACTGCAGCGGCCAGCATCTTTGAGAACCTGCGCCAAAAAGTCGCTGCGATGGAATTGATCCTGAGCGATCAGACCCGGATTACCGTCACCATGAGCATTGGCGTCGTGTCCAGGACCGATGTCGCCGACCTCGAGTCTGCTGTTCGGATTGCCGATGGCGTGCTGTACCTCGCTAAAGAGGACGGCCGCAACCGGGTGCGCTTCGCCTGACTCAGTTCGTCATTCCCGCTGGTTTGCCGTCATTCCCGGCCACGATCGGGAATCCACGTCAGTTCGTCATTCCCGGCTGCGACCAATGGGATGGACGCTCCCACCTAAGCGGCATCGTAATGTGCCA
>JBBAPO010000055.1:0-16816 GCA_040400795.1 Rhodoferax sp.
TTGGCCTACGTCCGCAGCAATCTGTTCTACTTTAATTTTTTCACCAGCAGCAACTCTGTATTGCTTGCCACCGGTTTTTATGACCGCGTACATATTGACCTCTTCTCATTTGCTCTGGGAACGGATTTTCACAGAGCCCATGACTATAGCACAGGGGATTTGGGTGGTATCCACCAGCCGCTAGCGCGTCGGCCGAGCCATCTCACCTTCCTATAATCGCTCAGTTGAATCTTTCACAAATCGTGCAAACTGCTCCCGCTTCCCCCTCCCCAGCAGCGTCCATGGCCGTCATTGCCCATGACATGCGGGAGGTCGATCGTGTGATTGCGCAAAGGCTGGATTCAGGGGTGCCACTGGTTGGTCAGGTGTCGCGTTACATCATTGCCGCCGGCGGCAAACGGCTGCGCCCCGCGCTGCTGCTGCTGTGCTGTGGAGCCATGGGCTTCACCGGGGAGCAACGCTTGAATCTGGCGGCCGTGGTCGAGTTCATTCATACGGCAACCCTGTTGCACGATGACGTGGTGGACGATTCGGCACTGCGCCGCGGGAATGCCACTGCCAACGAGACCTTCGGTAACCCCGCCAGTGTGCTGGTCGGCGACTTTTTGTACTCCCGGGCGTTCCAGATGATGGTGGAGGCTGGCGATATGCGCGTCATGGCCGTGTTGGCCGATGCCACCAACGTGATTGCAGAGGGCGAAGTGCTGCAATTGATGAACATGCACAACGCCGAGCTCGACGAGTCCAGCTACCTGCAAGTGATCCGATCAAAAACCGCCAAATTGTTTGAAGCTAGCGCACGCGTCGGCGCTATTTTGGCAGAAAGTTCGCTCGATCTGGAGATGGCCTGCGCGGATTATGGCCAGGCGCTCGGCACTGCCTTTCAGGTCATTGACGACGTCCTCGATTACGCTGGCGACAGCGAAGTCATGGGGAAAAGTCTGGGCGACGACCTGCGTGAAGGCAAAGCCACACTGCCACTGATCGCCGCGATGCGGCGTGGCACGCCAGACGAACGCGCTTTGGTCAAAAGCGCTATAGAGTCGGGTGACAGCGGACGCCTTCAAGACGTGATCCAGATCGTGCACCGCACTGGCGCACTCGACATAGCGCGTGAAGCGGCTGGTGCCGAAGCGGCTCGCGCAGTGAAAGCGGCAAGGCAATTACCACCGGGCCCGCACGCAGACTGTTTGATCGAACTCGCAACCGCCCTGTTGCAACGGCAATCCTGAGCCCTGAGCCCTGAACCCTAAGCCCTTAGCGGCGCGCCAAAAGTATCGGTTTTGCTGCCGCGGCGGTGATCGCTACTTTTTCGGCTCAGGCGTCACCACATCCACCACGGCCCCAACCGTCTTGGCAACCACTTTGACGCCAGTGGCAGCCACGGTGACTGCAGCATCAGCCACTGCAATCACAGCGCATGCGCTGAGGCTTGAGGCCAACACAACGACACACATAATTCGGAGCAGTTTCATAGGTGGTGGATATGGCCGCGGCCATCGGCAGGTCATGGTGGAAGTCTTCATCTTATCAAGCAGCCCCTGAGCGCAAACCTTGGCGGTTTCATCGAGCCCCGATTTATATGGCTATGACGACTTGACAGCGCTATTATTGTATACACACCAAATAAAATGAGCTTCGAATTCGATCCCGCCAAAGACGAAAGCAACCTCGAGAAACATGGTTTGTCACTGGCTGATGCCGACGGTTTTGAATGGGAATCAGCCGTAGTTCGAGAGGATAAGCGGGAACCATATGCCGAGCCACGCTTTGAAGCCAAAGGGTATATCGGAGACCGCTTGCATATGATGGTTTTCTGCCTCCGCGCCGATGCGGTGCGTGTCACAAGCCTTCGCAAGGCCAACCCAAGAGAGGTGAAAAGCTATGCCGAAACTTAAACCAGGGACGATCATCCCCAACAACGATGAGACCGCAGCTATTAATGCTGGTATCAACGCTGATGTCGAGGCGCGTGAACTCGACCGTGAATGGCACAAAGGCGCGAAACCTGCCAGTGAAGTATTGGCACCTCAGGCCTATGCCGCCTTGGTCGCCATTAACCGTCCGCGCGGGCGCCCTAAGGCCGATGAGACCAAAGTGTTTACGGCTATTCGCCTGGATGCGGATCTACTGGAAACATTCAAGGCAACCGGGAAAGGCTGGCAGACCCGCGTGAATGCTGCGCTGCGTCAGTTCATTACTGAGCACCCGCTAGGCCGCTAATCCGCCAGACAATTAAAAAATGCAAACCCACGCTTTGGCTTGCCTTAAAAGACGCAACCCGCACCAGCACCGTTGCTAGAATTGGCCCCTTCACGTGACATGGCAACAGTCACGCTGACGACACCGCGGGGTGTAGCTTAGCCTGGTAGAGCGCTACGTTCGGGACGTAGAGGCCGGAGGTTCGAATCCTCTCACCCCGACCATCTCCCGTACGAATAAACCCACTTCTCTTATCGGAATGTGGGTTTTTTACTGTCTTCAGCTGCAAATCTATCGTTTGATGGGCATGGACTTGACGTCGCTTGACGAGTTGAGGTCATCGCAGGATGGTCAAGCATACTTGGGGTTGGAAAGGTAGCATTGATACTATTGGATCGGCATAAAAACGACATCAAAAATTAATGGGATGAATGCGATGGAAAGACGCCACCTTGTCATGGGCTTGGTTAGCAGCGTGATTTCCGTTCTACCCACACCGCCCAACTTCGGAAGTCGCTTCGTAAATACAGCTTTCGCCGCACCACCCACGAAACAAGGTCGCAGCGTCATCGTCATTGGCGCTGGCATGGCAGGCCTTGCGGCCGCCAGAAAATTAGCAGCCTCTGGCATATCAGTGACAGTATTAGAGGCGCGGGACAGAATAGGTGGTCGCGTCTGGACGGGTGTTTTAGATGGTATGCCGCTGGATATGGGGGCTGGCTGGATTCATGGGCCTGGTGGAGGGAATCCAATTAGTGCTCTGGCCAAGCAGGTGGGAGCGAAGACCTATATGACGGACGATGACTCTGTGATTGTCCTAGGCTCTGACGGCATCGATGTCACCCAGCGGCAATTTGGAATTGGCGAAGCACGAGTAAAAAAAATACTGAGCAGCGTTGCCAAGCGGATGGATGAGAGTGGGGTCACTGACATCGCATTAGCGAAAGCCATACTCATGACCGATGCCACCGCATTAGACGATCCTTTTGTAAACTACGAACTTACATCCAACATTGAATTTGGCACCGGTGGTTGGCTTGAAGCGTTATCTGCCAAAAATTATCTTGCGGATAGTAATTACCCGGGCACTGATGTCATCCTGCCAGAGGGTTATGGTGCTATCCCCCGCTTACTCGCCACTGGACTTGACATGCGCTTAAACCAGGTGGTCACCCACATAGAGCATAGCAATGCGCAGGTTACCGTGAAAGCGGGAGGTTCTTCATTCAGCGCTGACTGTGCCTTAGTTACGCTGCCATTGGGAGTTCTATCAAGCGAGAGCGTCAGCATAGAGCCCCCCTTGAGTAGTTTCAAAAAACTGGCGATGTCTCGGCTTGGAATAGGCCAAGTCAACAAGATTTTTTTAATATTTGAACAAGCATTTTGGCCAGTCCATATCCAATACTTTGGCTTTCACTCACCCATACGCGGTAGATTTTCATACTATATGAACTACCGAACATTTAGTCCCTTTAACTGCCTGGTCACATTTGGCTTTGGCATACAGGGGAGAATTATTGAAAAAATGACTGAGGCACAACTTATTGCAGAAATTACGCCACATCTCAAGACTATGTTTGGACCTCGCGCGACAGCTCCAAAGCGAGCAATCATCACTCAGTGGAATGAGGACCCATTTGCTCGTGGTGCCTATTCATTTGCAGGCGTCGGCTCGACAGAAAAAGACCATGAAATGATGGCAACTCCCGAGGGTCAGAGGCTATTTTTTGCGGGTGAGCATACCCATAAAAAATATCGGGCAACCGTTCATGGAGCATACCTGTCTGGTGTCAGGGAAGCTAACCGCATCCTCGCACTAGTTTGAAATTCGTGAGCCTCAAGCACAAGGATGGTTATCCAATCGGTTCGATCAAAACGTTTCCCAATCGGAGCCTCCAGCGCCGGAACTTGCCTTTGCTTGAACAACAGGCTTAGACAAGGCGGTGTACTCGTTGCTGATCATTGGCTTCTTAGTACTAACCGGTGGGCGAGCTAATGCTTTAGCTGGGCTGGCGATAGGCTGTGCTTGCATGCTGCTGCGGAAGTCTTGTTGGTTGTCATTGAGTTTGAAATCAGCGACCACTTTCACCAGTTCCTGCGCTTGACTGCTCAAGCTACTTGCTGCAGCGGCCATCTCCTCCACCAACGCGGCATTTTGCTGCGTCACCTTATCCATACTGTTCACCGCTTCACCAATCTGGTTGACACCCGCAGCTTGTTCGCTGCTTGCGGCGCTGATCTCACCCATGATGTCGGTGACACGACGGATGCTTGTTACGGTTTCCGTGATCGTGACACCCGCCTTGTCGACCAGCGCCGTACCTTGCTCTACGCGCTCCACGCTTGCGTTGATCAAGTTCTTGATTTCCTTGGCAGCTTCTGCACTGCGTCCTGCAAGGCTTCTCACTTCGCTAGCAACCACCGCGAATCCGCGGCCCTGTTCACCGGCACGCGCAGCCTCAACCGCAGCATTTAACGCCAATATGTTGGTTTGAAATGCGATGCCATCAATGACGCTAATGATGTCGAATATCTTTCGACTTGAATCATTGATCCCTTTCATGGTCTCCACAACCTGTGCAACAACTTCGCCGCCCTGGGTCGCGACGGCGGAGGCACTCGCCGCTAACTGATTAGCTTGAAGGGCCGAATCTGCATTTTGTTTCACGGTGGTGGACAGTTCTTCCATGCTGGCCGCCGTTTCCTCTAAAGCACTGGCTTGCTGTTCAGTCCTGACCGAAAGATCGTTATTGCCCTGTGCAATCTCAGTACTGGCATTGGCAACGTTTTGTGAACTGCTCCGAACGTTGGAAACCATTTTCTCAAGGTTTGTCTGCATCACCCTTAAAGCGCCAAGCAGCTTGCCGGTTTCGTCGCTATGGGTAAACTCAATGCGCGTCGTCAGGTCGCCGGCTGCCACATTTGTCGCAATTTGCACCGCCTGGATCAGTGGATTGGTCACCGTGCGGGTAATCAGAAAGGCTACAACAGCTGCGAAAATTGCAGCAAACGCAGCAATCCCAATCGCGTTTGTGATGGCTGATTTGGCTGACTCAGCGGCCTGCTCACCATCTTCGCTCATTAGTGATTCCTGAAAGCTTGCCAACTTCCCCACAGCATCAAAATATTCATATTGTGGCTTCTGGAAATCACCAAACAGATAGGCTGCTGTGACCTCAGTGTTACCGGCTTTTATGAGCTTGATCAGTTGACCTCTGACTGCCAAGTAGGCAGCGCGTTTTGTCTCAGCGGCCACTAAAAGCTCTTTACCTTTAGGACTGGTAATCGACTCCTCAAGTTTATTGAAGATCACTTTGATCTGGTTTGAGTCCTCATCCACCTTGACAAGCCATTTGTCGACTTCAGCAGGGTTCACCGCGATGATGGCGTTGCGTACTAAACGTGCTTGATCGTCGATCATGTTTTGCAAATCTGCCATTGCAACGATCTTTGGATACCGATTCTTGATGATCAAATCTATCGAGTCGTTAAGTCCAGAGATGCGGTGAATGGACATGGCAGACGCGATCAGCATCAAAGCAACTATGACGCCAAATCCCAGTCCCAGTCGCACGCCGACTTTCATGTTACTCAAGTGCATAAGTTGCTCCGCCAAATGTTGGTCATTTAAACAAGTGTGACGTCAATACCCCGCGTCCGACACTGAGATGCAGATGCACACTAATCCAAATTGGATCTCCGCAAAGCTAACAAGGTCGGGCCGTGTGCACCGTGCGGCACGCTACGGGTGACGCGTGACCGGGACGAGCCAATCCCATCGCCAGATGCCAAAGCTGTTTCCGGCTAATCTTGAGCACAAAATCCGAAAACTGCCATCCAACGTAGTACATTCTTATGACATGCGAGCTCCAATTCTGCTTACTCCAACCGTCTGACCCCGTCGACCTACCTGCCCATGGCCACCGACAAGAGCAAAGACGCGAAGGAAGCCGTGTTCGAATGGGAAGGCAAGGACCGCAACGGCAAGCAGGTACGCGGTGAAACACGTGCGGTCGGAGAGAACCAGGTTCGGGCTGCGCTGCGGCGTCAAGGGGTTGTGGCGACGCGGGTCAAGAAGCGACGCATGGGCTCTGGCAAGGCCATCAGACCCAAGGATTTGGCCATTTTTACACGCCAACTCGCGACCATGATGAAAGCGGGCGTCCCCCTGCTGCAGGCCTTTGATATTGTGGGCCGCGGCAACCCCAACCCCAGCGTGACCCGCCTGCTTAATGACATCCGTACCGACGTCGAAACCGGCACCTCCCTGAATGTCGCGTTCCGCAAGTACCCGCTGTATTTCGACAATCTTTACTGCAATTTGGTGGAAGCGGGCGAGGCGGCGGGTATTCTGGACCAGTTGCTGGATCGGCTGGCGGTTTACATGGAGAAGACCGAAGCCATGAAGTCCAAGATCAAGTCGGCGCTGATGTACCCCATTTCCGTGCTGATCGTGGCCTTTGTGGTCACGGCGGTGATCATGATTTTCGTGGTTCCCGCCTTCAAGGAGGTCTTCGCTAATTTCGGCGCTGATTTGCCGGGGCCCACCCTGTTTGTGATCGCCTTGAGCGAGATCTTCGTGCAGTACTGGTGGCTGATTTTTGGCGGTCTGTTCGGCGGCGTTTACTTTTTCATGCAGGCCTGGCGCCGCAGCGCGGCCATGCAAATGGTGATGGACCGGGTGCTCTTGCGAATGCCTATTTTTGGCACTTTGGTGGACAAATCCTGTGTCGCACGCTGGACCCGCACACTTGCGACCATGTTTGCCGCCGGCGTGCCTTTGGTGGAGGCGCTCGACTCGGTAGGGGGTGCTGCCGGAAACTCGGTCTACACGGCAGCCACCGTCAAAATCCAGCAGGAAGTGTCCACTGGCACCGCCCTGACAGTGGCCATGACAAACGTGAAGCTGTTTCCCTCTATGGTGCTGCAAATGTGTGCCATTGGCGAAGAATCAGGTTCAATCGACCACATGCTCGGCAAGGCCGCTGACTTCTTTGAGTCCGAGGTTGACGACATGGTCGCCGGCATTTCCAGCCTGATGGAGCCCATCATCATCGTCATTCTGGGCACGGTCATTGGCGGCATTGTGGTCGCCATGTATTTGCCGATTTTCAAACTAGGACAGGTGGTCTGATGCTGGTGTCCCCTTGGTTTGACGCAGGGATGCTGGCGGTACTGGGCCTGGCTGTCGGCAGTTTTCTTAATGTGGTGATCCACCGGCTACCGCTCATGCTGGATGCGCAGTGGAAAAGCGAGTGCGCCGAGTTGTCTGGGCAGCCGGCTACGCCCACCGAGCCGTTTAACCTGAGCGTGCCACGTTCGCGTTGCCCCCACTGTGGCCACCAGATCGGCTGGCATGAAAATATCCCGGTATTGAGCTACGTTTTTTTGCGGGGCAAGTGCTCGTCCTGCGCCAAACCGATCGCGCTGCGTTACCCCGTCGTGGAGTTGTTCACTGGCCTGCTGTTTGCGTACTGCGGCATGCAGTGGGGTGCCACCGCCACGGCATTGGCCTGGAGCGGCTTTTGCGCCAGCCTGCTGGCATTGGCATTGATTGACTGGGACACCACGCTATTGCCGGACGACATCACCCTGCCCCTGCTGTGGGCCGGTCTGCTGGCAGCCCTGCTGCAGTGGACCCCCGTGGCGCTGCCCGCCGCGGTCTGGGGCGCAATCGCTGGTTACGTCTCGCTCTGGCTGGTGTACTGGGCATTCAAGCTGGTCACCGGCAAGGAGGGCATGGGTTTCGGTGACTTCAAGTTGTTTGCGGCGCTGGGCGCCTGGTTTGGCTGGCAGGCCCTGGTCCCCATCATCCTCATGGCGTCGGTCCTGGGCGCGATCGTCGGCATTGCCATGAAGTTCTCAAGTGGCCTGCGAGAGGGGGGCTACGTGCCGTTCGGACCTTTTCTGGCGGGCGCCGGACTCACGGCACTGGTGTTCAGCCCGGCCGCCATGCTGCGTTTTGTGGGACTCTGAAAGGTGGTGGCCATGATCAGGCTGGGCCTGACAGGGGGCATTGGCAGTGGCAAGTCCACCGTTGCGGCTCTTCTGGCGACATATGGCGCGGCCCTGATCGATGCCGATGCCATCTCCCGGCAACTGACGGCACCGGGCGGTCTGGCCATCGCCGCGATCGCCCAGCAGTTCGGGCCGACATTCATCACACCGGCCGGCGCGCTGGACCGGGACCGCATGCGAGCGCTGGCCTATGCCGACCCTGGTGCACGCAAGCAACTGGAATCCATCATTCACCCCTTGGTGGGCCTCCAGGTGCAAACCCAGGCCGCTGAAGCGCAGGGCAGCGGGCGGCGCTGTGCGGTGTTTGATATCCCGCTGCTGGTCGAATCGGCGCATTGGCGGCAAAAAGTCGATCGGGTGCTGGTCGTGGACTGCAGCACAGAAGTGCAGTGCCAGCGTGTCATGGCCCGCAGCCAGCTCACACGGGCCGAGGTTGAGGCCATCGTGGCATCCCAAGCCACTCGGCCACGTCGCTTGGCCGCGGCCGATGTTGTGATTTTCAATGACCTGCTCAGCTTGACAGAATTGGCGCTTGAGGCGAAGCAATTGGCCCCTGTCTTCGGGCTATCATCCGGGTAGCTCTAGCCTTATTGACTGTCCGCGTGATCCTCTACGAATACCCCTTTAACGAGCGCATTCGCACCTATTTGCGGTTGGAACATCTGTTTGTCCGGCTCAGCCAATTGCTGGCTCGCGAATCCGCGATGGACCACCACTTTGCGCTGGCTACGCTTTTTGAGATCATGGATGTGGGCGCACGCGCCGACCTCAAATCCGATGTCCTGAAAGACCTGGACAAGCAAAAAGCCCATCTTGATGCTTACCGCGGCAACCCGGCCATTGCCGAAGGTGTGCTCGACGCGGTGATCAGCCAGCTTGACCTTTGTTTTCAGGCCTTGAATGGCCTGCCTGGCAAAGCTGGCCACGCGCTGACCGAAAACGACTGGCTGATGAGCATTCGCAGCCGCATTGGCATCCCGGGTGGGACCTGTGAATTTGACCTGCCTGCCTACTACGCCTGGCAATTCAAGCCGGCAGCTGAGCGGCAACAAAACTTGTCGACCTGGGTTGCTAGCCTGATGCCGCTGGCGAATTCGATCGAACTGCTGCTCAAACTGCTTCGTGATTCAGGCGCGCCACAAAAGGTGATGGCCAATGGCGGCCAGTTCCAGCAAAACCTGCCGCAGGGCCGCACTTTTCAATTGCTGCGTTTGGCCCTGGACCCGGCGCTCGGCTTGATCCCAGAAATCAGCGGCAACCGCCTGCTGGTGTCGATCCGGCTCATGCAACAGGGCGACGATGACCGACTGCACCTGAGCGGCGGCGACACCGACTTTGAGCTTGCCTTGTGCGCATGATCGGAGATATGGATCCAACGCCCATCAGGCCAACCCTCGTAACCTGTCCTGGTTGCAGCGGTGAGAGCCTGTACGCCAGCACCAATACCTACCGGCCGTTTTGCAGCGAGCGCTGCAAAAACATGGATTTGGGGGCTTGGGCGACTGAGAGCTTTCGCATGCCAGCTAAGGACACTGGCGACGAGCTGACGGATGGCCTGGCTGAGCCCAATTAATTTAAGTGAAAAAGGGCTCTAGCCCTTGTCCCGCTTAGGTTTTATGCTACTGAATGTGTAGCGCCTAAGAAACCTTGTTCCTGCGCCAAACACGTCAGAACGGGCACCGTCCCAGGCAACACCGGCACGCACTGTACTGGCAGGCGTTGCCAGGCAAACTGCTGGGCCTCTCGCATCTGCAGTTCGCCGTGCCACTTTGACACTTTGCAAAAATTAAGCCGCACCAGCGCATGCGGGTAGTCGACCAGCTCAGTACGCCAAAGAGCCGCCTGCAGGGTGGTGATGCCGAGTTCTTCCTGCAGCTCACGTTGCAGGGCCTGCAGCACTGTTTCGCCGGGCTCCAGCTTGCCGCCCGGAAACTCCCAATAGCCGGCGTAAACCTTACCCTCGGGCCGTGAGGTCAGCAAAAAATCACCATCCGGGCGGATCAACACACCCACCGCCACATCCACCACGGCCCTGTTCAGCCCGCCCTCACGGGCCTGGTCGGCGTCGGCCACCAACGGTGCTGTGGTCATGCAGTCCCGGCGTGGGTACCCGCGTAGTCGCGCGCAAACTGGTAAGCCACCCGACCGCTGCGACTGGCCCGCTCCAGCGCCCATACCAGGGCCTCGGGCCGGGCCGCCTGAATCGCTGCAGGTGGCACGCCAAACCAGCTGAGCCACTGGGCCACGATGATCAAGTACTCAGCCTGCGTGAATGGGTAAAAACTGACCCACAGCCCAAACCGCTCTGAAAGCGATATTTTTTCTTCCACGCCCTCGCCTGGGTGCACCTCACCGTCGTCGGTGTGGGTGTAAGTGAGGTTCTCCTTCATGTACTCGGGCAGCAGATGGCGCCGGTTGCTGGTGGCGTAGATCAGCACATTGGGTGAGGTGGCAGACACCGATCCATCCAAAATCGACTTGAGGGCCTTGTAGCCGGGCTCACCATCCTCGAAGCTCAGGTCATCGCAAAACACAATGAATTTCTCTGGGCAATCAGACACCACATCCACGATGTCAGGCAGATCGACCAAGTCGGCCTTGTCAACCTCGATCAAGCGCAGACCCTGGCCGGCGTATTCATTCAGGCAGGCCCTGATCAGCGAGGACTTGCCGGTGCCTCGCGCGCCGGTCAGCAGCACATTGTTGGCCGGCCGGCCTTCCACGAACTGCCGCGTGTTGCGCTCGATTTTTTCTTTTTGCGGGTCGATCTCTTTAAGATCGATCAGCCGCATGGGCCCCAAGTGGCGCACCGGCTCCAGCACCCCGTGACCAGCGCTTCGTTTGCGGTAACGCCAGGCCACGGCGGCCGTCCAGTCGGGGGCGCTCAGGGCGCGCGGCAGCACCGCTTCAAGACGGTCGATCAGCTGCTCGGCACGCAGAATAAGTTGCTCAAAGGGCGTGTTCATGATCGGTAATCGGCGTTGATGGTGACGTAGTCGTGGCTCAGGTCACAGGTCCAGACCCTGTCGGCGGCGTCACCGCGCCCAAGCAACACCCGGACCGTGATCTCAGCCTGCTTCATGACCCGCTGGCCATCTTCTTCGCGGTAGGCGGGGTGGCGCCCACCCTGAACCGCCACATGCACATCGTCCAGGTACAGATCAATGCAAGACTGGTCCAGATCGGCAATGCCGGCGTAGCCCACAGCGGCCAGAATGCGACCCAGGTTAGGGTCACTTGCAAAAAACGCGGTCTTGACCAGAGGCGAATGGGCAATCGCATAAGCCACCAGCCGGCACTCTGCCGTGGTTTTACCACCCTCGACCGCAACGGTGATGAACTTGGTGGCACCCTCGCCATCACGCACAATGGCCTGGGCCAGTTGCTGGGCCACGCCCAGCATCGCGGTCTTGAGGGCCTGGCCCTCTGCACTGGCCAGCGACTCGATCGGGGCGTGCGAGGCGCGGTTGCTGGCAATCACCACCAGGGAATCATTGGTTGAGGTGTCGCCATCCACAGTCACCCGGTTGAACGATGCTTCGGCCAGCTCCAACGCCAGTTGCTGCATGATGGCCTGGCTGACGCAAGCGTCGGTGGCGATGAAACCCAGCATGGTGGCCATGTTAGGGCGGATCATGCCGGCACCCTTGCTCACACCGGTGATGCTGACCCGGCTACCGCCGATGTCCAGCTGCGCACCAAAGGCTTTGGGCACGGTATCGGTGGTCATGATGGCCTCGCTCACGCGCAACCAATTGTCTTCGCGCGCGTCGGCCAGTGCTGCGTCCAGCCCGGCCTCGATGCGGTCATTGGGCAGCGGCTCCATGATGACGCCAGTGGAGAACGGCAAGATCTGCTCCCGTGCCAAGCCAAGTTTGCCGGCGAGGGCAGCACAGGTGCTCAGGGCACGGGCGCGACCGTCGGCCCCGGTTCCAGCATTGGCGTTGCCGGTGTTGATCAGCAAAGCACGCACACCGGCGCCGGCGCTGACCAGGTGTTCACGGCAAATTTGGACAGGTGCGGCACAAAACCGATTTTGGGTAAACACCCCTGCCACCGACGCCCCAGGCTCGAGCAGCACCACTGTCAGGTCTTTGCGCTTGGCTTTGCGGATGCCAGCTTCGGCCACACCCAGACGCACACCGGCAATGGGATACAACTGGTCCGGATTCGGCGCTGACAGCAGAACAGGCATGGCTATCCCCTTCAATGATTAAAAAACCAGACTCAAGCCAGCTTACCGTGGCATTGCTTGTATTTTTTACCGCTGCCGCAAGGACAGGGCTCGTTGCGGCCAACCCTGGGCACCGCGCCGAATGCGCTGGGGGCTTGCCCGATAGTGGCTGGATCCACCGTGGTTTGCACCTCGCCGGTCTCAGTTGGCGCGGTGTAGGTGACATTGGCGATGCTTTCGGCCCGCTGCTCCATCTCCAAGGCGGCCTGCTCAATTTGCTCACTGGACTGGATCTTGACTGTCATCAGCAGCTTGGTGACCTCGTTCTTGACCGAGTCGAGTAACTGACCAAACAACTCAAAAGCTTCGCGCTTGTACTCCTGCTTGGGTTGCTTTTGTGCATAGCCACGCAAGTGAATGCCCTGTCGCAGGTAGTCGAGTGAGCTCAAGTGTTCGCGCCAATGGGTGTCAATGCTCTGCAACAGCACCATGCGCTCGAACTGGATGAAATTGCCATTGCCGACCTGCGCCACCTTGGCAGCAAAAGTAGCGTTGGCCTCGGTCCTCACGGTCTCCAGCAAATCCTCATCGGTGATGGCACTGGCTGCACTGATCTGCTGCTGCAGGGCCAGGGTCAACTGCCACTCCTCGGTCAATGCTTTTTCAAGGCCAACAATGTCCCACTGCTCCTCCACCGACTCAAGCGGCACATACTGGCGCACCAGGTCGGCAAAGCAGCCTTCGCGCAAGGAAGTGATCTGGGCCGTCAGGTCCGTTGCATCCAGAATTTCATTGCGTTGCTGGTAAATAACCTTGCGTTGGTCATTGGAGACATCGTCATACTCAAGCAGCTGCTTACGCATGTCGAAATTGCGCGCCTCGACCTTGCGCTGCGCACTTTCAATGCTGCGGGTGACGATCCCGGCCTCAATCGCCTCGCCGTCAGGCATTTTGAGCCGGTCCATGATGCTTTTGACGCGATCGCCGGCAAAGATCCTCATCAAAGCGTCGTCCAAACTCAAGTAGAAACGGGATGAGCCTGGGTCGCCCTGGCGGCCAGAGCGGCCACGCAGTTGGTTGTCAATCCGGCGCGACTCATGCCGCTCGGTCGCAATAATGCGCAAACCGCCCAGCGCCTTAACCTGCTCGTGGTCCTTGCTCCACTGAGCCCGTAGCTCGGCAATTTGTTGCTGCTTCTGAGCGGCGTCCATCGCACCATCAGCCTCCAAAGCGTCCACGACCAGGCTGACATTACCGCCCAGCACGATGTCGGTTCCGCGGCCCGCCATATTGGTGGCAATGGTGATCATTTTGAGACGGCCGGCCTGGGCGACGATGTCCGCCTCGCGGGCATGCTGCTTGGCGTTGAGCACTTGGTGCGGCAGCGTCTCTTTCTCCAGCAGCTGCGAGATGATCTCGGAATTTTCGATGGAAGTGGTACCCACCAGTACCGGTTGGCCGCGCTCATAACATTCACGGATGTCTTGGATGGCGGCTTCATACTTTTCACGGGTTGTCTTGTAGACCCGGTCCAACTCATCCTTGCGCCGGCTGGGCCGGTTGGGCGGCATCACCACAGTCTCCAAACCGTAAATTTCCTGGAACTCGTAGGCCTCGGTATCGGCCGTGCCGGTCATGCCCGCTAGCTTGCCGTACAGCCGGAAATAATTCTGGAAGGTGATGGACGCCATGGTCTGGTTTTCTGGCTGGATCGACACGCCTTCTTTGGCTTCGACCGCTTGGTGCAGGCCTTCGCTCCAGCGCCGCCCGCTCATCAGGCGACCGGTGAACTCGTCCACAATGACAATTTCACCCTCTTGCACCACGTAGTGCTGGTCACGGTGGTACAGGTGCTTGGCGCGCAGCGCTGCGTACAGATGGTGCACCAGCGTGATGTTGGCCGGGTCATAGAGGGTGGCACCCTCTGGAATCAACCCCATCTCGAACAAGATACGCTCGGCGTTTTCATGACCCTGCTCGGTCAAGAACACCTGGCGGCTTTTTTCATCCAGGGTGAAGTCGCCCGCCTTGATGATGCCTTCGCCAGTACGCGGGTCGGCCTCACCCTCCTGCTGCTGCAACTGCGGCACCGCCTGGTTGATGGCAATGTACAGGCTGGTGTGGTCTTCGGCCTGCCCGCTGATGATCAGCGGCGTGCGGGCCTCGTCGATCAGGATCGAGTCAACCTCATCGACGATGGCGTAATTGAGGCCTCGCTGAACCCGGTCGGCCACCTCGTAGACCATATTGTCACGCAGGTAATCAAAGCCGTACTCGTTGTTGGTGCCGTAAGTGATATCGGCACGGTAGGCGGCCTGTTTTTCTTCACGCGCCATATTGGGCAGGTTGATGCCCACTGACAAACCCAGAAAGTTGTAGAGTTTGCCCATCCACTGCGCGTCGCGGTTGGCGAGGTAATCGTTCACCGTGACCACGTGCACGCCCTTGCCCGACAAGGCGTTCAGGTAAACGGGCAGCGTGGCCGTCAGGGTCTTGCCCTCGCCCGTACCCATTTCGGAAATCTTGCCATTGTGCAGAGACATGCCGCCCAGCAGTTGCACGTCAAAGTGGCGCATCTTCATGACCCGCTTGGAGCCTTCACGCACTACTGCAAAGGCTTCGGGCAGCAGGGCGTCCAGCGCTTCGCCAGCAGTAATACGCTCTTTGAACTGCTGGGTCTTGCCACGCAAGGCCTCATCGGAGAGGGCCTCCAGCTCAGCCTCCATCGCATTGATGCGATTCACACCGCTGCGATACTGTTTGAGCAGGCGGTCGTTGCGACTGCCGAATATTTTGGTGAGTAGGTTAATGGCCATGAATGCAAGCCCGCCCCCAAGGTTCACCAGAACCCAAAGGGCAGCGCAGTCCTTTTTCTAATCAGAGGGATGTGGGGGCGCCTTGGCGCAATGCAATCGGGGACACCGAGCGCATGGCGCCGCAGGCACCCATCTTCCGATTTTACCTTTGCACGGGTGGGCGAGCCGACGGGGTCGCCGGTACGCCCTGATGGGCCGCCATCGACCGGTTTGGCGGCGGTGCCGAACCGCCTTTGCCGGCTGCCAAGAACTTCATCGGATCCTGCGGAATGCCCTGCACCAGCACTTCAAAATGTAAATGAGGCCCTGTAGAACGCCCGGTGCTGCCCACTTCGGCAATTTTTTGACCCACCCGGATCAAGTCACCCCGCCGGACAAAGACCTTGGAGGCATGCGCATAGCGGGTGATGAGGTCATTGCCGTGATCGATCTCGAGCATGTTGCCGTACGGGGCGTTGAACTCCTGGACCACCACCACCCCGCCAGCAGCCGCCAATATCGGGGTGCCTGGCTCGGCCGGGTAATCCAGCCCGGTGTGCAGGGCTGATGTTCCGGTAATTGGATCTATGCGCCAGCCAAAAAGCGAGCCCAAATTACCCGAGACCACCGGCTGACGGGTCGGCACCATCATGGCACGGACTTTCTGGTCGACCAGACGCGACTCCATCACAGTCATCCAATCAGTGCGTTGCCCCGTCAGTCGGTCAAGATCGGCCAGAGTGACCTCAAGTTCCTGGACCGACAAGGGGCGGCCTGAGACCAGAGCACCACCCTGTCCAGGCTTGGCCTTGATGTCATTGGGGCTCATGCCTGCCAACCCCGAGACTCGCTCACCCAAAGACTCCAGTTGGCGAAGCTTGGCCTGAAGCTCGCCAACCCGGCGCGCCAACACGTCAAGGTTTTCACGCATGAACCGGTCGCGCTGGTCAAACTCGTCCTTGACCACCAGCCGCACCAAAGTTCCGACCACCGGCCAGCCCTCACGGGCTCCTTTCAAAAAAACCCAGTGATACAGGCCAGCTGCGACCAGCATCAGGACGAAAGACGCGAGCACCATCGCGCCCAATAGTTTGGCCCCGCTCAAGTGAACCGCCCGGCTTTTCGCGAGCCAGGCATCCGTGATAATCAATTGCATCTGGTTAGCCCCTTCCCCGTTTGCTCATGAACCGCCGCCAATATGCCATCACCGCGCTGCAAGCCAGCCAGGACTCGCCCACGCTGGCCCGGCTGACAGAGTTGAGCCGGGATTCGGTGGCGCGGCTCAACGCCCTGGATGGCCTGATCCCCACAGCCCTGCGCCCAGCCATACAAGCCGGCCCCATCGATGGCGATGCCTGGTGCCTGCTATTAGATAACAACGCGGTCGCTGCCAAGGTCCGACAGCTTTTACCTGCACTGCTGGCAAACTTACGTGCTCAGGGGTGGGAGGTTAACTCAATTCGGCTGAAGGTCCAAATCAGGCGGGCGGGGTGACTCGCTGATGCGGTGTGCCCATACTGGGCGCACCAAGAAAAAAGGACTTACACCCTCTCGAGCGTAAGTCCTTGATTCATTTGGTGCGGCTGGCAGGAATTGAACCCACGACCCCTTGGTTCGTAGCCAAGTA
>JBBAPO010000056.1:0-15359 GCA_040400795.1 Rhodoferax sp.
TTCGGCGGAACATCCGCATTAAATAGAGCGGCGACAACTAGTCTGACACAGGGGGGGTTAAGCACCAGATCACCTTGGCCGATGACGATCTGGCCCAAGAGTTGATCAAGCTGTTTGGCAGTGCGGGCACACGAATTCAGTCATTTTAATTTGCTCATTTTTGCGAGTTCCCGATCGGTTGTGATCTGAAAGTCTTGCATATTAATGTACGCCATTCGAACGGTGTTTTCTGTTTGGTAGATCAGCCGCAACCTGTTCGCATCGTTGCTTCTACTGATCACTTCATCCACATTGGACAAAATTTTCTTGTAGCCCGATCCATCTAGCGACACCACATAAATTGAGCGCAGTTCAAGCTCAGAAGATTTCACAGCATCGGCTTTTTCAATGGCCTCAATATAGATTCCCTTGATGACTCCATTCGAATTCTTCAAAGGATGGACTCTGACCAGTTCTTGCTGCTGTGTGGGAAACACCCATTTCAAATCTGTGCTGTCATCCTCCACAAATACCAAGTTGCGAATTGCTGTTCTGCTGTATTCAGTGACAGACTTTTTTCGGATAACCACCTTTAGCATCACAAGCTTAGGCCCTAGATCCATCTCCTCATCAAGCTTGCTAAGCTCTAGAACTTCGCTCGAAACAGTCTCTTTTTTGCCAGGCGGTATCACTGAATTTGGGGGGGGTGATGTATCTGTAAAAAAGGCCCCCAAAGCCAGCGCAACTGCCATCAGCAATATGGCAATCAGCGGCAGGAGGGCGTTGAACCGCCTAATATTTAGATAAAAGGTGGTCGCTTTCATTTTTAAGTCTCCGACCTGCGTCCCTCAGTCGACTTTCTTCGCAAAAATGCAGGCAGTTCAACGTCGTCTTTCATGCTGAACATCATCTCATCTGTGCTGGACAAACGGTTGTTCATTTTTATCGACTTGTAGAGCAGCTCTTTAGACATACGGCGGTCATCGCGCGCGCTCATCAGCTGCCGTGTAAACGCAATTGAAGCTGCCACCCAAGGTTCATGGCGACCGATTGTTTCTAGCCTGCTGAGTAACTGCTCAACTTGAAGCCAATCGCCCCCCAATGCTGCAACTCTAATTTCCATTTGAAGGATCGCTGCACTGAGTTCATTGATGCGTCGAACGACCAGCTCATGTCCAATTTCAGCTGAGTAGACATCAGGCGCCACAATTGGCAGAGATTGCAACTGTCCTTCAAAGCTAAATTGTCGACCGTCGGCGTCTACTCCCAACGCACTCACCTTCAGCGCGCTCCCGCTTTCTTCTTGAAGTCGGATAGCTTCGCGCATGGGCATACGAAATAAGGCCCAGCACTCAGATCCTAGTGCAATCGACGGCATGCGCCACCCTTCACCCGCGCGCTGGTATGTGTTGAGTATTTCAATATGGGTAGAGTCTCCAGAAATCGACATTTCCACATTTCGCCATTGAAGCTGAGATAACAAACCAATTTCAGCCTCAAATGTTTCGGCCAGATCGATGGCGCGCTCGCCGTAATGAGCACTGCCGTGACCAGCCTGGGCAATGGCTGTCATCAATTCCTCGTTGAAGTCTGCTCCCAATCCAACCGTTGTTGTGGTGACCCCTGCACCCGCCAGGGCAGAAACCTGCTCGCAAATACGAGCGGTATCGGTTAGCCCGCGATTGGTCTGGCCATCGGAAAGCAAAATGGTGTGGCATGTGGACTGATTTCCCGCATTGGGTGCCAACATCTCACCACCACGTAACCAGCCCGCGTGCAAATCGGTGCCGCCATTGGCTGTGATGCCTTGAACCAAAACATCAATGATGCCGATGACTTTGTCCACCGGCGTTAACGGAAGAATGGTATCTATTTGGTCGTCGTACTGCACGAGGCTTACTTGATCCTCTGAGTGCATGCGGTGAATGAGGTCGACCACGCATCGCTTGGCTTCTCTCAGTTTGGGTCCCTGCATGGAGCCAGAGCGATCTAAGATCAGCGCCAGGTTCAATGGCGTGCGCTGAAAGCCAGCTTGCGGCTCGGACTGTAGACGTACTAAAACATGGAAGTCTTGGTCGGTGTGGCCAGGACTGGTCGGATAGGGTTGATAACGATTTTCACAATACACCTGCTTTCATTTTTGAGGTTGTGGGTAAGGTTTTGTCTTTTTGCATCTCGCTTTCAAGCCTGTTGAGCTTGTCATTCAAATGAGATTCGAGATTGCTGATGTGGCTTTTTGTTTCGTCGTGAGCCTGGCGAACCATGTCTCGCAAGTGATGAGCTTGTTTGTCAAAGATCACCTGGATATCTTTTCGCTGGTCCGTCAGCAAATTGCCAAATATGCGCTCCAGAAAATCTTTCTGCCGGTGTGCTTCTTCAAACATGTACTTTTGTTGCTCCATCTGCTTTTCGATCATCAGCATGGGCTTCCTAAGGATTGAATCAAAGCGTTGCGCTGTTTCGTCCATCATCACAGCCAGCTTCGATACAGCATGCGTGAACTCATCCGCAAAAATTTGACCATCGCGATGTTGTGATCCCATATTTCTTACGGCGTCCTCAACCATCACGTGCACTTTGTTTTGTATTTCGTCGAGTTGCATACGCACTCGGCTTTCCATGTCGCGCATCTCATGCATCACATCCACCATGCCCATGCCGGTCGCCATGCTTTGATGTGGCTTGGGCGGTGCAGCTTTGCGAGAGGCTGGCTGAGGGGTGGTTTGATCAGGTGACGCAGCTCTGAATGCAGCCACCAGCAGCTCGGCTTCGCTAGTGCGGTCTGGCTTTTCTAGGTAGACGGTGAGGGCGTCGGTGGGCACTGCGCCGGTGTACTTGGCAATCTTGGCCAAAGGAAAGCCCTCGGCAAGCAAGCGCCTCGCCGCCACAAACTGAACCAGGTGCCTAAAGCCGTAAAGCGCATCGCGGCCTTCGCGGGTCGGCTTGTCCACCACACCCATGGACACGTAGTGGCGAAGCAATCTTTCGTTGCCTTCGGTGGCCTCTTGGTCCAGTTTGAGGGTTTTGGCGACATCCTGTGCCTTGGCGATGAGGGCATCGGCGCTGCCTTGGAAGTCGTTGCGTAAGCGCTCTAGGTACTTGTTCATGTTGAGAATCTCCTTGGCCTTGGCCCTTGGAGAGTTCCAAGGTGCCATCTAAAAATGTCATTGTGACAGTTTTTATTGTAATTGTCAAGATGACAATCTAAATTGGCAATTAAGACAAGCTTTATAGCTGCCCGAAGGGGATAAATTTCCTCCCCAGAGGTGTCGGCGCGAACAATCAAGGAAAGCAACTGCAGCACGTGCACAGCTTTAATGGGTTTGCGTGCCGGCACACACACTTCGAGCGGGCAACCATCACGTTAAATCACGACATGGTTGCCACTATTTTTGCGGACCTTCAAGCCAGCATGCGCCGCAGCGCCGCTTCGGTGGTCTTGGATATCACCCATTCCAAATGCATACGTGCCCGGGTGAGTCCAACAAAAAGTAGCCGCCGGTTCAAATCGCCCAAGTCGGCAAGGTCGCATTCAGTGAGCACCACAGCAGCAGCAGCCTGCCCCTTGAAGCGACGGACTGATTCCACCAGCAAGTCGCCTAGTGTCCAAAGGGGCTCTCCGCCCTCATCAAAAGCCCCCGTAAAGTGCCTGGTGCTCCATGCCCCCAGACGCTCGAGCTGTTGCAGCGCAGAGCTCGCGCGTCCACGCATGCTGACCACAGCGATGTCCTCTAGCCCAAAGCCTCGCGCAAGGCAGCGATCGACCGCTGCGATGGTCTGTGGCAGGACTCGCTCTGGCGTTTCGTAGACGATCGGGTTGGGCGCCTCGCCAACGAAGTTGGAGCCCGCCTCTACTTCGGTCGCGGTAAGCTGCAGCAGGTTAATCAATCTGACGAGTTCGCGTGGTGATCGGAAATTCTCGTGAGACGTGATGGTCACTGCACCTGCGATGTCAAAGGGTTCCCGGTCCGGGTAGAGTTGCTGCTCGGGGTCCTCCAGCAGAATTGCTCGCCCACTTGGCTCTAGCCGAGACAGAAGCGCCTGCACCCATTCGGGTTTGAGGTCCTGCACCTCGTCCAGAACGATAAAGTCAAGATCCGGCGCACTGCTGGTCAGGCGCTCTAGGCAATGCGTTTCGAGTTCTAGGTAGACATTGGGTGACTTGAAGTCAACCGCTTTGTCAAATCGGCGGGCGATGCGCGCCGCATAGGCGTGGAAAGTCTCCACTGGTGTGCGCACCGGTGCCACCCGGGCCATGTGGTCAGCCAGGGCGCGGTTGAAGCAGAGGTAGGCGGCGCGCTTTCCCTGGGCATCAGCTTCGCGCAAAAGGTGCAGTGCCAGCTGGGTTTTACCGGACCCAGCCGTGCCGACCACGCGGATGATGCCCGAGGGCACGTCGATGCGCGGTACCCAAATGGCCAGTCCAGCGGACAGTCGGGTGGCGGTCTGCTGCAGCCGTCCAGCCAGCGCTGAGACGTCGGGCGCCACCTGAAATCGATTCTCAAAGAATGCGTGCACGCGGCCCACGATGTCGTTCGGAATGCCCGGCCCGAGCATCTCTGCGATCCGGGCACCCACGTCGGCGATCTCTTTGCTGTCGACGATGCGGCTCCTTGGCCACAGCGCTGTCTCGGCTTCTACCTGCATGTCTGGGAGCACCAGCAGGGTGAACACGCGCACTGCCAGGCCAGCCGCCTCCAAGCGCGAACGCATGGCGCCGTACTGCCTCTTGACCTGCGCAGCAACATCCTTGACTTGGTGATCGTAGGCCTTATAAATGCCGTTAGGGGCAAACGTCACCTCGCCAGATTTCACCTCAATGAGCAACACGTCACCGGACTGGTTGAGCACCACGATGTCGATCTCACCGTGCTGCTCTTGCAGCCCCGACCCTTTGGACCAATCCACGCTGTGAAACAGGGTGTAGGCGTCTGAAAGGTTGGCCTGCAGGGTTTGCAGCAGCGCTAGCTCCGTGCGTTCACCGACCTTGTTACCAGAGAGCAGCGGCAGGGTCGGAAAAAGGTGGGCCATGTAAACGCTAGGTTGTGTCACCCACCATTCATACTTGGGTGATGGTCATGTGGGCAAACTTAAGTTCAGTCTAGCTGAACACTGAGCATATCCCTCAAGGCTTCCAGGCCAGCAGTCGTAACAATCGCCCGGTGCTTGACCTGCAAGCCTGACGGGTTTTTGGCCCCCAGCCATTGGCTTTGAATCAGCAGCTCACAGTGTCCGGGCAGGGCCTCGATAGGGCGAAGGCTCAGGAACTCGGTGTAGTCGTCGGATTGGGATAGTTTGCAAGTCGTCATAAAAGTTCCAGTTGGTGTTGAAGATGTCAATCGGTTCGTGGCCCGGCGCTCGTCTGGCCGTGGGCTTTGCGGCCTGGCCTTGTCGGTTTACAGCCGAGCCAGCTGTTCCCAAGGTCGGTCCTGCCGCTCAAAATGCCCCCAACGGGCGAGCTCTACCAAGTCGTCCACCGGGAAGCTCTCGCCGCTGCGCTCAAGGGTCAAGTCCATGCAGCGCGCGATGTGCTGCACCTGTTGCGCTGGCACCTCTTCCCCCGGGGGCGTGGCAATGTCGAGCACGCGCGCCTCGCGGTCGCCTGGCTGCCAGTGCAGCGTCACGCAGGCCTCGCTGGCCAAGTCGAGTTGCACCACCAGCTTGGCCAGGCGGCGGGCATGCATACCGCCAGCCCGGTCTGCCTTGAAAAAGTCCTTGCCCGACCAGGCACCCCCGCCAATAGGCACCCGCGTGCCGTAGGCATCCATCACCAGTTTTTTACCCGACAGCCCGTTGTCTCCCTCAGGGCCGCCGACTTCAAAGGCGCCGGCGCCGTTCACGCTCAGCTGCTCGGGCAACGCCGCCGACAGCCCCGGCAGGGCCTGTGCCAGCACCCGCAGCTCGTCGGTCAGTGCCAGCCGCACTGCCCGGTGCAGAGCCACCGCATCGGCCTGGTTTTGCTGTTGCAGCGAGCAGCTGAAGGCGGCCAGGCTCCATGCCTGCCCCTCCTCACGCACCAGCACCAGCACCTTGCCATCGGGCCCAAGTGCTAATTCGGGCTGCTCAAGCCGGAGTGCTGCCAAGCGCCGGGCCAGCCGGGTCACCAGCCACTGCTCCACCGGCAGGTGGTTGGTTGGCACCAGGCTGTTGGCATAACCGATGCAAATCGCCTGGTCATCCGAAACCTCCCTGAATTCGGCCTCACCATCCTCCAGCGGCCCTAGGCACAGGTGCGGCTCGATGATCAGCGCTTGCGCACCGGGGTACCACTCGATATTGCCCGCCTCGGTCTGGCCGTAGCCGGCCGTGCGGTAGACCTCTTGGACGATCTTTGCGACCTCAATCTCCTGGGCTGACGCGCAGGCGATGCGCCCGGTGATGAAAACCCGGTTGCGGTGTACCGCCACCTCCACCCCCACCAGGGCCCGGCGTTCGCGTCGGCCGGCCTCCAGCACCAGGGCGTCGGCGATGGCGTCGCAAAGTTTGTCGGGGTGGCCGGGGAAGACAAATTCTGCGGCAAAGTGTTTGGGTTTTGTGGTGCTGTGTGTCATGTTCATTCTCCAAGTTGAAGGGTGGCGCTGTGGTTGGTGACGCTTTCAAGATCTCGCTGGGTGGTGTTGGTGCCCAGGTAGGCCACCGCCAGGCGGGCACTGGCCAGGGTGCGTTGGTGTTGACCGCAGGCCTTGCCCACATAGCCATCGGTGATGAGCAATGCCCGGCGTACCCGGTGCTTGGCCATGTGCTCAGCCACGCAGTCGATGCTGGTGCCCCCGCTTGACTGGCAAACGCCCTGGCGCAGCTGCGCTAGGCTCACGCTAGCCACTGCAGTCGAAAACAAGTGCACGGTGGGATGCACCAGCGCCTCGCAGTCCAGCACCGCGCCATACAGCGGGCCTTTGACAGAGTCCATGCTGCCCGATACGTCCAGGTACACATGCACCCGCTCCCCCGAGTCCACCCTAGTGCGCCACAGTGCGGGGCCGGTGTGTAGTAGTGGGGTGTGCCCCAGCGCGCGCAACACCATAGAGCGTCGACCCAGGCTGGGCAGTGGCGTTGGCGCCTGCGCATAGTCCACGCGCTGGCGGCGCAGGATGCCCGCCTGCTTAGAGCCGGCCACTTGGCAGATCAGCCGGCGCAGCACCGTCCGGTTCGCCGGTTTGCGCCGGGGCTGGATGTTGGACGGCTGCAGCACATCGGCGAGCGAGCGTCCGCGAATCGGGTCTGGCGGTTGCGGCCACTGCTCGACGATGTCGCGCACCACCTCAAACAAAACTGGTGAGTTGTGCTCAAGTCGCCCATCCGGCAGCGCCTCGTCACCATGGCCGCCCAACAGCGGAACCCCACCGATTGCTGCGTCGACGAGCAACTTGGGTAGCGCATCAAACACCTCCCGGTAGCTTGCACCGGCAGCCGAGTACAGCGCTTCATGCAACTCCTTGGCCAACGAGCGCAGCGGTTCGCGCAACGCCAAGATGCCTGCAGCGGTACCCATACCGCCGGGGTCCGCCCATCCATGGTCCCGGCCCTCAATGCCACGCTTGCCTGGCCAATCTGGGGGCGGACGCAACAGGCAGTGCGGAAAACTGGCCTGGTCGTAGTAATCGGTAAAAAATGACGTGTGGTCTGCCCCAGGGAACATCCGGCAGACGATGCCGTTGATGACTGCATCAAAGACAAAGTTTTGCGCCAGCGTGAGGCGCGGGAACAGCGTGGTGTGGCCCAGCAGCACATGGTGCAGTTCATGCATCACCAGCATCAAAAGCTTCTCTGGCGTGTGCGCATGCAGAGCCAAAAACTCGGGGTTGATCAACATACGAGGCTGCGCGCGGCACTCCACGGCTGCAGTGGGCACACTGGTGCTCTCGACAATGTCCATCAAACGCAGCAGGGCGCTCAGCGCGTAAGAGCCGCTTGGAAATGCATCCAGAATGCGATCAGCAAGCGGTGTTGGTGCGGGGTTTTGTGGGGCCAGTGGGTTGGGTAGGCTTGGTAGGGCGGCTTGTGTGTTCATGTGGACTCCAGGGCTAGGTTGGGGGTTGGGTTTAGTGCTAAGGGCTTAGGGGTTGGTTAATCGCTCAGGCCAATGTCTTGGCAAACATCGGGGGCACCAGCAGGGTGACTTGATCGCGTTGGACGGCTGCATGCAGTGCTGGGGTCTTGGTGCGCAGCCAAACGCTCGAGGAGGCTTTGGCCAGCACCGCCAGCACCGAGATCGGGTCGTCCCAGAGCACACGGGCGTCAGGCCTCTCAGGTACCACCACACAGCCATCGGGCAGGCTCATGGTGTTGGCGCGCGCATTGATCAACGCAGTGAGTTGGCGTGAGGCCTCCCCTTGTGGCGCGATCTTGAGTATTTTTAAGATGGTCTCTGGGGGCTGCCCCCGCAAGGCCCTGGGCAGCTCAAAGCGCAGCGCCATGCCAAAGACGCCGCTGTAACTGATCTGGGCCGATGCAAGGCTGGGGTTGCGTTGCTGGGCGGCTCTGGCCAACTCGCCCAGCCCAGCGTAGCTCACCACGGTTTTAGGTGGGGTTGACATGTTGTGCAGCAGGGCGCTGCCCTCGGGTTCTGGCTGGCGTGGGAGTGGGGCCGGTGTTTGACCCAGGGTTTGGCCCGGTGATTGGTTTGGTCTCATGTGGACAGCAGTGCCGCATCGGTTGTGCCAAAGGCCTGGAACAGGCGGTCTGCATCCTCCTTCGTCGCGATTTGCTTGCGAGAAAAAGCCGCTGCCAGCGCGTTGGCCCGCAGGTTTGCGCGTGGGTCATTGGCATCGAGCCGAGACAGCAGCTCTTTCACCCGAGTCCAAATGCCAAAGCGCGCGCTCCCGCCGTGCAGTGACTCTGTAAACGGCTGGGGTGTGGCCACCTGTCTGTACAACTCAGCTGCATCACCGGCTACAGCCGCGTTGAGTCGGCCCGCTGCGCCGGTCTCAAACAGGTGCACCACTGCCGCTTCCCGCGCGCCTGGCGGTAACTGCGCCAAGGCGTCGGCCACCACCTGCGAGAACGCCGTCTTAGACAAAGACCTTGCGCCCACGGCCAGGCGCAACCGCTGAAGCGGGTCAGCCGTACACAAAATGGCCTTGAGCGGGTCACTCGGGGCGATGGCGGCGAGTCGCCAAGCCTCTCGGTGCGCCCCCAGCAGCTTGATCTCTGGCACGGTGATGCCCTGGGCACGTTGGGGCAAAGCGCTGCGCACCGCCAAAAGGGTGGCATCGGCAGCGCTGGCTCTGGGGTCGAGGGCCAGTGCCGCAGCGTTGACCGCCAGAATGCTGCGGTACAACATGCCACCGCGTCTGGGGCTCAGCTGCAAACTGGCCGATGCCAGCAACGCCATCAAGGTGCGCACATAGGATGCCACACCGCCGGCCATTGAGGCGCTGACAGCGGGAAGCAGGGTGCGGGTGCGCTGCAGCACTTCTAGCAGCGCGCTGGCCTGCGCCGGCTCGATTGGGCTGTCTTGGGCCTGGATGATGCTCAGCTGGTCGGCCTCTCCCAGCCCGTTCCAGGCTGGCATCTCCAGCACAAAGGCAAAGCGGTCGGCCAGCGCGGTATCCAGGGGCTCAGAGCCGAGGTAGCCGTTGTCGTGGTCATCGGTGTTGGGCGGGTTCATCGCCGCCCAGCGGTAGCGCAGACCTTCCAGGGCAATGCCCTGCACCCGGCGCTCGTGGATGATGGGAAACAGCTTGTTCTGAATGTCAGGTCGGCAGCGGCTGATCTCATCAAAGATCACTGCCCCGGCGCCCCAAACCGCTGCGGGCGTGGTCATGTACTCCAACTGACCGTCCTTGCCCGGCAGCGGAAAACCCACCAAATCATCAAAGTTGAGCAGGCTGGCGTTGTAGTGCCTAAAAGCCAGCCCCAGCGCTGCAGCAATGCGGGTCAGCATCAGGCTCTTGGCGGTGCCGTGCGGGCCGATCAAGAGCAGCGGCTCCTCGGTGGCAAGGGCCGCCAGCACCGGTGCTTCGATGCTGGACAAACCAATCAAGCCCAGACCTTGCAGCAAGCCCGTAGGCCTGGGCTTGTCGGTGGATGGTGCGGGTGCGGACGCGGATGCGGGCGCTTTGAATAGTTCTGACATCACAAACTCCTGTCCCCGAATAGCTCTGGCATCGAGCACGCCGGGGCAGGCGTGTACGACGCTTTAGCAGTTTTTGGTGAGTCGCCCTGCAAGTTGTCTCTTAAATCAGCGACGCCTGGAGTTTTTGGGTAGGTGCCAAGCGCACCCCATCGGCCTCAGCGGCGCAGATGCAGCACCTCGGGTTGGGCGCGCGGGTGAACCTGGCCGGGCGTGTTGGCGCAAGAGCGCTTGAAGCGAAACGCTGGCGGGTCGCGCCACTCAGACTTCAAGAGCTGCGCGGACACTGTGCTGAGCCGCCCAAGGTCATTGGGCGGAGCGGGCCAGCCATTGGCCAGCCCCCATGTGCTGAACAAGGCCACAGAGGCCCGCTCAAAAGCTTCGGGTGTGAGCACGCAGGGCTGCGTGATTGGGTTCGATAAAGGCATAGAGTTCTCCGGTTTAGCCGTTTAAGACAGATGTCAGGGTCAGCAATCTGGATCAAATCCCCCCAGCCATTGAGGTCGGCCAGACCAAAAAACCGTTAACGCAACAAGATCAGTTGTGGCTCAGCGTCTGCCCCGACCCAGACGATGGCATCTTGGTCAAAGTGGGTGCCCATGGCTTTGGCGTCCTCCAAGGCCAGGCCCAAAGCAAAGTAGCTTTCTTCAGGTTCCCAGTCGCTGCCTCTTTCGCTGCCGGAGCCTGCAATGACCTCGTGCCCGAGTTGCTCAAGCTGCGTGGCCAGTTGGGCATGTGCCAAGTGGTTGGCTGCCTCAGTCTGCAGGGTGCCGCGTGGGTTGTATCCGGTAAGGAATGCACCGCAATTGACACCTTTGGTCGCAAACAAGGCCGCCAGGCGGTCTGAACGTTTGCCGATAGTCAGCACAATGTCTTGCGCCGCGTGGCCCAAGCGGTAGTCCGTAGCCAGGTAGGCCCGGATCTTGTCGGGGTGGATCTGCGTCGTTTTAGCCATAAAAAAAGCCCGCCAGAGAAACTATGGAGGGCCGACGCGTCTCCCGGTTGGTTGCCTCTGCTATGAGGCCACATCCCGCTTTGGCGGTCCACCTTGCCCGGGGGCAGGTTGGTCAGGGCGTCGGCCCTGTTCTTGATGCAAGGTGCCAGTTTACTGAAGTTTGTACGACCTTTACTTTTTTATTTCATCTGTGGCTTTTTTGCACCAAGGCCTGGACAGGCCGCCAGGATGGCGTAAGAGAAACTTCTTCGGGCCCCTTCAAAGCTCACCCCATGAGCCTTTGAATCACTAGTCTTGAACCTGCTTCTTTACCCCTGCACGCCACCTTTACGCCCCCAAAGCCACTGGAGCCCCTGTCATGACCGAAACCACGCCTGACCTGGAAATCGACCAACTCATCTGGTCCATCGTGCGCACCAGCAGCAACCCGCATGACTACCTGAACTTTGTTCGCCATGCCCGGGGCCGCAAGGCGGGGCATGCCGAGGCCTTGATGGCGGCCAGCGCCAACTGGGGCACCACAGATGCTCCTGCCCTCTTTCCCCAAACCCTGGCAGCGCTGGAGGTATTGGCCGAAGAAGGCAACAGCCAGGCCATGTTCCACCTGGGCCGCGCCCACCGGCTGGGCTTTGGCGTGCAACCTAACCTAGTGACTGGCACCGAGTGGTACCGCCGCGGTGCAGCACTTGGCAACACCCACTGCATCATCAACCTGGGCCGCCACACTGCCTTGCAAGACCCAGCGGCAGGCTTTGCCCTCTTTGAGCAGGCCGCTGCCCTGGGCAATCCGGCGGGTCACTGCCACTGGGCCCACCTGGACAAGCCCGGGTTTGAGGCACATATGCTGGCCGCAGTGCAAGCTGCTGACCCTTGGAGCCTCTACTGCCACGGCTACTACCTGTGCGAGAAAGCCCAGTCCGACACCGAGCGGGCCAGCCACCGCCACTGGATCGAGCGTGCTGCCGAACTCGGCGAGCCCGCTGCCTGCCAATACCTGGGTGTGAACTCAGTCTACGGCCGACAAGGCATGGCCAAAGACCCTGATGTCGCTTGCTACTGGCTGCGCAAGGGTGCCAGCCTGGGCTGCGAGGAATGCATCTACTGGCTCGGCCGGACGCGCCTTGACTTAGGCGGTGATGCAGCCCTTGAGGGCATGGTCAGCCTACACCACGCCGCCATGCTGGGTGTGGCCCGCGCCCAGACCACGTTGGGCGGGCAGATGGTGTGGCGCGGTAAAACAGCCCAGGCCCAGGCCGACGGCATGCTGTGGCTGCACGCTGCTGCTGCTCAAGGCCATGCGTATGGCTGCTACTTGCTCGCCGAGGCGCTGCGCGAAGGCCGCGGCTGTGAGGCCGACCCGACAGGGGCTGCGCACTGGTACCAAGTGGGTGCAGACAAAGGGGATGCGGATTGCCAGGCCTACCTTGGCTTGGCCTACAGCCGTGGCGACGGGGTTGAAAAAAACCTCGTCAAGGCACACAACCTGTTCAGCATTGCCAGCCTGCAGGGTGGCGCTTGGCCCACCTTCCTACTGGGCTTGAGCTTCGAGCACGGCAACGGCACAGACAAAGACCCCCAAGCCGCGATTGATTGCTACACCCAGGCCGCCAATGCCGGCGAGTCGCGTGCGGCCTACCGGCTGGGCCGCGCTTACCTGCGAGGCAGCCTGATTGGCACTGACAAGCCGGCCGCTGTGCGCTGGCTGCGTAAGTCTGCCAGCTTGGGCAATGCCGATGCCAAAGCCACCCTGGGCCTGATGTTGCGCTACGGCGACGGTGTTGAGCCCAACGATGCAGAGGCACTCAAATGGTTCAAACAGGCCGCTGAGCAAGACGACGCCTGTGCGCTGCGCGAAATCGGTCTGCACTACGCTGCCGGCGACGCGGTAGAGCAGGATCTTGAGGAGGCCTCCCGCTACATGGGACGAGCCGCGAGCCAAGGCGACGAAGAGGCCGCAAAGTGGCTCAAAGAACACTGCCCCCAAAAGCCTGAGTGGCTCAACAAGCTGCTCAACTACCAGCAGGCGCAAGGGGAGGGTTCGGGTACTTCGCTTGCTTCGGATGATTCGGGCGAAGGCTCTGGCGACGGCACTGGTGGTGGTACCGGTAATGGCAATGCGCCACCGCACGGGCAAAAAAAGCCAGGCGGCTCGGCTGATGGGGCCGCATCATGACGATGGTGGCGCCTGGCCCAACACCCATCTTTTCACCCACAGCGCTAGCAGTTGCCCCGCACACCCTGCGCGAGGCCTGGTTACAGGCGGCTGTTGAGGCCTTGCGCCCCTTGTTTTTAGCCAAGAAGCACAATATCCCTGCCTGCTAGGTGTCCTGCGGCTTTGCCAGCAGCGGGCTGCGAAGCGGACATATCCGTGGGAGAACACCGGGCTACTTGGACCATCTTAGCGGTACGCGTATCGATCACGGGCGGCCTTGGGATGAGGCCTCCTTGAATGGGAGACGCGATCGAGTCAGTGCAACACCCTTACTGAAATTTCAGTGAGCATTGAACCTGTCCATCAACGGCATCGGCCTGTCCGACGACACCGCCAAAGACGTTGGCGGCGTTCTCAAGAAGCTGTTTCTTCCATTAGCTGAGTGGTTTCCCCCGATTTCTCCTATTTTCACGACACCAGTTGACAAACCTGCAAAAAAGTCTGCATGCTAAAAAAGCGATCACAACTTGGACTATGGATGAACCTGGAAAAACTGCTCTTTGAGCCTTCACAACTCGTTCCTGGCGAAATACGTCAGTTGAATGGCCTGCGGTCGATGTACTTGAAGCTCAGCAGCCGCTCAGCGGAGGTCTGGGCTACTGAGGGGCGTTATGTGCGATTCAGCACCGATGCCACACATGGTTACCTCAAAGGGCGCTGTATCAAAGTCGACGGTGTCCTGAAGACCGTGTCCATTCAAATCATCAAAGGCGTCTTTGCCTTAGGCTCCATCGTCGTGCTGCCGATCGATGACGTCGGACGCTACGAGGAAGATCTTGACGAGGCAGATGTGGCCGAGATGGCTCAGACCTTAAAGGAAATACTTGAAAAGGGCCCTGGCTCGGGCGGCCCCACTATGGAGTCACTGCGCGAATTGGAGGCCGCAGAAATGGAAGCCCGACATGCTGACTTTGAGGCACGAATGGGCGTGCTGCTGGGCGGTGATGTCTACCAATGGTTAAAAAGGGTCGAGCCTGCTTTTCGCGATCTGACTTCGGCCGTTTCAAATGACTCGAGGCCGCGCAAAGTGGTCCCCAGCCCCAAGATAGTCCACCTTCACTTAAAAATGAGAAAGGTTTTGGCCAGCGCACCTACGGCTTTGTTGAAGCGGGGGGCAGCGCAATGAGCCAGGCAATGACTGATGATCAAGCCGCCGGACTCTGGTGGGGGCTTTTCGTGGGTGACGCCATGGGCGTTCCCCTGGAATTCACGCAACCCAACCTTGGCATGCCAGTTTCCACCTTCACCTCCGGCGGGTTCCACAAAGCCAGCAAGGGCGAGTATTCCGACGACGGTGCCATGGCGCTTGCCATCGCAGAGGCTTACATCCAAAAATGTGGGTTTTGCGGCTCAACCATTCAGCAAAATTTCTTGGACTGGATGAATACCGGGAAATTCGGTACTCGCCCAGATCAACCGGCTTGGGATATTGGAATGACGGTGTCCAGCGCCCTGGACCGCGTGAAGCACATCAGTCGCCCCTATGCGGGATCCACCGACCCAGAGAGCAGTGGCAATGGCTGCATCATGCGCCTGGCCCCCTGCATCATCTGGAACCGGCACAGTTTGAGTGCAGCCATAGGCGAATCGGTTGCCCAATGTCTGCTGACTCACGGTAGCGCTGATTCCATCACCTATACCGCCGCGCTGGCCCATGAGCTGTGGGTAGGACGACCGCTTCCGGAATACGACCATCTGCGGGACAGACCTATCAACAACTCGGGTTACGTTGCTGACACCTACGCCAGCGCCTGGCATTCCGTGCTTTCAACAAAGTCTTTCCACGCGGCCATTGTGGATGCCATTAACCGTGGCGGAGATGCGGATACGGTTGGAGCGGTCACAGGAATGATCGCTGGGCGCATTCATGGCGCCCAGACATTTGCGGAAATTAGCCCCAAAGTGCTGATGCACTCGACACTGACCCACGCACTTGATGCATTGTTGAAGCATTAAGCAGATATGCCAGCGACGCCATCCACCCCAAGTTCATCCATGAGCGATTTAGAAAAAAAGCCAGCCCTTCGTCTCAGCCCCTACGTCTACGGCCGCACCGCTGTCAAAAATCGAGTCACTTATCTGATTGGGGCGCGACAATCATTCTGGCCGGTCTGACGACAAACATCCTGGCCGGTGGT
>JBBAPO010000057.1:0-15315 GCA_040400795.1 Rhodoferax sp.
TCGAGCCAAAGCCGATTGAGAGTTTGACAAAAGGGAGCGTCCATGTATGGGGTCAATGGTCGGGAATCAAACGTTTGCCCAGGCTGACCACGTCATCCTGGCCATAGCCCAGGGCCTCGTAGAAGCCAAGCACCTGGGCATTGCTGCGGCGCACCAGCAAGCTGATTTTTGGGCAGCCGGCTGCCAGCAACAGGGCTTCTCCCTGGGCGATCAGGGCCTTGGCATAGCCCTGGGCCTGGTGTTCTGGGGCCACGGCCAGGTAGTTCATCCAGCCGCGGTGCCCGTCGTAGCCAAACATCACGCTGGCGATCACCGCGCCATCGAGCTCGCCCACCAGAAACCACTCGGGCTGGACGCCTTGTTTACGTGCAATGTCTTTGACCGGGTCGTTCCAGGGCCGGGTCAGCTCGCAGGCCTGCCAGAGCGCCACCACGGCGGTCTGGTCAGCGTCGGCGTAGGAGCGGATCTTCATGCCAACTTCTCAGCGGCCTTCAGCGCGCGCTTGAGGTCGTCAATCAGGTCATCGGCGTCTTCCAGGCCAATGCTCAGGCGAATCGTCCCCTGGGAAATGCCGGCACCCGCCAGGGCCTCGTCGCTGAGTCGGAAATGGGTGGTGCTGGCGGGGTGTATCACCAGGCTGCGGCAGTCGCCCACATTGGCCAGGTGGCTGAACACCTTGAGGCTTTCAACAAAGGCTTGCCCCTGGGCCCGGCTGCCCTTGAGGTCAAAGCTGAAGACTGAGCCCGCGCCGCGCGGCAGCAAGCGCCGCGCCAAGGCGTGGCTGGGGTGACTCTCCAGCAAGGGGTGACCGACCCTTGCCACCAATGCTTGTTGGCTCAGGAACGCCACCACCTGCTCGGTGTTACTCATGTGGCGCGCCATGCGCAGGGAGAGGGTCTCAATGCCCTGCAAGATCAGCCAGGCCGAGTGCGGACTCAGGCAGGCGCCAAAGTCGCGCAGGCCCTCGCGCCGCGCCCGCAACAAAAAGGCGCCCACCGTGGACTCCTCGGTGAAGACCATGTTGTGAAAACCTTCATAAGGGGCGCTGAGCTCGGGAAAGCGATCCGTGGCACCCCAGTCGAACGAGCCGCCGTCGACCACGATACCGCCAATCACGGTGCCGTGGCCGCTTAGAAACTTGGTGGCCGAGTGGTAGATAAGGTCGGCACCATGTTCAAACGGCTTCATCAGCCAGGGCGAGGTCAGGGTGGAGTCCACCAGCAGGGGCACACCCGCCTCATGGGCGATGGCAGAAACGGTGGGGAGGTCCAGCACATCCAGCCCGGGGTTACCCACGGTCTCGCCAAAGAAAAGCTTGGTGTTGGGTCGTACGGCGGCACGCCAGCCGTCAATGTCGCCCGGCTTGACAAAGGTGGTCTCGATGCCGAAACGGCGCAGGGTGTAGTGCAGCAGGTTTTGCGAGCCGCCATACAGTGCGGTGGACGCGACGATGTGCGAGCCCGCGCCCATCAACGTGGCCACGCACAGGTGCAGCGCCGCCTGGCCGCTGGCCGTGCTGATGGCGCCAATGCCGCCTTCGAGCGCCGCCACGCGTTGCTCCAGCACCGCATTGGTCGGGTTGCTGATGCGTGAGTAGACGTGGCCTGCGCGCTCCAGGTTGAACAGAGAGGCCGCGTGCTCGCTGGACTCGAACACAAAAGAGGTGGTCAGGTGGATAGGCACGGCGCGGGCGCCGGTGGCCGGGTCGGGTGCTGCGCCAGCGTGCAGCGCCAGGGTGTCAAAGCCGGGGTCAGAATAACCAGACATCGAATTTCGTTTCTACAGTTTGGGTGGGCTGGGTGACTGGCCATGAAATTTGCCAACCTACGATGCCAATTGTGGGCTATATTTTGAAGACAGTGACCCAACCCGGGACGCTGTGCCCCGTCTTCAAGGAGGAAACAACAATGAAAGTCAGTGATATTTTGCGGGTCAAGGGCGGTACCCTCTACACGGCGACACCCGACGAGCCGCTGTCTCGAGCCCTGAACTTGATGGCCGAAAAAGACATCGGCTCCCTGGTCGTCATGGGTCACGGTGAGTTGGTGGGCATGCTGACCTTCCGTGAGGTGATCCAGACCGTGGTCAAGAATGGCGGCACGATTGGGTCCACCACGGTGCGTACCGCGATGGACGATGCGCCCTTGACCTGCACCACCGCGACCGAACTCGACGAGGTGCGCCGCATGATGCTGGAGCGTCATGCCCGTTACATGCCGGTGATGGACCAACGCATGCTGATGGGTGTGATCAGTTTTTACGACGTGGCCAAGGCCGTGGTGGACAGCCAGAACTTTGAGAACAAGATGCTCAAAGCCTACATTCGTGATTGGCCGGAAGACGGTTCTGCTGCCGCTGCGTCCTGAGTTGACCTGAACGGTTTTGGGTGGCAGGCCGCTCGGGGATAATCGGCTCCCATGAGCGGCAATACTTTCGGACAACTCTTTGCGGTCACCAACTTTGGTGAATCCCACGGCCCAGCCATCGGCTGCGTGATTGACGGTTGCCCGCCTGGGTTAGCGCTGACCGAGGCGGATATTCAGCCCGACCTGGACCGCCGCCGCCCGGGCACCAGCCGCTTTGTCACCCAGCGCAACGAGCCTGATGCGGTAGAGATACTTTCAGGCGTCTATGAGGGCCTGACTACAGGCACGCCGATCTGCCTGTTGATCAAGAACACCGACCAGCGCAGCAAGGATTACGGCAATATTCTTCAGACCTTTCGTCCCGGCCATGCCGATTACAGCTATTTCCAAAAATACGGTATTCGAGACCCGCGCGGTGGTGGCCGTTCCTCAGCCCGCCTGACGGCGCCCATGGTGGCCGCCGGCGCTGTGGCCAAAAAATGGCTATTGGCCCAGTATGGCACCGTGGTGCGCGGCTGCATGACCCAGGTGGGTGAGTTGCCCGTTGCGTTCGAAAGCTGGGACCACGTGGCCCACAATGCGTTTTTCGCGCCCATGGCCGATGTGGCTGCTCTGGAGACCTACATCGACGCGCTGCGCAAATCGGGCGACTCTTGCGGCGCCCGCATTCGTGTCATGGCTTCGGGCGTGCCAGCGGGCCTGGGCCAACCGCTGTTTGACAAGATGGACGCCGACATTGCCTACGCCATGATGGGCATCAATGCCGTCAAGGGCGTCGAAATTGGCGCTGGTTTTGCCAGCGTGGCGCAGCGCGGCAGCCAGCATGGCGACGCCCTCTCGCCACAAGGCTTTTTGTCCAACAACGCCGGCGGCCTGCTGGGCGGCATCAGCACCGGGCAAGACCTTGAAGTGTCGATTGCCATCAAGCCGACCAGCTCTATCCTGACGCCGCGCGCGTCCATCGACACCGCTGGTCAGCCCACCGAGGTGATCACCAAGGGACGGCACGACCCCTGCGTCGGCATCCGCGCGACACCGATCGCTGAGGCGATGCTGGCGCTGGTGATCATCGAGCACGCCTTGCAGCACCGCGCTCAGTGCGGCGACGTTCGCTCTGGCTTGGCGCCAATTGCCTCTGCCTTGCCCAGATAGGGGTTTTGTACCGGATTGGTTGGCAGCAAGCCGCTTCAGGGCTTCGCGCTTGCAACATCCTGCCATTTCTGCAAGGGGTTGAAGCCCGTCACCAGCGCGCTGGCGAGCAGCACCAGTGCGCCACCGCTGTAGATGCCGGCCCCGAGCGGCTCACCCAAAAACAGATGCCCCCAGGTCACGCCAAAGACAGGGATCAAGAACAAGGGGCTTGTTGCGGCGGCTGTCGACTCATGCACCATGATGCGAAGGTGCAGCCAATAGGCCAGTCCAGAGGTTGCAATGCCCATGACCGCCACCGCAGCCAGCGCTGCCGGCGTGAATTGCGCTTGCGGCCAACTCCAGGCGGCGATGGGCATCATCATGGACAAGGCCAGCACGTGGATGCCAGCGGCAATTTGCAGAGGCTGCATTCGCGTCAGGGCCCGCTTCATGAAGGGTGTTGAGCAGCCATAGCAGGCGGAGGCCGCGATGCAGGCCAAGGCCGCCAGGATCACTGTGGCAGAGGGCTGGATCGGCCCCAGACCCACGATCAGCGACACGCCCACAAAGCCGCAGGCACAGCCGGCCAATTTACGCAGCGTTAAGCGTTCTTCCTTCAGCAGGGCGGAGGCCAGAAGTCCGAACATGACGGCGGTGGAGTTCAGCAGCGCGCTGTAACCCGCCGGCAAGTGCAGCGCGGCCCAGGCAAAGAGCATGAAGGGGGCGGCCACCGACAAAAAGCCCAAGAGGGCCAATTCGCGCCAATGTTGGCGTGGCCAGCTGTGTTGCATCAAGCGCATCAGAAGCGTCAACGTGACGCTGGCCATGGCAATACGCAGCGCCGCAAGAACATTCGGCCCAAGCAAGGGGCTGGCGATGCGAATCAGCAGGAAGGAGGCGCCCCATAGAGCGGACAGGGCCACCAGTTGTAGGAAATATTTTGTTTTCAATCAGGGTGCAGCTCGGGCAGCGAGCCTCCAGCAGTTTCATTTTACGCATGCCCCCAGTGTGCCGAGAACAGTGCGCCAAGAACGCTCCAGCGGTTCGGGAGTGCGCGCGGTACCGATGGCCGAAGATAATCTTGGCCATGATGTCTGCGATACCCCATGGCGACCGACCTTGACCCACCAAACCTGGAAATTCTGGAGTCTGAGGTCGAGGTCACGGCTATCCGCGCCCAGGGTGCGGGCGGACAAAATGTCAACAAGGTGTCGAGCGCCATCCATTTGCGTTTTGACATTGCAGCCTCGTCCCTGCCCGACGACGTGAAAGAGCGCTTGTTGGCGCTGCACGACAGTCGCATCACCAAGGCTGGGGTGCTGGTGATCAAGGCCCAACAGCACCGCACCCAAGAGATGAACCGGCTGGACGCATTTGTACGGCTTCACGAGGTGGTCAACAGCGTGGCGCAGCCGCCCAAGCAGCGGCGCGCCACTCGGCCGACCTATGGGGCGCGCCAGCGGCGGCGTGAAGATAAGAGTCAGCGCTCCCAGACCAAGGCCTTGCGGGGTGCCGTAAAGGACTGAGTCTGAACGGTGCACCGGTCAAGGGACAATCGGCGCGTCGGACTTTGTTGGTAACAGGAGAAAAATTTGGCTATTCAGTGGTTTCCCGGTCACATGTATCTGACCAAAAAAGCCATCGAGGAGCGTGTGAAGGCGATCGATGTGGTGATTGAGCTGCTCGATGCTCGCCTGCCCGGCTCCAGCGCCAACCCAATGCTGGCCGAGTTGACCGGGCACAAGCCCGCTCTCAAAGTGCTGAACAAGCAGGACCTGGCCGACTCGGTGCAAACCGCCGGCTGGCTGGCCCATTACAGCGCCCTGCCCGGAACCCGTGCCCTGGCGCTGGACGCCAGCATGGCCACGCCGGCGCGTGCGCTGGTGCAGGCCTGCCATGAACTCGCGCCCAACCGGGGCGGCATGGCCAAACCGATGCGGGTGCTGATCTGCGGCGTTCCTAATGTGGGCAAGTCGACCCTGATCAACACCCTCACTGCTCGGCGTGCCGCCAAGACCGGCGACGAGGCTGGTATCACCAAGCTGGAGCAACGCATCACGCTGGCAGACGACTTCTACCTGTACGACACACCGGGCGTGCTGTGGCCGCGCATCATTGTTGCCAAGAGTGGCTACAACCTGGCAGCCAGCGGTGCTATCGGGCGCAATGCGTTCAACGAGGAGGAAGTGGCGCTCGAATTGCTCGAGTACCTTAAAACCCATTACCCGCAGGCACTGGCATCGCGTTACAAGTTGACCCAGGTGGAGGCGCTCAGTGATGAAGATCTGCTGACCGCCATAGGCCGCCAGCGCGGGGCCCTGCAGTCGGGCCAGCGCGTCAACCTGCAAAAAGCGGCCGAAATCGTCATCTACGATTTCCGCGCAGCAGCGCTGGGCCGAGTGACGCTGGAGACACCGTTGGAGTTTGCCCAGTGGTTGCAGGCGGGACAACAACTCGACGCGCAGCGTCAGGTCAAGAAAGATGCCATCGAGCTGGACCGCAAGATCCGGTTCAAGCAAATCCCGAGGCCGTCATGAGCCCCGTTGCAGCGTGAGGTCGCTGCAGGGATAGGCCACGCAGGGCAGCATATAGCCCTCGGCTTTTTCTTCTGCGCTCAGCCCGGGCCACTCGATGTCATAGCGCACGGTGCCGTTCAACATCAGCCCCAGGCAGGTGCGACAGGTGCCGTTGCGGCAGGAACTGGGCCAGTCGATGCCGCCCAGCTCCAGCGAGGTCAGCAGCGTTTGCTCGGTCCAGGCGTCGCAGGGTTGGCCCTCGGGCAGCGCGGTGGCAGTGAAAAACGGGGGTGGCGCGGGCAGGCTCATGGTTTGATTTTAGGCAGGGCGTATGATTTTGCCCATGACCACACTTCTTCCCTTGGGCCTGCTGATCCGGCCTGACCCTAACGACCCGCAGCCGCTGGTGATCTACCACGGCCGCAACTGCCCGGATGGCTTTGCTGCCGCACTGGCGGCCTGGCGCTTTTACCGGGGGCAGGCGGAATTTTTGGCCTTGGACCATGGCCAGATCACATCCGTCGATGCGCTGCCGGCACTGGCTGGCCGGGCCGTTTATATCCTTGATTTTTCATTTGGCCCCGAGCTGCTGCAGGCGGTGGAGGCCCGTGCAGCCCAGTTGGTGCTGCTGGACCATCACAAAAGCGCCGCCGACACCTTGCACGGCTTCAAGTGCCGGTGTGGCGTGGTGCACTTCGACATGAAAAAATCTGGCGCCCGTCTGGCCTGGGATTTTTTCTTGCCAGAGGTCGCCCTGCCGGCTCTGGTGCGCCATGTGGAAGACCGCGACATCTGGACCTGGCAGTACCCCGACAGTGCCGCTTTCTTGGCGGCGCTGGACATGGAGGCCTTCGACTTTGCCCGCTGGAACGCCATTGCGGATTTCGGCTCTGATGAGCTGGCGTCTTATGTCATGCGCGGCCGCGCCATGGACGAAAAATTCAGCAAGCTCGCGGTCGACCTGGCAGAGTCCGCCCAGCCTGTCAGAGTGAATGGCGTGGCCGGGCTGATGGTTAACGTGCCGGGCGTTTTTCATAGCCAGATCGGCGAGCTGTTGTCTCGCCAAAGCGGCACCTTTGCGCTGATGTGGGCCGTGGACAAGACCGGCGTGGTCAAGATCGGTTTGCGCTCGCAGCGTGGGTTTGACTGCATTCCGCTGGCCGCCAGCTTTGGCGGTGGTGGCCATGCCCAAGCCTGCGGTATGCGGCTGCCGTTGGCACGCTTGCCGGAGTTGCTCAGTGGCCAGCTTGGGGCTGTTTGAGTGCAGTTTGCGGCGCATGGTCCTCCACCACAGTATGTGGCGCCGTGACAAAATCAAGTTACTAGGAGACCTACTTATGTTGAAAAAACTGTTCACGTCTGAGCCAAGACGCCGTTTAACGTCCTGCCTGGTGGGGACCTTGCTGACCCTGACCTTGGGCGCCGCTAGTGCACAAGACTGGCCCAATCGGCCGGTTCGTTTGGTCGTACCTTACCCTGCGGGTGGCGCGGTAGACATCGTAGCCCGCGCGCTGGCAGAGAAGCTGTCGACCGCCCTTGCGCAAACCGTGATCGTTGAAAACAAGGCCGGTGCCGGCGGCTTGATCGGTGCGGATGCGGTCGCCAAGTCGGCGCCAGACAGCTACACCGTTGTGATGGGTACTGTCAGCAGCCACGCCATAGCCCCTGCTGTGTATCGAAAAATGCCTTACGACGCTGAAACTGACTTCGCGGCGGTTTCGCTGGTGGCCTTGACCCCGTACATCATCACCGTCAATGCCGCAGTGCCGGTCAAGACTCTGCGCGAGTTGGTGAGCTATGCCAAGGCCAACCCTGATAAATTGAACTTTGGTTCATCCGGCACGGGCACCACGCCGCATCTGGCAGGGGAGCTGTTCAACACGATGGCTGGTACCAAGATCACGCACGTGCCCTACAAAGGCAGCGCACCCATGGTGGTGGATTTGCTGGGTGGCCAGGTTCAGGTGGCGTTTGACAACACGGTGATTCCCAACATCAAGGCTGGCAAGCTGCGCGGCCTGGCGGTTACCGGCCCAGCTCGCCTTGCGGCTGTGGCAGATATTCCGACGGCGGCAGAAGCCGGCTTGCCGGCTTACGAGGCTGTGGGTTGGATGGGCCTGTATGGGCCCAAGGGCCTACCGATGTCGATACGCAATCGTCTGGCGGCTGAGACCGCCAAAGCGGCCGCTACGCCAGACTTCATCGCCAAGATGGAGGGCTTGGGCTTTCAGGCTCGTACCGGCTCACCGGCCGAGTTTGACGCTTACCTCAAGACCGAAACCAGCAAATGGGCCAAGGTGGTCAAAGACGCTGGTGTGCCTCAGGAGTGAGAGAGCTGATCCGCCAAGTCGAGAAAGTCCCGCGCGTGCAGGGTGTTGGCAGGGTCAGGTGATACGTCCTTGACGTGCGCCAGCCCGAATTCTGCGGGTCGCTCAATGTAGGCCGTTTGTAGACCGCAGGCGCGTGCGGCGGCCAAGTCGTCGTGGTGTGCCGCCACCAGCATCACCTGGCTCGTCGGTATGTCAAACACCCGAGCTACACCCAGGTAGGTGGCTGGGTCAGGCTTGTAGGCTCGGAAAACTTCTGCCGACAAAATACAGTCCCAAGGCAGGCCTGCGCGCTTGGCCATGTTGGTGAGTAGGCCCAGGTTGCCGTTGGACAGGGTGCACAGCGTGTAGCGCGTTTTTTAGCCGCTGCAGACCCAGCAGCACGTCCGGCCAGGGGTCCAGCCGGTGCCAGACCCGGTTCAGGTGCCTGCGTTCTGCCTCAGCCATGTCACCCAAGCCAAAGCGGGGCAACAGCTCGTCCAGGATCAGCCGGTGCAGGTCGTCAATCAGGGTCCAGCCCAGCTCGCCCGACATCACCCGGCGCATGGCCGGCTGGTAGCCGGCGCGCCAGGCCAGCGCAAAGGCGTCGCCGTCGACCCCGGGGTACAGCGCATTAACCTCGCGCGCCACGCTGCCGTGCCAGTCGACCACAGTCCCAAACACATCAAACGCGAGGACTTGGTGCGCCAGGGTGTGTTCATTAGTCATGGTGGCCTTTCTGTGGTCATGGCCCCATGACCGCCTGGCGCAGCGCGGCACCGGTCCAGCTTTGCCCGAGGCGGTGGGCCATGACCAGTTCTGCCATGGCGGCGTTGCAGGGTACCGCTACCCCATGGCGGACTGCCAGTCGCACCACGGCGCCACATAGGTCGTCGATTTCGGTGACACGTCCCTGCTGCAAGTCGTCCCACATCGATGAGCGTGCGCTGGCGTCAATTCGCAGTAGGCGGGCGGCGACCCGTGTGAAGAGCCAATTGGGCAGGCCCAACACATACGGCAGCGCGCGGGGCGGGGCGCTGGCCACCTTCGCAGGGACGATGCCCGCTGCCTTCAGTGCGGCCAAGGCCTCCAGCTGCAGGGCGGCCAGAACGCGACGGTAGTCCCTTTGCAGCAACTGCTCGCGCAGCGGCAGGCCTGACAGGGCATTGATCGGGTTGTTCAGGTTCAGCAACAGCTTGCCCCACTGGACAGCACGCATGTCATCGCTGAGTGCGGTCGGTAGTCCCGCGGCTGCCATCAGGGGCAGCATGGCCTCGGTCATGGGGTGACGCGCCAGGCGCAGCGTGCCGGTGGTCGCCCGGTGCACCTGTGTTGGCCCTGGCATCACCACGTTGTAGGGCACCATGCCAGCCAGCGCCACCAGTTGCGGGGCCTCCGCCTTGATGCGGACCACATTCTCTACCCCATTTTGCAGCGACAGCACCACCGTGCCCGCCGGGCAGCAGGCGGCCAGTTCCCGTGCGGCCGATGCGGTGGCCCCGCCTTTGACACACAGCAGCACCACAGTGGGCTCGGTGTCTGGCGCTGCGGGCCAACCTGCAGCCAGGCTGTTGGCCAGCCTCAACTGCTGCGGTGCCACATGGGCGAGGTAACCGTCCAGGTCGGACACTGTCAGGCCCTGCAGGGCCATGGCTTCGGTTAGCCGCGGTCGCCCGACCAACGTCACCGCCTGTCCGGCAGCTGCCAGCCGACCACCCAGGTAGCAACCTATCACACCGGCGCCGAGCACAACAAAACGCATCGCTACACCCCGTGCGGAAGCCTCAGCCAAAGGAGCGGCTTTGGGCCAGATGCGCGAGCCGAGCCGTGATGGCAAAAAAGTCGGCCACGGTATCGTCGATGATTTGTTGCGCGCTCTTGATCTCGTCAATCAGGCCGGCGGTCTGACCCGCCAGCGCGGGCGCCGCCTCCATGTCGCCGCCAAAGTAGAGCTGCAGGATGCCCGACAGGGCGTCCGGCGCCATCAGGCCGGCCTCGTAGATGGCCTGCGTGCGCGCCGATTTGAGCGAGCGGATGCAGGGGGTGGACTTTTTGTTCAGCACCAGGGTGCCGGTTTCACGGGCCTGCAGAATGGCGTTTTTGTAGTTGGCATGCACCGGGCTCTCGGTACAGCTGACAAAGCGGGTGCCCATCTGGATCGCCTCGGCACCCAGCGCAAAGGCCGCTGCCATGCCACGGCCGTCGCAAATACCACCGGCGGCCACCAGCGGCACATCGGTGCGGGCTCGGATGGCCTGCAGCAGCACCAGTGTCGACACCTCCTCGGGGTTCTTGAAGCCGCCGCCTTCTGCACCTTCAACCACCAGGCCGTCAATGCCAGCGTCCACGCATTTCATAGCGGCGTCCACGGTGGGCACGGCGTGGTACACCACGATGCCGGCGTCTTTCAGTGGTGCGATGAACTTGGCCGGGCTGCCGGCAGAGGTCGTGACAAATTTGACGCCTGAGCTGCATACAAAGCGCAGCATGGCGTCATCTTTGAGAAAGCGTATGGGCAGGTTCACGCCATAGGGCAGGCCCAGGGCGCTCATGGCGGTGATCTCGGCCTGGCAGTTTTGAGTCTCGCCGGAAGATGTTTCAATGATGCCCAAGCCGCCCGCGCGTGACACGGCGGACGCCAAAGGGGTGCGCGCAATCCAGCCCATGGGGGCCTGGATGATGGGGTATTTGGCGCCGGTATGGGCGAGAACGCGGTTCATGCGGATCCTAATGCAGTGTGATTTGTGTGACGGCGGCAGGTTCCGCCTGCGGCCTTGCCATCCAATCCGGCCAAAGGTCTTGCGGCCACTCGGCCCGGCGCCAGGTGTCATGCAGGATATTGAGCCATTGGCGAACGTCTTGGCGTTGCAGCGTCAACTGCCCCGCCACACTCTCGGCGCCACGAAAAACCAGGGTCAACGCTTCAGCCGTGTGGCTGATGTCAATGGTGTTTACCAGTGCGGGACTGTTCTGAGCCTGCACCGGCGGCTGCAGTCGCACGTCTGCACGCGCTGCCTGTTGTGCAAAGGCGTTTTTGAGCGTCTGCTGCGCATCTTCGCCCTCAGCCGTCCAGTTCAAAATCACCTTGAGCAAGCGGGCCATTAAGCGCTGCGTGATCCACAGGCTCACGGCCTCCCCAGAATGGCTTGCGCCAGAGAGCCGCACCCTGTCTTCGGTCTCTACATACTCCGTGGTGATGCGCTGCAGGATGGTCATGGGCGTATGGCTAAGGCTTGGGGTGTTCATCAGCGCTGGAATGACGCGCTGTTCTCACGCTTGATTATGCCGCTGGGCTTCTACACTAGGCACTCTATGACCCTGTCCAACGCGACTCCTTCGGGATTTCACCACACCCTTGCGCCCGCAGCCACCCCCGTCCGGCAGCCTGAAGTCCCCCACGAGGTGATCGTCGTTGGGGCCGGCTTTGCCGGTATCGGCGCCGCCATCCGGTTGCGCCAAGCCGGATGTGATTTTCTGGTGCTGGAGAAGGCCGAAGAAATCGGCGGTGTGTGGCGTGACAACACCTACCCCGATTGCGGCTGCGACGTGCCCTCGGCGTTCTATTCCTACTCGTTTGCCCCCAACCCCCGCTGGAGCCGGTTGTTTGCCAAGCAAGCGGAGATCAAGGCCTACACCCAAGATACGGCCGAGCGCTTTGGCGTGATGGGTCACATCCGGCTCGGGGTGGAGCTCATCACGGCCAGCTGGGATGCGCCGGCCAAGCTGTGGCGGTTGAAGACCAGTGCCGGCGACTTTTCAGCCCAGTTCGTCATCATGGCGTGCGGTCCCATGCATGTGCCGGTGATGCCGCGTGTACCTGGGCTGAACACCTTCACGGGTGAGCGCTTTCACTCGTCGCGCTGGCGGCATGACCTGGACTTGCGTGGCAAGCGGGTGGCGGTTATCGGTACCGGTGCCTCGGCCATTCAGTTTGTGCCCATGATTCAACGCCAGGTCCAGCAGCTGTCCGTGTTCCAGCGCACGCCGCCCTGGGTGCTGCCCAAAATGGATGCGCCTATTTCACCGCGCTGGCAACAGCTGTTTGAGAAGGTGCCTTTGACTCAGTCACTGTTTAGAAAACTGCTGTATCTGCAGTTTGAGCTGCTGAATCTGAGCTTGAAATCCCCCCGCCTGATCAAACGCCTGGAGGCCGCAGGTAAAAAAAATATCGCCCGCGGCGTCAAAGACCTGTCCTTGCGGGCCCGGCTGACCCCGGACTTTGCCCTGGGCTGCAAACGCATCCTGATGTCGAACACCTGGTACCGTGCGCTGGCCCAGCCCAATGTGCGTGTACTGCCCGGGGTGGCGCGGGTCGAGGGCAGTGAGCTGGTGGCCGAGGATGGCCAGCGTTGTGCGGCCGACGTCATTATTTTTGCCACCGGCTTTGAGGTGGCCAACCCACCGATTGCCAAGCGCATCGTCGGAGCCTCAGGCATGCCGCTGTCCGAGCGCTGGCACGGTTCGCCAGCAGCCTATCTGGGCACCATGGCACCCGACTGCCCGAATCTGTTTTTGACTTTCGGCCCCAATCTATACACTTTTTCGTCCTCGTTTGTGATGATCGAGGCGCAGCTGAAATTCATTATGTCGGCGATCACGACGGCCCGGCAGGAGCGCATCGCCACGATCGCAGTTGAGCCCGTGGCATACCAGCGCTACAACAGCCAGACGCAGGCGGCATTGCAGCGCACGGTCTGGAACAGCGGTTGCAGCAGTTATTTTCTGGATAAAAACGGCCGCAACAGCACCAACTGGCCCTGGACCACCTGGACCATGGCATACCGGCTGAGTCGCTTTAAGGCGGGTGACTTCCTGGTCGAGCGTCGCGCGTAGGCAGCGGTTTGCACCGATGCCCACCCCGAAATAGCCTGACAATCAAGCCATGCTACATACATTGCGTTCCCGTGAAGCGGCCATGCCCTTCATCATGCTGACCGTGCTGATCGACATGATGGCCATCGGCGTCATCATTCCGGTCCTGCCGCCGCTGGTGGCTGCGTTCAGCGATTCGCAGGCCGACCAGGCCTACTGGTACGGGGTGGCGGCCTGCACTTTTGGCGCTGCCACCTTCATCTGCTCGCCGATCCTGGGCGCACTGTCAGACCATTTCGGCCGTCGCCGTGTGCTGCTGCTGTGCTTTTTGGGTTTGGCGCTGAGCTTTTTCGGCACCGCGCTGGCTACCACCCTCACCGGGCTGATCGCTTGGCGCATTGTGGGCGGTGCCATGCAGGCCAATGCCGCTATCGCCAGCGCCTATGTGGCGGACATCTCGACGCCTGAGCAACGCGCCAAGCGGTTTGGTCTGCTGGGTGCCATGATGGGCTTGGGCTTTATTTTTGGCCCGGTGCTGGGGGGTCTGCTCGGCGCCATTGATCTGCATTTGCCGTTTTATGTGTCGGGCGTGTTGGCCTTGATGAACCTGGCCTACGGTTTTTTTGTGCTGCCCGAGTCGCTGCCGGCCGGCCGGCGCAAGCGCTTTGACTGGCGCACCGCCAACCCGGTAACCTCTTTGAACAAGCTGGCGCAGCTGCGCGGCGTTGGCCCGCTGGTGGGGGTGGTGGCGTTCAGCGGTCTGGCGCAGTTCGTGCTGTACACCTGCTGGGTGCTGTACGGCACCTTCAAGTTTGGTTGGGGACCGCGTGAGAGCGGCTGGTCTTTGGCGGCAGTTGGGGTAGTGGCGCTGGCGGTGCAGGGCTTTTTGTTGGGTCGCATGCTCAAGGTGATCAGCCCGCAGCGGCTGGCCATCGTCGGTCTGGTGTCATCCACGCTGGCCTACCTGCTGTGGGGTGCAGCCACCGAGGGCTGGATGATGTTTGTTGTGATCGGCGTCAACCTGTTTGGCGTGACCGTGGCCACCACCGTGCAAAGCATGATCTCGTCCGCCGCAGACGGCCACAGCCAGGGACAGACCATGGGCGCCGTCACGTCGCTCAACAGCCTGATGGCCGTGGTGGCCCCCATGCTGGGCGCGCCACTGCTGGCTATGGTGTCGCACCTGCCGCGCGGTGACTGGCGCATTGGTGCCCCGTTTTTCTTTTGTGCTGCATTGCAGGCGGTATCGTTGTACCTGGCGGTGCTGCACCTGCGCCAGCATCGTGCCCAAACCCCCCATCATTCCCCCAACCCAACCTAGAGGATTCTTCAATGACCATCTCCATGTACCAGGCCAGCGTGCCCCGCCTTGTCAACGCCCTCAACAACCTGTCGCACGTGCTGGGCAAGGCGCAGGCCCACATCGAGGCCAAAAAGCTCGACCCCAAAACCCTGCTGGAATTTCGCCTGTTCCCCGACATGCTGCACATGACGCGCCAGGTGCAAATTGCCTCCGACACCGCCAAGGGCGTGGTGGCGCGGCTGGCCGGCCTGGAAATCCCGGCCCATGCGGATACCGAACAAAGTGTGGCCGACCTGCAAGCACGCCTGGCCAAGACAGTGGCTTTTATCGAAAGCGTGTCGGCCAGCCAGATTGACGGCACCGAAGACAAAGCTATCGTGGTCAAGCGCGGCGAGACTGAGACCCACTACACCGGCATGCAGTTTTTGCTGGGCCACGCCCTGCCCAACATCTATTTCCACTCGTCCATGACCTACGCCATCTTGCGCCACTGCGGCGTCGAGATCGGCAAGCGCGATTACCTCGGCAAGCCCTGAGGTGTAGCGGCGGTAGACCAGCGCGCTTACCGCTTGGAGCCAATGCCAAAGCGGTAAGCGGCTTTCTACGCTAATTGACTTCGATCACGCGGTGAGCGCCATCACACCAGCAAAATCTTTGACTTTGCTCAGGCGTAACGCGTGACCGCACTGGCAGTTCAAGCTCCCAACGCCGGCCAGATGGCATCGCCCCTCAAGGGTACTGGCCCGTTCACCAGTTTTGCCCCCCACCTACGAGGCGTTCGCCAGACTCCCAAGGTCGGGGCGGCCGACGTGATGAAGCTTGACGGCAAGACCGCAACCACGCTGAATGGCGGCAACCTCAAGTTCAGCACGAAGGGTGGC
>JBBAPO010000058.1:0-14605 GCA_040400795.1 Rhodoferax sp.
TTTGCTCTCTAAACTAACAGGGGTAGGTGTAGCAGGTCATTCTGGCACGGGGGGGTTGAAGACGTGGTCGCGGAAAGATGCTACCGAGACGCCTGCAGCATGCGACCAGTCGGCGAGCTTGAACGTAGCGCCCTGGTAATCGTCAAGAACGGCAAGCCTCATTTCGGGTTAACCGATGTCGCGACCACTTCCACCGCGGTCTTTTGGGTTTTTCGAGCAACGACTTTGAGAACTAAGGGAGGCAGAATCACAAGAGCGGCCAGCGCCAGCAATACAGCGGAAATAGGGCTGGAAATCAGGATTGACGGGTCGCCCTGGCTGATTGCAAGCGAGCGGCGCAAATGCTGTTCAGCCAAAGGGCCGAGGATCATGCCGACAAGCAATGGTGCGACTGGAAAGTCATAAACCCGCATGAAATACCCGGCGAGGCCTGCGGCCAGCATGATTCTGAGATCGAACACCGATCCTGACACCCCCCACACGCCGACCAGAGAAAAGGTGGTGATACCGGCATAAAGATAGGGGCGTGGAATGAGCAAGAGCCGAACCCAGATACCTGCCAGCGGAAGGTTCAACACCAACAGCATCAAATTGCCGATAAATAGTGAAGCGATGATCGACCAGACGAGCGTCGCATTGTTTACAAACAGGAGCGGCCCCGGCTGAAGCCCATAGCCTTGTAGAGCGCTCAGGAGAACGGCGGTGGTGGCGGAGGTCGGCAGGCCCAAAGTGAGGAGAGGCACCAGTACGCCAGCCGTCGCCGCATTGTTGGCAGCTTCGGGTCCAGCCACGCCTTCGATAGCGCCATTGCCGAATTCGCTCGGCGTACCCGCTAGCTTCTTTTCGAGCGCATAGGACAAGAAGGTCGGAACCTCCGACCCGCCGGCTGGCAGGATACCGATCGGAAATCCAATGACCGTGCCGCGTAACCAGGGCCTCCAGGAACGCTGCCAGTCGCTTTTCCTCATCCATAGGCCGCCGGACAGCGGGTTGAGCGATGGCGCGCTGGGCTTCGTGTGCGCCACGATGTAAAGCATCTCGCCGATGGCAAATAGTGAGACGAGCACAATAGTGAATGGGATGCCATCGAGCAGGTTGGGCGAGCCGAATGTCATGCGCTGTGCGCCAGTCTGGCTGTCAATGCCGATCACGCAGAGCGCAAGTCCCAGAAGGAGCGAAGTGAAGCCGCGCGTGCGGGACGTGCCCATCACCGCCGAGATAGTGGTGAAGGCCAGAACCATCAGCGCAAAATATTCGGTCGGTCCGAAGGTAAAGGCGAGTTCCGCGAAGGCAGGAGCGAGAAAAGTCAAGAGTACCGTTCCGATCGTGCCCGCGACGAACGAGCCAATCGCGGCGGTCGCTAGCGCTGCGGCGCCCCGCCCGTTCCGCGCCATACGGTTGCCTTCGATCGCTGTGACGATAGAGCTGCTTTCGCCGGGCGTGTTCAGCAGAATGGACGTTGTCGAGCCACCGTACATTGCGCCGTAGAGAATGCCGGCAAACATAATGAACGCAGTTTCGGGCGCCAGCTGAAAAGTCACGGGCAGTAGAAGCGCAATGGTCAACGCCGGACTGATTCCAGGAAGCACGCCAATCGCGGTGCCGAGCAAAGTACCAACGAGCGCCATCAGAAGGTTGAACGGCAACAGAGCCGTTTCGAATCCACCCATCAAATTGGCAAACGTGGATGTCATGGGTACCTCTTCATAGGCGAAGCAGCGGAAGAAAGCTGCCGAGCTCTACGCCAAGCCATCGGAATACAAACCAGCTCGTACTCGACAATACAGCACCGACCGCAAGGTCGAAAAGTATTCGCCGGGATCCAAATGCATGCGTCACTGCAGCAAAGATCAGCGCGGCGGTCAGCGGAAACCCAACGGATGTCATCAGCAACATGGGCGATGCGACCGCAACAAGCGCTGTCACGAAAGGTACCGCCTGGAAGGGGGTCTTCCCTGCCCCGTCTTCAGCGGGCGCCGCAAGGTCGTCGACAGAGCGGGACATCTGAAAAACCAACACCACCCCGCAAACAATGAGAGCGACGCCGATCAAGGTCACGAAGATTCCAGGGCCCACGCCCGAGATCGATGACGATTGCGACAGGGTGGAAGCTCCGTAGAGCCACACGCTCCCCATCGCTATGATCGCAACCCCAACCCACCACGGTCTACGCAGCCAGCTCGTCATGGCGGTCAGGTTCTTACTGTCACTTCACGAGACCGAGCTGGGTCAGCGTCTTCGTCCATCGCTCATTCTCGGTTTTGAGGAAGGTCGCAAATACGTCGCCTGACATATAGGCGTCCTCAAGACCCTGCGCTGCCAGAGCCTCCGGCCAGGACGGCGTCTTCGAAAGCTTGTCGAGCTTCGAGATCCATTCCGCCTTTGCAGCTTCGGACATGCCTGGCGCGCCGACGACGCCACGCCAATTGCTGACCGTAATGTCGAGCCCCGCTGATGTCAACGTGGGAATGTTGACGCCCTTGAGCGGCTGAGCGGATGTAACGCCGATGATCCGGATACGTCCCGCATCAGCCAATGGTTTCAGTTCAGATACACCCGTCATGACGGCCTTGATTTTGCCGCTTACGAGAGCCGGAACATATTCGTTACCGCTGAAGGTGATGAAGTTGAGCTTGTCCAGTGGGATCTGGTTCTGCTGTGCCATCAGCGCAAGTGTCAGATGCTCCACGCTGCCGATGCCTGAGCCGCCAACCGTTACGCTGCTCGGATCAGCCTTAAGGGCCCTCACCATATCAGCTATGGTCTTGTAGGGTGAATCCGCAGGCACGCCGATGCCCACATATTCACGCGTTAAGCTGGCTAGCGGCGTCGCCATGTCGATGGTGACTGGCGACTTCGCTGTGATGACGCTGCTCAACATGATGACGCCAGTGATCAGCAGCGCCATGTCGTCGCCCTTCGCTGTACGCACGAACTCGGTGAGACCGATCGTGCCCCCTCCACCCGGGACGTTCTTGAATTGAACGGCGCTGACCAGCTTTTCATTTTGCATGGCACGCATCGTCAGCCGCCCGGTACGGTCCCAGCCGCCGCCAGGTCCTGCTGGAATTGTGACCTTGGCGGTGTCGACTGCGGCTTGCGCCTCAAACCCGGGCAGCATAACGGCAAGGGCTGAAAGGCCCGTTCCCGTTAGCACTTCACGCCTGCTGAAACCCTTTGTAATCTGCTTAGAACGCATGAACTCACTCCTGGTGTTTTAGAAAATTGTGTCGACAATATAGCATAAATTACACTATATATTACCAAAAGTGTTGGCAGTGTAAAGAGTATGATGTCGTTGTGCATACACTTTGCGCCTGAAATTGAATAGGAGATAGTCAGTATGAATGGGGATAGTTAGGAATGGCCGCAGCCTCAACCCTGAGTTACGGGCGAAACCGAGTTCTAGAAGGTCTGTGGTCGCAGGTGCCTTTCGCACCCGGAACGCCGTTTTCAGCGGATATGCCGTCGTGGGCCACACTGACTGGTGACAGCATCGCGCCCTCATCCTTCTGCGTCGCTGAACTGGCCGAAGCGATGATTGCTGGCGCGGCGCTTGCTGCAGCCGGGTTGTGGACACTGCGCGGCGGACACCCCCAGACAATCGAAGTCGAGCGCGAGCATGCGCTGGCAGAATTCCATTCGGAATCCTATCTCGATGTCGAAGGCGCGCCGGCAGGTGAAATCCGTAGTCCGCTTAGCCGGCTTTTCAGAACATCGGACGGTTGGGTCCGTTTGCAGGCCAATTTTCCACACCATCGCGACGGCGTTCTGGCACTGCTCAACTGTGAAAATTCAGTCGATGCCGTCACAGCGGCGCTGCTCACATGGCGGGCGATAGACTTTGAGAACCGCGCAACGGAGCGGGGACTCGCCGTGGCCGCGCTGCGCAGCTTCGAGGAATGGGACCGCCATCCCCACGCGACCTTTATCCGAGAGCAACCACTGATCGCTTTAGAGCGGGTCGGCGAAGGACCTCCGGTCGCGCTAGCGCGCGGCGACCGGCCTCTGTCAGGAATTCGGGTGATGGACCTGACGCGGATTGTTTCGGGACCTGTGGCGGCGCGTGCACTCGCGGCCCACGGCGCAGACGTCTTGCACGTCACCTCGCCCACGCTACCTGCCATCCCAGCGCTCGACATCGACACCGGGCGTGGTAAGAAAGCCTGTGCGATCGACCTCTCAGGGGAGACCGGTCGAGAAAAGGTGTCTCGCCTCCTGGCGCGTTCAGATGTCTTCTTGCAGAGCTACAGGCCCGGCAGTCTTGACCGATACGGCCTCTCTTGCAATGAACTCGTGCGCATGCGCCCCGGTATCGTTTATGTTTCGCTGTCCGCCTATGGCGAGGTGGGTCCTTGGGGCGGCAAGCGCGGGTTCGACTCGCTTGTACAGACGGCCACCGGCTTCAACGCGGCCGAGGGAGACGAGCTCTCGCCCGGCCAGCCTCGCGCGCTGCCCGTTCAGGCACTTGATCACGCCACCGGCTACCTGGCAATGATTGGCATCATTGCGGCGCTGGACGCCCGTTCGCGGCTAGGAGGGAGCTGGCGCGTCCGGGTATCGCTGGCCCGCACCGGGCTATGGCTTAGGTCGCTGGGGCGGGTCAAGAATGTCGGAGCGCCATTGCCCAGCCGCGACCAAATCAACCAATGGCGAGAATCACAGGAATCCCCATTCGGAACTTTGTCGTTTGTCCGTCATTCGGCGACAATGTCTGCGACTCAGCCCCGATGGACACTTCCGAGTGTCCCGCTCGATTATTCACCCGCGGCTTGGTGGTAAGTCACCGTGAGGCGGGGGAGCCTGAACGGAGATTCTTATTAGCGCGATCAATACAGACCTTGATACTGATGAAGCACAGGCTTCATCGCAGCCTCAGCACGCCTTCGAACTCCTGATGCAAGCGATCGCGACGGGAGAGCTTAAGCGTGGCGTCATCCTGAAGGAAGCGCGCCTCGCGCGTCAGTTCGGCGTCGGGCGCGGTGCGCTGCGCGAGGCGGTGAGCCGTCTCGAAGGACTGCACGTTCTGGAACGCGAACCCAATATCGGATTCCGCGTTATTGATTACTTTTCGACCGACATCACCGAAGTCTTCGTTGTTCGCGAGGCTGTGGAGGGCATGGTTTGCCGGGTGGCCGCGACGACGATGACTAATGCCGATCTTGACCACCTCGCCGAGATCGTTCGCAGGGGAAAGGAAATGGCACAGCACGGGAAGTTCACCTCGGGCTGGGACGACGACTTCCATTTCATCATCGCCCGCGCAACCGGCAACCGTCGACTCATCCGTCTGGTGTGCGACGATGTCTTCTTCCAACTGCGTCTGGCGCGCCATGGCACGGTCACGCATGCATCACGGCTTGCCGCCGCCGCCCATGAGCACGAAGTAATCTACCAAGCGCTGGGCGCCCGTGACCCCGCTCGCGCAGAAGAGGCCATGCGACGCCACATTGTCAATGGCCGCAATTACGTCGAAGCGGTGCAACGCGGCAAAACGAGATAAGGGGCATCGTACGAGCAATGAAAAACAGTTGCTGCGGTAATTGAAAAAGCTTTAGGGAGACATCGCGAGACATCACCCGAGAGGTTCGCGTACAAACCGCTGATTAGGTTCTCCTACCTCCCCACTTACCCAATCAAACTACCTCGATCATGGAGAAGGTTGGAGTACGACATGCCCACAAAAACATTCACCAGTGGCCGGATCAGGAAAGCCGAGCACGACGCAAGCTCTGGCCAGTTGGACCTGCTCTGGGACAACGGGACGGTCACGGCCTACAAACAGGTGCCCCAAGAGGTCTATCGGCGCCTGCGCAGCGCGCCGAATCCGGCAGCCTAAAACGCGGTCAGGCCATATGTGGAAAGAAAGCCTTGCGTGCCTGCGCGTCCATCTCGGTCTTGAAGTTGAACTGCGCCTTGAGGGCGTCAACCCGTTGTGCCGCTGGCCGGGCGTTGATCTCGTCCAGCAAGCGCTTGACGTGGGGCAGTTTGGCCATGGCGTCGTCGCCCAGCACCAGGTGTGCCGCACGGGCCCAGCCCCACAGTGCCATGTCCACCAATGAGTAGCTGTTGCCCACCATATGGCTTTGCTTGGCCAGGTGGGCATCGACGATGTCCCAGTGCCTCCAGGCCTCAAAGTTGTAGCGCTCGATGGCATAGGGCATAGGCTCGGGCGCGTACCGCTTGAAGTGCACCGCCTGGCCGCTGTAGGGCCCGATGCCGCTGGCCACAAACATCAGCCAAGACAACATTTCACCACGCGCCTGCGGTGTATTGGCTGGCAGAAACTGGCCACTTTTTTCAGCCAGGTACAACAGGATGGCGTTGCTGTCGAACACCGCCACGCCGTCGTCCACGATGGCGGGCACCTTGGCGTTGGGGTTGATGGCGGTGTAGGCCGGCGTGTGTTGCTCGCCCTTGCGCGTGTCCACCGGGACAATCTCGTAGGGCAGGCCGGATTCTTCCAGAAACAGTGCCACCTTGGCTGGGTTGGGTGCGAGGTTGAAGTAAAACTTGATCATGGCGTCTCTTGGGTGTTTGGTGTTGTCGGCGGCGGGCGATGATGTTGCAGGATGCAATGGTAGAGCTTACTTGCACTGGCATGAGCTTGCTCGTTGCACGTTGGCATCTTCACCCAGATGGCGTCCATCCCGGCACCGCAACGTCGTAACGCACTGCCTTGCCTTGTCCCCGCGCCCGCAACAAGCCATAACGCACCAAGTCGCCCAGATCACGCGTTGCGGTGGGTTTTGAAGTGCCCGTCATCTTGATGTACTTCTGCACATTCAAGCCCCCTAGAAAGCCGCTGTTGCCCTCATCCAGCAAACGCTGGACGACTTTCCGTTGGCGTTCATTCAAGGTGAGCTGCGAATGCGTTGCCCAGAATCTCGACTTCTCAACCTCTGCGTCCAGCAAAGCTGATGCTGCGACACAGGCCTGGCCCAAGGCCTGTGCAAACCATTGCACCCAGGCCGATACATCGGTGGAGCCGTGTTGGACCGCGCTCAGAGCCTCGTAATAGCCTTTGCGGTCTTTAAGCATCTGGCTTGACAGGCTGAACAGCCGGTTGGGCGCGCCAAGATCTTGCGCCATGGCCATGTCGACGATGGCCCTGCCAATACGCCCGTTGCCATCTTCGAAGGGGTGGATGGTTTCAAACCAAACATGCGCCATCGCGGCACGCGCGATGCCATCAAGCTGCGCGTCTCGGGCGGCGCCAGGCGCCGTTTGGCCAAACCATTGCAAAAACTTGTCCATCTCAAGGCCTAGCCGTGCTGACGGCGGGGCGGTGAAATGCACCACCTCTTTGCCCGGCAAACCACTCACAATCTGCATGGGGTCGGTATGCTGCCGGTATTTGCCGACCGCGATGCGCTGCAGCCCGCTGTAGCCGCTCGGAAACAAGGCCGCTTGCCAGCGAAACAACCGGTCATGGTCAAGCGGTTGGTCAAAGCCGATGATCGCGTCCTGAATCACATCGACCAGGTCGTCCACCTGGCGGCTACGTGCCGACCCGGTGGGGGGCTCAAAGCCCAGCTTTCGCATCACCGATGAGCGCACCGCCGCTGGGTTCAGGTTCTCGCCCTCAATCGCTGAGGTGGCCATAACTTCCTGGAACAACACCTCCTGGACCGCCGACCCGGTTTGACCCAGCCCGATGGCCCGCGCTTTGCCGATCAGCTCGCCCTGGCGCTGGCGGGCCATAAGCAGCGACTGGGTCACGTTGGCCTGTGTGATAACCAGGTGAGGCCAATCGTCGTGTTGCCAGATAAGTTTGGATTGCATGAGCCGCATTTAAAAGAATGCGACTCATTTTATGAGCCGAAAATCGAAATAGCGGGTTGCCAGAGTCAAGGCAGCCGGACATCTGAAAGCAAACTGATTTGCCCGTCGCGCCGGGCTTTGGCTTGGTAACGCGCATCGGCTGTAATCAGCACCGCGTCCGGCGTATGCAACGCTACCGCGTGGTAAAGGTGTCAAACAGGTGATGCTGGTGGCGAATGGCCAAATCCAGCGCTGTGGCGTAGATGTCCGGGCTGGCCAAGGTGCTGAAACGAATGTGCAGCAAATCAAGCAGGTCCTTGTGGGCCTCATCCGGCTTAAGCCGGGCCAAGTCTGCTGCCACTTCAATGACAAAGTGGTCCGGCTGGACCATGGGTAGAAAGCCCAGCACCGATTGCTCCAGGAGTTGCAGTGCCTTTTTTGTGTGGTGTTCATCAGGGCTGCCGGGCAAAAACCATTTGACGGCCACGCTGGCATCCACCACGACAATCACGGTCGACCTGCTTCACGCGCGTCGCGAAACTGCTCGTCAGTGATGCGGGGTGCGTGTTGCCGGCTTTCCAGGATACGCTGATAAGCGTCCTTGCTGCGTTGCTGGCTCTGGGCGCGCTCAACCGCCTCGCGCATCAAATCGGCAATAACCGCGCTTTTGTTCACCCCTTTGAAGGTGGTGTTGAAAGCATTCTTGATGTCGTCAGGGACGCTGAAATTGACCGTGGCCATTGGGATTTCCAGGTTGTTGAAATATTCAACAATATTTTCGGATGGGTATTTTGATGTGTCAATGGGCGTGGCACGCTTCGTCCATCATGGCCCTACAAAATACGCGTCAAACAGCGCCAGCAACGTTGGCCACTCCTGACCAAAGCGCGTGCGGTTGACAAAGTAAGCCTCGCAGCTCACGGCAAAAAATTCGGCCGGGTCGGTGGCGGCGTAGGGGTCCAGCCAGGGCCGGGGGCCGCCAAAGCGATTGGCCATTGACAGGGCTTCTTTGAAATCGCGGTAGGCAGCTTGCATGTCGGTCTGCCAGCGCCGGGCCAGTGCGCGCGAGGGCATGGGCGGGCAGCCGTCGGCCTGGCCGCTCCTCATGTCGAGCTTGTGCACAAATTCATGGATCACGACGTTATAGCCGTCTTCGATGGAGGCCTCCTGCACGTCACGCCAGCTCAGCGTCACCGGCCCGCCGGACATGGCTTCGCCGCTCAGTTCTTCCTGGTAGCGGTGCACCACACCGGCATCGTCATGCACTTCGCGCGGCGCCAGCATCGCTTCGGGATGGACCACGATGCCGCTAAAGTCGTCGTACCAGTGCAGGCCCAGCTTGAGCACCGGCAGGCAGGCCTGCGCCGCTATGGCCAGCGCCATCTCGTCGGTGATCTGCAGGCCGTGAGCACCGCTGAACTGCTTGCTGCCCAAAAACTGTGCGCTCAGCAGCCGCAGCTGCTGCAGGTCGGCCGCGCCACGCTCGGCCAAAAAGGGGTAGTGCGTCAGTGTGGCGTCCCACAGCGCCTGCGGGATGGCCGGGCTCTTGGTCGCTGCGCCCAGGCGCGTTGTGAGGCGATGCCACCAGCCAGCCAGGCTTGAGCGCATGGCCTCTGCTTGGGTGCCTGTCGGATTGTTGGTTGTGGTTCGCATCAGACATAGATTCAACCACCAAATCTGCCAAACCCGGTGCCGTTGCTTTGTCGTTGCTGGTGTTCGCACACCATGCGGCCGTGTTCCATGCCCAAGACCGAGGACCGCCCGCCGAGGCTATGATTTGTCCATGACTTTTGAGATCCACCAAGGCTACCTGCCCACTGCCATTGGCCGGGTGGCTGAACTGCATGCGCGCCATTACAGCGCCCTGGTGGGTTTTGGCCTGCCTTTTGAGGCCAAGGTGGCGCGTGAGCTGGCCGAGTTTTGCGAGCGCTATGACGAGGCGCGCGATGGCTTGTGGCTGCTGCTGCAAGACGGCCGGGTGGAAGGCTCCATTGCGATTGATGGCGCCCGGGCGGCCGCGCAGGGCGCCCACTTGCGCTGGTTCATCACCTCTGACCTGGTGCGCGGCACGGGCGCCGGCACGGCCCTGCTGAGCGCTGCGATGGCGTTTTGTCAGTCAAGGCACCACCAGAACGTGTACCTCTGGACCTTTGAGGGCCTGCATGCTGCGCGGCATTTGTATGAAAAATTTGGGTTTACGCTGGCTCACCAGCAACTTGGCACCCAGTGGGGCCGCCAGGTCAATGAGCAACGCTTTGAGCGCCAATCAGATTCGCCAGCCTAGTCTTTGTACCCGCTGCGCCAGATCGAGACCAATAGCCACAGGCTGCCCATCAGGGCGCCGACAAACCCGAGCAGGCCAAAAAAGGGCAGTCCCAGCAGCGTTGGGCCGCCCGGCACGGTCATGACGATGGATGAGCCGATGATCAGGGCTGCCACCACCACGCCAACCACCAGCCGATTGGCTGCACTGTCGAGCTGGTTGCCGAGTCGTTTGAGGTGCAGGACATCAATGTGGATCTCCAGCCGGCCCCGCTTGGCCGCCCGAAGTAGCCTTGACACGTCTTGTGGCAGGCCACCAAGCAGCGACAGCATGTCTTTGACGCCGTGCCAGCCGCGCTGTAGCACCGCGTTCGGCGCGAAGCGGGCGCGCAGGGTTTTTTGCAACAGGGGCACGGCTTCTGCGGCCATATTGAAATCAGGGTCGAGCTCGTGGCCCATGCCCTCCAGCGACACCAAGGCCTTGATCAGCAGACTTAAGTCAGGCGGCAGCCGAAGCTGGTGCTGGCGCAAGATGGTGACCAGGTCAGTCAGCATGGCGCCCAGCCTGAGTTGCTTGAGTGCCACGCCATGGTATTGCTGCACAAAGGCCTGGATCTCCAGAGTTAACCCGTCTTCGTCGGTGGCACCGTCGCCGGTCCATTCGATCATCACGTCGGCCACCCGTTGCGGCTCGCGTTGGACCAGCCCCAAAAGCAGGCGCATCAATTGGTCGCGTCGCGCGTCGCTCAGGCGACCTACCATGCCAAAGTCGATGAATGCAATGCGGTTGCCGGGCAGGTAAAACACATTGCCGGGGTGTGGGTCAGCATGGAAAAAGCCGTCTCCCACAATCATTTTGAGCACGGCCTGCGCGCCCCGGCGGGCGAGAACCTTGCGGTCCAGCCCCGCCTGGTCCAGGCGTTCCAGTTGCCGGCCAGAAATGCCCGCGATGTATTCTTGGACGCAAACCCGCTCACTGGTCCATTGCCAGTACACGCGGGGGATGACGATGATCGGTTCTAGCGGTTCTGGTTGCGGCGCGCCTTGCGCAGGGGCGCCCACGACTTTGGCTTTGGGCTCGCTATCGCCGTTGAAACCGGTGTAGCCAGCAAAATTTTGCGCGATGCGTTCGGCATTGCGGCATTCGCTCGCAAAATCAAGTTCGCGGCGCAGTGATTGGGTGAATTGGCGTACCACTTCCCTGGGCTGGAAGGCGCGCAGTTCCGGGCTTTCGCCTTCAGCCAGATCGGCCAGCCGGGCCATCCAGCGCAGATCGGCTTCGACGGTCAGCCGGATGCCCGGTCGGCGAACCTTGACCACCACCTCAGTGCCGTCTTCCAGCCTGGCCCGGTAGACCTGAGCCATGGAGGCGGCTGCCAAAGGTTCTGGATCGAAAGCCGCGAAGACCGCCTCTGGCGCTGCGCCCAGGTCTTCGGTCAGTTGTTGATGAATCTCCTGGTAATCGGCGCTGTGGGCGCTATCCTGCAGCCGGCTGAACTCTGCGATCCATTCGGGTTCAAACAGGTCGACCCGGGTGGCGAGCAATTGCCCGAGCTTGACAAAGGTGGGGCCCAGGGCTTCCATGGCTCGTCGCACCCTGGCGGGCGGGTCCAGGTGAGCCAGCTCTTCGGCTTCGTTCCAATGCAAGGCCCGACCGGCCCGCTCCAGCGCATTGGCCATGCCCATGCGGCGGACCATGTCGCCAAAGCCGTAGCGGATGAGGATGGAGGCGATGTCGTGCAAGCGGCCTATGTCGCGCACTGCCGTCAGGGCCTGCCACAGCATCAGGCGCTCCCGCTAGGCGGGCTGTTGGCCATGACGGCATGGGGGCTGTTCATCCGATCCACTATAGACGATCGCCGACCCCAGCTAAGCGGACCCTGATCATGGGTTTTATATGAGGCTTTTTGGCACTCAGGCCCCGTCAGCGCTAGGGAGTTTGCTATAAATTTTGATTTACTTCAACGCACGCACATAGCGTAACCCCACCCCAACCTGGGTCGGCGCCTCGGCATCATGGCTGGGTTGTAGACGCACCTGGGTCAGCACACTGAGCTTGCCGCCGATGCGCAGCGGCGTGGCGTAGGCCAGTTCCAGGGCGTGCTCGGTGCCGCTTGGGGCCAGGCTGGCCGATTGGCTGGCATATTGCAAGCTGCCATCGACCTGGCTTTGCGACACCGCGCTGTACACATGAAGGTTGCCTGATACGGTCTTGAGCGGCATGGCCAGGGTCAAGCCCAGCGCATCGCCATCGCGCCACAGGTCTTTGCGGGCCAGGCCGAGGCTCCAGGCGGCCGTCTGTGAGCCGCTGGCGCCTTCAATCAGCGATGCTGCCGTGTTGTCATAGCCAGCCGTCATGCCGACGGTGGCCATGGCCGAAAGGGTGGTGTTGGGCGCCACTGGCAGCAAGCCGGCTAGCGTCATGAAGGTGGTTCGGCCCTTGGCCTCGAGTGCCAGGGCGCCTGCGCCGCTCAGGCCTAGCACAGAGTCGGTCTCTTGCAACTGGCCGAGTGTCAGCACCCCAGTAACGGCACCCATCTGCTTTTGGAGTTCTACCGTTGCCAGCGAGCGGGCCGCCACTGGGGTAACTTGGTCAAGCAGCGTGGCAGGCGATGAGGCGGCCTGGGTCATCATGCCCCAGCGCAGCACGACGCCGTCGCCCAGCAGGCTGCTGTAACCCATGTGGGTGGCTAATTCGGCCATGGCGAAGTAGGGCGCGTTGAAACGGCTGCCCGCGGTGCCCAGGTTAAGGGGCGTGCTGCCGTTGGCATCCAGGCCAAAGTACTGGCCGGCGGTGCCGCCGGTGCCAAAGCCAAAACCCTCGCCCCGGTTATTGGCAAAGCGGTAGCTCATGTGGGCCAGCTTGAGGGGCGTCTGGCTGTCGGATGTGGCTGGGTAATCGGCTGGGTTGCCGATTAAGCTGTATTCTGCCGAGAAGCTGACACCTTTGATCGCTGTGGTGGTCACGGCGGTGGCAGGAATTGCCGAGGCGGTGCTGGCGGTGCTGGTGGCGGTGCTGGCCAGGTTGACGACAAAGCCGCGGTTGAATTTGTCGACCGCCACCGCGTTCACGCCCTTCAGGCCCGAGGCCAGGCCGCCCTTGGCACTGGCCAAGGCCGAGCCGGCAAAGTTGACCGCGGTGCCGGTGCGGGTACCGACATTCAGGCCGCCAATGGGTTGCAGCGATGCCCCAATGTTGACCACACCCCAGCCGTACATGGCGTCGGCGGTGGTGCGCACTGCGCAGGCGGCAGCGGTCACTGTGCCACTGCACAGCCGCTTGGCTGACTGGAAAATCACCTGGGCCAGATCGGGCGCGGTCAGAAAGTTCCAGTTGCTCTTGATCAGCGCGGCCTGCCCCGCCACGATGGGGGTGGCCATGGAGGTACCAGACATGTAAGCGTACGCGTTTTGCATGTAAGGCACCGAATAGCTCGACGCCACGTTCACCCCCGGTGCGTACACCGTCCAATTGGCCAATGTTGGGTCGACATTGCTGAATGCTGCGCGCTTGTTGCTGGCGTCTACGGCACCAACTGCGATGATCTGGCCCTTGGCCCAGCTGGCCTTCGCAAACTCAGCCGGCCAGCTCGCGCTGTTGGTGAAGCCGTCATTGCCCAGCGCGGCGGTGATCAGCGTGCCCTTGGCCACCGCGTTTTGGATCGACGTTTGCAGCGACAGCGCATTCGAGCCCAGGCTGAGCGAGAGGATGGGTGCTTTTTGGGTGTTGACCACCCAGTCGACACCCTTTTGGATGGTCAGCATGTCGGAACTGCCGGTCTGGAACACCTTGGCCATGACCAGTTTGGCCCCTGGCGCCACGCCCTGGGTCATGCTGCCGTTGGCCAGGCTGCCGGCGATCAGGCCCGAGACGTGGGTGCCGTGGCTGATCTGGTCGGTGACGTCGGTGCCGCCAGTGAAGGCGTTGTAAGTGGCCAGCACCTGGCCCTTGAGCGTGGGGTGGCTCAGCTGCAGGCCGGAGTCGACCACGCCGACCTTGACGCCGGCACCGTTGCCTGTAGCCAGTTGGTTGGCATAGGGCGTGCTGATCTGGTTGAGCCAGCCTTGCACAGACCGCGCCCGCGCTTCGGTGTCGCTGGCGCTGGCCTTGATCAGGGTAGCCGCTGAGGTGACAGGGGCTGGTACAGCCCCGGCCATCAGCTGGCCTTCAGTGCCGAGGTCGTCTTGCAACACAGACTCGGCCTGGGCGAAGGCGTTGCTGCAAAATGCACACAGCAGCGCTGCGCTGAGGGGGGTGAATTTCAGCATCTGACGCCTTTCAAGTTGACAACAACCAAAAGGGCGACGCTCTAACCAGTTGGGGCCATGACGGTGACCTTGACCGGTAGCCCCGCTGGCATGACACGCTGGTGTTGAAGCCCGGTGGCTTTGCGTCCCCGGCTTTCGCCGGGTTTGCCCTTGACGGCTTGACTCACCATGAGCCCGCCTTGCTGACCGCGTGACCAGTACCCTATTGACGCTGATTAAATTAAATGTTTAGCTCAAAAATGCGGCCCAGCTCAAATACCTGAATCCGTGATTTAACATCAAATAAATTTCGATTTATCTATATAAATCA
>JBBAPO010000059.1:0-13982 GCA_040400795.1 Rhodoferax sp.
TTGTGAGCACGATTCGACCAATTGGAGATAAAAACTACCCAAGCAACTGGATTGAATTTCAGGACTGGTTTGCCACCGAAGAGTCCTGCACAGAATACCTTGAGAGCCTGCGATGGCCAAAAGGATTTTGCTGCCCGTCTTGCGGTGCGATTGACATGCCCACACGCGCTACTCGGGGGCGGCTGGTTTGCAGAAGTTGTCGACATCAAAGCAGTGTGACGGCAGGAACCATCTTTGACAAGACCCGTACTCCGCTGAGAGTGTGGTTCGCTGCGGCTTGGTACATCACCAATCAGAAGCAAGGCGTTAGCGCTCTCGGACTCCAACGCGTATTGGGCTTGAATAGTTACCAGACCGCATGGACCATGTTGCACCGGTTTCGACGTGCGATGGTACGTCCTGATCGCGATTTGCTATGTGGCACTGTCGAGGTTGATGAAGTTTTCTTGGCACTGAGTCGAAGAGATGCGAAGAATCCAAGGCCCCCAGGCTCAAAAGCCCATAACCGCAGCCATTTGGTAGCCGTTGCTGTTGCTATTGAAGTGCTTGAGCCCAAGGGTTTTGGGCGCATTCGCCTTCAACGCATTGCAGCACCCACCATCGATGCAATCGTGCCTTTTGTACAAGCCAACATCGCACCAGGTAGCATTTTGCGCACCGATGGGTCTGCAATTTACGCAACGCTAAAGGACGATGGGTTTAAGCACGATCCCCATGTCATTCTTGGATCCAAAGTCCCTGCACATAAACCGTTGCCTGGCGTTCACCGCATTGCTGCCTTGATCAAGCGCTGGTTTCTTGGAACCCACCAAGGCGCAGTGGACCCACGGCACGTGGACTACTACCTCGATGAATTTACCTTCAGATTCAACCGACGAAAGTCGGGCTCAAGAGGAATGCTTTTCTACCGATTGATTCAGCAATCCGCTGTATCAGAACCTGCCACATACGCAAATATTCGCGACAATCATCATCCATTGAAAGTCACGCCCGACCATCCAAAATTTGTGGAGCTAAATGGATAGCCCTTTGTTTGATCCACTTATCGATATCCGCGCGCGAGAACCGCCAAGTTCCGCCAACTTTGAAGGCCGGGACCTTTCTTGCTGCGGCCAAACAGTAAAGCGTCCTTTCCGCGACCTTCAGGTACTCAGCGACTTCAGTGATAGTAAGAATGTCCGATGTGGGCTTGGCCATGGGCAAAAGCATCCAGATTTGTCAAAATTGCCCTATTTTGGCAGTATCTTTCCGCGATTTGACCCTGGTAGAAAAAGATAGGTTGGCTGAGAGGTCAGAAATGGAACCGGACGGGTCCCCAAACATTGAGGGGGACGAGTTTCTCAATGACAAAGTCCGATCGTTGCTTTTCCCCAGTGATGGTGCTGCTTCTTAACCGGTGGTCGTTTCCGTGCTGGGCATGCACAATTTCTGCAAAGAGCCAATTCGACGTTCCGTAATTGGTGATGCAGTTTCCCAGCAGTGAAAAGAGTCTCCGGCCCACAAGAGCGCTCAGTAATTGAACTTCACGGGTGTTTATGCCGACTCGATTTTGACCTATTTGCCGACTTCTGGCTGACCCACCAAGATGGTTCACCAACCCGCACGCAGCAACGATTTTCAGCAGCATCGGGGTGGGTCACTGAATATTGGCAGCCTGGGGCAAATTAGCATCGGCGCCAACATTCTGTATCTGTATTGAAATAAGGAATCTTGCATGTCAGGTGATTACGAAAAAGCGGTTTCTATCGATAAGGCAAAAAAATATTGTCTCTCGCCGGTATTTTTTGCCCGCGATACAGAGAAAATTCACATGGGGCACATCCCAGATTGAAGTGCTATTCGATTCGATTATGCGTGGTTACGCACGACGTTCATGCGCTGATCATCGGCCGCGCAATCACCGGGATTGCCGCTTTCTAGGCCAGGCTGCCAATCGCCACCGTGTAATTCAAGGTCATGTGACCACCATCCACCACCACGATCTCGCCGGTGATGTAGCTGGCCACGCCGCAGACATCTTCATTGGCCCGGTCCATTTCTACCAGCAAGGCGACATCGCCGGGTGTGTACTTGCGAGCAAAGGCCACGGCAGGCTTGGCGTAGCGCTTGACCGGCGGCACCGTGGCCAGTCGGTTGTGGCCTCCCAGCGCCCGACCAAGCGAGTGATTTGGGAGCAGCTGTAGCCGCTGGTGCGCCGAATATAGGCCAGCACCACGCCGCGCTCGACTTTGCTGCGCCCAGGGTACTCAAAACGCTTGAGCACGCGGTTGATGTGCTCGTAGCGCTGCTGGTCACCGCCGTCCGGTGCGCTGGTGAAGCTGATCTCCTGGGTTGCGTTTAAGAATTCCTGCAGTTGCGCAATGCTGCGCAGCTTGGCTTCGTCCATGTTGAACACCATCCGTGGATGATCAAGCCATCACCTCAACCGCAAATTCACTGCTTCAGGCTCACTCCTGCTCGGAAATACGTGGCTCCTTCAGGCTCTCTTAAGAAACACCATCCAAGCGATTGATTTTGAATGGTTTTTTATCCGGGCTGAGGTTCTGTTGCGACCAGTTTCATCCCCATTTTCTTGGCGCGCTGGTTCAAGTGCCACAGAACACGTTCGCGGTAGCGCTCTTCATAGTAGTCCTGACCTTTGTCGGTGTATTCCTCACCTTTGGTGAGCATCGTGTAGATCAGTCGCGCGAGCTTGTGCGCCGCAGCGGCGACCGCCTTTGATTTATCCATGCGCGAGCACAAGCGTCTGAAGTACGCGCCCAGTGCAGATTGGCTCGGGCGTAGAGCCGCCGCAGCGAGCTTCAGCGCCTGAGCGGCATGGTTGGCGCATCGCTTGGTTTTGCCACTCATCACCTTGCCTCCGGTGATCTTGGTACCCGGACACAACCCCAACCAGCTTGCAAAGTGGCCAACAGTTGGAAAGCGAGACATGTCCGTTCCTGTTTCGCTGATGACAGCCAGCGCGGTGGTCACATCGATGCCATCGATGCGCGTCAAATCGACCCCGCACATTTTGAACAGCTGCGTGTGTAGATCGAACTTCGGCGCATTGCGAGACCGGCCGCGTTGCTTGCCTTTGGCTGGTTCGCCATCGTGCGCGTGCAAACATTGCAACTGTCCCTCGATCTCGTGGTCGCACTCGCTCAGCTGCCCTCCAACAAAGTCGAATGCGCCCAGCGCCTGCTTCAGTGCGAACAAATGCTCGCTTCGCCAGTTGCCTTGCAGGCTCTTTGCAATCTCATCGATGCTGGCATGAATACGCGCGTTCTTCATTGCGCCCAGCACCTGCCCGTCACGCTCGCCTGCCACGATGGCGCGCAGGATCTTCTGGCCGGTCTCGCCCACCACGTCGGAGATGACGTTGGCCAACTGGACGTTCATCTGTGTCAATGCCTTTTGCATGTGCTGGACATGACGCGCCTGGCTCCTGAGCAGCATGGCACGCTGGCGCCACAGCGAGCGCAGCACGCAGACCTGTTCGGCCGGTCGAAAGGCGCCGCTCAGCAAACCGTAGGTCATCAGCTGCTGCAGCCACTGGCAATCCAACACATCGGACTTTCGCCCCGATACGTTCTTGACGTGGCGCGCATTGACCAACAGCACCGTGAATCCGCGAGACTCCAGTAACTCGAACAAAGGTATCCAATACACGCCGGTCGATTCCATGGCAACGGTGTCGACCCCACAGCCCATGAGCCAATCGGCCAGAGCGTTCAGATCGACCGTGAAGCTTGGAAACTCGCGCACAGGTTCATCGTCGCGATCCGGGGGAACGGCTACAAAGTGAGAGGCGCTTCCAATGTCGATGCCGGCGGCGTTGGGGTGAGTGATCTGAAGGGCCGCCCGGGACTTGCCCGCTTTGAGACTAACTTTTGCGTTGCGTTTGGCCATAGTCTTACTCCATCGTTGAGTTGGGAATATGGAGCCGCATCGGGTACGCCGTCTTGCTCACTCTCTTAAACGGGATATCTGCACAGCGGCTGCAAACCGCCACGTCGATTCACCAATATCGATGACGTTACCCAGGACCACGCTCATACGCGGGCATTTCGCACCATTCCTTATCGGTCTTCAGCGACACCACGCTCCCACTCTGCCACAACGAAGGCCCGCAGTGTTTCTTCGGCGCAATTTGCGGCAGTGGGCCGATTACTTCGCTCTTACCTCGTTGGACAAGGCTACGGCAGTCCGATTGCAATTGCATTTTTTTATCTTATAATTAATATAAGTAAAAACAACCTCATTGTTCCTTCAGTCAACCATGTCCAGACCTTCCATTTTTCTGCGTGTCAACCGCGTGGCGCCTGAACTTTGCGCGCGCGCACGGCAGTTGACGGTGGCGGACCTCCACGAAAACACCGCGCACCTGGCGTACTCGGGGTTGATGTCTCCTCAGGTCCGGCGGGTGACCGCTGGCAAGGCCGTTGGCCCCGCCATCACAGCGCACTGCAGGGTGGGCGACAACCTCATGATGCATCGCGCATTGAGTCTGGCGCAGGCGGGGGATGTGCTCGTGGTCGCCTGCCAGGGAGAAGCGTCCGGTGCTGTCTGGGGTGACCTTGCCACCCGCTTTGCTATGGCAAGGGGACTCGCTGGCGTGGTTGTCCAGGGAAATGTGCGGGATGTCGACGCCGTGGCCGAGCTCGGCTTTGCGGTATGGGCAACCCATGTGTCTCCACTGCACGCCGACAAGGGAAAACTGGGCGGCGTGAATGTGCCAGTCGTATGCGGTGGCGTGCTAGTGCGGCCCGGAGACCTGGTCGCGGCGGACGGCGACGGCGTTATTGTTATTGAACGTGTTCACGCCGAGCGCGTGGTCGCCGGGGCCGAGGAGAAGATGCAGCGGGAAGAGCTGGTTGCCGGCAGGATCAGCAATGGGGAAGCACTCTGGGACATCACCGGGTCCGCCGCCGCATTGCAGAAACTCGGCGCCGTCGAGAAGGACGCTGCGTTCGACGACGAGTATTGACACAACTGGTCGCCGGGGTCACCGGGGTCCGGACGCACCAACCATCAAGGAGAAATAAAGATGTCACTGCAAATCACCAAACTTGCGTACGCGCTAGGCGCCGAAGTTCGCGGTGTGGACCTGAGCAGGCCGCTCGATGACGTCACAATCGCCGTCATCCGCAACACATGGGTGGAGCATCTTGTGCTCTGCTTCCCGGGGCAGAGCCTGTCGCCGCAGCAGCAGATCGCGTTCTGCTCGCGCTTCGGTCCGCTCGACGACCACCGCAACCGACCGTTGTGGAACCGCCCGGACTTTCCCGAAGTTAACATCGTTTCCAACAAGCCGCAGACCATCGGCGGCAAGAAACTGATGACACTCGTGGCCGACAAGTGGCACACGGACATGTCCTTCGCCAACCGTCCGGCAACCGCGAGCTGGCTGCACGCCCTGCAGCTCCCGTCGATAGGTGGCGATACCATGTTCGCGAACATGTACCGCGCCTACGAGGCGTTGTCGCCGAACATGCAGACACTCGCCGGACAGTTGCAGGGCGTGCACGATGTCAGCGGCGCGCCTGACTTCCCGCGTTACACGCCGGAAGTGCAGGCCGAGCGCAGACGCAACTATCCGCCGGTGGTGCATCCGGTGGTGCGCACGCACCCCGAGTCAAACCGCAAGGGCTTGTTCGTGGGGGGGTTCTTGAAGCATTTCGTGGGCTATTCGGAGCGCGAGAGCAGGCCGCTCATCGACTTTTTCAACGAGTTCTCCACCGGGCCCGAGTTCACCTTCCGCCACAAGTGGAAGCCCCAGGACCTGCTGATGTGGGACAACCGCTGCACCATGCATTTTGCCGTGCAGGACTACGACCTGACCGAACTGCGCGTCCTGCAGCGCTGCACGCTGTTTGCGCCCGCTACGGGCCACTACTTCGACCGGGAGGAGCCGGATGGAATCCGCAAGACGAACTGGTCGCGCAGTACTCCTAGACACCAGGACGCCGCCCTGGCTGCAACCGCTGAAACGACTGCAACGGCGGCCATGTAACTGCAGCCTTTTGGGGCTCAAAAATTACACATAATGACTATAAATCATGCAGGCTTCAACAGCAACTCGCAACACAGCCGCACAGACAGCATCGGTAGTTCCGATGTTCGCGCCAATCGGTGCGGAAGTTGTCGGGATCGACGTCGCGTCCTCGCCGGGCGAGAGTGATTTCAGGTTGCTCAGGGACGCGCTCCACCATTACTCGGTGATCGTCATTCGCAACCAGGACATTACGCCTGAACACCAGAAGGATTTCGCGGGCCGCTTCGGCGAGTTGAGGACTTCGTTCTACAACCGCTATGGGGTTGCGGATTACCCGGCGCTCTCCATTGTCTCCAACATCAAGCGTGAAGATGGGGAACACATCGGCATCGCCGATGCGGGAATGCTGTGGCATACGGACGGGTCTTACCTGAAGGCGCCCGACATGTACACCGTGCTGTATGGCCTCCAGATTCCGCAGCAGGAAGGCGGGGCGCTCGGCGACACGTTGTTCAGCAGCGCGTGGGCTGCATACGACGCATTGCCGCAGGACGTGAAGCGGCGCATCGATGGCCTTCGCGCGGTGCACAGCTTCACGGCGCACATGGAGAAAAAGAAAGCCAAAGGACAGCTCAAGCGCGCACCGCTTTCGGCACAGCAGCGCGACGCGCTGCCCGACGTCGATCACCCGGTCGTTCGCCGCCATCCGGTCAACGGGCGAAAGTGCCTTTTTGTGACGGAAGGCCACACCAGCGGGATTTCCGGGTTGGACGAGCGGGAGGGATCCGAGCTTTTGCAATTCCTGACCGAACACATCAAGAAATCCGAGTTCCACTACCGCCACACGTGGCGCAAGGGCGACCTGATCGTCTGGGACAATTGCGCCGTGCAGCACCTTGCGGTGTTCGACTACGGCGACATCCCGCGGCGCCTGCACCGCGCAGGCATCGCAGGCCCGGTTCCCGTCTGAACGAACAACTGGAAGAAGCAATGATGAAATCAACTTCCCGCAGGCAGCATCTTGTACGGGGTCTCGCAGTCCTGGCCCTGGCGGCTGCAACAGTCCCTTCCTTCGCGCAGGGGGCCTATCCGAACCGTCCGATCCGCCTTGTCGTGGCTTACCCGCCTGGCGGGCCGCTTGACATACTTGCGCGTTCACTAGCGCAGCCACTGGGCGAGGCGCTCGGGCAGGCGATTCTAGTGGATAACAAGGCCGGTGCCGGTGGCGTGATCGGTTCAGACTTTGTCGCGAAGGCGATGCCGGACGGGTATACGCTGCTGTTCGGGTCCACGCCGCTCACGATCCAGGAAACGCTGCTTCCGAAGCTGCCCTACTCCGTCCTGAAGGACTTCACGCCGATTGCGAAGATGGCAGAAGGGCCGCAAGCGCTGGTCGTCGGGAAGGCGGTCCCCGTGAAAAACGTGAAGGAACTGGTGGACTACGCGAAGGCGCAGAACGGCAAGCTGAACTATGCATCGCCAAGCGCCGGAGGATCAAACCACCTTGCGGCGGAGATGTTCAAGACAGTGGCCGATTTCTCTGCCACCCACGTGCCCTACAAAGGCGGCGCACCGGCTGAGATTGACTTGATTTCCGGTCAGGTCACCTTCATGTTCGGCGCCTTCAGCAGCTCGATGGCGCAAGCCGAGAGAGGGCGGATGAAGGTGTTGGGCGTCACTTCCAGGAAGCGCATGTCAGTAGCGCCCGACGTTCCCACCATCGCGGAGACGCTGCCCGGCTTCGAGGTGATGTCCTGGTATGGCGTGCTCGGACCGCCCGGGATGCCGACGTCCGTCACTTCGCGGCTCAACGCGGAGATCAACAGGATCCTTGTCTCGGCGGACATGAGGAAGCGGTTTGCCGCCATGGACCTGGATGCAACGGTCGGAAGTCCGGAGCAGTTCTCGGAATACATCCGCCAGAATACAGGCATGTGGGCAAAGGTGATCAAAGACGCGAACGTCAAACCTGAGTGACTGCAATGATCACTGAAGAAGTTTCCATAACCGTCGGCCCGCCGGCCGATGCGGCCTCAGATGCTTTCGAAGTCATACCGAGTGGCAAGCCTGCCGGAGCCGAGATCCGCGGCGTCGACATTGCCCAAGGCGTGTCCGGGGCCGTGATGGCCGGTATCCACAGCGCGCTCCATACCTGGAAGGTGGTGGTGCTGCGCAACCAGCGCATCACACCGGAGCAATTGATCGCATTCAGCAGTTATTTCGGTCGCTTGGAGAAACATGTTGTCCCGCAATACCTGGTGCCTGGTTATGAGGACCTGGTTCGCGTCTCGAACATCCTCGACGACCAGGGCAAGCCGGTCGGCCTTGTTGACGCCGGACGTTTGTGGCATACCGACGGCCACTTCCTGCCGCAGCCCAATCTGTACTCGATGCTCTACGCCATAGAGATTCCGCATGATGCCGCCGGCAATCCGCTCGGTTCGACGTTGTTCGCGAACACCGCGCATGCATATGCGCAGTTGCCGGCGGAAACGAAGGAAGGCCTGTATGGTTTGCGCGGCGCGAATTCACTCGCGCATGTGTATGCGCGCATGCACGGGGAAAACGCAGCGAAGAACAGGCCGCCACTGACTGAGGCGCAAAAGCGTGAGGCTTTGCATCCGGTGGTGCGCACGCATCCTCATACCGGCGAAAAATGCCTGTATGTGAGCTGGGCCGCGACGAGCCGCATCGAAGGCCTGGATGCTGACGAAAGTGAGGCACTGATTGGCAAGCTGGCCGACTGGTGCGTGCGCGAGGAACATGTCTATGCCCACCGCTGGGCAGTGGGTGATCTTCTGCTGTGGGACAACTGCTCGAGCCAGCATCTCGCAGTAGGTGACTATGAATTGCCGCAGCGCCGTCTGCTCCACCGTTCAACTGTCAGTGGACCACATACGATCTGAGCTCCCTTTCACACACGGAACGATTCATGCCAAAAACCATTGCGCAGAAGCGGGGCCCGGCTCCAGCGTCCAGGGTCAGTCTTCGCCTCATCGAAATCTTCGTCGCAGTCACGCAGGATGAAACCATGAGCGCAGCGGGTGCGCGGCTCGGCATGAGCCAGGCGGCGGTCTCCCAGGCGATCACCCAGCTGGAGGAACTCTTCGGCGTCAGCCTGTTTGACAGGAGTGTGCGCCCCCCGGCCCTGACGCTGGTCGGCTCGTCAGTCCTGCGCTGCGCACGCGATGTCGCAGCTAAGGTGCGCGAACTGGAGGATACGGCCCGTCATGGCGCCAGTGGCCTTGTCCCCCTGCTGCGCATCGGAATGGTGGACAGCTTCACGTCTACCGCCGGTGCTGCCATGCTCCGGCAACTCAACGATGCCGCGCGGGAGTGGACGGTGAGATCCGGCTTCAAGGGCACAAGCATGCAGGCCCTGCTTGATCGGGAGGCGGACGTCGTCATCACAACCGACGAGCGCTTGCCGCCGGGGATTCAGGCATTGCCGCTACTCACTGAGACCTTTGTGCTGGTAATGCCGATGTCATGGCAGGAGCCGCTCGACGACATCCAGAACATTGCGAAGGAACTCCCCTTCATCCGCTACGGCAGGGACTCGCACATGGGACCCACCATCCAAGGCTACTTTACCCGGGGCGGCATAGAACCCGAAGTACGGCATCAATTCGACACGACCGACGCGGCAGTCAGGATGGTGGCTGCAGGTTTCGGGTGGACCGTCATGACGCCGATGATCTACCTGAAGTCCATGGTGCCCTCTTCTGAAGTTCGGGTCGCAAAATTGCCCGGAAAGCCCATCCACCGGACATTGGTGGTTGCCATGCGTGATTCGGAAGGCGCGGATCTGCTCGGGCGGATCAGAGCTGCCGCCATCACCGCGCTGCGCGACGTCGTGCAGCCACAGATACAGAAAACATTGCCGCATTGCGCCAGCAGCTTTCGGATCGCGCCGCCTGCAACCGCGAGAAAAAGGGCTTGACGAACATCCTTGTCCAAGTCTTGCTTTAGATTGTAATTTTGATTATAGTTAGCATAAGTAAATTATGAAGGATTACGAACTATGACCGTCACCGTCGAGCCACTGGCCGCGCACATCGGCGCCGAGGTACAGGGTCTCGATCTGGCCGGGCCCATTTCCGATGAAGACTTCGAAACGGTTCGCAAGGCTTTCTACGACCACGCCGTCATCGTCGTGCGGGGCGGGGCCTTCAGCGACGATGACCACATCCGCTTCAGCCGCCGCTTTGGCGAACTCAAGCAACTCAAATTCGATGCCTTTCTTGGCGACAACCGGCCGGAGATCTTTGTCGTCTCCAACATCAAGAAGGGTGATCAGTACATCGGTGCGCACGACGCCGGGATGTTCTGGCACAGCGATGGTCCCTTTCTTGAATACCCTCACGGCCCTTCGGCATTGCATGCGTTCGAGGTGCCAGAACTGAACGGCAGGCCCCTCGGCGACACGCACTTTGCGAACACCGCCGCCGCGTACGACGCACTGCCCGAACCAGTGAAAGAAAAGCTCGATGGGCTGGAGGCGTTAAACAGCCTGGCCCGCAGGTTCGAACTTGCCGCAAGGAGTGGGGTGACCGGTACGTCCGCCGCGCAGCAGTCCAAAGGCCAGGCGCTGCAAGCCGTCCATCCGGTCGTCCGCTTGCATCCCGTCACCGGCAGGAAGTGCTTGTATGTCAGTGACGGCTACACCACACAGATATTCGGTGTGCCCGAAGACGAAAGTAAGGCGTTGATCAGGCAGCTGACCGAGCACATCGTGAAGCCGGAGTTCTGCTACAAGCACTCATGGCAGGTCCATGACCTCGTGATGTGGGACAACTGTGCTTCACAGCACAAGGCCACATTCGACTACCAGCTGCCCCAGCGCCGGCTGATGCACCGCACCACACTCGTAGGCTGACATGAATACCTCTTTCCCCCTGCGCCGCAGAACGGCAGTCAAGCTCACGGCGATGGCGATGGCGTTGCTGGCCACGGCCACGGCCACGGCCCCGTTCCAGGCTTCGGCCCAGCCCTACCCGGCCAAGCCGGTCAGGATCGTGGTGCCGTACGCACCCGGTGGTGCAGTCGATATCTTCACGCGCCTCATGGCAAAGGAGTTGAGCTCGATCAACAGCCAGCCGTTTGTGGTGGAGAACAAGGCCGGCGCCGGTGGTGTCATTGCGGCCGCCGAGGTTGCCAGGTCTGCGTCCGATGGTTACACAGTGCTCATGGGCGCGACGGGACCGAACGCGATCGTTCCGGCTGTGTATGGGCCTGCTGCCGGCTTCGATCCGGTAAAGGACCTTGTGCCTGTCACCCTGCTCGCGAGCATGCCTTATGTCTTGGTGACGCATCCTGCATTGCCCGTCAACAGCGTCGCGGACCTGGTCGCACACGCCAGGGCTAACGCCGGGAAGCTGAACTACGCATCTTCCGGCAATGGAGGCCCCGATCACCTGGCGGGCGAACTGTTCAAGCAACTTGGCCGTGTGGACGTGGCGCACGTTCCATATAAGGGCTCGGGCCCTGCACTGGCCGATCTTGCGGGTGGCCTGGTTCAGTACACATTCACCAGTCCGCTCGTCGCAATGCCGCTGGTTGAGTCAGGGAAACTCCGCGTCCTCGGGATGACGGGAAGGCAGCGCAGCGCGGCGCTGGCAAACCTTCCCACCGTCGGTGAAACCCTCCCGGGCTTTGAATTGTTGTCCTGGTACGGTTTCATGGTCCCGGCAGGAACGCCGGCCGCGGTCGTAAACAAGCTCAATGCAGACGTGCGGAAAATCTACGCTTCGGAAGAACTCTGTCAGGCGCTGAAAAAACGTGGGGTCGAGGCGCAGGCGAGCACACCTGAGGAATTCAGTGTTTTCCTGAAAGCGGAGCTCACCCGGTGGTCGAGGGTTGTCAAGGATGGCGGGATCAAGCCCGAATAGAACCCATGTCCAACATGTCCACTACGAAAGGGGCAGTCATGATAAAACTCAGCCGGTCGCTCCTCGCCGCATTGGCCTTGAGCGCATGCACCGTTGCATTCGCGCAAGGCCAGTTCCCCTCGAAACCTGTCAAGATCATACTGCCGTATGCGGCAGGCGGTGGTGGCGACCAGTTCACGCGAATATTTGCCCAGGCGCTCGGTGGTCTGTGGCAACAAAACGTGGTGGTAGAAAACCGGCCGGGAGCCGGTGCGACGATCGGAACCGATGCCGTCGCGAAATCAGCGCCGGATGGATATACGCTCCTCATGATCGCCAGCACGATCGCGGTGGCGCCTTCGGCCTATACGAAGCTGCCTTACGACGTCTTCAAGGACCTGGTGCCGATCGGTGTGCTCGCGCAGTCGCCGTTCATCCTGACGGTGAATGCCAATGTACCCGCCAATAACTTCGAGGAATTCCTGCGGTACGCAAGGGCCAATCCCGGCAAGCTCAATTTCGGCCACGGCGGCAACGGGACGATGGCGCATTTGACATACGAGTTGCTGAGAAGTCGTGCCGGGTTGCAGGCAGGGGTGGTGGCATACAAGGGGAGCAATCCGGCGATGTTCGACGCATTGACGGGGCAGGTGGATTTCATTGTCGACACGCCTGCAGCCGTTGGCCAGCATGTGCGTGCCGGCAAGCTGCGCGCGATCGCGGTGACAACCGCCAAGCGGGCTGTGGCGTTTCCCGACGTCCCCAGCCTCGCCGAATCGGGCTTTCCGGGGTTCGACGTTTCCGTCTGGTTCGGACTCATGGCGCCCGCAGGGACTTCACCGGAACTCGTGCAGAAAATCAATGCGGATGCTCTCAAGGCGTTTGCGGCCTCGGGTATCGCGGGCAAGCTCGGCGTGCTCGGCATGGAGCCATTTTTAACATCTCCGGCTGAATTCAGTGTGCTGCTGCGCAACGACGTTGCCAAATGGAGCCAGGTGGTCAAGGCGGCAAACATCAAGTTCGACTGAGGTCAACCTACCGCCCCCGTAACCGCGCCGCTAGGTGGTGATGGTTCGTTCGGGCGAGGGTGTGGGCTCGGCCCACGTGTTCAGATCTTATCCTGGTACGCCGTGGACACCGGCATCACTTCATCCAGCATCATCAGGTCGCGGTAGACGGGGTCGATTTGTTTTCGTTGTCAAAAGGGTTCTGTCGCAATAAGCATAAACGACAATCTGGCTCATGCTTGATTTCCGTAAGCGGTCAATTAACCACGTCCCTTGCTCAGTACGCTCAGATGTGACTAATGTTTGAGACTCGTCGGCGCGACCTTATTCGGCCGGCAGCGCGATGTTCCACGGCAGCAGCGCCTCATAGTCATCGGCGGTCTGCGCCAGCGGCAGCGCTATTAGCAAGGCTTTCAGATAACGATACGAGTTGATCCCGTTGACCTTACAGGTTTGCAGCAACGAGTACAGGTTTGCACTCGCGTTGGCGCCGGCCACGGTATCGGAGAACAACCAGTTGTTGCGATTATGAAAAGCCTTGCATAACAGACGCTATCAGAGGTCGGTTTTTATGCAAGCTGGCTTTCGCCAATCGACGGAATCCCGTCTCACTATGCAGTTGAACCAACTCCTCTAGCTTTACATAAGTTTTGGTGGTTTCCTGTGGTTTCGATCAACTCCGAAACAGGAACCCACTATGAGCTCGAATCCGTTGTCGATTTATTCTCGGCCGGCCACCAACAATGAACTACCTGAAAGCCCACTGAGCAGCATCGCTCAAGCCTATCTGGATGCCTTGCGTGCCCAACAGTATTCAGAGCACACGGTTGACCGCTACCTCGGCGTGCTAGATCACTTTGATCACTGGATGGGGGTCAATGGGCTCAGGCTCGAAGATATTGGTGCCACGATGGGTGACCGTTTTGTGCGCAGCCATTTACCAACATGTAGCTGCAGCCTGAAACTCCACGCGAGTGTTGGCGAGTCGAGGGCGGCACTCCGGCATCTGCTGAAACTCTTTCCCGACTCGTTGTCTGAGCCGTCGTCTCTGGCAGACCCGATTGCTGCTGAGCTGTAAGCGGTCAATTAACCACGTCCCTTGCTCAGTACGCTCAGATGTGACTAATG
>JBBAPO010000060.1:0-13922 GCA_040400795.1 Rhodoferax sp.
GCAGCAAGAGCGGCAAGTCAGACCAGTGAACGCTGCGCTGCATCAGAACGTGGGCATAGCCATCTGCTGCACTGCGATTGACCCCAACTGAGCCCAATGCAACGCTGGCACCCGCCTTGTTTTTTACCACCATGGTCTGGCCAAGCTGTTGGGACATCGCTATAGCATCAATGCGCGCCAAACTATCCGTTGGCTAGCTGGCTGGAAAAGGTGCCACCAAGCGTAATGGCCTGGCTGGCCAGACTTGCGCATACAGCGGGATCAGCATTTTTAGCATCGCCGTCGCAGTTGCCGCCATTAAAAAAGACCGTTTTTGCATGCTTGTTTTCAGCCTTGGATTTATGGTGTGCGCGCCGGCATGCTGACCACCGCGTCGCGATTGATCTGGAACGCCATCAAGTCCTCGCCAATCAGTAGCGGGCCGTTATAGGTCTTGCGGGTTTTCTGAAAAGCGCACGATGTAAATCCAACAAGACGGACAGGCCGTGACTGACTTTTTAAAAAATGTAAATGCTGTTCGCATCGAGATGAAGGGGTGAGACGGTTTGAGTGTTTTTGGAGCGATTGCGCAAGACGTGGTTACACTGCTTTAAATTTGGATGCGAGACACTTGTATGGACACAAAAAATGCATCCACCCAGAGTCTTTATCTTTTCGAGAAATTTGATGTAGGCGTTATTCATCTCGACGCACAGCGAAATGTGCTGGCAATGAACGACTTTGCTAGGCAGGTTTTGCCAGTAGATGAAAAGCAGCCATTCGGCGCTTTGGTGACATCCTTTCATCCTGCGCGATCTCAGCCTAAAGTTAACTTTCTTCTTGACGAAGCGTCACGCTGCCCTATGTCTAATGCAGTGCCGATGACGATGATCATAAACATCCCAGAACAGGTTCTACTCATCAAAGTGAGCCGGATGGGGGATAAAAATAATGAAACCACGGGTTTCGTGCTTGTCTTTTATGACGTGACAAAGGTTGTCAGTCAGGCTGATTCAGGCGTTGACTTGGCACCAGCCAACATGCGGCTCTCACGGATCCCGATGGTTGCAAACCAAAAAGTGTCTTTCGTTGATATCTGTGATGTACTTTGCCTTGAGTCACAAGCTCACTACACCCGCGTGCTGACTGCAGATGGCTACCACTTTTGCAACCTGAGTATCGGGGACCTTGAGTTGAGACTGGATCCAGCGCAGTTCAAACGCGTACATAGGCGTTTTATTGTTAATTTGAAAGCTGTGCTGGAGCTGGGACGCGATGGTTCTAAAACACACCTAGTTCTCAAAGGGAAAAAAAACCAGTCCGTGCCCGTTTCACGCAACGAGGTCGGCCGTTTACGAGAAGCACTGGGTCTGAATTAGTCAACGGAAACTAGGGTATTCACTGATCTTTTTTACCCTAGGGTTAATCCCTGATTGCAAAACTCAATCCATTTGACCTATCCGTTTCATGCCTAAAAAAGCGCATTTCATGCAATAAATCGACCGTTGGATGACATCTCTGTCAAAGACCTGTTCATCCACTCGGAATTTGATTTTAATCAATGATAAGTCTCTTATCAAAGACCATAGGAAACCACCATGATTCCACCGCGGTTCGAATACCATGCGCCTAAAACTGTGGGCGAAGCTATTGCTTTGCTTGGACAGCTAGGTTCAGAAGCCAAGTTGTTAGCCGGTGGGCATAGCCTGCTGCCGATGATGAAGCTTCGTTTTGCGCAACCCGAACACCTGATCGACATCAACCGCATACCTGAACTCAGGGGCATCCGCGAAGAAGGTGGCACGGTGGTCATTGGGGCCATGACGGTCGAAAACGACCTAATCACCTCACCCATCTTGCAAGCCAAAGTGCCTTTGCTGTGCGAAGCGGCCAAGCTGATTGCCGACCCCCAAGTGCGCAACCGCGGCACGATTGGCGGCGATATCGCACACGGCGACCCTGGCAACGACCACCCTGCACTGTCGATTGCACTTGATGCCTCTTTTGTTCTAGAAGGACCGAATGGCCGCCGAACCGTGGCAGCGAACGGGTTTTTCTTAGGCACCTACATGACGCTGCTCCAAGAAAACGAGGTCATGTGCGAGATTCACGTACCCGCCTTTTCACACGGCACAGGCTACGCCTACGAAAAACTCAAGCGTAAAACCGGTGATTGGGCCACAGCCGGTTGTGCAGTTGTCATCCGCAAAAATGGCGACCAAGTCAGTCATGTGCGCATTGCCCTGACCAACGTGGCCCCCACAGCACTGCATGCTGCTGCTGCTGAAGCTGCCTTGCTGAACAAACCATTTACCGCGACCAATGTGCAAGCCGCTGTCGCCGCTGCCATTGCCATCTGCGACCCCGCAGAAGACCTGCGTGGCGACATCGAATACAAGACGGCCATGGCCGGCGAAATGGTCAAACGGGCTTTAAACAAAGCCTGGTCACGTTGTTCATAAAAAGGAATTACACGTATGTCTAAAAAACTCATCACCGTTTCCGTCAACGGCAAAAAAGAAGAGCGTGCCGTTGAGCCCCGCACTTTGCTGATCCACTTTTTGCGCGAAGAGCTCCATCTGACCGGCGCACACATTGGTTGTGAAACCAGCCACTGCGGTGTTTGTACCGTTGACATCGATGGCCAATCGGTCAAATCATGCACACACCTTGCTGTGCAGTGCGATGGCTCAGAAGTACTTACCGTAGAAGGCCTTGCCAATAAGGGCGTGTTGCACGCCGTGCAGGAAGGCTTTTACAAAGAGCACGGTCTGCAATGCGGCTTCTGCACGCCTGGCATGCTGATGCGCGCCTATCGCTTTCTGCAAGAAAATCCCAATCCAACCGAAGACGAAATCCGCCACGGTATGAGTGGCAACTTGTGCCGTTGCACGGGCTACCAAAACATCATCAAAGCCGTCCAGTACGCCGCCAAAAAACTGCAAGAGCCCGTTGCGGCTTGAGTCCACATTTATTTGATCGGAGAGACACATGAACGCACCGGTAAAAACTGTAGAAGCCCGCGAACTCGCGCTGGCTGGTATGGGCGCTTCGCGCCTGCGCAAAGAGGATGCCCGATTCATCCAGGGTAAGGGCAACTACGTCGATGACATCAAAATGCCCGGCATGCTGCACATGGACATCGTGCGCTCGCCGATTGCCCACGGCCGCATCGTCAGAATCAACAAAGAAGCCGCGCTCGCCATTCCCGGCGTGCACGCTGTGCTGACAGCTGATGATCTCAAGCCACTCAAATTACATTGGATGCCCACCCTAGCTGGCGACGTGGCTGCTGTGCTGGCCGACGAAAAGGTGCATTTCCAAATGCAGGAAGTAGCCATCGTCATCGCTGATGACCGATACATTGCTGCTGACGCGGTGGAAGCCGTGGAAGTCGAATACGAAGAACTACCTGTGGTGATGGACCCATACGCCGCCCTGCAACCTGGCGCCCCTGTGATCCGCGAAGACCTTGCTGGGAAAACCGAAGGCGCACACGGCAAACGCGACCACCACAACCACATCTTCACCTGGGATGCCGGTGACAAATCTGCAGCCGACGCCGCCTTTGACAAAGCCGAAGTGACGGTATCGCAACACATGTACTACCCCCGTGTGCACCCCTGCCCGCTGGAGACCTGCGGTTGCGTGGCTTCGTTCGACCCGATTAAAGGCGACCTGACCACCTTCATCACCTCGCAAGCGCCTCACGTGGTGCGCACCGTGGTGTCCATGCTCTCGGGAATCCCCGAGTCCAAAGTGCGCATCGTCAGCCCCGACATCGGTGGCGGCTTTGGCAACAAGGTTGGAATTTATCCTGGCTATGTGTGCGCCATTGTGTCGTCCATCGTGCTGGGGCGCCCCGTCAAGTGGGTCGAAGACCGCATCGAAAACATCTCGTCCACCGCCTTCGCCCGTGATTACCACATGGACGGCGAACTGGCCGCCACAGCCGACGGCAAGATCACCGGCCTGCGCGTTAACGTGGTGGCTGACCACGGCGCGTTTGACGCCTGTGCCGACCCGACCAAGTTCCCCGCTGGCATGTTCCACATCGTCTCGGGAAGCTACGACATACCTGCTGCATACGCCAGCGTGAAAGGTGTCTACACCAACAAAGCCCCTGGTGGCGTGGCTTACCGCTGCTCCTTCCGTGTGACCGAAGCGGTGTACCTGATCGAGCGCATGGTCGATGTGTTGGCGCAAAAGCTGGGCATTGACAAGGCCGAGATTCGGGCCAAGAATTTCGTCAAAAAAGAACAGTTCCCCTACACCAGCGCCTTCGGATTTGAGTACGATTCTGGCGACTACCAGACTGCTTTGGACAAAGTACTCGAAGCCGTGGACTACAAAGGTCTGCGGGCCGAACAAGCGATCAAACGCGCCGACCCCAACAGCCCCACGCTAATGGGTATTGGTCTTGTTACCTTCACCGAAGTGGTCGGTGCAGGTCCATCCAAAATGTGCGATATCTTGGGCGTAGGCATGTTTGACTCTTGCGAGATTCGCATCCACCCAACCGGCAGTGCGATTGCCCGTATGGGCACGATATCGCAAGGCCAAGGCCACCAGACCACCTATGCACAGATCATTGCTACCGAACTGGGGATTCCGTCTGAGGTGATTCAGGTCGAAGAAGGCGACACGTCGACTGCGCCTTACGGCTTGGGCACTTACGGGTCACGCTCTACGCCAGTGGCCGGTGCGGCTATTGCCTTGGCTGCGCGCAAGATCCATGCAAAAGCCCGCAAGATCGCCGCCCACATGCTCGAAGTCAATGAAAACGACCTCGACTGGGAAGTCGACCGCTTCAAAGTCAAAGGCGACGACAGCAAGTTCAAGACCATGGCCGATGTCGCATGGCAGGCCTACCACCAGCCACCAGATGGCTTGGAGCCAGGCTTGGAGGCCGTACATTACTACGATCCACCAAACTTCACCTTCCCCTTCGGTATCTACCTGTGCGTGGTCGATATCGATCGCGCCACAGGTGAGACCAAAGTTCGTCGCTTCTATGCACTGGACGACTGCGGTACCCGCATCAATCCGATGATCATTGAAGGCCAGATTCATGGCGGCTTGACCGAAGGTTTTGCCGTGGCCATGGGCCAGCAAATGCCATTCGATGCGCAGGGCAACCTGCTGGGCAACACGCTGATGGACTACTTCTTGCCCACCTTCGTGGAAACACCGCATTGGGAAACCGACCATACCGTCACACCTTCGCCGCACCACCCGCTGGGTGCTAAGGGCGTGGCCGAGTCGCCCCACGTCGGCTCTATCCCCACCTTCACCTCGGCCGTAGTCGATGCTTTCTCTCACCTAGGTGTTACGCATCTGGACATGCCACACAACGCTTTCCGCACGTGGAAAGCGCTGCGCGAGCACGGCGCCGCTTTGTAATCAGGAAAGTAAATGGAAGTCAAACTTGACAAACAATACCCGCTCGATGTGGATGTCACACGGGCGTGGGCCTTGCTCACCGACCTCAAGGCGGTGGCCAGCTGCATGCCCGGTGCGGAAATCACCGAGCAACTGTCTGACACCTCGTACAAAGGCGGCGTCAAAGTCAAAGTGGGTCCCGCTGTGGCCCAGTTTGGCGGCACAGTGGACGTGATCGAAGCGGTGGCCAGTGAGCGCAAGATGGTGCTGCGCGGCAAGGGTGCAGACAAGGGCGGTTCGTCCGCCTCGATGGACCTGACCGCGATCATCACCGCCGACCCGGCCAACCCAGCGCACTGCTTACTTAATGGTCAAGCTGCTGTAATCGTGAACGGCAAGTTCGCTCAGTTTGGCGGTCGAATGATGGTGCAGGTATCTGACATGTTGCTGGCCCAGTTTGTTGAGAACTTTCGTCAAACCGCATTAACCCTTCCAATAGCCGACGGCGCGACAAGCCCACAGACAGCTTCCAAAGTTTCAGCACCGGTCGTGGCGCGTGAAATCAATGGATTAGCAATCTTTTGGGCCTTGGTCAAAAGCTGGTTTGGCGGGTTGTTCACTAAAAGAGGTTGACCATGCGCACGCCAGACCCGTCCGGGCGGCCTGCTGCTGAGGAGCGCTTGCTGCGCGAACGGCTACAAGGTGCGGGCTATCTGGCCGATGAAGACCTCGCCACCACCGTGTGGCTGGCGTCTGTTTTGCAGCGGCCTTTGCTGATCGAAGGCGATGCGGGCGTGGGCAAGACCGCGCTGGCCACAGCGCTCGCACAATCGCAAAACGCCACCTTGTTTCGCTTGCAGTGCTTTGAAGGTCTAGACTTGGCGCAAGCAGCTTACGAGTGGAACTACGGCCGCCAGTTGATGACCATTCGCTTGAACGAAGCGGGCCAAAACGGCCGTAGTCACAACGGTTCAGGACAAGTGCGCGAAGCTGATGTGTTCAGCAGAGAGTATTTGCTTGAGCGACCTTTGTTGCGCGCCATCAGCCAGCCAGGCCCCTGCGTGTTGCTGATCGACGAGATTGATCGAGCCGATGAAGCCTTTGAAGCCTTCTTGCTAGAAGTGCTGGCTGAATACCAGATCACCGTACCCGAGATCGGTACGATCCGCGCGACCCACATCCCGCAAGTGATTTTGACCAGCAACGGCACGCGCGAGCTGTCTGACGCACTGCGCCGCCGCTGTCTGTACCACTACCTCGATTACCCGACGCTGGCGCGAGAGATCGCCATCGTCAAAACAGCCTTGCCCGAGGTCGATACCCACTTGGTCGAAGACGCTGTGCATTTCGTGCAGCGCCTGCGCCGCGAAGACCTTGCCAAGATTCCTGGCATTGCCGAAACCTTGGATTGGGTGAGCGCACTTTTTCAGATGCGCTATAACAGCCTTCCTGAGGACATGTCGGCTGTTTTGGTTACCTTGGGCTGCTTGCTCAAAACCCGCGAAGACCGCTTTTTGATAGGCCCAGACCGTTTGCGCCAAATGGTCGAAGGCCGTCGCACAGTTGGCGTGGCCGAAAAAAGTACCGAGCAGGCTAAGGTCGCGGCATGACCACCCAGTCGTCAGCTCACAGCGCCACCCCGCCGTCTGAACGCTTGGCGGGTTTTGCTGCGCTGCTACGCGACCACGGCCTCACGGTCGGTGTGTCCGAGCAGCAGGCCATGCTGCAAGCGGCAATGCACTTTGGCCCTTTGCAAGAAAAACCCATTCAAGCGGCATGGCGCGCCATCGCTTGCCACAGCCACCGCGAATGGCAGCTCTGGCCCGATGTGTACGAACGCTTTTGGCACCCCGAAAAATTGCGCGGTGGTGCGAAAGTGAGTGGCCAGACCCGCCCCAGCCGCAACCTGCGCCAAAGCGTGCAAGCCATGCACGATCAGATGGACGCGACCCAACAACCAACCAGCCAACCCGTGGGCAAGCAGGCCGCGCCGCAGACTGCAGGCGACATGCCGTCCATTGGTCAGGACGAACAAGACGCTGGCACGCCTCGCGCTCAAGGCGGCGCCAGCCGCACCGAAGCCCTGCACCAGCGCGATGGCCAAATGTGGATGCCGCAAGAGCTAAGCGCCTTGCAACACCTGGCCCGCCAAATCACCGCCAAACTACAGCCACGCCCCACCCGCCGCTGGCGCGTGGCCCCGCGCGGTCAACGCCTTGATTTGCGCCAAACCCTGCGCCGCAGCGTGGCCTGGGGCGGCGAGTTGATGCAGCCCGCCTGGAAAATCAAACGCGTGGAGCCGCCACGCCTTTTTATTTTGGCTGATGTGAGCCGCTCGATGGAGTCGCACGCCGCGCTATTTTTGCGTGTGGCCCGCGCCTTTGCTTTGGAAGCCGATGCCCGCGTGTTTGTGTTCCACACCCGTTTGGCCGAAGTCACACCCTACATGCACCGTGACACGCCCGCCGTTCAAGAAAAAGTAAATGCCGTCACCGCTGGCTTTGGCGGGGGCACGCGCATCGCCGCCAGCTTGCAAGCATTTGCCCGCCAACATGCCCGGGCTCAGCTCAACCGTGGCGCACGCGTGTGGGTGTTCTCGGACGGCTTTGACACCGATGAGCCCGAGCTGCTGGCCCAAGCACTGCAAGAGGTGCGCGCACGCGGTGCCCATATCACCTGGTTTCACCCTACCCGGCAAGTCCCTGCCGCGACTGCCTTGCTGCGCGCGCATGGCAGTATTGAGCGTTTTGTGCCGCTTGCCAGCTTGGCCGATCTGGCCGCTGCCCGCCTTGTTCTGCACTGATTTGTGTGCCCAATCAAACATTGAAGGAAAACCATGAATCGCCACGAATGGATCACCCAAGCCGCCCGCTTGCAAAAAGCCGAGCAGCCGTTTGCCTTGGTCACGGTGCTGAGCGCAAAAGCTCCCACATCATGTAAAGCAGGGGACAAAGCGGTGGTCACGGCAGAGGGCCAGATTCATGGCTGGATCGGGGGCGGCTGCGCCCAACCCGCGGTAGTGAAAACCGTGCGACTGGCTCTGCTGGACGGACAGCCTCGCAACATACGCATCTCCCCGTCGGATGAAAGCGCTGAGCGTGATTTGGGCGATGTGCTCGAGTTCGGCATGGCCTGTCACTCGGGTGGCACGCTTGAATTGTTCATTGACCCGGTCATGCCCTCAGCCACCCTCGCGGTGGTGGGCGACTCGCCCGTTGCGCGCGCCTTAGTCAGCTTGGCCCCGCGCGTGGGCTTACGCGTGGTGGTGGTGGCGCAGGGTGCTGTGCCCGCTGACTTTCCAGATGCGGACACGGTGCTGGCCAGCGACGAGGTGTGCGCGGTCAGCGCGCAGCTGTCCTCCACGCCGTTTGTGGTGGTTGCCACGCAAGGCCGCCGTGACCTGCAAGGCCTGAAAGCGGCGCTGGCGCTACAACCGCAAGGTTTGTGGTTTGTGTCCAGCGCCAAGAAAGCCGGTGTCTTGCTGGACAGCTTGGTCGCCAGCGGCGAAGACCCTGCCGCCGTGGCCCGCATCGTGGCGCCGGCTGGCGAGTTCATCGGGGCGCAGACGCCGGAGGAAATCGCCTTGTCGGTGCTGACCTCGGTGGTGGCAGCACGCCGCAGGCGTGAACCCCAAGCAGCCCCAGTACCTACGGCAGCATCAGCACCCGTGGTTGCCCTGGCGGCCAGCAGTTGCTGTGGCGGTGCCAAAAAAACTGCTGCCCTTAAAGCTGCTACGCAGCCTGAGTCAAGCGTCGCCCCGGTGCAGGCCGCCGAGCCGATAGCCGCGGTGTCCGTGCCAGCCCCATCTTCTTGCTGCGGAGACTGAGCATGGGTTGTATTCTCAAAGGTGGTGGTGGCTTGTACAGCCGCGTGGCGGTGGGGGCGGTGTTGTTGGCCGCGGGTTCTGGCTCGCGCATGGGCCATCGCCCCAAAAGCCTGCTGGAACTGGGCGGTGTACCCTTAATCCGTCGCCAGTTGATCGCGCTGTCGGGCGCAGGGGTGGACGAGGTTGTGGTGGTCTTAGGCCATTACGCCGCGCTCATCGAGGACGCGGTCAAAGAGTTTCCGGTCACATTGGTGCACAACCCCAACCCGGATGCCGGACAGATTTCTTCATTGCGTTTGGGGCTGCAAGCCCTGTCGCCCAAACTCGATGCCGCGCTGGTGGCTTTAGCCGATCAGCCCCTGATCAATTCGCAAGACATCAACGACTTGATTGGGGCTTTCAAAAAGCGCCCCACGGGCACACAGGTAGTGCAGCCCACGGTGGACGGCTTGCCCGGCAACCCGGTGATATTCAGCACCGAGGTGTGCGAGCAGATTCTGGAGGGCGATACGAGCGTGGGTTGCCGTCAATGGCAATTGGCTCACCCAGACCACGTGTATCCTTGGGCGAGCAGCAACAGCCGCTACTGCACCGATGTGGACACCCTGGAAGACATCGCAGCCTTGGCTGCTCGCACAGGCCATCAACTCAAGTGGCCTGCCCATTTGGCTGTGACCGTTTGACCTGAACAATCCCGGCATGCTGCAACCCGAACCACTTCACCAGTTTTGGCACACGCCCATGGGCTTGCACCGCTTTGAACAAGCCGAAGCGGTCAATGAGGTGCTGGTGCGGGTGTTCCAGACCATGCGTGCCACCGACGCCAATGCCGGCTCGCCCAAAGCGTTTTACGCCAGTAGGGACGACTTGCTACAACGCATCCGCCTGTCGGAATGGGAGCAATTGGTTCGCTTCATCGTCGACAGCGTGCGCCAAACGGTGGTGTTGGCTAACCAAGGGGCGTGGCCCGAAGCCAAGCCGGGTTTTCGGATCGCCATGCGCGGTATTTGGTTCCAGTTCTCCAGCCAAGGGAGTCACCACGATGTGCACACGCACGGTAACTGTTCGTGGTCGGGCGTGTATTGCCTGCAGGTCGATCCATTCGATCAGCGCCGCGCTCACCCTATGCTGGGCGAGTCCAACGGAGTGACACGTTTTTACGGCCCGCACTTCAACCGATTGGGCGGCGCAGCCATAGATTTTGGCAACGCCTATTTGCAAAACGCGCATCTGGACATCGCGCCCATCCCGGGGCAACTGGTTGTCTTCCCCTCGTGGTTGCCGCACCAAGCCATGCCCTACCACGGCATCAGCGATCGGGTGATTGTGTCTTTCAACGTGAGCGTGCATGCGGCAAGTGGATTGGATCAGTTGCACGGGTATGCCAATGTCTGAAGCACGCGTGTTACCACTTTCAAGTCGCGCCGCGTTAAACCATGCCGGAGAGGTTGCGCAATGGACAGTCCTCCTGCTCGGTTGGATCTGGCTGGGTGAACAAGGCATGCGCCTAGGTTGGTCCATTGCAAGTGGCGTTTTAGCGGTGTCGGTATGGTGGACTATTCGCCTAGCGTGTCGCGATAGTTCCACGACATTGAAATGTGCTCCCGTCGTGGTGGTTTTTTTTGGATTACTCACAGCTTTAGGTGTCTGGCTCCCTTTGCTTATTGCTAAAACCAACGCAGCCCACGCCAGCCTGCTTGCGGTCGCATTGGCGTGGGGGTTTTGGAGTGCTTTGATAGAAACCCGCACCCAAGTCAGCGCCTTTGACATGGACCCAATCGCCTGGCACCCCTTAGCGGCTGCTGGTTTGGTAGGCGCCTTCTGGCGAATCCCAGCAGGAGAGCCCTCCAGTTATTTGGGCGTAAGTCTATTGTTGGCAATGTGCGCCATTGTTTTGTATATTCGAGACATCTCAACGACAGATCAACAGACCATCTGCCGTGGCCCCACTGGACGAACCCAGGCTCTTTTGGCACCTTCGGCCATGGGTTTGATGATGGGGACGTTGTGGCTGGGAAATACGTGGTGTTCTGCACTGGGCTGGTCGACCGCAGACATGGTATTTGCTCACCTTATTTTGATGGCTGGCTTGCCAAGCGTCGTTGCTTTTTTGATCTGGTGCTTTGGCTATGGTCGATTGCCTAGCAACATTCAATCCTTTGCCAGCCTAAGCCTTTTGTTCATTGGTTCGCTCATGCTTTTGGGCAACAGCACATTGTCCGGTGTATTGGTAATGGTGCTTCCATCACTGGCCTGGTCTGTACATTGCGGCCGTGCGCGTTCACTCTGGGATCGTGATGCGTTAACTTTGGCTTGGACCGTGCGCACCAAACAACTGTTGCTTGGACCTGTGTTGCTCTTAGGCGTAGGACTTGCAACTCCTGCCCAAGGGCCATGGGCGATACAGGCTGCACTCGCTTTGCTGGGTGCAATGTCCGCATGGGCTTTAGCCGTCTTGTATTGGCGCTCGCACACTCTTAACCCAGCTTTTTCCACGCCCGGGTAACGCCCTGAATCTACAGGAAAATTCTCATGAACAGTATTGATATTGATGTAATCAGAACCGCCTTAGACTGGCAAAGCAAAGGGCAACGCGTGGTACTGGGAACAGTCGTTCGCACATGGGGTTCAGCTCCGCGGCCTCCGGGATCCTTGATGATTATTCGTGAAGATGGGCAAGTGGCTGGATCTGTATCTGGGGGATGCATTGAAGACGATTTAATTCGTCGAGTAGCTGCAGACGAATTGGCTTTGCGTTTGCCAGAGTCCACAATTTACGGACAAACTGCCGAAGACGTACGTCGCTTCGGACTGCCTTGTGGTGGGTCAGTGCAAGTGGTCCTTGAGCCGCTATCTTCGCAGTCACAATTGCGCGAATTACTCGTTTTCATCGAGCAACACCAGCGCGTTGAGAGGCGCTTGGATATGGCCTCAGGCTTGGTACGAATGGCTACAGCGACCGACGGAGATAAATTGCAGTTTGATGGGAAAAGTATGACCACCGTACATGGTCCGCGATTGCGCTTGCTTATCATTGGAGGCGGGCAGCTATCACGCTATCTTGCAACGATGGCCGTCATGTTGGACTACCAAGTGACGGTATGCGAGCCGCGGGTTGAGTACCACGAAGGATGGGATGTAATGGCCGGAGTGACCCTGTCCTCCTTGATGCCAGACGATCTGGTACTGGCAATGCGCCTTGACCACAACAGCGCGGTAGTGGCCGTAACGCATGATCCGAAGCTTGATGATCTTGCTCTAATGGAGGCACTACGCACCCCCGCGTTCTATGTGGGCGCATTGGGTTCGCGCCACAACAATGCCCAACGCCGGAAAAGACTTTTGGAATTTGAGGTATCTGAAGCTGAGGCGGTACAACTGCGTGGCCCTGTTGGCCTCAATCTTGGCGCATTAACTCCACCAGAAATCGCCATGAGTATCGTTGCTGAAATGACGGCGATGCGACGTGGCGTTGATTTAAGCAAGGCACTGAGCTCATGGGAAAACTCTAAGACAGTGTGCAGTATTGCTTGAACTAATTCTGAACTAACTCGATTCGCTGCGCAGCAATTACATAGCAAACAATGCAGACGGTCGGGCTGCTGATTTGAATGACGGCTATGGTGCGAGCAGTTTGGATTACCCTAAGTCACCAGCCAGTCTTAAGCAGGTCTTCCAGCGGCAAAAGCCTTTCAGTGGTTTGTTCAAACACATCTTTTTCAGTCACTGCTGGCACCGTGGGCGTGCCCAGCAACACGAAGTGGTAGTACACCGCCAGCTTGGGCTTGACGCTGGTAAAGACGGTGCCTGCTTTTGACGGCTGGGTGTGATGCGCAAGAAGGGCTTTGAATGCAGGTATTGCCAGCAACGCATCACGTGCTGCCGCGACTTGGTGAATGATCAAGTCTGTGCCTTGCGCTTTGCGGATCAGGTTTTCGCTGAAACGGGTGTCGCCCGATACCGTCACTGGGCGGCCAGCGTAGTCCACCCTGAAGCCAAATGCAGGCTTGAGCAGTTCACCATGATCAACCTCGATGGCGCTTACTTTCACGCCACCTTGGTCGTAAATAAGACTTTCTTTGAACTCGGTCACTTGTACCGCAATGCTGGCGGGCGAGAGATTTTGTTCCGCTATCCGGGCCTTGATGTCCCATTGGTAGGCACTGATGAGGCCATCCATCAAAGCTTGCGTGCCAGTTGGGCCGTAAACAACGAACGGCCCTTGGCGTTGGGCGTAAGTTCGTTTCCAAATCATTTGTGCTAGGCGCGAGGCCGCAGGCAGTGCTCTCACGACAAGGCGAAGCAACAACGACACGGATGATTTAGAAATGGAATAAGTCGCTTCAAGCCAGCCGGTAAGCCATAGATCAGGAATGCCGACGACGTGATCAGAGTGCAAGTGCGTCAAAAACAGCGCATCGACTTGTCCAAGCCGCAGTCCTGACTGCAGCAAGCGTTGCGTGGTGCCTCGCCCACAATCGATCAGCAGCGTTTTACCGCCAGCCTAATCAAAACCCCAGGGCCAAACTGCCGCATCACCGGGGCCGGGCTGCCTGTACCCAGCAGCGTGACGCGAAACGCGTCACGCTGCTACCGGGGCGGGGGGTGATTGCCCATAGGCAGAACCAACCCACCCGAACAGTGCGCAGCAGGCGACACATGCCCAGCGCTTGAATGGCGTGGGTTTTGGTGCCGCAGTTGTCATACGATCTTCACGCTGAGGTTGGGCAAGCCG
>JBBAPO010000061.1:0-12997 GCA_040400795.1 Rhodoferax sp.
CGGCGGGACTACCTGGATCTGGTGCAAGACTGATGGGCCCGACAGTAAGATTCGTGTCAAAACCCGCCACATCACCTCAAGATGCTAGCGGTAGGCCAAAAATCCCCGCTAGCAGAGGTGTCTTGATATCGAATGTTTCAGATACACCTCGATTTCAAGCTTTAACGATGGTTTCCAGCTGATGTGGAGCTTGAACAATGTCGACCTGCAAGCCGCGCCCGCTATAGGAATATGTCGAAGTGGCCGGTTTTGACACGAATCTTACCGACGGGTCTGAGTGATTCATGCCGTGCCTCATTGCGCGCAGTAAAGCTGCTCGCCGACCACACCACTAAGCCCGCCGCCTTTGCTAAAGGGCGCAGGCCGGCTTCATGCTCAGCCTGTCGCTGCCGCTGCACAGGAAGGCGCTCTTAGGCTCTGGAGGCAGCGCCCAGATACAGGCTGCTGGCCTGAGCCGTCACGGTCCCCGGCTTGCCGTCACCGATCACTCGACCGTCGATCCTTGTCACCGGTGTCACGCCACCGAGCGTGCCGGTGACAAAGGCCTCCCTGGCCGAGTAGACCTGGGCCAGCGTGAAGTCGCATTCGCGCACCACCTTGCCTGCAGCGCGCCAGGCGGAGGCGACATTGGCCTGCGTGATGCCCTTGAAGCTGTACAGACCCGTCGATGTCCACAGTTCATCGTCGCCGCGCACGATGAAGAAGTTGGTGCTGTTGCAGCTGGCAACAAAGCCGCGGGGGTCGAGCATCAGCGCCTCGTCGGCGCCCATGTTGATCGCCTGAATCAGCGCCTGGATTAGGTTGAGCCGGCTGTGCGAATTGAGCCGCAGGTCGAACACATCGGGGCCACTGGTGCGGAAGGTCGATGTCATCAGCGACAGGCCGCGGGCGCGGGTCTCGGGTTTTGGTGTCTTGTATTCGGCGACGATGACGATGGTGGCGCCGCCGATCACGAAGCGCGGATCCTGGTTTGGCGTGCGCTTGGTGCCACGCGTGACCATCAGGCGCATGTGTGCGCCATCAGTCATGCCGTTGCGTTCCAGGGTCTGCCACAGCGCCTGCTCCACCCCCTTGCGGTCCATGCCGATGTCGAGTGAGATCGACGTGGCGCCTTCAAACAACCGGTCCAGGTGTGCCTGCAGGCTGATGATGCTGCCCTTGATCAGGCGCAGGCCTTCCCAGATGCCGTCCCCAAGGGCGAAGCCGCTGTCGAAAACCGATACTCGGGCTTCATTGCGGGGGAGGAACTCGCCATTCACGTAGACCAGGACCGCGTCGTTACGTGGGTCGGCGGCGTAGCCTTGGGAGCTCTCGCTGGAGGGGAAGGTCATGGAATGCGTCCTGATCAAAATTGAAATTCGTTGTGTCGTGCCAAGAAGGCCTGGGTTCTGGCCTGTTGCGGGTGCTTCAAAACCTCATCCGGCGAACCTTGCTCGTGGATCACGCCGTCGGCAATGAACAGGACGCGATTCGCGAAGTGGTAAGCGAACCCGACTTCGTGTGTCACCAGCAGCATCGTGCGTCCTTCCTCAGCCAATGTGCGGATGGTGCGCAGCACCTCGCCCACCAATTCGGGATCCAGCGCCGAGGTGGGTTCATCAAACAGCAGCAGTTCGGGCTCCATTGCCAGCGCCCGGGCGATTGCCACGCGTTGCTTTTGGCCGCCCGACAGGCGGGACGGGTAGACGTCTGCCTTGTCCTCCAGGCCGACCCGCGCCAATTGCCCTTGCGCCTTGGCCGCAGCCGCATCGCGCGCCATTCCCTTGACAGTGCGCAGGCCCTCCATCACGTTGCCCAGCGCCGTCATGTGCGGGAACAGGTTGAACTGCTGGAACACCATGCCCACGCGCTGGCGTACCCGGGTCAGTTCGCTCTCCGAGTAGCTGACCTCAATCTTGCCGTCGTGCCCACTGCGCTCGGTGCCGATGACCTTGCCGCCGAGCACAATGCGCCCGGCCGTGGGACGCTCCATGAAGTTCAGGCAGCGCAGCAGGGTGCTCTTGCCCGAGCCCGAGGCGCCGAGGATGGCGATGCGGTCACCGGGCGCGACATCGAGGTCGATGCCGCGGATGATCTCGTCCCGGCCGAAGTGCTTTCGCAGCCCGGTGACGCGCAGCAGGGGGAGGGCGGTGTCGCTTGTCATGGGCCTGGTCGGTACTCTCAATCGCCCTGGCGCAGCTTGCGTTCGAGCACATAGGTCGCCTGCACCAGCGGGTACAGGAAGGCGAAAAAGATCAGCGCGATCACGGTGTAGGCCTCGATCGGGTTGTAGTTGATCGATGCAATGAGTTTGCCTTGCTGCAGCAGTTCCACGTAGGCCACGGCCGATGCAAGCGTGGACATCTTGAAGATCTCGATCGCGCGATTGGTCAGCGCAGGCAGCATGCGCTTGATGGCCTGCGGCAGGATGATGCGGCGCATCGCCTGGGCATCCGTCATACCCAGCGCCTGTGCACCTTCCCACTGACTGCGCTCCAGCGACTGGATGCCACCGCGGAAGATCTCGCCCGAGAACGCCGCCGAGTTCAGTGAGATGCCCAGCGCTGCCGCCATGAGCGGGCTGATCTCGAACGGCACCAGCATCGGCAGCGCGAAGTAAAACCACAGGATCTGCACCAGCACTGGGGTGTTGCGGAAAAACTCGACGAAGGCGCTGGCCGGCAGGTAAATCCACTGGCGCACCGAATACCGGCCCAGCCCGACCAGCAGGCCAAGCGACAACCCCAGCACCAGGCAGATCGTAAAGATGCGCAGCGTGCCGGCGGCGCCGGCCAGCAGGGCCTCCGGGTTGGCCCAGACTGCGTCGAAGTTCCAGTTGTGGTTCATCGTGCTTGTCCGTCAATGCACCGTGGTCTCGCCGCTGATGGCCATCCGGCGTTCGATGCGGTGCACTACCAGGCTGGCGGCATAGATCACCGTGAAATAGATCAATGCCGTTACCGTGAACACCTCTAACGGGCGGAAGGTTTTCTGCGCCAGTTCGTTGGCCTGGAACAGCAGGTCGGCGTAGGACACCGTGGCTACCAGCGTCGTGGTCTTCATCAGCTCGATGGCCCGCTCCGTGAAGGCCGGGATCATGCGCTTGACCGCCTGCGGCAGGATGACGCGGCGCATCGCCTGCGAGCCCGTCATGCCGAGTGCGCGCGCCGCCTCGCTTTGACCCCGTTCGATCGACACGATGCCGGCGCGGAACACCTCGGCGAAAAAGGCCGCAGACTGAATCGAAAATGTCAGTGCTGCCGCGACGAAGGGCGTCATCTCGACCTGGATCAGGATCGGCAGCGCGAAGAAGAACCAAAACAGCTGTACCAGCGGCGGTGTGGTGCGAAAGAACTCGACGATAAAGCCCGCCGGCAGCGACAGTGCGCGCCAGCTCGAGAGCCGCAGCAGAGCCAGACCCAGGCCGAACGGTACGCCCAGGGCCAGCGCAGTGCCGGTGACCTTGAGCGTATTGGCCAGGCCCGCTGCCAACATACCGGAGTTGGCCAGGACCGGTGTGAAATCCCACTGGTACATACTGCGGTGCTGCCCGGTGGTGCTCAGGGCAAAGCGGTTTGGCCGCTTTGCCCGGGCGGCAGAAGTTGCACGGACGAGTCCATGGCCTGCATTCCGACGTCGTGGCTCAGAGCATTTCCTTCATGACGGCAGGCGAGGCTTTTGGGTCCAGGCCGAAGCTGACCAAGAATTCCTCGTACCACTTCTGTGTCTGGCCGCTCTTGTAATGGGTGGCGAAGGCGTTATCGACGAAATCGCGAAAGGGCTTGTCGTCCTTGCGCAGCGCGGCGCTGGAGGCTTGGAACTTGGCCGGTTTCGGTACCACGATCTTACCGGTTCCCAGAGCCTTGCGGGCCACCAGCAGGGGCGGGTGGAACAGGCAGACGGCGTCGGCACGGCCGGCCTGGAAGGCAGCGATGGCCTCGGCATTGCCGGGAAAACGCTGGATCGTCGCCTTGGGCGTGTTCTCGCTGACGAACTTGTCCATGCTGCTCGCCTGGGGCACGGCGATGCGCACACTGGGTTTGTCCAGGTCGCTCCAGTTGGTGGCCTGCAGGTCGTCGCGTGCCAAGACTGCGAGCGAATAATAGAGTAGCGGCGCGGCTGGGAAGTCGACCGCCTGGGCCCGCTCGGGCGTGGCGTCGAGCATGTACATGATGTCGATCTTGTTCGCCTGCAATGCTGCGATCGCAGTGCCCCAGGTCACCTCGACCGTCTCGAGCTTGACGCCTAGTGCCGCAGCCATGGCCTTGCCCATCGAGACGCCGAAGCCGGCATTCCATTCGCTGGTCTTGGGGTCCTTGGAGAACCAGGGCGGGGCCTGCGTCACTCCGATGCGTAGGTTGCCGCGCTGCTTGATCTGGTCCAGCGTGCCGGCGGACTGGGCGCGCGCAATGGATGGAACTGCCAGCGCCAACGTGCTGGCGGCAATGCCGTTCAAGGCGGTTCTGCGGTCGATTGTCATGTCAAGGCTCCTGTGGTGGTGGTTGGAAAATCGAAGGGGTTGGCAAAACGCACGAATGCCTCAGTGCGCTCGGCGCCGCGGCCCATGTGATTGGTGATCTCGTCGAGCATGGCGGACAGGCTTTGTCCGAGTGCGGCCTGCACATAACTGTCGTGCGCGTCACGTCGTGGACCCCGCGTGGCGTGGGCCCGGTGGTGGGCGGCCCAGTACAACTGCAGGCGACCGCGCAGCCCGAACCAACTGCGTTGTAGCAGTCTGTGCCCGCTGGCTTCGTAGACCAAGCCATGCAGATCGAGTTCGGCCTGAATGCTGGCGCGGTCGTCGCCGGCGTCGATGGCGGCCGTCAACACGGCCATGCGGCGCTGCAGCTCACGCCGAAACTGCGCATCGCGTCGGTCCCAGGCCTGTTCGAACGCAAACCGTTCGAGCACGATACGCATCGAATAAATCTCGTGGATGTCGTTCACCGAAAGCGAAATCACGTGGGTGCCGGTATAGGGTACCGTCACCAGCAGGCCTTCCTCGATCAGCTCGCGCATTGCCTCGCGCAGCGGTCCGCGACTGACCGCGAATTGAGCCGCCAGCGTGGTCTCTACCAGCGGCGCACCCGGCCCCAGCTCACCGGCCAGGATGGCGGCGCGCAGGCGCTCTGCGATGTGCTGGCGGAAGGTGCTCTTGGGCAGGCGGTCGATGCGCGGGCCGGAGGGCGCGAGCGGGAGGGATGCAGACATTGTGTTGATGATCGATTGTTGACAATATATTGCAAGTAAAGAGGATGTGCCACAGGGAAATCCCGGGGTCGAATCGGGTGCGATTAGCCGGTTTTGGCATGAACCCCAACTTGACGGTCTGGGTAATGGAACTACTTGCCTTTTCTGCGCGGCAAGAGCGGGAGTTCCAGTATCCGCCACTTTTTCTCACAGCGCGGTTGACTCCAGCACATCGATCACTTTGGCGACTTTTCTATTTCGCTCGATGGTGACCCTCCATGGGCGGCCCAGGCGCACCCCATGGACATCGCTGGCAAAGGCTTCCGCAAAGTCATCGTCAGGCCCGGTTACCGCATACAGCGTGGCAAAGTTGGTTGCTTCCAGATTGGAATAAGTGACAGGCATTTCCGAGTCGTCAAGCTTTGCACCGACGCAGTAGACAACGGCCTTAGTTTGTGAGAATCCTAACGCAAAGCGGCTGGTCACCGTATCGGCTACGGGCTTTCGGTCAAGCTGATGTCTAAGTAAGTAACCCAGAATGACGAATGCTGCCACATGCGCACCAGCACTGGTGCTTACGTACTCGGTATAGCCTGTACTGCCCAAGTTCTGCAGAATGAAGAGGCCTGCAAGCCGCTGACAAGCAGGCTCTGAACGGCTGGCGGAACTTCAGCGAGCGGCGCCTTGGCGTCACGGAGCCATTGCGGATCCACTGCGATAGCACGGGGCCGCTTAGAGTAGCCATTGATCTGATTGTCCAGGGTTACATAGTGGACAAGATCCGTGGACACAGCACCAATGCTATCTGCCAACGGTTCCGCGAATTCGGCTTCCCAGGTAGCGAACGCGCGCACCTTGTGGTTCTCGAACGCGGCCTCAATGCAGCGCTTGTGAACATTGTCGCAACCACCAGTTGCCCGACCTTTTTCGCCGTGGAGCACTAGCGCCAGCAGGACCGCAAGTACCCGGTTCTAGGTCCTTTGAAAGATCCATGCGTTCATGCTACTCACCCTGTGCAATGGCTGTCGACCTTTCGGTCATGGGGTCGATCATTCGCACCGAACACTCCCCGCAACCGTCCGCGGTAATCCCCCAGTCCGGAGACGCGCCCTTGGACCGCTCCGCCATATCCTCCCAAACCTCACATGCCACTACCAGCACGGGCACATGAATCCCGTACAGCTCCGACGCCACGATGCAGCCAAGGCCGACGATCAGGTCGCGCTCGCGCATCACTATGGCTGCAGGCCCGGTGCCGTTGCGGATGGCTTCGGCCAGCACGCTGCTGCTCGAGCTTGAGCCTTTGGCACTCGCCATCAGCATCACGCGGCCGATCAGACTTTGGCCGTGCTGCGGGTGGCTGGCCTCGACGATGCGGCCGGCCGCGGCGTCATAGCCGCCCCAGAAACTCAGGGGCTCTTCCAGCAGCAGGGGCCTGCCCTGGCCACGGCCGGCTACGGCGGCAGTTGCTGGCCAGTCCGGGGGGCTTGGCCTGTCAGCCATGATCGTCCAGCACCAAGCGGCCTTCGACTGCCGACAGCACACATTCACGCAGGCTGCCAAACGCTACCTCGACACCGATATTGGCCGGCGCATAGTGGGCCCACTTGCCCGAGTTGGTCATGATGAGTCCTTGTGTCTGGCGCATCACTGGCGTGATGTAGGTGCAGGTATCGGTGACGAGGGTGATGCCGAGATCACGCAGTTTGCTGGCCCTGCTTGATTGCTCCAGTTCCCACAGAATGTAGCGGCTGGTATTGGCATAGAAATCGATGCTGGGCTTGGCGGCGGCCGAGCCCAGCAGCTGCAGCAGTTGGTCGAACTCGGCCAGCGAGAAATGCGGTGTGCCGACGCTGACCGCTGCCAGGCGGTCGCCAGGCTTTGCGCGACTCAGCCCAGCTCGGGTCTGGTTCAGCATGGCGCGCGTTACGGTGATCGTCGCCGCCGCGGATAGGCCACCGAGCGCCTGCTTCAACGTGCCGGCCTCCGGCGTGATGCCCACCGCGTGGAACATGCCAACCGCGCCCGTTGATGCGCAGGCTGCGCCCAGAGCCTTGAGTTCGTCCTCGCTGGTGTCCAACGGCAGGCCGGTGAAAACCGGTATTGCGGACCCGGTGGCTCCGCCGGTGAACAGGCCCAGTGCCGCAAACCAGATGTCGCGGCCTGCCCGCTCCTGCGGGAAGTCCTGCAGCGCGAACACGATCTGTCCGCGCCGGTTCTCGTCAACATGCAGTCCGCAATACGGCGCTCGTCCGGTAAGCGCTGCGCACAGGTCCATGAAGTCCCCATAGCGGTTGGTGCGCGCGCCTAGTACCGAGTTGGCGAACACGATGGCATTGGATTCGGCCCAGGCAATCTGCTGGCCCAGGCGGGGGCGGTTCGGGCCCTGGTAGGGCGCGCAGGTGAAGGTCGATGCGCAGCCGAGTTCGATATGCGCCTGCATCAGGCGCTGTGCTTGCGATTTGGTGCCAGCATCACCCTGAAACAGCTCTGGATGGATCAGGTCGAGCGAGCCGACATTGAGCGTGGTTGGCACCACCACCTTGCCGCCGCTGGCGACCAGGCGTTCGACGAAGTCCAGCGACGCTTGGCCGTGGTAGAGGCAGCCGTCGATGTGGGCGCTTTCGATGTCGAGCAGGCGCCGTGCCCCCATCAGTTCGGCCGAGCGCACCAGGATGCGCATGGCCAGTGCTGCTGCGTCGCCTTTTTGCCCGTTCAATCGCGCAAGGTCTTGGTGGGTCAGGTCAATCATAGAGTTGCAGCGAAGGGGGCGAGGGTCGGTGTGTCGCAGCGCAAAGATGGGCCGAGTGTGCCACGGCGTTGCCGCGCACTGCGGCACGCAGCGAATTATGTTTTCGGCGCTGCGGCAGACCGATCTGAGGGTTTCACCGTAGCGCACCAGTCCGCCATCATCGACAAATTCCCGGGCGCCATAAAAGGCGGGTAGCTTGTGTCTGGTGGCCAAGGCGACGATCTCGGCGCGTTCGGTCATGAATAGGGGCTAAGGATGTCGACGAGCGCCATACGCCATCGCTGCACAACTATGGCCTGCTGATTCTGGATGAACTCAGCCAGTGCGACCCGAAAGGGGCAGGGGAAGCGACTTATTTGTTGGCCAATGGTCAGGGCGAGGGGCGTGCTAGCCGCGACGGGACGGCACGCGCATCGCTACGGTGGAGACCGCTAATCCTGAGCGCCGGCGAGGAATCGCTGGCGGTGCTGATCGCGCGCACTGGACGCAAGGCCAATGCCGGGCAGGAGGTTCGGCTGGCAGACTTCGACGCTGAGCCGGGGCCGGCTTGGGCGCTTTCGAGACCTTGAACGGATGCGCGAGCGCAGCGGTGTTGCCACTTGCTCTGAAGGGCGCGGCGACGCGCCACCACGGCGCCGACGGTGTGGTTTGGCGGCGAGCCGTCGTCAATGACTGCGACACTCTGGCCGACGAGATCACGGATAGCGTGCGCCAGTTCGTTGTCGCGAACACACCGCCAGATGTGGCCGGGCAGGTGCTAGGCGTGGCGCACCGCTTCCGGCTGGGTTGAAGGTGAAGCCACCTAGGCGGCGCGTCGGTGTTTTGTCGCGTGGTTGAACTCTTTCAGGGGTGCTGACAATCGGGAAGACCGGATCCAGCTCGCGCAGGCGCGCTGGTTCTTCGAAACGCATGACGCCAGTCGCGTCGAGGACGTGGGCGCGAGCATAGATTAACGCGTCATCAGCCGCGCAGGGTTCTACCGCGCCGGCGTGGATGGGACCAGGGCGTTCGGCTGGCTCAGGTGCGAGCGGATGTGGTGGATGACGTTTTGACGCCGCAGTTGCCGATCCATGTGCCGTGGACTTGACGCCTTCGGATCAGGTCTGATTGCATGAGCCCGACTACACTGACGCACAACAATTAGCGCCGCTGTCAACTTCATGAAAAGCCTATCCTCTTCTCCCGTCGAGGATAGGCCAAAAAAAGGAGCTCTCAGCGAAATTTGGGCGTTCTTGAACCGGGATGTCCGCACGCTCAAATGGTGGACGAAGAACAAGGCTGCCCCAGAAACCGATGTTGTGGCACCTCTGGAATTCCGGAAGCTAGAAGTGCCAGAACCGGAAATTGTCTCCAAAGTGGATCCCCGGCAGATCGAGGTTTTGCGACTTCGGCGTGAGGTGCTTGACTGGCGAGATGAATTTCGCTTTCAACTCACTGAGACCGCATCGCAGGCCATAAAGACGCTGGCGGAACAGGTCGAACACGAACTTGCGAACATGAACTTCTGGCGACTTAGACTGTTCAGCAAACCTGTGAGCGAGGTACTCGAAAATCAAATTAATTCTTGCGTTCGGTCACCGATGAAGAAAGCTAGGTCCGGCGGTAAAATTCGTGCAAAATCGGTCATTGATTCTAGATTTCCAGTTTTTGGCATAGCGCCGACGCTGTTTTAGTCTTGTTAAGGTTCGCGGTCCTGACACTTTGGGCACCGTATGACCACCATCTCGGCAAGCGTAATCTATCCAGAACTATCTGATCCGCTGACTCCAGGCGATTTGCAGGAGCTCTTCAATCCAAGTTTCGATGAGCGTAAGTGGGCGCCAACGGTGGCGCGGACACCAGAGACCCAGGTGGCATTGCTGGTGCATTTGAAGGTTTTCCAGACCATTGGGCGGTTTATGTCTGTCGGCGATGTCCCCCTTGCGGCAGTTGAGTACGTCGCACGAAAAATGGCCATCGATTCCGATGCCACTCTAACTTGCCCGATCCGAACGCACTTTGGGCATCGCCAGGCGATCCGCAGTCGCTTGCAAGTGACTGCTTGGGGAGCGGCGGGCCGTGCTCTGGCACAAGCGACGATAGGCAAAACTGCGGGAGCGCGTACCGATCCAGCTGAAATCATGAATTCGGCGATTGACGCCCTCATTCGGCATGACTTCGAATTGCCGCCACTTGCAACGTTACGTCGGCTTGCCGGCACCTGGCACAGCAAAAAAAACTCAGCTCAATGGGCCGAAGTGTGTGGAAGGGCAAGAACACCACGGCTATTTGGTACGTCAAACAGGGGCAGGTTAATGCTGTGATCTGCCTCCTCCATAGCTGGCGTAGATTTCTACAGCGGACTCGTAGTCGACAAGTCCGATTCAAACACGCCTACCAAATCATTTTGGATTTCACCTCACTAGTGTCCGGTGAACGCAGTCCGGTTTCGGCAAGAAGCCAACAACCACGCGGGTTAGCGGCCGTTTTTATTTGGTGCCGATTTGAATTTCGACACCGCTTTTGTGAGTAGTTTCCCCATATTGACTTTTTTGGGGACTTCTCATGAATCTTGGCAAGACGCTTTTCGCCCAGCTGATGGAGTTCGTGCCCTGGACCAGCTTTGCGCGAATTATCGATCGCTACTCTGGCGATGCTCGGGTGTCGGCGTTGCCCAGTACAGAGCACTTTCGCATCATGGCCTATGCGCAGTTGACTTGGCGCGAATCCCTGCGCGACATCGAGGCCACCTTGGGTGCCAACCCCAACAAGCTCTACGCGATGGGTTTGCGTCAAGCGGTGCGCCGCTCCACGCTTGCTGATGCCAACGAGCGGCGTGACTGGCGCATCTGGGCGGACTTCGCGGCAGTCCTGATTCGACGCGCCACCAAGCTCTATGCCGACGAGCCCCTGGGACTTGATGTAAAGATCGCAGGCAATGTCTATGCGCTGGATTCGACCACTATCGACTTGTGCCTGAGTCTGTTTGACTGGGCGCCGTTTCGCTCCACCAAGGCGGCCATCAAGTTGCACACCCTGCTGGACTTGCGTGGCTGCATCCCCAGTTTCATTCACATCAGTGATGGAAAGATGGGCGATGTCAATGTGTTGGACATCCTGCTGCTTGAGGCTGGGGCCTTCTACATCATGGATCGGGGCTACCTGGATTTCGCGCGTCTGTACACGATGCATCAGGCTGGAGCCTTCTTCGTGACGCGCGCAAAATCCAACTTCAACGCCCGCCGTGTGTACTCCGCCGAGGTGGATAAAACGATTGGCGTGGTCTGCGATCAGTCGGTGGCGCTCAATGGGTTTTACGTAGCCAAAGATTACCCCGAACATTTGCGCCGGGTCCGATTCAAAGACCCGGACACCGGCAAGACCTTGATTTTTCTGACCAACAACACGGCGCTGCCTGCGCATGTCATTGCCCAGCTTTACAAGAACCGTTGGCAGGTGGAGTTGTTCTTCAAATGGATCAAACAGCATCTGCGCATCAAGCGATTTTTGGGCAACAGCGAGAACGCCGTGAAGACGCAGGTCTGGTGCGCTATTGCCACCTACGTTCTCATCGCCATTGTCAAAAAGGAGCTTCAACTCAAATCCTCGCTCTACACTTGTTTACAGATTTTGTTGGTCTCGGTTTTCGAGAAAACCCTTATTTCATGCGCCTTGCAGACCGATGACTACAAAACTGAACCACTACCCGACGCTAACCAGTTGATTTTGTTGGGGTTTTGACCGGACACCAGTGATCCATGGTGTGAAACGAACTAAAGTTGAACAGTTTGTAACGTAAAGTTTTAATTGCAGTCCTTGCCGCCTTTGCGTCGGATGGTGAGTGAAAAATGGCTCGGAAGATCTCAGTACCGCAATACCTCTGGATTTGCCCCCAGAATGATCTAAAGATGCAGTTGGTCGCGCCTAGCGTACATTCACACGAATCCGCACCCAATAGTCACACAAAACTGACCCTGCGTGAACAAAGGATTGGGCTCTGTCGAGAGGGCTGAGCCGCCCAAACGGCACCATGGCCTTTGCCGCCAGATTTACGCGCTTATTGAAAGCCACTCACACTGACAGGCCTATAGGGGCACCTCAGGGAGCATGTCGGCGCGGAAGGTCTATCGACTGGCGAGCGTGATCGCGAACTGGATCAGGTTGCGGCTGTCCTTTGGTCATACCTGAAATAGACGACCCAAATGCGCCCCACGCTCTGGGGCGAGTTCAGGCAAACTGCAGCTCAATCTTGCCGGCACGCCGCCGCACGGGGCCGATCACGATCTTCACGTCGTGGCCCAGCCGGGCCACCAGCTCGAGCAGCTTGGCCTCGCTGACGCCGCGGAACTGGCCTCGGGTGATGCGAGACACCTTGGACTGATCGATGCCCAGCAGAGCGGCGGCATCTTCCTGCGTCAGGCGGCGCGCCTTGATCGCTCGGGCAATCTCGCCGGCCAGCTGGGACTTACGCTGCATCTCGGCCGCATCGGTGTAACCCAGGTCGGCGTAGACGTTGGTGCTGCCTTCTTCGATGGTGATGCTTGCGTGTTCATTCATTTGCGCGCTCCTTGCTGTGCCTGCCAAACCTCGAAATCCTGCTTCGCGGCCTTCAGCCGGGTGTTGATCAAATCCATGTCCGGTTTCGGCGTCGCGATGCCGCTTTTTGACTTCTTCTGGAAGCAGTGCAGGACATAGACCCAGCCGGCGAACTTGACGGTGTACACAGCCCGGTAGGTGTCGCCCTGATGGTCCTCGACCACCTCCAGCACGCCGGCCGAACCAAATCCCGCCATGACCTTGGCGTCCTGGTGTTTGCCGCCGGCCTGGGCCAGGTCGATGGCATGGCCAAAAACGTCTTTGACATCCTCCGGCATCGCATCGAGGTCACGCTTGGCGGAACTGACCCACTTGATGGGTTTGCGGGCTTGCTTCGACATTGTCTAAATTATGCCTCTTTAGGCATAGTTCCGCCACCCGTAGAGGAAAAAATTCGGCAACTTTTGTGCTGATAAATCTGACAATCGGCATCTTTTCAAACCGCAGATGGTCTGCAAACCCGCTTGGAATCTCATTTTTCAGTGGTCGCGCAATGAATGT
>JBBAPO010000062.1:0-12794 GCA_040400795.1 Rhodoferax sp.
CGCCATAGTCGCCCAGCATCTGGGTTGCATACGGGCCGAGCATGACGCTGGTCATATCAAGAATACGGATGCCAGCAAGGGGTCCAAGGAAGGTGTTCGTTGAATTGCTCATAGTCGGTTGTAGCAGCATCGATCGTACGAAGGAGGTACATTCATGTCTAATATTATTTTTATGTTGACTTAGACGATTTTCATATAGCACTATGAACCTGAAACAGCTGCATCAATTTGTCGTCCTGTCTGAAACGCTGAGTTTCACCACGGCGGCGGCCAGACTGAGCATGTCCCAGCCGCCCCTGTCGGTATCCATACGGCTGTTGGAAGACGAGATCGGTGAGCGCCTGTTCGAACGCTCGACAGGCGGCGTGAAATTAACGGCCGTCGGGCAGAGCCTGATCGAACATGCGCGCCGCACCCTTTTTCATGCCGAGCAATTTCGCCAGACTGCACGAATGGTGGCCGGCGGGCAGGTCGGCACTTTGCGTATTAGCTTCGTGGCGTCCTCGACCATCAGCCTGCTTCCCAAGGCTATCGCACACTTTCGCGCTGATCATCCGAAGGTCGATCTGCGCTTGTCCGAGGCTGGAACCAATGCCATCATGGCCGGCCTTCTGGACGGACTGATTGACATTGGCCTGGTGCGGTCTCCAGTACCGAACTACCCATCGGTGGTGACAGTTATCGTCCAGGACAACCATTACGTCGCGGCCCTACCTGAAAACCATCCCAAGGCCCGGAAGATGAATTTACGCCTGGTTGATCTGCGCGACGAACCCTTCATCATGCCGTCGCCACTGGACGGCTCGGCCGCCTACATGTCCATGATGCACGCCTGTTCGCACGCCGGATTTGTCCCCAACATTGTTCAGGAGGCTTCCCAGGCGCAGACCATTGTTGCGCTTGTTGAAAGTGGTCTGGGAGTAGCACTGGTTCCGAACTTGTGGCAACACCTCGCGCCACGAGCGGTCAAGTTTTGCGAGCTCAAAGGTATGCCCAAAGCCAGTTTGGGTCTTGCAATTGCGTATCGAAAGGAAGAAGAAAATGCCGTTCTGCTGCGGGCCTTTCGCCGCTCTGTGGGAACTTCAGTCAAGTGACCGGTGGCTTACATCCTGGTGCGGCAGGCCTCTAATGCTGATTCACAGTTCCATAACGCAACTCTTCAATAACTGGTCAAAAAAGGCGGCTTCGATATTTGACCGACAGTAATCTGAAGGCGCCATGTCATTGAAATTTGCTGAGGGCGTCAGAGTTGTCGCGCAACCTGACTGAAAGCGGACATTTGTATAAGACCGCTACTGGCCTGATTCCAGCCGCTCAAACATCAAACATGACTGACCGCTCCCGCTGCAAAGCGGCCTCGAGCGTAATTGGGAAAAAGGCGGCCGGCGACCGCAGACCTAAGCCTTGTTCTTCGCTGTGGTATCCGTCCCGCCGGTCACTTGACGGACCGGGCGACCACAATCACCTTCAACCGTCGCCGCTGTGCGGATGGGAGCTCTGAACGTTTTCCATCGCTTCTGCAAGGCGCTTCTTGAGTGCGACCAGCGTCTTGCACTGCGCCATTGCGACCACGAGGTCCTTGAAGGCGCCGGCGAACACGGCCCGCGCATCGGGCTCGTTGCCGATGTTGCCGCTGGTGCAGAACTGGTCGCCCACACCGGTGATGACGATGACGCGCACGCTCTCGTCCCGGGGCAGCTCCTCGATCGCCTCCTTCAGCTCCTGGAGGGTCTTCGTGTTGAACATGCCCCTGGCGTCGACACCCGTAAGGGCCAGCACCGCTGCCGGGCCACGCCTGCGAATCTCGATGCCGGTGGGGATGGTCACTCCGGCAGGATGCCGGTGGCCTTGGCGAGATCGTGCCAGCGCTTGTTGTCCTGCTCGTGATACTCGAGCAACTGGGCGCGCGTGCCACCCATGACGCGCAAGCCGGCGCCGTTGAGCTTGGTCCGGATCTCGGGCTCGTTCAGGACCGCGTTGACCTGGCGGTTCATGTATTCCAGGCGGTCGACAGGCGTGCCTTTGGGCGCCCACAACGCGTTCCACGCTTCAATCTGGAAGCCCTTCAGGCCGAGCTCGTTCATCGTGGGCAGATCAGGCAGCAGCGGCTCGCGCTGCGGGCTGCCTACGGCCAGGGAGCGAACGAGGTCCTTCTTGGCATTGGCCGTCGCCGCAGGAATGAACATGAACGGGACGCGTTGCGAGGCGATGTCCAGCAGCGGGTCCGTGGAGCCGAAAGGGATGTGTGTCAGGTCCAGCTTGCCGAGGGAGCGCAGCTGCTCGCCCGCGAGGTAGGGCGAGCCGCCGCGGCCGTATGACGCATAAGCCGTCCCTGGTTTGGCACGCAGGAACTCGAGCAGTTCCCGTCCAGTCTTGTACGGTGCATTGTTGCTCACGATCAACACCAGCGGAAACACGCCGAAATTGATCACCGGCAGCAGGTCCTTACGCATGTCGTAGCGGACGTTCTTGTAGAAGACGTCCGCTGTCGCGCAGGTGATGCCGCACACTACGTATGAATGTCCGTCGGGAGGGGAATTCGCCACGTGCTCGGTCCCGATGTTGCCATTGGCGCCGGATCGGTTGTCGACGACGACGGGCCCTCCGATGCGGGTAGACAGCGACTGGCTGATGATGCGCGCGAGGATGTCGGGTGGCGAGCCGGCCGGGAACGGCACGACCAGGCGAACCGGCTTATCACCGGGAAAGCCCGCGGGTTTGTCGCCGGCCTGGGCGCGCGCGGCGGTTGGCAACAACGTACACGCAAATGCGAGGGCGGCCAGTGCCGATGTGAGGCCGCGGCGGGCCAGGGGCGGTTTGATCATTGGTGAGTCTCCTTGAGGTGGGTCGGATGGGGTGAGTGGTGGAGGCGGTGCGCGGTGTCAGCCGGCGTAGCTGGATTCGCGATCGAGGTGTTGCTGCATACCGATGAACTCATTGAAGTCCTGGAACGTCGTCATGCCGGCGGCAGCGGCGTCCGTGCCGCCCGTCTCCAGGATGCTGCGCATCATGGCCTTCGCCGCCGCGTGTGCGGCCAGCATCGCCTCGACCGGGTAGATGACGATGGTGAAGCCCAGCTCGCGCAGGCGCTGCTCCGTGAGGTAAGGGCTCTTGCCGGTTCGCGCGGAGTTGAACATCAGGGGCTTGCCGAGACCTGTCAGCTCCTGGCCGATGGTCCTGAGGTGCTCTTCGGATTCCGGCGCGTCGACGAACAGCGCGTCGGCCCCGGCTGCGGCATAGGCCTTGCAACGCGCGATCGCATCCGCCAGGCCGGTCACCGCGATGGCATCGGTGCGGGCGATGACGAAGAAGTCGGGGCTGCTGCGCGCGTCGAGGGCGCCCTTGATCTTCTGCACCATCTCGGCTGCCGAGATCACATCCTTGCCCGCGATGTGGCCGCAGCGCTTGGGATACACCTGGTCTTCCAGGTGCAGCCCGGCGGCGCCTGCCTCTTCCCAGAGCTGCACCGTGCGCTGGGCGCTCAGGACGCCGCCATAACCGGAATCGGCATCGGCAATCACCGGCAGCGGGGTCGCGCGGCAGATGCGACGGATGTGGTCAGCCATCTCTGCCTGGCTGATGAGGCCGACGTCGGGCACCCCGGCGGACACGGCGGCTGCCGCGAACCCGCTGATGTAGAGCGCTTTGGCACCCGCCTCTTGCGCGAGAAGGGCAGTCATTGCGTCATAGACACCCATACAGCCCACTGACGAGCCGGAGAGAAGTTCGCGTAAACACCTTGCTTTTGCATTCATCTGCCATCTCTCCAGGAGAAGTCGGAATGCAAAACATCATACACGTCATTCGTATGAAGACCTGCATGGGTAGCGCTGAGCGAGAGAGCACGCGCCATGATCTTGAGCGGGCATTGCAGCAAATGGCCGCTCAGTGCGCCGCCGGCGTAGCCAACCACTAGCTGTTCTCCAGCACCAGCTTGATTCATTTGGAGCGTAACCGCTACAGCGTTACCACTGAGCACGCAAACAATGTCGTCAGCCTGCGGATCTACCATGACCATATTGCCGCGGTGGCCGATGGCGTGCGAGTGGCAGCGCACCAGCGCTGCTTTAATCGCAGTCAAACCCTCTACGACTGGCAACACTACATCAGCCTGCTCGAACGCAAACCTGGCGGGCTGCGCAACGGAGCACCGTTTGAGACCATGAACAGTCGCCGTGGGAACTAGCCATGACTACTGAAGAAATACTGCAAGCGGAAAAGATTCGTGTGCTGGAATTAGAAAATATTCCGCGAATTCAGCGTGTGAATCGGACCTATTGATCCGGCCTGTTGGCGCCGACGCGGAATTGACCGAGGGGGGCCGATCTCCTCTGACCCATCTCTCCTGTCTGGAGAGCCTCGGACTTACGGCATAAACCAGTCCAAGATTTACGCCGCAACCCCAGTTTTCGGCGCGCCAACAGAGATGGAAAATTGCACCCCTCGGGTCATCTCAGGCGCGTGCTGAACCGCGACGCCCCAAGCCCTCGGCAATGAATGCCAGCACCAAGGAATTGAGCGACACGCCTTCAGTCTTCGCCCTGGCTGTAAGTTGAAGGTGCATGGAGCGGGGCAGACGTGCAAGGACTTTGCCTGATGCGGATGCGGGTGTGAAGTCTTGCGCATTGAAGGCGGGAGCAGGGACTTCTTGTCCCATGTCCACCATGGCGCTGACCGTGGTAATAAAAGCCTCCCGGCCATCCGCAGTGGCTTCCATCTCGGTTGCCCCGTCTTGTCAGCTTCAAAATGGAAGTTGATTTATGTCTAGATAAGCCGGGTGACGTCCAGGGCAACAATTTGATTTACCATCTTCCATAGCTGATTTTGCTGGTCATGCCGTCTTTCGCTCTGCTGCCTCGCTTAGTCGGTCAACCACCCTCACACCACAGGTCATCGCCATGAATGCCGTCCTTTCTACGCCCATCACCCCTCTCCACAAACCTGCCATGAGCGACATCGCGCACCAGGGGCTGGACTATAGCAAGGTGTCGTACAACAAGCCGCAACCCTCGGGCATGATCCCTGACCTGGTGGTACCCGGCGTGCTGCAGGCCGTGCGCGACCCGCTGGGGTCTGACCCGCGGCTGTGGGTGCCGCTGACCGACACCGTGTCCTTCAGGCCCATTCATTTCAATGTGTCGCAGGGCTTTTATGCCCACGTGATGCGCGTGACCAAGGGCGGCGTGCTGTCCCGCCACCGCCACACGGGCGGCGTGCATGCGCTGGTGCTCAAGGGCCGCTGGCATTACCTAGAGCACGACTGGATTGCAGAAGAAGGCTCCTACGCCTTCGAGCCGCCCGGTGAAACCCACACGCTGGTGGTGCCCGACGACTGCACGGAGATGATCACCTTCTTCATCGTCAATGGCGCGCTGATGTACGTGGACCCGGACGGCAAGGCCACTGGCTACGACGACGTGTTCACGCGCAGGGAAATTGCCGCAGCCCACTATGAAAAAGTGGGCCTGGGCAAGGACTACGTTGAACAGATGACACGCTGACGCGGGCCAGACAAGCACCCCGGCTGAACAGGTTCACGCACTGCCGTCAGGCGGTGACATCATCCGCGCGCAGCCCAGAGCAGCGGTGCTGTCGCATCAACCCCGCTCCGGCACGCTGGCTACCCGACCCAAGCTGGTCGCGGCGGCGTCGGAACCGTGAAACGGCCACAGGTTACCCGGCTTATGTCGCAATCCCCCCTACTGTCCAGACTTGGCTAATCGCCGGGTAAGGGGTCTCCTTGTTTTCAGTGCAATAAGTGACGGTTCGCAAACCCAGCGTTGGCGCGGGGGTGGTGTTGGTAGATCGTTGATTTCATTGGATTTCCTGTTCAGTTCTCAAAACTCTGATTCGTGGCGTCAACCAGTGATCGGTTTCATCCATTGGTGCCAGTTATCGGTCCTCCCTGCTGTGAGGGCAGGATTTGGTCGGCATAACGGTCAACAGGAAAGCGAAGCACACCCCGCAGGTTGATGCTCTCCAGCCTGGTGGGGCAATTTTCCCGATCAGTTCGGGCGGAATCACCTGTCGACGGTTCGACCAGCGATCCAGAACAGCCTGCATTTGTGACGTGTTCCACGCCATGACGATGTTGGCAAGCAGACTCAAGGCGTCGGCCACAGCCTGCATTTCGTCCACACGTTTGGCCTGTGCCGGACTCCGGCCGGTGTAAATGGCGCGCTTGAGGGCGTTGACCGCCTCACCCCGGTTGAGCACCCGGCGCAATTCATTCCTGAAAGCGTCCTTAACAAAGTAGTCGGCAAGGAACGCGGTTCGCAGCACACGTCCCAATTGCACGCCAGCGTCATAGATCGGATCGCCTTGGGCGGCAGAGCCAAACCGCGCCAAAGCCGCCACCGCGCTGGCGTGACCACTCATGACCGAGGCCGCCAAGTGCACCAGGCTATCCCAATGTTTTTCGATCAATGCAATGTCAACGTTTGCCTCGCACACAGCAGTGATTTCGGCGGGCACCTTGGTGCCGCGTGGCACAACCAGGTGCCGCTGCTTGAGTTCCTTCAGCCGCGGACAAAGATCGAAGCCAAGCAACCGGGCCAGTGCCATCGCAAAGTCCGTGTAGCCGTGGGTGTCCACTGCAAGCTGGCGGGTCTCAAGCCGTTCCTGGCTGATGACGCCTTCAATGGCCACGCCGGCCTGACTTTCATTGAGCACGAAGGGCTGCGCATGGAAGATGCCCCAACGGTCCCGCACATGGGAGTAAATACTAATGGACGGCGTGTTGCGCCGGGGATCCAGCCTGGCTTGCCACATCCGTTTGGTGGTCTCCATGCTCATCATGTCAGAAGACGCCAGATCAGATCGCCCCCAGGTGCTGGCGATCGAGTGGCGTTGCATGAACTCCAGTACCGCCTGGCAGGCCTGACTCAGGCGACGTTCATCCCGGGCCCAGCGCATGGCCTGGCGGATGCTCGTCGCCGACAGCTGCGGAATCATGCGCGCGCACTCGACGGCCGTCATACTGGTGCCATGGGCCATGATGCCGGCATAGACCATCATCAGTTCGTCGGTAGAGCGTGGTTCACGGCCGAGCATGATCCAACTAAAACGCACCTGGGCGTCAACGGCCAGAATCACTTCAGGCAATTGCACTTCTCCAATGCGGTGATCCAAAGCCGCCCGTAGCTTGGTCACCTCTGGGTTTTCGTCTTCAGCGGGCAATGCCGACAGGTGGAGTTCATCGTCGACCCGCAGTACGCCACTGCGCGCCGCCTCGGCCACCGCATCCACGCCAGCGGCGACCCTGGCCAACAAGGGCTTCAAGAATGTGGCAACCTTGCTTGGCAAGGATAGACGGGCGTAATGCTTTTTGGCCTCGTCTTAACAGCGCTCGTCCGTAAAGAACAGGCGAGCGCGGCCCCTGAAACTCAGGCTGTATTCGATCCAGACCGAACCGCTGCGCACCGCGCGGCGCAAGGCAAACAAGGTGGCAACCTCCAATGCCTGAAACGCACGCTCCCGGTCTGGGCTTGAAATCGCGGCTTGCCAGACCCTGCCCAGACTTGGGGCGACAACCTCGTCGGGCAGTCTTCTGGAGCTCTTGAGATAAAACGCTTACAGCTTGGCCAAGGATTCGATGGCTGGATGCTCACCAGTAGCTTGCCATGGCAGCTTTGCAATGGCGACCATCAACGATCGTACGGGGCGAATGCCATCTATCAAGCCCTCTCGCGCAACCAGCCCGATGACGGGTAATCCCTTATCCTTCGGACAGCTACAACCTTCATAATACTGAAATTACTTTCGATATCTCGAATTTTAGGGTGTGCATGACACGCTTGGCTGGAAAAATTGCTGTTATTACGGCTTCGGGCGACGGCATCGGGCGTGCCATCGCAGAGCAGTTTCATGCGGAAGGCGCCATGGTCTGGGCGACTGACGCCGATCCCGAAAAACTCCTGGATCTGGTGGTCGCGCAGCGGCACAGGCTGGACGTGCGCAGTGATGCCGATGTCGCGGATGTATTGGCGAGGGTCGGCTCTGCCGATATCCTTGTGAACTGCGCGGGTTTCGTCTCGCACGGCACTGTGCTGGATGCCGATGATGCCGTGTGGGACAAGTCCTTTGACATCAACGTGCGTGGTATGCACCGAACCATCAAGGCTTTCTTGCCCGGAATGTTGGAGCGGGGCGGCGGCACGATCCTCAATATCGCCTCGTGCGCTTCGTCGGTGCGTGGCATTGGGAACCGCTATATCTACGGAACCACCAAGGGGGCGGTGATCGCGCTCACCAAATCAGTAGCCATTGACTTTGTAGATCGGCAGATTCGCGTCAATGCCATCTGTCCGGGCGCCGTTGAATCGCCCTCCATGAGGGAGCGTATTGCCGCAGTGGCGCAGCGCAAGGGTCAGTCGGTGGAGGACGTGCGCAAGTCCTACACCGACAAGCAACTCAATGGACGCTTCGTGACAGCGCAGGAGGTCGCGTATGCGGCCGTTTATCTGGCTTCGGACGAGGCGACGAGCACCACAGGGCACATCCACTTTGTTGACGGAGGGCTTGCGCTTTGATGCCCGGCCAAGAGACTCATCCGCATGCTGCGCGGGAGTGGTCGGCGAGCGGCTCAAGTTCGAGCCAGGACGTATCCTGCGCGGGGAAAGTGCACATGCACCGTTCCCGCGCGCGCACCACTTCGTCGCAGCGTGTATTGATCGTCAGTGGCGGCCACGAGTACACCGGGCGTGGCTTCGGGTCCGAAGCTCTCGGCCGTGACCGTCACCGACTCGCCCAACGCGATACCGTGCCGGTCGACGAACTTTGTTCCCCCCAGCGAGCCGACTTCGACGGGCAATGGCTGCGCAGCAGCCGCGACGGCAATGGCGCGCGCCGCATCAAAGGGCTGCGCGATCTGCGTGCCCAGGTCCTGCATCCGGTCCATCCATTCGCGCAGATTGTCAGTCTGTCCCAAGATATCAGCCTCAACGGGATGTCGGATGCGTGTGAGCCACAAGGGATGGTAAGCCGCAAAGTCTGCGACGCTGGGCGCCGGGCCAAGCAAAAAACCCTGGTCGCCCAGCGTGTCGCAAAGCCGCTGCACGTGGCAGCGCAGCGCCGCCTGCGCGTCGGGCGACGCAAGCAGTTTCATCGACCCGAACATGGCTTTACGGTCTTCTGCGAAAGCCTCAGCCGCCGCGGGCATGCCGCCGTGCATCCGTGCGGGATTGCGCGGACCTGCGACAGCGGCCCAGAACAGCGTGGTGTCGGCCCAGTGCGCCAGGATGCGCGCCAGTCCTTGCACGGGCTCCAGGTAGAGCGAGGGCAATGGTTGCAGGCGCTCGAGCACTTCGCAGATCAGCGCGGTGTCGCAGTACACGTCAGCGCCGATCTGCAGGAAGGGCGTGCGTCGGTAACCACCCGTGAGTTCAACCACATCTGGCTTGGGCAGCATGGGCGGCACCAGAACCGATTTCCAGGCCATGCGTTTGTAGGCCAGCACCCGCCGAATCTTCTCGGAAAACGGCGATGTCTCAAAGTGATGAAGGATCAGGTCGGTCATGATGCAGGCAATGATAGTCGCATGCGCAGCCTGCTTAAACCTCATCCCGACACGCAGCAACGCCCCTTATTTGAGTTCCAGATTGTTTATTTTCCATCGTTTCCCAGCCACCCAACCTAAGGTCAACACAGCATGAAAATCATCTCATTTGTCGGCGTCACTCTCCTTGCTGCAACTGCGTCGGCGAGCGCGCAGGTCACTTTGAACGCGAACGCCTGGGCGCCGCAGACGCACCCTTTGACCACCACCATGGTGTCGTGGTGCGCTGACGTGGAAAAGGTCACCAGTGCGCGCGTCAAGTGCAATCTGCTGCCCAAGCCGGTGGTCGCGGCGACGCAGACCTTCGATGCGGTCAAGGATGGGTTGGCTGATCTTTCTTATGTGGTTCATGGCTTCACGCCGGGCCGGTTCCCGCTCGCAGAGATGGCCGAGTTCCCTTTCCTTGGCGATTCGGCGGAGATCACGTCCGTGGCCTACCAGCGCATCTATGAGCGACTGCTGTCAAAAGCGGACGAGCACAAGGGCGTCAAGACCCTGGCGATGTTCACCCACGGTCCCGGCCAGATCTTCAACACGCGGCGCCCCGTGGCAGAGGCCAAGGACCTTGATGGCCTGAAGATGCGCGTGCCTGGCGGCATGATCAACGAGACCTCCAAGGCCTTCGGCGTGACGCCCATCCTCAAGCCGCCAGCGGAAATTTACGAGATGCTGTCTTCGGGCGTCGCTGACGGCGTGTTCTTTCCCAAGGAGGCCGTATTCACTTTCAAGGTCATCCCGGTGCTTAAGCATGCCACCTACGTGCCGGGGGGTCTGTACAACGTGAGCATCATGTACGTCATGAACCCTGCCGCTTGGGCCAAGATCTCTGCAGCCGATCAGGCTGAGATCACCAAGCTGTCTGGCGAATCACTGTCGCGTCGAGGCGCGCGCGCCTATGACGAAGGCGACGCCAAGGGCGAGGTGGCGGTGCGCGAGGCCAAGATTCCGGTAGTGATGGCCAACCCGCGGCTGGTAGCGGCGATCAAGGAAAAATCCGGTGTCCTCGAGCGCGCATGGTACGAGCGAGCCAAGGCGCGCGGCATCGACGGCGAAGCCGCGATCTCGGCGCTTCGTGCTGAGATCGCTTCCCTGACCAAGAAATGAGCCAGGCGCCGAACCGACCGAAGGTCGGATCTCCCGTGGGACCGGACGGGACCCAGCGTCCACCGGTTCTGTTTGTGTTTGACCGATTGGTGACGCCGTTGCTCAACGGTATTGCCGCCGCGGTGCTGTTCAGCCTGATGCTGCTGACCTGTGCCGATGTCACCGCGCGTTATTTTGGCCGACCGATTTTTGGTGGGTTCGAGCTCACCGAAATCATGCTGGCAGCCTTGATCTTTGCAGGTCTGCCGCTAGTCACGCTGCGCAACGACCATGTCACAGTCGATCTGTTTGACGCGGTCACGCCTGACTGGCTCTTGCGTATCCAGCACGTGGCCGCCTGTGCGCTCGGTTTCGTGTGCATCGCTTTTGTGTCCTGGAGGCTTTGGCTGCGCGCAATTCACATTGGCGCTGCGAGTGAAACCACGGGACAACTGAAGATCCCGATGTCCTGGCTGGCGTATTCCATGAGCGTGCTGACGGCATTGACGGCCGTGACGCTCATCATTCTTATGCTGCGCCCGCCAAAACGGGACGATCCATTGACTTCTTTGTGAAAGCCGTATGACCGAAGCACTGCTAGCCCTCGGGGCCTTCATCATCCTCGCATTCCTGCGCGTTCCCATGGCCTTTGCGATGGGCCTCGTGGGCTTCGTTGGAACCGCCCTGAAGCTCAACTTCAATGTCGCAGCCCAGATGGTGGGCACCATCAGCTACGAGACCGGCCTGGCCTACGGCCTGTCGGTGATTCCGCTATTCATCCTGATGGGCAATTTCGTGGTGCGTGCGCGCATGTCTGAAGAGCTTTTTCAGGCTGCTCATGCGTTCATCGGCCATTGGCGCGGCGGCCTGGCGATGTCGACCATTGTGGCCAGCGGTGGCTTCGGCTCGATCTGCGGATCCTCCATTGCCACATCGGCCACCTTCGCGAAGGTGGCCTACCCATCAATGAAAAAATACGGCTACAGCGACGCGCTGTCGGCAGGATCGATCGCGGCGGGCGGCACGCTGGGGATCCTGATCCCGCCGTCAGTGCTCATGGTGATCTACGGAATCATGACCGAGACGCACATCGGAAAGCTCTTTGTAGCAGGGATATTGCCAGGGCTGTTGGCGGTGGTTTTGTTGTGTTTGGCGATCGCCTGGACAGCCTGGCGCGATCCGGCTGCTGGGCCTGCGGCCGAGCGCAGTTCGGGCCGCCAACGTCTGGTGGCGCTGCGGCGAATCTGGCCTGTGCTGTTGCTTTTTGCCATCGTGATCGGCGGCATCTATGCGGGCGTCTTTACGGCCACCGAAGGCGCTGGCATCGGCGCTGGCGTGGCCTTCTTGTTCGCCCTGGCACGCCGCGCGTTGACTTGGAAGGCGCTGAGCGAGGTGTTGGTCGAGAGTGCCCGCACAACCGCGATGTTGTTTGCGGTGCTGATCGGCGCTTTGTTGTTCGCGAACTACGTCAATTACACCAGCATGCCTTCGGACCTCAAGAGCTTTGTCGGCCAGTTTCAACAGTACCCAATGGCGGTGATCGCGGCCATCTGCGTGGTCTACATACTGCTTGGCGCGGCGATGGAAGAGCTGTCGATGATCCTGCTGACCGTCCCCCTTTTCTTTCCTGTCGTGATCCAGCTGGGCTACGACCCCGTATGGTTTGGCATCATCATCGTCATCGTCGTGCAGATCGGCTTGATCTCGCCCCCGGTTGGGATGAACATGTTCGTGGTGAAGAATCTGCTCCCGCATATTTCTGTGGCCACCGTTTTTCGCGGGGTTTGGCCTTTCGTGGTGGCCACCATTGCTTTGCTTGCCCTGATTGTTGTATTCCCGGAAATTGCCCTGGTTTTGCCTGGAACGATGAAATAGCGGATTCCCCCGGCGGGATGATGACGTTGTCACGAGAAGGGAGCACCTCATTGACGTTCATGTGGGTTTGCGTGCCCGAGCCGGTTTGCCACACGCCCAGGGGAAATTCGCCTGCGTGCTGCCCGGCGAGCACCTCGTCGGCGGCGGCCTTGATGACCCGCGCCTTGTCACTGGGTAGCAGGCCACACGCCAGGTTGACGGCTGCGCAGGCGCGTTTGATCAGTACATCTCTTGCCAAGGCAGGTCTGGGTGCGTCGGATTCCGTGATCGTCAAGGCTTC
>JBBAPO010000063.1:0-11647 GCA_040400795.1 Rhodoferax sp.
CCTTAGCAACCAATCACGTACAGGCTGTGACGGCGGCTCAGACCCGGGCTGGGCGTAAAAAGCGGCTTTAAGCTTTGGAAACATCTCCGCATTATGAACCACTTTTGGTTCTTTTTCATTTCACAAAGACTGGCGCTGCCCGTACAGCCAAGGTGTATCCAGCAGGATCTCCCCCATCAGCTTCATGGCCACATCTCGCCCCCAGCGCACTGGCCCGGTCGCATGAAAAATCTGGCCGTTGCGCAGCACCCTGGCTTGCACACGGGCGTTGTGTTGCCGGCGCTTGGCAGCGTAGTGCTGCAAGGCGGCAGCTACGTTTTGCGGTATTGCCTCTCTCAAAGCCTGACATTAGCACTTAGCCATTCGCCACCCCAGACCGTGTACTGCACGGCGCGGCGTTCGGGCTGCTCACACCCTCGCGCCGGGCTTAAAGCTTGCTATTGAATTTCCAGGTCCATGCAAAGCTGGTAGCCTCTTCCCCGTACAGACTTGATGGGGTTGACCTGGCCCATATGGGGGCTCAGCTTGGCGCGCAAGCGGCTGATCAAGACCTCCAGCCGCAGCTTGAACCTGCCGCTGTCGACAGCGTCTTCATGCAGCAACAATTGCATTGTTTCGTTCGTCACACAACCGTTGCTCAGCGCCAGTATTCTCAAGATGTCAACCTCCTTGCTTGTCAAGTCGACGCAAGTCGTGGTCTGCAGGCGAAGGTTCAACAGCTTCGTGTCCAAAATCCATTGGGTCTGCACCAGCGGTGCCGCCAGGCGGCTCAGCAGGTTCCTGATGGCTGCGGCCAGTTCGGCGGGTCTGGCAGGCTTGGTCATGTACACGTCGGCACCGCTTTCATAACCGGCCAGTTTGTCAGCGCTCATCACGCGTGCTGTCAGCATCAATATACGCACCGCGGGCAGGCTTGTGCGGATGCGCCTGGCAATGCTCAGGCCGTCTTCTTCGGCCATGTTCAGGTCAAGAATCAAAACGTTTGCAACGCGTTGCCGCAGCGCCTGGTCCATCTGCTCACCGCCGTCTACGGCACGCACATCAAACCCTTCGCCTGTCAGGTAGTGCGCGAGCTCTTGGCGCAAACTGTCATTGTCTTCAACTAGCATCAAAGACGCTGCCTTTGGGGTGTTCGGCATCAACTCAGCTCCAACATAAATTCAAAATGCACCCGTTCATCGTCACCGGTGCAGCGCAGATCGGTACCGAGCTTGCTGGCAATCGTGTGGGCCAGCCACAGGCCCAGGCCGGCACCGACTTGCTTTTTGGCACCCTCGGCGCGGTAATAGCGGGTAAAAACCTGCAGCGGATCTGGCCAGCCCGCGCTGCCAACGGCGTTGGAGACCCTGACGCGCAGACCCGGTACGGTGCCCCCTTGGGCGGGCTCAACGGTCAACTGCACCAGCGTGTCAGGTGGTGAATACTTCAGCGCATTGGTAACCAGGTTGATCAAGATGATGCGGGCGTACTGATAGTCCGTCACCACCTTGGCTTGATCCACGCCCGTGCATCTGACGCGCTCATACCCATCGATGTGCTTGACCTCTGACAACAAGGTCTTCAGGGCCACCGGGGTCTTGTTTGCCTGCAGATCGCTTTGGTCCAATTGTTCCGCCTGCACGCACCGGTCAATGATGAAGTTCAAGTCATCCACTGCCCGTGTGATGTTGTGCAGTCGCTGGGTGTCCGGGTGGCTGGCCACCACGTGGCGACTCAGCGATGTACTGGCCAGCTGAATGGTGTACAGCGGCGTCTTGAGTTCATGCATCAGCATGGCCATGAACTGGGACTGGGTTGCCAGACGCTGGGCTTGTTCTTTGACCTGCATCTGTGCGACGGCTTGTTCAATTTGGCGCTGTACCAGCGCCTGGCTGAATTCACGGTCGCGCCACCACAGAAAAGCCATCAAGCCCAAAGGAATGAACACCCCACGCCAGGCAGGGCTTTGCAGCAAGAACGCCCCCCCATCAACGACTTTAAGCAGCTGAAGCATGGCGCGACACACCATCACCACGAACACACTGACGATTAAGACCGACATCAGGCGGGCGGCCAGTGCGACTTTTTTATCTTTGAGAAGTGTTGTGGCCATGCGCACCAGCGTGGTCAAAAGGACAAGTGATACCAATGGCCCAACCAGTGCGGTGAATTTCAAGACCAGATGCCGGTCAGCGACAAAAAACAGCGCGATCAGCACCACAAAGCCGGCCGCCGCAAAGCGCGTCAAGCGCTGCAAGCGCTGCATGCCAGCGAAGCCCTGCACCGCTTGCATCAGCAGGCAAAAACTCAAAAAATTGACAATCGCCGACAGCCGGCTTGCCGTTTTGCCGTGCAGCCAGTCCACCGCCAGAGAGGTTTCAAAAAAACCAAATACCAAGACGTAAAGCACCAGGCACGCCAACAGGTGACCAAAGAAAAATACCCCCAAGCTGTCCCTGCGCCACAACACCAGCCCCACCATCGCCACTGTCAGCAGAGCATAAACCGCCAAAACGGCACCCAGCTCGAGTTGCTCGTTCAAGTCCTGGTCCAGGGCGTCTTGCGGGAGCAGCACCTGGGCCTTGATCAGCATGGCACCGATCGCCTCGGCGCGCAAAAACACTGTATTCATGCCGGGTTGAAGTTCAATCCTGGTATCTTTTTGCGCTGAACGCGCATTCATGTCCAGCGCCATGACCGGGCCGCCTGCTGAGGCAGCTGGGTAGTAAAGCGTAGCGCTGTCCAGCAGCGTGGGGCGTAGGCGCACGGATAAAGGGCCCGCACCAGCAGGCACATTGACGGTGAGCCGGACCCAAAGGGCCGAGCGGGTAAAGCCCTCAAAAACAACCTCGCCAGCCGGTGCAAACGCCGCACCCTTGACCTGTGCCAGTGTCAATTGGCCCGTGGCATCTTCAAAAATCGCGCGCTCACGCACCAGGTCTTTGGCCAAAGCCGACGCACAGCCGAGCACCAGCATCCAAGTCAGAAAAAGAACTTTTAGATTTTTCATCACTTTAACTATTTTAGTTGGTGACGATTGCAATTTTTTGCAAGAAAACACCAAAACCAAGATTTGTGCTTTTGTTGCGCCAAGGTCAACATTTTTCTTTAATATTTAGCCCGCGTTTGTAATTGATGCCTGCTGCGTACTCACACATTATTTGTATTGCCAGCGGCAAAGGCGGGGCGGGCAAAACCATTGTTGCGGCCAATTCGTCTGTGGCTTTGCAGCAAATGGGCAAGCGCGTTGTGCTGTTGGATGCGAATCTGGGCATGGCAAACGCACACATAGCCATGGGCGCGCCCTGCGCCCACCACTTGGGTCATTTTTTGAGCGGTGAGAAAACCCTGCAAGACATCATGGTCACAACGCGCTCAGGGGTTAGGTTGGTGCCTGGCGCGTCGGGTGTGCCTGCCATGGCCAACCTTAGCCAGCGCCAAGCGTTCAGCATCGTGCAGGCTTTTAGCACCCTTGAGGAAGACATGGACTACTTGATTGTTGACCTGGCGGCCGGTGTCGCGCCCGCCACGCTGGCGTTTTTAACGGCCACGCAGCGGCGTTTTGTTGTGGTGCGTGACGACCCGCTGTCAATAGCCGACGCATGTGCCATGGTCAAAGTCTTGCTTGAAGACCACGGCTTGGGTGAGATGTACCTTTTGGCCAATGGTGTGGCAAGCCAGCAAGAAGGCCAAGCGCTGTTTCAGCGCATCAACCAAGTGTGTGCACGGCTACCCGGCCCAAGTATTCGCTACGCCGGCACCATTGCACAAGACGCCAATATTTTGATGGCCTTGAACAAAGGCCAGACAGTGCATGAGTTTGCGCCGACCAGTCTAGGAGCGCGCGACTTTTGCACCTTGGCGCAGACAACAAACACACTGCAGCCGATCGCTCATGCCTCGGGCGACCTGGAGTTTTTCATCGAACGCCTGGTTCAACAACGCAGCGCGCCAGCCGTCTGGCCGCATGACGAATTCAGGCACCACGCGCTGCCATTGGCAGAGCTAGCAAATTAATGAAAGGAATCACGATGACGAAATGATTTAGTCAATTTTCTATCACCTCAACTTTAAGGAACTTTATGAGAAATATGTTTAAAAAGTCAGCCCTCGCATTACTGGTGACCGCCAGCGTGGGTATGTCAACCGCATACGCTGCCGCTGACAATGATGCGCTCGGCAAGACCGATACCCAGATTTATGGCGTGATTGGCTTGGCATCAGTGACCCAGCTTGATTGCGTGGGTGTCAATATGGGTATTTGGAGAATGCCTTTGAATGCAGCGGCTTACAGCGGCACCATCAATGTAAGTGCGGCAAATAATACAATCGCCACCGCAGTAGTGACGACGGTTAGCAACCCTACCAATATTTCACAAGCTTCAGATTCATTGCCTGGGACTGGCATGTGCAGGCTCACAGGCCTTATCAGCCCGACCGCATCTGACTACAAGTTGGTCATGACAAATAATAATTCTAACAATTTCATTTCTGGCGTCTCTACCGATGTTACAAACGTGGCCAACCAACGACCAGCGGCACAAACTGCTGTTGTCGGCATGACACTTGCAATGAATCTGATCAATGCTACGCCAGCAACTGATGTACCTAATCCCGCCAATCCCACTGCAATCGACCTAATTTGGCGACTCAGCGGACAAACAACGTTTACAAACGTCGTGCTCACCACTGCGAATAATTATGGTGGCTATAAAAATACCACGCCAGCAACAGTTACGGTCGCCGCCGCGTTGTAATGCTTGTAGCGGCGCTATTGGTAGTTGCTGCCGGTTGCGTCGCTGCATTTTTTAACCTATGGATTGATACAACCTATAAGTAAGTTGTGCGTGAACTTTTAAATAACAGGTTAGCGGTATTCATTGCTGTGGCTGTCGCGTCCATCGCAACAGCACACGCTGCAGCTGACGTGGAACCACTTGGTAAATCTGACGGACAAAACTACGGCGTCATCGGCTTGGCACCTGTCGTAAGCTTCAATTGCGTGGGTGTGAATGCAGGTATATGGATGATAGATACATTCACAAACTATTTAGGCACGATAGCTGTAAGCGCGAACAGCAATGCCGCATCAGCACCCACCGCAATTCTGCAAACATCAATTTCCCTCGCAAGTTCATCCTACTCTAGGCCGGAAGCCGGTATTTGCAGGCTTACAGGTTTGATAAACCCGACGGTAATTGACTATCTACTCACCTTGTCATCTCACCAAGACATCGCATTTGTACCGGGCAATTCAAGCAATGTAATGAATATAGCGGCGCAAAAGCTGCCTGCAACTGTTGGCTCGTTCGGCAGTGGTCTGTGGGGCACCTTCACCCTCGCGTCTGCTACGCCGAATCTTAAGTCTGATGGGTCCCTGGTATGGCGGCTGGGTATGGTCGTTTCAGTTAACGGATTTCGCACAAATGGTTTTAATACTTTTTACAGAGGTGGCTACATCACACAAGCTGCGACGACTGCAACCGTCACTGCAGCCTCTGCCGTGACAAGCACGCCACCCTAGGCCTGTTCTAAAAATGATCAACTGTTTTTATAAAAGATTGCATTTGGCAATCTTCTTTTTTTCTTAGCGTTTTCTGCACAGGGGATTCAGGCACAAGTTGTGCGCGTCACGCTGTCAGACACGCTCTTAGTGCTGGACAACCAGTATCGGTCGTCTACTGTCGACATGGTGAACATGTCAGAGGACCCGGTGGAGTTCACCATGTCGGTGACCAATGACTTCAACGGCATCGGCGCTGATGGCATCCCTTTGGTGCGCTGGCAACCTGCCCGGGCCGTGGTGCCAGCCGCCCAGTCTGTTGCATTTCGGGTGGCTTCGCGGCTTCGGGCAGACCTGCCGGCCGGTGAGTACGAATTTCGGGCGGCGGCCCAGTCCGTCTCGCAGAAGCCCCCTGTCACACTCATTCCATCGGATACGCCCGATGCACCGCCTAGTTTGTCGCTGACGGGGCTTGTGATGCCTGCGCTACCGATCACGGTGTACTTGCGGCACAACATTGACAAACCAAGCGTGACGGTGATGCCCTTTGTACCCACACCGGACGACCGTGACTCTGTAGGTTATTTTCCGCTCATCAAGAAAGACCCGGCCGTCAGTTTTGTGGGAATCGGCCAAGTGGTACGCAAGGACACGCAGGCCGAGGTGGTTGGCAGGCGCATTCATCTGACGCCCCGCCAGGCTGAGGGGCGGTTCCATCTGCCGCGCGCTGGCAAGCCCGTCGGTGAAGCCATCGCTGCTAACACCATTTGCCTGAGGCTATGGAACGAGTACCCCGCACGCAGCAAGCACACGCAAGAGCTGTGCGGTTAACCCCAGTTGTTTTGGTTTATGAGCCGAGTTTTCTGCGCCTTGCCATGGCGTGGTCTGCCCGGTTTATTTTTTATAGGTTTTCTGTGCCCCGCCATGTCTGCTGCGCAGACCAGCGCGCTGGCGCCGCCATGGCTCAATAAAGTCACCATCACATTGGTTGAAGTACGGCTCAACACCACGTGGCTGCCGGATTTTTTTGACCTGGCGCGCAGACCTACCGGTGAAATATATTTGCCGCCTGACGATATTTTTCGCGCGGCGGAAGCCACTGTTGACAACCCGTCGGCCAACGTGTTGTCCATTTCTCTGGAGTCCAGGGGCGAGTCCTTGACGCTGGATCTAGAAGCGCAAACTCTGCGCATCAATGGCAAGACGCGTCCCGCCACGGCTGACGATGCCTTTGTGCTGGATGGCCGTATCTTTGTTGCTGAAGCCTTGATGGTCAGCGCATTCGGCCTGACTTTCACTTATGACGAAAGGCGGCAAAGGGTGGGTATCGCCAGCGCGCGCCCGCTGCCGATTGACCTGCGCCTGGCCCGCGCCAAACGCTGGAGCCGCTTTGACACCAACGAAACCGTTGCGACCAGCCTGTTGCCGGCGGCCTACGACTACGGCCTGCTGGATGCCCCTCAGACCGACTTCAGGGCCACAGCCAACATCAGCCAGCGCGGCGCTATGGCTAGCAGCTATGACCTGCTGGCCATTGGCGAAGTGGCCGGACTGACGCAGCGTTTGTTCATGGGCGGGCGCCCAGGCAATGCGTTGGCGGTGACGCGCTGGAGCGCTGGCCGCAGCGACCCGCAGGGTAACCTGTTGGGTGTCGCCAGGCTGCAGGAGTTTGCCATTGGCGATGTCTCGGGCTTTGGTTCTGCGTTGATTGGCAGCACGCGCGGCCGCGGCATCCGACTGCAGACAGCGCCCTTACTGCCAGCCACTACCTTTGACAGCACGGTCATCCGCGGCGATGCACCGCCAGGTTGAGACGCAGAGCTTTACGTTGGCCCCAGCTTGATTGATTTCAAGCGGATTGATGCCAGTGGCCAATACGTGTTTCCATCGGTCTTGCTGAACTACGGCATGAACGAGATTCGGGTTGTTTTGTACGGCCCAAACGGGCAAACGCGGCAGGTGAACTACCAGCAATCCGTCAGCGCCGGCACCTTGCTGCCGGGGGATGTCAACCTATACGCCCACCTGCTGCAATCCGATGTGGACACGTTCACAGCCTTGAATTCACGCGTGCAAGGCAAGGGTGAGGCCGCTGCCGCCTTGCGCATGGACTACGGCCTGGCACGCTGGCTGACGGCCAGCGCAGAACTGGTCCGCACGCCCTACAACAGTGGCAACGTGAGCCTTGACGGGAAGGCCATCATGCGCATGGCTGACTATGCCGGCCTTGAGCTAAGACCCAACCTGGAGGGCCTGCGCCTGGTGGGCGGGATGAAGGTGCAAGCGGGTGGTTTTGCAGACCCCTACGCATTGGTGAATACGGCTGTAAATGTAGACCCACCGAAGAACGCTGGTACGCAAGACCGCCATGCGTTTTATGCCAACTTCGCGGTCCCCCTGTATTTTTTGACGCTGAGTGGGCAAACAGAATATTACGGAAACGGATTTAGCTCAGCTAGAAATGGCGTGGGCAGCAGGGCCACCCGGGAACTGACGGGACTGAGCACCTCCGTACCGCTCGGAAAGGCGGGTAACGCCGGGCAAGTCTTGCTGGGCTTGCAAAAGCGCAGCTTGCGTGACGGGACTGAGCTCATGCAGTACCAATTGGCTTACCAACATGCGATCCGTGCTGTTTATCTGAGTCACAGCCTTGAGTTCACGCGCACCCGCTACAGCGGTGCAAATTGGCTACCCCCTACAGGTCTTTACCGGGGTCTGGCCAGTTTTCGTTACGACGCATTTGACGCCAGGTCGGAACTGACTTACCAGCTGGGCCAGCAAAGCCGGTTTCAAAGCCTTGGGGTATTTGGTCGCTGGCGGCGCAGTGACGCGCAAACCGTCACCGCCGGCTTGACGCATACGGCGTCTGGCAATTCATGGTCTTTAGGATGGAGCCAAGTTCTGGACTATTCACGTTTTATGCTGTCATTCAGCGGTGCTTACTCTCCAGCCGGTGGCTACAGCATCAGTACAACGCTGAACTTTTCGCTGGGGCCACGACCCCATTCGCGCACTGGCTGGACGGCCCAGAGCCAGCCGATGGCTGAGTCGGGACGGGCCGACGTGTTTGTATTTGAAGATAAAAACGCCAACGGTATCTATGACCCGGGCACAGACTTGCCGGTTGCCAATGCGGCAGTCATGGTGAATCGCCGAATCATCGACCAGCGTACCGATGAAAGCGGGCGGGTGTTGATCAACAAATTGGCCCCGCTTTCGGTCACGACTGTTGAACTTAGTCAGGAGGAACTGCCAGACCCCTTCATGGTGCCGATGGTGCCCGGCTATCAGTTGCGACCCCGCCCAGGTAAGCTGATGGCGTTGATGTTGCCGGTGACAGAAGGTGGTGAACTGGGCGGAATTTTGAAACTTGTCGATGGCCGCCCCTTTGGTCGTGTTCGTTTGCAGCTGATTCACCCCTTGGGCCACATCCAGCAAGAAACGGCGACGCTTGGCGATGGTTATTTCGTCTTTAACAAGATTTACCCGGGGCAGTGGCAGGTGCGGCTTTCCCCTTCGCAAAAATTACCTGGTGCCGAAATAGACAGCACACCGGTGGCGCTGGTATTTACAGACAAGAATCGTTTTCGCAACGACTTCAATCTTTTTTTGAAGCTGGATGACAAGAATCGCGCAACACTGGTGATCAACGACCCAGACCAAGACAAGATAAAGCTGATTCTTGAAAAAACGATGACCGTTGCCAGCCCAAAATGACGACCCAACAAAAAGCTCATATCAGCGCCACTGGCAAGGGCCGCTCGTCTTGCGGTTATGGCTATGTGTTGGCGAGTTTGCTGTTTCTTTTTGCTCTTGTGTGGACCCCGGCTGCTTGGGCTGCTTGCACCAACGTCAGGATTGAGCAGCGCAGCCCGCTTGATTTTGGCGTTCTCAGAACGCAGCCGGGCGTTAAGGGTTGGGCGGTCTTGGCGGCTGGCGGGGGCCTGGTCACATCGCCAGGCATTGCGCGTTCCAGCGGCAGGCCGGCCAAGCCCGGCATCATCAGCGTGCGCGCGCCGCCATCTACAGAGCTGACGTTGGTGCTGACCGACCCTAAAACAGAACTCGGCGCGGATAAATTCAAATTTCAAAATATCAGTCTTAGCGTCAATGGTGCACAGTTGTCAAAGAATGGCGATTTTTGGCTCCTTCGCACCCAAAAAAGCAACAGCCCCAGTGTGGAGCTGACACTAGAAATGGGTGCGGAAATCAGCGTTGTAGCGGTGACAACACCCATCAACACCGCCGTGAAGATCGCCATTGAATGTGTTGCAGTGCGGCCTGTTTAAACATTTAGGCGACATGGACCGCCGCACGCAGCGACAACGCGCGCCTTGACGTTAGCAGTGCCCATACAGCCACGGCATATCCAGCAGCCGCTCCCCCATCAGCTTCATGGCCAGATCACGGCCCCAGCGCGTGGGCCCAGTCGCATGAAAAATCTGGCCGTTGCGCAGCGCCCTGGCTTGCACACGGGCGTTGCGTTGCCAGCGGTTGGCGGCGTAGTGCTGCAGGGCTTCTGGAACGGTTTGCGGTGTTGTGCCATTCAGAGCTACTCCGAGTTCAGCCGCATCCTCAATCGCCATGCCTGCGCCCTGCGCCAGGTAGGGCCGCATCGGGTGCGCGGCATCGCCCAGCAGCGCCACGCGGCCTTGCGCCATCTGCTGCGCGCTTTGCATGGGTGGGCGGTCGTGCATGACCCATAGCCGCCAGTTGAGCGCGGCTTGCACCACGTCTTGCAGTGCCGAAGCACAACCCACGATATGACTGGACAAGTCCGCGGCATTCGCGCTGTGGTTCCAGTTTTGAAAATCACCAGGTACACCGCCATGTACAAACACCACAACATTCAACCACTCGCCGCCGCGCACCGGGTACTGCACGGCGTGCGTGTTGGGACCCAGCCAGGCGGTGACGCTCTGGCTGCGCAGCCGCTCGGGCAGATCGGTTTGCTTGACCAAGGCGCGGTAAGCCAGGTGACCTGTGCGTCTGGGTGCGCCATCGTTCAGCAAGTGCAGACGGGTGTTACTCCACAAGCCATCAGCGCCGACCAATACGTCAAAGTCTTGCATTCCGGCATTGGTCTGCACTGAAACCCTCTGCGTTGTTTGCTTAAAACTCTGTACCGAGCAATCGGTGTTTAATGCAGCCGCAGTTTGCTGCACGGCATGAAGCAGCACCGCATGCAAGTCCGCGCGGTGCAGCGTGAGGTACGGCGCGCCGTAGCGCGCTGCCATGACTTGCCCCAAGCGCAGTTCGCCCAGCACGCTGCCGGTGGTGGCGCTGCGTGCCTGCAAGCGGTCAGGTCTCGTGGCCAACCGGCTTAAGGCATCCAGCAAACCCCAGCTTTGCAGGATGCGGGTGACGTTGGGGCCGAGTTGAATACCCGCGCCAATTTCAGTGAAGGCCGTGGCTTTTTCAAACAGCTCAGGCTGCTGCCCCGCGCGGGTCAAAGCCAGCGCAGCCGCCAGCCCACCGATGCCGCCGCCGGCAATCGCTGCTTTGAACGTCATGCAGCCAGCAACTGGCGCAACACGTAGGGCAAGATACCACCGCTTTGGTAGTAGTCCACCTCAATCGGCGTGTCCACCCGCAGCGTCACGATGACGTCTTGCACGGTGCCGTCAGCGCGGGTGATGCGCAGCGTGGCATCGCTTTGTGGTTTCAACGCAGGATGCGGCATCACGTCAATCACTTCATGGCCTGTCAGCCCCAGCGTTTGCCACGACTGCCCGGCCTTGAACTGCAAGGGCAGCACGCCCATACCCACCAAGTTGCTGCGGTGAATGCGCTCAAAACTGCGCGCCACGACGGCCTTGATGCCCAGCAGCTGCGTGCCCTTGGCGGCCCAGTCGCGGGATGAGCCGGTGCCATATTCTTCGCCCGCAAAAATAACGGTGGACGTGCCTTGGGCGATGTATTTCATTGCCGCGTCGTAGATAAACATCTTCTCTTGGTCAGGCTGGAACAACGTCACCCCGCCCTCCTCGCGTGATCCTTCAGCATCGGCGGGAATCATCAGGTTCTTGATGCGCACATTGGCAAACGCGCCACGCATCATCACGTCGTGGTTGCCACGCCGGGCACCGTAGCTGTTGAAGTCGGCCTTGAGCACACCATGCGCCTGCAGCCACTGGCCAGCGGGTGATGACGCCTTGATGGAGC
>JBBAPO010000064.1:0-10576 GCA_040400795.1 Rhodoferax sp.
ACCTGCGCATCGACACCTACCGCGCCAGCGGCGCCGGCGGCCAGCACATCAACAAAACCGACTCGGCGGTGCGCATCACCCACCTGCCCACCGGCATCGTGGCCGAATGCCAGGACGACCGCAGCCAGCACCGCAACAAGGCCAAAGCGCTGCAAGTGCTGTCCGCCCGCATCCAAGAAAAAGACCGCTCTGAACGCGCCGCACGTGACGCCGCCCAGCGCAAAAGCCTGATCGGCAGCGGTGACCGCAGCGACCGCATCCGCACCTACAACTTCCCGCAGGGCCGGCTGACCGACCACCGAGTCAACCTCACGCTGTACAAGTTGCTGACCATCATGGAAGGCGAGTTGGACGACGTGGTCCAAGCCCTGCAGGCTTATGAGGCGGCTCAGCAACTGGCCGAACTAGAAGTGGGACTGGCGGGGTGAGCAGGCGATGACGACACTGGGCACAGCCCTGCGCCAGGCTCAGGCACAGGGCCTGGACCGGCTCGACGCCCAGCTCTTGCTGCTGCATGTGCTGGGCCAGGAGGCGCACGACAGAGCTTGGCTACTCGCGCATGACTCAGACGCTTTGCCAGCCGCCGCCGAGGTCCACCTGGCGCCTCTGGTGGCACGCCGGGCGGCTGGTGAGCCCATGGCGTACATCATCGGCAGGCGTGAGTTTTTTGGGCTTGACCTTGAGGTTAATCCCCATGTGCTGATCCCCCGACCCGACACCGAGATCTTGGTCGAATGGGCGCTCGAATATTTGCGCACCACGACAGCCCAGCCGCTGCGCGTGCTTGACCTGGGCACTGGCAGCGGCGCGATTGCGCTGGCCCTCAAGGCCCAACGGCCAGGGGCCCAGGTGCAGGGACTCGACCGCAGCGAGGCCGCACTGGCGGTGGCCCGACGCAATGCAGCACGCTTGAGCCTGGACGTCACGTTCGCCCGAGGCAACTGGCTGGAAGGCAACCACCAGAGCTACCACCTGATCGTCGCCAACCCACCTTATGTGGCCGACGCTGATCCGCACCTCTCAGCGCTGGTGCATGAGCCGCTGCAAGCGCTTACCGCCGGCTCGGACGGCCTGCAAGATTTACGCGCCATCATCGCCAGCGCCCCCGGCCACTTGGACCCTGACGGGAGCTTGCTGCTGGAACACGGGCACGACCAAGCCGCCGCCGTACGCGAGTTACTCACCGCAGCGGGCTTTTGTCACATCGCGTCGCGCCGTGATCTTGCCGGTATCGAGCGTTGCAGCGGCGGCAGACTCAGCCGCCCGCAGCAGGCGTCGACACAAAAAATACCTGAGGTTGCTCGGGCTTGATCCAGGCCCTGGCCTCCTGTGGCAAGCTGTCGGGTCGAATGGCCGCGGTGATCTTGAGATCAACGGCATGGTCAAGCTCCAGAACATGCGCGTCTTCCTTGCTGGTCAAGGGGTTATAAAGCAGGACCTTGGGTTTGAGGCTGTCTGCACCTGGCGCTACCACCTGCCCCAATGAGCCGTCACTGAGTTGCACCAGTGTGCCGGGCGGATAAATGCCCAGCAGCTTGATCAAAAACCCGAGCAGTGCTGGGTCAAATTTGCTGGATTCTCGGCGCAACAAGACAGACAGGGCCTCCATGGGGACCATTGGCGCCAGGTCAACCGCCTCTGGGGTGCACAGACGGTCATACCGGTCTACCAAGGCCAGGATTCGCGCGCCCAGGCCCATGTCCTTCTTGCCGGTCGGCCAACCGCTGCCGTCCATGGCTTCATGGTGGTCTGCCAAAATTTCCAGGGCTTCCGGGCTGAACATGCCAGACTCAGTGGCATAGCGAAGACCGATCTGCAGATGCTGGCGGTACAGATTTTCTTCATACTTGTTGCGCTTGGCTATCGTGAAGATGCGAGCCGGTACTTCAGCCCTGCCGGCGTCATGCACCAGTGCGGCCATGGCCAGGTCGGTGAGCGCCTTTTGACTCAGGCCAACCCGCTTGCCTAGCAGCAAGCTGAGGGTCATGGTGTTGATGGCGTGAAACTGCTGCCCGCCGCCGCTTTTGTGTCCTAACAGGTGCAGCATGACTTGCTGGGCATCGGCCACAGTTTTGGCAACGCCTGTCGACATGGCTTTGAGCTTGGCCCCCGCCGGCTTGGGCGCAGCGGCAAGGGTCAGCAACACATCGCGCGTCGAGCGCGCCGCCATATCCCAGGCCCGATCAGCGGAGGCTGACGCCGCTTTTTGTTTAAGAAACAGATCGGTACGGGCTTTTTTTTGCTCCTGGAGTACCTTCGGCACCGCAGGTGGTGTTGCCGGTCGCGCGCTCTGCTTAATCTGAGCCGCGTCGGACGCCGTGTCCGGTGGCGGCGGCAACGGCACCTCGCTCTTGTCGGGAAAGTAGTACAGCCGGCCGACCAGTTGCAGCGACTGCATCATGGCGATGTCATCCTCGGCCTTGATCAGCATCCGGTTCGACAGAAATGGATGCTCAGACCATTTCAGATCAAGCCAGACAAACAAACCCACCACAAGTTGCGATGGGAGGATGGGAATAGCTCCCGCGGATTTATCCCAAAGACTCATAAGCTCATACGTGCACTGTTGTGGCTGTAGCGCGCTGCTCGAAAAACAAAATTCGAGTGGAGCTTAGATTGTTGCGGTGCAACCCATCAAGGTCTATCCCCCAAATAGGTCATAGGGTTTACCAGCAAAACAGGGGCGTCGGAGCCACGTCTGGCCCCTTGACGCGTAGCGCCTAAGTATCGGAGACTGTGAAATAGTAAGACAGTCGCTGCTGCGGATTCAGCCATGCCATGACTTCCGACGCCAACGTACTAGGCCGTATTGCGGACACGATTTTGAGCTCAGGCTCGGTGACCAGTTCCATCACGGGCGCATCGTCTTTGGAGAGCTCTGGGCTGTAAATCAGCACCTTGGGCTGCAGGCTTTGTCGTCCGGGCGCAACAACCAATGCCAGCGAGCCATCGTTAAGCTGAACCACCGTTCCCGGCGGATAAACACCCAGCAACTTGATCAGCAGTGACAACAGCATAGCGTCATATTTACTGGACTCCTGCCGGAACAGCGTCGCAAGTGCCTCCGCGGGCATCATCGGCTCCTTGCCAGGCGCCTCCGGTGAACACAATCGGTCATAGCGGTCGACCAGACCCAGAATTCTGGCGCCAGGGCCAAAATTGGTTTTTTGCTGGGGCCAACCCTTGCCATCCAGAGTTTCGTGGTGATCGGCAATGATGGCCAGCGCCGATGGGCTGAAGGAGCCCGATTGGGTCGCTAATTGGACGCTGTAATGTACATGCTGACGGTAAAATACTTCCTCATGTTTTTTGCGTTGGGCGTTTTTAAGGATGTGCAAAGGCACCTCCGCCTTACCCGCATCATGCGCCAATGCCGCCATGGCCAGATCGGCCAGTTCACGTTCTGTCAAGCCCGCTTTTTTGCCCAGCATCAAGGACAAGGTCATGGTGTTTAAGGCGTGGAACTGTGGTCCTTGGGCTCCAGAATCGCCCTGAAGGTGCAGCAGCATCTCTTTGCCCTTGGCAACCGCGGCGGCTGTGTCGGCCGACAGTTGCTTGAACTGCACCCCCGCTGCCTTGGGCGAACCCGCGAGATTGACCAGGGCGTCTCGAATGTTAGAGGCTGCACTCTCCCACGCTCGGGCCGCTCTGGCCGCTGTATCTTTTTGCGCCCAAATCTTTTCTTTTTTTGCTTTTTCCAGGAGCTTGACTTCCTGGATCAGCGCCTGCTTGGCCTGCACCTGCGCCTCATCAGGTGCATCGGCTACGACCATAGCCGGTAACGCCTGCTCACTCTTGTCTGGGTGGTAGTAAAGCCTGCCCGCCAGATCGAGCGACTGAATGATCTCGACGTCTTTTTGCGTCTTGACAAGGAATCGGTTCGTGACGAAAGGATGCTCCGTCCAACTCAGGTCGAGCCAAACATAATGCCCGACCACCACCTGGGAAGGCTCAATTGGCACAGAACCAGCCGACTTATCCCATAGACTCATGCGTGATAGTTGCTCGAAAATAGCGGAAATAGGTTGCTGAATGGCGTGAACGCCAGTCGGCAATTGCGTAGCTGCAAAGTCTATCGCACAAAAGGGACAGATATCTGCGCTAAGGTTGAAGTCCGCTTAGCCGCTGGTGCATCCTTTTAAACCATAAGGTCACCAGCAGCACGCAGACGTCCAAGGTGAAATAATACGGTGATTGACTTTTTAGGAGCCCATGTATGAGTGACACCCAACAACGTATTGACCAACTGGTCAAATCCAGCGAAGTGCTGTTGTTCATGAAAGGCAATGCCAATTTTCCGCAATGCGGTTTCTCGGGTCGGGCAATCCAGATCCTGAAGGCCTGCGGCGTCGATGCCAAGGCCGTCACGACAGTCAACGTGCTAGAAGATCCTGCCATTCGTGCCGGTATCAAAGACTACAGCAATTGGCCAACTATTCCTCAGCTCTACGTCAAAGGCGAGTTCATTGGCGGCTCAGACATCATGACGGAGATGTATGAAAGCGGCGAACTGCAGCAGGTACTGACGGGCAAGGCCGCCTGAAGTCTCGGCCCGGCCCACGCTGCACCGTGGGCCAGTTCAAAGCACCCAGCGGCTTTTCGCCGCCAGCACCGCGCTCGGGTACGGCGCTTGGCCGCGCGAGCCGTTGTAGCGTCCCAGCGCCATAAACAGGTCGCCTCTCTCCTGCTCCAGGTAATGCCGCAGGATCACACAGCCAAAACGCAGGTTGGTCTGAAGGTGGAACAGCCGACCGGCATCGCCGCTTCCCAGCACGCGCATCCAGAAGGGCATGACCTGCATGTAGCCACGGGCCCCAGCGCTCGAAATGGCGAACTTGCGAAAATTACTTTCAACCTGAACCAAAGCCAAGACCAAGGCGGGCTCCAGCCCGGCGCGCCGACTTTCGTACCACAGTGTCTGTAAAAACTCCTTGCGCACATCAAAATCGGGTTTCTGCTTTTTCAGACGCTCGCTCATGGCACCCAGCCAACGCAGGTAATTGAGCCGATCGGCGCTGTCCGCAAAATCTGGCACCGGTGGCGCAGCATTTGCTACCGCCGAACTCAAAGCAGTTCGAACCGCATCCGCAAGGGGCTCTTCAAGCTGTCCGCCTGCACAGGATTGATCTGAAATTGAGAGCAGCCCAAGCCCTGAAATCAGGGCCAACAGGCCAAAACGCCTTGAAACCGGCAGGCTGTTCACGACCAGGGTCAGACCGCCAGACGCGCGCTAAGAAGGGCAGCAATGTCGGCCACAGGCACCGCCGTGGCTGCGGCGTCGCGCCGGTGCTGGTACTCCACCTCGCCAGCCTTCAGGCCCCGGTCTCCCAGCGTCACCCTGTGCGGCACCCCAATCAGTTCCCAGTCGGCGAACATGGCGCCCGGGCGCTCGCCCCGGTCATCCAGAATCACATCAACACCCATGGCCATCAGCTGGGCATAGAGCCCATCGGCCGCTGCCTTGACTTCGGGGAAACGGTCCGGACTGATAGGACACAGCACCACGGTGAACGGCGCCAGCGCATCGGGCCAGATGATGCCCCGCGCATCATGGTTCTGCTCAATCGCCGCCGCCGGCAGACGGGTGATGCCAATGCCATAGCAGCCCATTTCCATGAACTGCGGTTTACCGTTCACGTCAAGAAAAGTGGCGTTCATGGCCTGGCTGTACTTGGTGCCCAGGTAAAAAACATGGCCGATTTCGATACCGCGCTCAATCGCCAGCGACCCTTTGCCGTCAGGAGACGGGTCGCCCGCTACCACGTTGCGCAAATCTGCCACAAGGTCAGGTTCTGGCAAGTCACGACCCCAATTGACGCCGGTGATGTGGAAATCGACCTCATTGGCACCGCAAATCCAGTCGCTCATGACCGCGACTTCGCGGTCAGCCACCACTCGCACCGGTTTTTTCAGGTTGATCAAACCAAGGTAGCCTGGCTTACAGCCAAAGTGCTCGTCAATTTCATCCAGCGTAGCAAAGCGAAAGCCGCCTTCCATACCTGGCAATTTGTTGGCCTTGACCTCGTTCATGTCGTGGTCACCACGCAGCATCAGTAGCCAGACCTGGCGTTTGACAATCTCGCCAGCCTCGTTTTTGTCCTCGGTGGTGAGCACCAGCGACTTGACGGTTTGCTGCAGCGGGACCTGCAGGTACTCGGCCACGTCGGCACAGGTACTCTTGCCCGGCGTCGCCGTTTTGGTCATGGCCTGGCTTGGCGCCGAGCGAGGCCATTGGGGGGCCAAAGCCTCGGCCTTTTCCATGTTGGCAGCATAGTCGCTACCCGGACAGAACACGATGGCGTCTTCACCCGTGGCGGCTATCACCTGAAATTCCTCGCTCAGGTCGCCGCCAATGGCACCGCTGTCGGCTGCCACGGCCCGGTAAGTCAGGCCAAAACGGTCAAAAATGCGCCGGTAAGCTTGGGCCATCACCTGGTAACTGGTCTTGGCGCTGGCCTGGTCGCGGTCAAAGCTGTAGGCGTCCTTCATGATGAACTCACGGCCGCGCATCAGGCCGAAGCGTGGCCGGCGCTCGTCGCGGAACTTGGTCTGGATCTGATAAAAGTTGCGCGGCAGCTGCTTGTAACTGCGGATTTCCTGGCGTGCGATGTCGGTCACCACCTCTTCACTGGTGGGTTGCACCACAAAATCGCGGTCGTGGCGGTCTTTGATTCTCAACAACTCCGGACCCATCTTGGCAAAGCGGCCAGTCTCTTGCCAAAGTTCGGCCGGTTGCACCACCGGCATCGCCAGTTCCACAGCGCCGGCGCGGTTCATCTCTTCCCGAACTATAGCCTCCACCTTGCGCACCACCCGCAGGCCCAGCGGCATCAGGCTGTAGATGCCAGCCCCGAGTTTTTTGATCATGCCAGCGCGCATCATCAGTTTGTGACTGACCACCTCCGCGTCCGTCGGCGCTTCCTTCTGGGTGGAGATAAAAAATTGGGAGGCTTTCATGGCAGGGCAATCGCAATCGTCTGAGGGCTGTTCCTCTTGCTGCGCAGCGCGTGCTGTGCATAATGGAGACAGTTAAAAATTTGAGGTTTGATTATGCTTGACCGGGACGGCTTTCGCCCCAATGTCGGCATCGTCCTGCTCAACCAGAAGAACCAGGTTTTCTGGGGCAAAAGAATACGAACGCACTCTTGGCAATTTCCGCAGGGTGGCATTGACCGGGGAGAAACCCCTGAACAAGCCATGATCCGTGAGTTGCACGAGGAAGTCGGGCTCCAACGTGAGCATGTTCGTATTGTGGCCCGCACCCGGGACTGGTTGCGCTATGAGGTGCCAGACCGATATATCCGCCGCGATGCGCGCGGTCATTACAAGGGCCAGAAACAAATCTGGTTCCTGCTGCAACTGGTCGGTCACGACTGGGATCTGAACCTGCGGGCGACCGAACACCCCGAGTTCGATGCCTGGCGCTGGAACGACTATTGGGTGCCATTAGAGGCCGTCGTTGAGTTCAAACGCGGCGTCTACGAAATGGCATTGACCGAGCTGGCGCGTTACCTGCCGCGTACTGAACAGCGTTTGCGTTTTATGCAGCAAGGCAGGCGCGGGTCGGAACAAGCTGGCGACCTGGAAGCCGAGCCACTCGACGGTCCCATGTCGGTGCCGCCAGGCGGCAGCTACACCCCGATGGGCGGTGGTTTTACCCCCAGCTGACTGCAGCGTAGGGCCAGCCGGTCGGGTCAGCCGGCTCAGCGCGTGAGCACCAAGTTGTCGCGGTGCACCATTTCTGGCTCGGCGGCATAGCCCAGCAACTTCTCAAACTCGACAGAGGGTTTGCGGCAAATCAGTCGGGCTTCTGTGCTGGCGTAATTGGCCAGGCCTCGGGCAATCTCCAGCCCCTGCGGGTCTCGCACGGCGATCACATCGCCACGCGAAAAATCGCCCTCCACCGCCGTCATGCCAATCGGCAGTAGGCTTTTACCCCCGGCGCGTAATTGGTGCACGGCGCCGGGGTCCACCGTGACCGAGCCTCGCAGCTGCAGATGATCGGCCATCCATTGCTTGCGCGCCTGATTTTTCTGCGTGGGTGCGATCAGCAGGGTACCGATCGCTTCGCCCTGCGTCAGACGCAACAGGACGTCCGGCTCACGGCCCCAGGCGATCACGGTAGAGGCCCCCGAGCCGGCGGCCCGTTTGGCCGCCAAAATCTTGGTGATCATGCCGCCCCGTCCCAGGCTAGAGCCTGCGCCGCCGGCCATGGCCTCCAGCGCCGGGTCACCGGCCTTGGCTTGATGCACAAAGCTGGCCTTTGGGTCTCGCCGTGGGTCGGCAGTAAACAGCCCGTTCTGGTCGGTCAGGATCACCAGGGCATCGGCCTCGACCAGGTTGGCCACCAGCGCGCCCAGGGTGTCGTTGTCGCCAAACTTGATCTCGTCAGTGACCACAGTGTCGTTTTCATTGATCACCGGCACCACGCCCAGCCTGAGCAGGGTTAGCAGGGTCGAGCGGGCATTCAGGTAACGCTCGCGGTCCGCCAGGTCAGCATGGGTCAGCAACACCTGGGCGCTGCCCAAACCGTGTTCGCGCAACTTGGTCTCATACATCTGGGCCAATCCCATTTGTCCCACAGCCGCCGCGGCCTGAAGTTCATGTATTTCGTGTGGCCGGGTACGCCAGCCCAGACGCTTCATACCCTCGGCGATGGCGCCGCTGGACACCATGATGAGTTCACGCCCACCCCGCACCAACAAAGACAGCTGACGGCACCACTCACCAATGGCGGCCTCATCCAGGCCACGCCCGTCATTGGTAACTAGGCTGGAACCAACCTTGACCACAATGCGGCGCGCATCGCGCAATACTGTAGAGGCGACGTATGTGGTCATTTCGACTCCTAAGCCCCGTGAATCATAGTGTTGTAGCTACAAAATAAATAGCAATTAGACTATTCGCCGTCCACCGCAAAACGCGGGTCGACCTCCACTGGCACCAGTTCAGCGGCCTGTTGCGCCTTGATGTGCTTGTAAATCGTCTTGATCAAGCCCTCGCAGCCCTCACGCGTCAGGGCTGAGATCTCGAACACTGGCCCCTTGAACTTAAAGCGCTTGACAAAGTCTTTCACAACCTCGGCCCGCCGCTCCAGCGGAATCATGTCGAGCTTGTTCAACACCAGCCAACGCGGCTTTTGATACAGCGCCGGGTCGTATTTTTTGAGCTCATTGACGATGGCCTTGGCCTGCGCCACGGTATCCACCCCTTCGTCGAACGGGGCCAGATCGACCACGTGCAGCAGTAGCCGGGTGCGCTGCAGATGCCGCAGAAACAGGTGCCCAAGGCCGGCACCCTCCGAAGCACCCTCAATCAGGCCGGGCAGGTCAGCCACCACAAAGCTCTGCTCCGGCCCGACGCGCACCACGCCGAGGTTGGGGTGCAGGGTGGTGAATGGGTAGTCGGCAATGCGGGGCCGCGCGTTGGAAATGGCGGTGATCAGCGTAGATTTACCCGCATTGGGCATGCCCAGCAAGCCGACGTCAGCCAGCACCTTGAGCTCGAGCTTGAGGTTTTTCTTGTCACCGGGCCATCCAGGCGTTTTTTGGCGCGGCGCCCGGTTGATCGCGCTTTTGAAGCGCATATTGCCAAAACCGCCATCACCGCCCTTGGCAATGGTGATCACCTCACCCGGCGTCAGCAACTCAAACAGCGCCTCGCCAGTTTCAGCATCGGAAATGATGGTGCCCACCGGCATCTTAAGCGTGATGTCATCGCCGGCCGCCCCAAACATGTCTGAGCCCATACCGTGCTCACCGCGTTTGGCATCGTGCCGGCGTGAAAACCGGTAATCAACCAGCGTGTTGAGATTGGGGTCGGCCACCGCAAAAACGTGACCGCCGCGACCACCGTCCCCGCCATTGGGGCCGCCAAATTCTTTGTACTTTTCATGCCGAAACGAGACGCAACCGGCCCCGCCATCTCCAGCCGAGATGTCAATATAGGCTTCGTCAACGAACTTCATGATTTCAGGCTTTATAAACGAAAAACCCCGCGCAGCGCGCAGGGTCTCCCAGGTGAACTGACCGCAGCTCAGGCTGAGGTGATGTTCACCGTGTGCTTGTTGAGCGCACCTTTGATGGCAAACGACACATGACCGTCGACCAAGGCAAACAGGGTGTGGTCCTTACCAATGCCGACATTCACGCCAGGGTGGAATTTGGTGCCCCGCTGGCGCACGATGATGGCGCCGGCGCTGACCGACTCACCACCAAATGCCTTCACACCGAGCATCTTGGGCTTGGAATCGCGCCCGTTTCGCGTAGAGCCGCCGCCTTTTTTCTGTGCCATGACCTGTTCCCCTTATGCCGCAATGGCACCGATCAGCAGTTCAGTGAACTGTTGACGATGACCCTGCCGTTTTTGGTAGTGCTTGCGACGGCGCATCTTGAAGATGCTGACCTTGTCGTGCTTGCCGTGTGCCAAGACTGTGACACTCACTGTTGCGCCGGACACCAAGGGCGTACCCACTTTCAGTTCAGCGCCGTTACCGACGGCCAGAACCTGGTCGAATACGATTTCTTGGCCTACGTCCGCAGCAATCTGTTCTACTTTAATTTTTTCACCAGCAGCA
>JBBAPO010000065.1:0-9311 GCA_040400795.1 Rhodoferax sp.
AGGGTGTTCTAGCCGAAGCAATGCCGACGTGATCGCCACGGTACGCGGGGTTTACAGCTGATGGCCGATGCACACCTGAACGACTTCATCACTTATCCACGGAGTGATTAACAGAATGCGCGGAAATCCTCTCCGTTCAGGGGGTGTCGAGACCACTGTAATCGAGAGTGACGTCCACGTCCTCGGAGAATCGGTTGATAACGCCAAATACTTTTGACGGTGAAGTGCCGCCCTTGAAGGCCATGGGCAAGCGTCCTGGCATGGTAAAAAAGGTCTGCAATACCCAGCAAACCCAGACATCCTTTTCCAAGACGGCAGGCGATCTCGCTAGTTGCGGCGAAAGCGCCCGGTAAATTTGAGATTGCTCTTTGGCTTGGAGCTGCAGGAACGATTCAGGCATGCGCACTCACTGCCGACGCTGATCGCACGTGCTTAAACAGTGCGTCACTCATCCAAGATGGCATGGCGCTGGTCACGGATTTCAGGGCTTCAAATTCGGTGACGGAAAGTTTCTGTTGAATTTTCCCAATCAACGATGGTGTCACCTCATTCTTGCCCAAGTACCACAGCGCCGCCAAGGCGAGCCCAGCAGGCCGGCCAGCCAGCCAGCGCCAACTTGCGCTGGGAAACGTGTTGAAGCCGGATCTCCATCTTGCCGACACGAATACGCTTTGAAGGGCCAGAGGTCGAGAACACCGGTTGTGTTGGGACCTGTGTGGTCAGCTCGAACTGACGAGCCGCCTCAGCACCATGCACTTGAACAATAGACCCAGTGGTTTTGGTGTAATTATGCGAAGTGCACGAGCGGGTCGATCGGCGACATACAAGCCATCAGCCCGCTCAGAGCCCTGAACTTCTCATAACTGGGACCTTCTCATAATGGCCCTTATGGATAGCTATCCATAAGGGCCAGCAGCGGTCATTGGCGAACGGCCGCTATGGGAGATTGTGTTGAAAAACGCTCTTCTAAACAGCTGCCACCAAATTTTCGCCATTCGATCGCGGGCGGATTCCATACCTCAAATCGGCCGGAACATGGGAACGGCCTGCCCATGCTCGCTGTCTTTGAAAACCAGCCGCACCGCGTCGCCGATGCGCACGCTGTCGAGGTCGCAATCGACGATGTTGGTCATCATCGTCACGCCTTCCTCTAGCGTGACGAAGGCAAGCGCATACGCTACCGGCCCAGACTTGCGGGTCACGCTGACCGAATAGACGATGCCCTTTCCGCTGGCGGGAATCCATTCGGTGGAGTCGCTTCCGCAGAAGGGGCAAATCGGACGCGGGTACCAGTGCACTTCGCCGCAGGCAGTGCAGCGTTTAAGCAGCAGCTGCCCTTCGCTGGCGGCCTGCCAGAAAGTTGTGTTGTCTGGGTAGACCACCGGGTCGGCGAAGGTCCGTTTCTGCCAAGGTGTCGTCATGTCGTCACTGCCTTTCCAGCACCAGGGTGGCGCTGCCGTGTCGCGAGCCAAGGTGACCGCCCAGGCCTTGTGCCAAAGCGAGCGCGCAGTTTTTCACCTGCACCGCCGGATGCGCCGTGCCGCGCAGCTGCCGCACGGCCTCAATGACCTTGGTCATGCCGCCTCGGTTGGCTGGGTGGTTGTTGCAAAGCCCGCCGCCATCGGTGTTGATGGGCAACCTGCCGACACCAGCGATCAGGTTGCCGTCGGCAACGAAGCGGCCTCCCGCGCCCTTGGCGCAAAAACCCAGGTCTTCGAGTTGCAACAGCACGGTGATGGTGAAACTGTCATAGATGGATGCGTATTGAATGTCCGCAGGCGTGATGCCAGCTTCATCGAATGCGGTTTTGCCGGACCACCCCGCCGCTGAAAATGACAGGTCAACGCGCCCGCCATTGTGACCCTTGATGGCCTCGCCCGCGCCGCGCACGCTGACCAGCGCCTGACCCAGCGATCGGGCGATTTCAGGCCGCGTCATGACCAGCGCGCCGCCGCCGTCGCTCACAACGCAGCAGTCCATGCGCCGTAGCGGGTCGGCGATGAGCGGCGATGCCAGGACATCGGCCACGCTGACCACGTCGCGCAGCATGGCCTGCGGGTTGTGCTGCGCATGCATCGACGCGGCGACCTTGACCCAGGCCAACTGCTCGGGTGTGATGCCCCAGTCATGCATGTGGCGGGCTGCAACCAGCGCGTAGTTATTGACGGTAACTACCCCGTAAGGCAGCTCGAAGGGCTCATCGGGAACGTTGGGCCGGGCACCCTGCGCACGCGCGCCGCTGCTGGCCTCAGATCGCGGCCTGCCGGCCAGGGTGATCAGCGCCACATTGCACTTGCCAGCGGCAATGGCCTGCGCGGCATGCGATACGTGAACCAGGTACGACGAGCCGCCCGTATCGGTCGAGTCGACATGGCGACAACACAAGCCAAGGTAGTCCGCCATGCTGAGCGCCCCCAGGCCCGGTGAGTCGCCCGCACAGAAATAGCCGTCGACATCGCGCAGGCTCAGGCCAGCGTCCGCCAGCGCGCCGCGTGCGCATTCGGCGTGAAGTTGCGCGACGGTTTTGTCGGGCGCCTTTCGCGTCGGATGCTCGTAGGCACCGACGATGCAGGCTTTGTCTCGAATGCTCATGGCTTTATCTGTTCAACACCAAGTGCGACAAGCGACCTCAGCGTCAACCTATCGAATAGATATCTACGCTGATGCGAAGCCATCAGGTCGTCCTGATCGCAAACACCGGCTGGTCGAACTCAACCATGTCACCATTGCACGCGAAGATCGCTTCAACGGTGCCTGCAGCTTGCGCTACCAGTGAATTGAAAAGTTTCATAACCTCCATCAAGCCCAGTGTGTCACCCTGCTGCACGCTAGTGCCAAGCTCGACGAAGGACGGTTCGCCAGGCGCCTTGGCACTGTAAAACGTGCCGATCATCGGTGCGCGCACGACGAATACTGTGCCCTGCGCTTCCTGTTCGAGCCAAACTGCGGTGTCGATCTTCGGCGCTGCGATTGGCGGTGTTGGCAGGTAAGGCGCGGGCAGGGACGGTACGGATTTGACCGAGGACCTGGCTTCAAGCGCTGCAATCGGGCCTGCGGCCGCCGTAGATGCAACTGGCGTATCCAGCGCTGCACCCCGGCGAACCACGATGCTGACCTCGCCCACGGTAACCTCCACCGATGCGCAGTCGAGTTTGTTGATCGCCTCTAGAAGGTCGGCAATTTCGTCAATGGAAATTTCCATGGTGTTCAACCTTTCAATTTAATAAATCCCCTGGCGCAGTGGCCCGTAGCCCAGCATCTTGCGTATCAAATGCGTCTTGCATGACACCGACCTGCGCCGCGACTTCCACATCCATCTGCATCAGTGCCAGCACTTCATCGACCGTGAAGCCGCGCGCGATTTCTTCCAGCCGGAACACACCATTGACCCGCCGCAACAAGGCCAGGTCAGTGACGACGGTGTCGACACGCTGCTGCGCTGTCAGCGCGAACGTGCATCGCTTGACCAGCTTGGGCACGCCCTTGCCGTCAGTGTGTTCCATCAGGATGATCAGGCGGCTGCTGCTGGCGATCAGGTCCATCGCGCCACCAATGCCGCCGCCGACCATGTTAGGCGTTGACCAGTTGGCAAGGTTGCCCTGTTCGTCCACCTGGTAAGCGCCGAGTACGACTGCAGCCAGCCTGCCCGATCGCGCCACCTCGAACGAGGTGACGCTGTCGAAAAAAGACGCGCCTGGCAGCAGGCCGACAAACTCGCCGCTCGCGTTGTAGTGGTCGCGGTCCAGCGCCTGGTCAGGGGCCATTGGGCCGTAACCCAGGATGCCGTTTTCTGCGTGTAGCGTCACGTCTTTGTTGCCGAGGTGGTTGGCGATCAGCGTCGGTATGCCGACACCCAGATTGACGTAGCTGTGGTCATCAAGAAGGTGTGCTGCACGCCGGGCGATGTCCATGCGCGCCAGCGCCGGCTTGCCGTTGTAAGTCTTGAAGCTGTCGTCGCCGCGCCGTTTCTTTCGGGCGCCCGGCGGCTCTGGTTGAAGCACACGTTTGACCACCCGTGACACGAAGATGCCGGGAAGCCCGACCCGCTCTGGCGGGATCTCGCCGACTTCGACGATCTCGTCGACCTCGGCAATCGACACGCGCGCAGCTTTCGCAAAGCTCGGATTGAAACTCTGGCTGCCGCCGCGAAATTCCAGATTGCCAGCACGGTCAGCACGGCTTGCACTGAGGAAGGCGTAATCAACCGTCAAGCCTTCCTCCATCACATAACGCTTGCCGTTGAAAACGCGGACTTCTTTGCCTTGGGCGATGTCGGTGTCGAGCCCGGCCTGCGTATAGAACGCGGCGATGCCTGCACCGCCCGCGCGCAGGCGTTCGACCAGCGTGCCTTGCGGAACCAGTTCAAGCTTGACCTCGCCAGCCGCAATTTGCCGCTCAGCATCGGTCGGCACACCGGGGCGCGCCGAGAAAGAGGCAATCAGTTTTCTGACCTGGCGGTTTTCAACCAAAATCTGCGGACGCAGCTGGCCAGGCGCACCCAGAGAATTGCAGACGATGCACAAGTCTTTGGTGCCCTTATCTTTCAACGCCGCGATGAGGCTTGACGCAAAGCCGTGGTCGACGCTGAAACCGGCAATCGCGATACTCGCACCGTTGGGGATATCGGCCACAGCTTCTTGCGGTGAGTTCACGACTTTATCCATGGGTCACCGTACCACGCGCAAGCGCATGTTGCCGCTCTGGATGTTGACTTCTGCAACGTCGTTCATGGTGGCTGCTTTCGCCAGCAATTGCACCAGCGCCGCGCTGACGGGGCCGTAGTCGCGGCGGCGTGCGGTGTCGTGCGCTTTAGCATCGCCCTTGTGTTTGAGCATGTCTTCCACTGCGGCCTCCGGAATCATGTAGCGCAGGAAACGCTCTTCGTCGCTGGCGTTCGGCAAGCGTTTGCGCAGCGCGAGCAGCGCGGGCGGCATGTCCCACGGTGCCTCGCGTGCGGCAGCTGTGGCCTTCGAAAGAATCTTGTCCAGCACATTGGCATCGACAGGGGCGAGCAGCTTGCCGTAGTGGCCGAGCACATAATGAATGATCTCATCGGGCACGGTGCCGTAACGGTTGCCGGTGATGACATTAAAAAGCGCTTGGTTGGCAACCAGCTGCGCAAACGGCGTGACCATGGTCGGCCAGCCGAGCTCTGACCTGACGCGTTGGATTTCGGCAACCAGCTCAGGAAAGCGGTTCAGCAAATTGGCGCTGGCCAATTGCGAGCGAAGGTTGCTGAGCATGCCGCCAGGAATCTGGTGGTTGTAATGGGTATCGTCGTATTCGACCGGATCGCCCACAGGAAAGCCATGGCGTTTGGCCACGCCCAGCAAATGCTGGCTGGCAGCTTCAATCTCGGCATCATTGATGTTCACGTCGTAACCTTTAGCGCGCAGGTTGCTAACGATCATCTGGGTTGAGGGCTGCGCTGATCCTTGGGCTAGTGGCCAGATGCCGCATTGCAGGTCATCAACACCGTGGTCAACGCCAATCATGTACACCCGGCCCGCCATGCCCGTCATAGAATGGCTGTGCAAGGTAATCTTTTTGCTGCCAGCACCCCGGCGCACTGCATCGACCAGCGAGCCCGCCGCGTCAGGCGTGACCAGGCCGCCGGAGTCCTTGATCATGATGTAGTCGACATCGGCACGCTCAACCAGTTCACGCGCCTTGGCTTCATACAGGGCGTCGGTGTGGACCGGGCTGATCGAATACACCAGTGCGGCGGCGGTCTTGACACCCAGGGCTTTGGCCTGCTTGAGCTGATCGACCATCATCTCGGTGTCGAGCAGCCCATTCATTGCGGTGATCATGTTGACGCCGTTGCGAATGGTCAGATCAGTGCACAGCTCCAGGATGTCGGTGGGCGCGAGGCGAAAGCCCCAAGCCACCTTGCCCGCCGTGTAGCCGGCCATGATCGGCGTTGGCATCAACTTGCGGAGCAGGCGCGAACGCTCCCACGGGTCGTCCTTGGTGAAGCGCACCGCAGAGTCCACAATGACATGCGCCATGATGTCGACCGAATCGACTCCCGAGCGCTCCAGGTGCCTAGCCACCGGCACCATCATGTCGGTTGACATGCGCGTGGCCCAGAGTGACTGGTGGCCGTCGCGCAAAGTGGTGTCTCTGATCGTGATCGTTTTTCCCATCTGTATGCCTCAATCGTTATGAATAGCCTGACCTGAACTCAGTCAACCTGAATCGCGTTGTCGCGCACGACCTTACCCCATTTTTGCAGGTCGCTTTTGATCAGCGACTGGAAGGCTGCGACAGAATTGCTGGTCGGCACCATGCCGCGCGACAACCAGTTGTCACGCAGCTTCGGGTCGCGCAGCGCCGCCGTGACGGCAGCATTGAGTTTTTCGAGGATTTGCGGGCTGGTTCCAGCCGGAGCGAACAGACCCCACCACACGTCAATTTGGTAGTCGCGCAGCTCGGGCACGCCCGACTCCGCAACGGTAGGCACATCAGGAAACAGCGCGAACTTGTCGCGTGACGTGACGGCGAGCGCCTTGAAGTCGCCGGACTTGATATACGGGTCGGCCGCAGCTGGCGTTGCAAAGTGGACATCGACTTCTTTTTGCAGCAGCGCCAGGATGGCTGGGCCGGTGCCTTTGTAGGCCACATGGACGATGTTGGTATTGGCCTGCTTGTTGAACAGCAGGCCCGCCAGGTGGCCCGGCGTGCCAACACCGGCGCTGCTGAAGTTCAGCTTGTCAGCATTCTTTTGGGCATAGTTGATCAACTCTTTGATGGAGGTCACCGGGACCGATTTGTGCACGACGACGATGGTCGGCGAGGTGCCAAGAAGGGAGACCGGCATGAAATCTTTTTCGATGTCGTAGCCAGGCTTTTTGTAGACGAACTGGTTGATAACATGGGAGTTATTGGCCAGCAGCAGCGTGTAGCCATTGGGCGCAGAGCGCGCCACAAACTCGGCACCGATGTTGCCGCCAGCCCCGCCCTTGTTGAGAACCACCACGGGCTGCTTTAAGCTGCCCTCGATGTAGACGCCCACCGGCCGGGCGAGGATGTCGCTGCCGCCACCGGGTGCGTAGGGAATCACGATGTGGATGGGCGCGTTGGGGTAGTCCTGCGCGAAGGCAGGACCAGACAAGCTGGCGGTAAGCGCCATCACACAAGAAAACAGGATTTGCTTCAACATTTTCGGCTCCTTGAAAGGTTATCTAAAACTAGCAAATAAAAATCCCCGCCCCAAGGGGCGGGGTGTTTGCTGCACTACGTCTCGCACGCTTCGCGGCTCACCTTCGTTTTACAGTGCCCTTCGGACACTGTGCATTTCGTACGCCGCAAGCGGCGGGGAATTAGACCCCTCTCTGAAATTAAGGTTAGGGGTGATATACAACTAAAACAGTAACGAACTTGGGAAACATTAGCGTTGCGCTTAATTCAGGCGGCGAATGCCTGCTTGCTGGCTTCAGCGCGCTCCTCCACCATTTGTTCAACCAGTACGGTGCTGACCCTGCCCGCAGTGAACTCTGGATGCGTCACGGCGTAGCGCAAGAAGTCGATCGTCGTGCTGATCCCCTCGATTCGAAAGCGCGCGAGCGCCTGGTCCATGCGCGCGATGGCCTCCGCACGGTCACAGCCGTAGACGATGAGCTTTCCTATCATGGAGTCGTAGTAAGGCGACACGCTGTAGCCGGTGTAGCAGTGGCTGTCGACGCGAATATTCGGCCCCTGCGGCGGCGACCATTCGGTGATGCGGCCAGGGCTAGGCCTGAAGCCGTCAGAGGGCACCTCGGCATTGACTCGGCACTCAATCGAATGGCCGCGAAAAATGACGTCCTGCTGGCTGAAGCGCAGCTTCTCGCCGCGCGCTACACGCAACTGCTCCTGCACCAGATCGATGCCGCTGACCATCTCGCTCACCGGGTGCTCAACCTGAATGCGGGTGTTCATCTCCAGGAAGAAAAACTGCTTGGCGTCTTCGTCGTAGATGAACTCAACCGTTCCGGCGCTGACATAGCCGATGCTTCTTGCTAGTCTAGCACCGGTGTTGCAGATATCCTCACGCAGCGATGCTGAGATAGACGGGGCCGGCGACTCCTCGACCAGCTTCTGGTGGCGGCGTTGCAATGAGCAGTCGCGCTCGCCGAGGTGGATCACGTTACCGTGCGTATCGCCCAACACCTGGACCTCGATGTGCCGCGCGTTGGCGATGTAGCGCTCAACGTAAAGCGTTCTGTCGCCGAAGGCGGCCCCCGCCTCGCCGCTGGCCGATTTGAACATGCGCTGTATGTCGGCAGGCTGAGTGACGATCTTCATGCCCTTGCCGCCGCCGCCAGCGGCAGCTTTTAGCAGCACCGGAAAACCGATTTGACTGGCGGCCGCGGCCGCGTCTTGCCACGACGCGACCTTCTCCGAACCCGGCAGCATAGGCAGCCCAAAGGCCAGGGCGCGCTCACGGGCCTTGAGCTTGTTGCCCATATCGCGGATGTTGCCCGGGCTGGGACCGATAAATACCAGCCCCTCATCCGCACAGGCCTCTGCAAGCTCTGGCGATTCGGAGAGGAAGCCATAACCTGGGTGCACCGAATCGGCACCGGAACCCTTCGCTGCCATGATGATGGCGCGAACATTTAGGTAACTTTGCGCAGCGGGCGCAGCGCCAATGCAGACCACGCGATCAGCCGTGCGCGCGGGCAGGCTGTCGCGGTCTGCCGCTGAGACGACCAGCACCGTTTCAAAGCCCATCTGCTGGCAGGCCCAGATAACTCGAAGGGCAATTTCACCGCGGTTGGCGATAAGAACACGGGTAACGGGCACGTTCGGACTCCTGCTTTGCTGACGAATTCCGATAATCTTTGCAGCGCGATATACGAACTGATGTGATTTAAGATTTTAATAATCTCATATTTTATGCTATTTTGCATGCAAATTTGTACGCCCAACTATTGATCCGGCCCAATAAAGTATGAACTTTTGGGATATTTTTCAGTCCAACAATCATGGAAAAAGAGAACGCCAGAAAGCAAACCATAACGTGAAAGAAACGTACCTGCGGACGAGCTGACGCCTGGCCCAGCGACGGCCGATTGCCAAAGAAGCTAATCGCAGATCAGATCAGGCCGGTGCTGGAACGAACCCGTGCTTGACCAACATCTGCAACCAGCGTGGCGCATTGCGCGCCACCATCAACGCTTCGTAGTCCACGGTTTTGTCCACGTAGTGGGTGTTTTTGCTCAGCATCGCGTAGATCGTGCGCAACATCTTGTGGCCCAAAGCCACGATGGAGCGTTTGTGCCCCTTGCGCACGTTGAGGGCTTGAAACTTGTCTTTGAGCGCGC
>JBBAPO010000066.1:0-8908 GCA_040400795.1 Rhodoferax sp.
GAGCCAAAGTCGTTGATGGGCAACATCACCAAAGAAGACTGCACGCTCATCATGGAGCGGTAGCCCGAGTCCACGCGCTCAACTTCGCGCGCCACCAGGCCGTAGCAAACGTAATTGAGGCCTGCGCCGCCGTATTGCTCGGGGATGGTGGCACCCAAAAGGCCCAGCTCGCCCATCTCGCGGAAGATGGCCACGTCGGTGGTCTCGTTCAAGAACGCGTCTTTCACGCGGGGCAGCAGGCGTTCCTGGCAGTAGGCGCGGGCGGCTTCTTGCACCTGGCGCTCGTCGTCGGTCAGTTGCGCGCTGAGGTTGAAGGGGTCTTCCCAGCTGAAGGTATTTTTTGGGGCGGCCATATGAGTTCTCAGGGTTAAAGGTCTGGTGTCAGGCCGCGCGCAAGAGTTCGCGGCCGATGATGATTTGCTGCACCTGCGTGGTGCCTTCGTACAGGCGCAGCAGGCGGGCGTCACGGTAAAAGCGCTCGACCGGGTATTCGTTGATGTAGCCCGCGCCACCGTGGATCTGCACGCCACGGTCGGCCACGCGGCCCACCATCTCGGTGGAGAACAACTTGGCGCATGACACCTGCATCGAAATTTTGGGGTCGGACACATGCGGCGGTTTGAGGTCAAAGCGTGCAGCCACGTCCTTGACCAGCGACCAACCCGCCAGCAGCTCGGCTTGGCTGTCAGCCAGCATGGCCTGTATCAGTTGGAACTCGCCAATCGGTTTGCCAAACTGTTTGCGGTCGCGGGCGTAGGTACGGGCTTCGTCCAGAATGCGCGAGGCAAGTCCGCAGGAGACTGCCGAGATGTTCAGTCGGCCACGGTCCAGCACTTTCATGGCGGTCTTGAAGCCTTGGCCGGGCACGCCACCGATGATGTTGGCGGCGGGCACACGCACATTCTCCAGAATCACGTCGCAGGTCTTGGTGCCGCGTTGGCCCATTTTCTTGTCGGGCTTGCCCAGCTTGATGCCTGGCAGATCGGCCGGCACGATGAAGGCCGACACGCCACTGGCGCCAGGACCGCCGGTGCGCGCCATCAGGGTGAAGGCACCGGCACGCGGCGCGTTGGTGATGTAGCGCTTGGTGCCGCTCAGCACAAAGTGATCGCCGTCGAGTTCGGCGCGGGTCTTGAGCGAGGCGGCGTCGGTGCCGACATCGGGCTCGGTCAGTGCGAAGGACATGATCAGCTCGCCGCTGGCCACGCGGGGCAGGTAGGCGGCTTTTTGCTCGGGCGTGCCGTCCATCAGGATGCCTTGCGAGCCGATGCCAATGTTGGTGCCAAAGACCGAGCGGAAGGCGGGCGCGGTGCGGCCGAGCTCGTAGTTGACCAGGACCTCTTGACTGACCGACAGACCAATGCCGCCAAATTCCTCGGGGACGGTCAGACCAAACAGGCCCATGTCTTTCATGTCCTGGACGATGTCCGGTGGCACGTCGTCGTGCTCTTCGAGGTGGTTTTCGGCCGGGATCAGCCGCTCGCGGATGAAGCGCTGCAAGGTCGGCAGCAGGAGGTCAAAGGATTCGGTATCGAGGGCCATGGTGAGTGGTGAGTTAACGGTGCTGAAAAACAGGTTTGCGCTTGTCTAAAAAAGCGTGCATACCTTCATGGGCGTCATCGCTGGCAAACCGGGCATGCAGTGCACGGCGCTCGAACAGGATGCCCTCGCTCAGGCTGGCCTCGTGGGCGCGGTTGACCGACTCCTTGATGGCCATCAGCGCGGGCAGCGAGTAACCCGCAATCTGTGTGGCCAGTTTCAGCGTCACGGTCTGGAGCTCGGCATCGGGTACCACACGCGATACCAGGCCATAGCGGTCGGCCTCTTCGGCGTTCAGCATGCGGGCCGACAGGCACATGTCCATGGCCTTGGCCTTGCCGATGGCGCGGGGCAAGCGTTGGGTGCCACCCGCACCGGGCAGCATCGCCAGCTTGATCTCGGGCAGTGCAAACTGGGCCGACTCGGCCGCGATCACGATGTCGCAGGCCAGAGCCAACTCGCAGCCGCCGCCCATGGCGTAGCCCGCCACTGCCGCAATCACCGGCTTACGTACTTGACGGATGGTTTCCCAGTTGCGGGTGATGAATCCACTTTGGAACACATCCATGTAGGTCCAGTCCGCCATGACGGCGATGTCTGCACCGGCGGCAAACGCTTTGTCGCTGCCGGTGATGACAATCGCACCAATATCCGAGTCACCATCCAGATCAAGTAAGGCCTTGCCTAAAGCGTCCATCAGTGCATCGTTCAGGGCATTCAGCTGTGCTGGCCGGTTCAGGGAGATGACGCCGACACGACCGTGTCGGACAGTCAGGATAGGTGACTCGGACATGAAACTCCCTTGATCATTCGACCGAGATCTTCTGATCGCGGATCAAGGCACCCAGGATCTTGGCTTCGTTGGCCAGCAATGCCTTGAATTCGGCTGTATCCAGAGCGACGTTCTCACCACCGAGTTCTGCGTAACGGGCTTTCAGGGTCGGTGAGGCAAGTGCTTTGGCCACTTCTCGGTTCAAACGGGCAATGACGTCTGCAGGTGTGCCGTTAGGAGCCCACATGCCGAACCAAATGTCCAGATTGGCACCCTTGAAGCCTTGCTCGGCCACAGTGGGTACATCCGGGAAAAATGGTGAGCGTTTCTCGCTGACGACCGCCAACAATTTGACCTTTCCAGTGCGGATGTGCGGGAAGGCAATACCGGGGTCACAAACCATGTCGGCTTGCCCTGCCAAAACATCCTGCAAGGCTGGAGCAGCACCTTTGTAAGGCACGTGCAGGATGTTGGTGCCAGTGGCTTGTTTGAAGAGCTCGCAAGCCAGGTGAGGTGGGGTACCAGCACCTGCGGACGCGTAGGACATTTTTCCAGATTTGGCTTGTGCGACCAGTTCACGCACATCTTTTGCGGTGCTTTGAGGCTTGGTCACCAAATACATTTGGGACTTGCCAATACCACTCACTGGTGTGAGGTCGCGCGAAGGCAACAAAGTGGACTTGATCAGGTGAGGATTGACAGTCTCAACCGATGTAGGAGAGATGAACAGGGTATGGCCATCGGGCGTTGCACGGGCCACCTCGGCTGCGGCAATGTTGGCACTGGCGCCGGGCTTGTTATCAATGACCACGGACTGGCCCAGACTCTCGGTCAAGCTCTGAGCAACCAAACGCGCCATGGCATCGGTGGTACCACCGGGTGCAAATCCCACAACGATACGAATGGGCTTGCTGGGCCAGCTTTGCGCATGGCTGATGCCGCTGGCGCAAAGCCCCAGAAGTGAAAGACCTGCGACCGTCAAAGTGCGACGCAGTTGAAAACGGGTTGTGGTTGTCATGGTAAGTCTCCTATTGAGGTGATGAAGTGGTTGGCGCTCTTTATGCAGCTGCACCGTCGCGCAAATCCTCGCGCAGCTTGAATTTCTGGATCTTTCCGGATGGAGTGGACGGCATGCTTTGCCGAACTTCGAGGCGTTCAGGGATGTACTGAATCGCAACCTTCTGCTCTTTGAGGTAAGTGACCAGGGTGGGCATGTCGAAGGTTTGACCGGGCTTGGGCACCACCACGGCGCAAGCCCGTTCGCCCAGGCGTTCGTCGGGGTAGGCCACGATGGCTACCAAGGCCACTGCATGGTGCTTGTAGAGCAGTGACTCGATCTCGACCACTGGGATGTTTTCGCCGCCTCGGATGATCACGTCCTTGCTGCGCCCGGTGATGCGTACGTAGCCTTGCTCATCGATACGGGCCAGATCGCCTGTGTCAAACCAGCCTTCGGTGTCGGTGCCGTTGAGGTGCTGTCGCTTAAGGTATCCGCCAAAGTTGGAGCAGGCACGCAGATACAACTTGCCTTGCGTGCCTGCAGGCAGTGCAGGACCCGAGGCGTCGGCGTCCACCACCTTGAGCTCAACCCCAGGCAGGGGCAGGCCATCTGTGTTGAAGGCGCGTTCATCGGGATCATCGAGCCGGATCAGTGTGACGGCCCCGTTTTCACTCATGCCCCAGGCCGATACGATTTTGGTTCCCAGTGAGGCTCGAGCCTGCTCCACCAGTGGGCCAGGTATCGGGGCGCCAGCACACAAGAAAGTCTTGAGGCTGGGCACCGGTGTTTTGTTTTCCGTCACCACGCGGGTCAAGTCGGTTAGAAACGGCGTGGAAGCCATCGTGAAGCTGGCTTTTTCTGCGTTGATCACCTCGACCGCCTTCTTGGGCTCCCAGATGTCCTGCAAAACCGCACTTGCTTTGAGCATGATGGGCATCATCAGTCCATACATAAAGCCGGTTTGGTGTGCCATGGGCGAGGCCATCAACACCACGTCCTCGGCATCGAGCTGCAGACGCTTGGCATAAGGAATGATGTTGGCCATCACGGTGTTGGCCGAATGCATCACGCCTTTAGGTTCGCCTGTGGTGCCCGAGGTGTAGATGAGCTGGGTGATGTCATCCGGGCCAGGGCGGTGCGCACTTAGGATGCTTGCAGCATCGGGCTCGTTTTCCCAGGTGGGGCCGCTCAGCAAGGCTTCGAAGCTGTTGGGGCCATGGCCATCGATCACCACAACATGCTGCAGATGCGGCAGGCCAGGCTGGATCGCGGTGATCATCTGCTCGAAGTCAAAACCCCGAAACGTCTTAGGTGCGATGATGACCTTGGCTTCGCCATGCTTGAGCATGAAATTCAATTCACGCTCACGGAAGATGTGCATCAGTGGGTTGATGACCGCACCGATGCGCGAACACGCCAGATAGGTCACCGTGAACTGCCACCAGTTGGGCAACTGACAGGCCACGATGTCGTTTTTTTGCACGCCCAGGCGGGTCAGGCCCACGGCCACACGGTCGGCCATCTGCGCCAGTTCACGGTAGGTGAATCGGCGCATGTCATCGGCTTCAACACGGTAGGCAGTCAGTGCCAGTTTGTCGGGACAAGCGGCGACGCAAGCGTCCAGATCTTGGTTGATGGTGCGGTCATGCCACAGTCCTTGCTCGATCATGGCGTCACGGCGTGCTGGCAGTAATACGGCATCGAATTCCATGGTTGTCTCCTTTGAGATTGAATGTTTTTCTTGTTGATCAAAATGTCAGGCGGGCACGTTCTTGCGGCCTGCACGGGTACGCGCGATGATGGTTTTCATGATCTGTGCGGTCCCGTCACCGATCTGGAAGCCCAGCACATCGCGCATGCGTTGCTCCATCAGGCCTCGGTCATAACCACCATGACCGAAGCAGAGCAGGCATTGGTGGATCACGTCATAGGCAAGTTTGGGTCCCCACCACTTGGCCATGCCCGCTTCCGCGGAGTGCGGCAGGCCTTGGTCTTTGAGCCACAGGCCTTGCAAGCAGACCAAGCGTGCTCCTTCGACCTCGGTGTCGTATTGGGCCAAGGGGTGAGTGACACCTTGGAAAGCCGACAAGGGCTGGCCAAAGGCCTGGCGTTGGGTGATGTACTCCCAGGTTTCCTCGAGCGCCACGCGTGCTACGGCCAGGCATTGCAGTCCGATCAGAGAGCGCGAATAGTCAAAGCCGTGCATGACTTGGACAAAGCCTTTGTTCTCGTCGCCCAAGCGGTGGCTGACGGGTATGCGAACGTTTTCAAAGAAGATGGAGCCGCGACCGATGGAGCGCTGACCGTGGCAGTCAAAGCGGCTGGTGGTCAGCCCAGGCGTGTCCATGGGCACCAGCAAGGCGGTGACGCCATGGGCGCCCGACTCGGGTGTGCCGGTGCGGCCAAATACGACGGTGATGTCGGCTTGATCAGCCGCCGAGATCGAAGTCTTTTCGCCGTTGATGACATAAAAATCACCATCACGCTCCACCCGCAAACGCAGGTTGGCTGCGTCTGATCCGCCTCGCGGCTCGGTCAGCGCAATCGCACAAATGACACGACCCTCGCGGATTTTGTCGAGCCAAGGGCGCACCACTTCGGGCTTACCGTACTTGTAGAGGATCTGGCTGTTCAGTGATGCCAACAGATTCAGGTAAGAAAAGCTCAGGTCGGCGCGGGCAATTTCCTCGTGGATCACCCCTGCAGCCACACAGCCCATACCCAAGCCGCCGAACTCCTCGGGCACTTCGGGGCAGATGAAGCCCAAATCGCCCATCTCGCGCAGCAGGGCGAGGTCAAACTCGCGCGTCTTGTCGCGCTCTAAAAAACCGGGTTTGATTTTTTCATCGGCAAAGCGACGCACGCTCTCAGCCAGTGCCTGCAAGTCTTCGTTGATGTAGGGGTTGGGGTTCATCTGACGTCCTCGGTCTTTGCGTTCACTTGGCGTACTTGCGGAAGTCGGGCTTGCGCTTTTCCTGCAAGGCCTTCACGCCTTCGCGCGACTCTTCGGTGTCGTAGTACAGCTTGAGTGCGTACATGCCCATGCCCGCGATGCCCGACTGGTGGGCGGTGTCCATGTTGAAGCTGCGCTTGGCAATGGCAATGGCTGTAGGGCTGCGCTCGCAAATGGTTTCGGCCCACTCCTGCACGGTGGCGTCGAGCTGCTCGTGTGGCACGCAGATGTTGGCCAGACCCATGTCCACGGCTTCCTGGCCGGAGTAGCGTTTGTTGAGGTACCAGATTTCGCGGGCCTTCTTCTCGCCGACCACACGGGCCAAAAAGGCTGTGCCGTAGCCAGGATCGACAGAACCCATCTTGGGGCCGACCTGGCCGAAGATGGCTTTATCCGAGCAGATGGTCAGGTCGCAGATGGTGCAGAGCACATTGCCGCCGCCAATCGCAAAACCCTGCACGCGGGCGATCACAGGCTTGGGCACGTCGCGGATGGCGGTGTGCAGCTCTTCCATCGGCAGGCCGATGGTGCCCCGACCGTCATAGTTGCCATCGTGGGCCGACTGGTCGCCACCGGTGCAAAAAGCACGGTCGCCAGCACCGGCCAGCACGATGCAGCCGATGTCGCGGTCGTAACCGGCTTTGTTCAGGGCCTTGATGATTTCGTCGCAGGTCGTGCCGCGAAAGGCGTTCATTTTCTCGGGGCGGTTGATCGTGATCCAGGCCACGCCGTTGCGGTTTTCGTACAGGATGTCTTCGAATTGCATGTGGTTCTCCAAGAGGTTTCGGGGTGGCCGATCAGCCGTGCATGGTCAAGCCACCAGACACGCTGATGACCTGTCCAGTGATGAAGGAAGCGTCGCTACTGCTCAGGAAAACGATGGCACCGGCCAAGTCATCAGGCTGACCAATGCGGCCAAGGGGGATAGCCTTCTTGAAGGCGTCCATGAGTTTTTCGGGGTTGGCCGCACCTTCGGCAAAGCCTGCGAGCAAGGCGGTGTCGGTTGGGCCAGGGCAAACCACGTTGACGGTGATGTTGTGGCGGGCGTGTTCGCGTGCCAGTGTCTTGGACAAGGCGACCAGGCCGCCCTTGCAAGCGGCGTAAACGGCTTCACCCGAAGAGCCGCCACGGGCTGCGTCCGATGCGATGTTGACGATACGGCCACCGCCGCGGGCCACCATGCCGGGCAGCACAGCGTGGTGCATGTGCAAAGCGCCTGTGAGGTTGATAGCGATCAGTTTGTCCCACTCGGCGGGCACGGTTTTGGTGAAGGGTTTGAAGATGTCCCAACCGGCGTTGTTGACCAGGATTTCGATGGGTCCGAGCTGAGCCTCAGCAGCCGCCACTGCCGCATCGACCTGGGCACGGTCGGTGATGTTGCAAGCAAAAGCCAGAGCCTTGCCACCAGCGGCCACGATGCCGTCGGCTACTTTCTGGGCGGCTTCCAGGTTCATGTCGAACACCGCAACTTGGGCACCTTCTTCGGCAAAGCGGCGGCTGGTGGCCCCACCAATACCGCCGCCGCCACCGGTCACAATCGCTGTTTTGCCTTTGAGGTCTTTCATGTCTTTCTCCGTGATTTGAAATGGTTTGGAAATTTCTAGATATCGAACATATGTCATCATGTTGTCTTATTCTAGGGTTTTCACATATTCCGCTTCAAGTCTTTTTCGTGTTCAATAACCTATCGTTTACCCTATGTCACAAGCAAAAGATGCTCGCATGGAACTAGCCAACAGGATTTTCTTTAAGCTCTACCAATGTGCCAATATGTTGCACAAAACGGGTAGCCGTGCGGTGCAGGACGAAGGCCTGACCACGCAGCAATGGGCGGTGCTGGGGGCGCTGTCACGGCCCGAAGCGGCGCAGGGGATGGGAGTTGGGGAGTTGGCGCGTTATCTGATGGTCAGCCGACAAAATTTGTCTGGCTTGATCACCCGGATGACTCGAGATGGCCACATTGAAATGAGCACCGACGGGCGTGATCGCCGTTCGCGGTTGATCGTGATGACAGAGTCAGGACGGCATGTCTGGATGGATCTGGCCCAACCAAAAATCAAGGCTTACTACGAGCAGGCTCTGCAGGATTTCTCGATGGGCGACATGGCCCACACGCTTCATTACTTTTTGAAGCTACTGGATAACATGGAAAAGATTGACCAAAAAATTCCTGAATCGGAAGAAGACGATGGTCACCATGGGGTGCCTGAAATTTGACCATTTAATGACCTTCTTGAACGTCCTTTGCTTCAGGGGACCTTTGATAGTCTGGATCCAGGTAGCAGACCTTTAGCGAGTCGCTTCTGATGACCGCTTCTGGCCGGTAGCAGTCAGCCCTCGCTGTAAGCCGATGTCTGCTACCGCTGCATTACCGCCGCCCAAGGCAGCGCCGCGACCGTTCGCTTTGGGTCGAAGGGGCATAGTGGGACAACCTAGCAGGTTCTAATTCCGGAGCCTTTAGCACAGAGGATCTGAAAACTCTCGGTAAAAGAAGATGTCTCAACATTTAGAATAATGAAATGGGGCCCAAGTACTTGATCGGCTTGCTCTTGGGAAATTTAGGCGGTTTGCGATCTAGTATCTTTTAGCCCGCCAAGACTATTTCGAACTGATTCCAAGTCGTTCGAACAATTTCCAACCCGTT
>JBBAPO010000067.1:0-8705 GCA_040400795.1 Rhodoferax sp.
AGGCACCAGCAATTCATCCGAGGCCACAAAGAAGAAAGGACTTAGCCCCTTTCGAAGCTAAGTCCTTGATTCATATTGTGAAACCGCTCTAAAGATGTCTTGAAACCCTCATGAATGCTATGTTTCAATTTTTATAATGTCGTTTCGTTCCCCCGTCTGTTCCCCCGATTTGCCTTTGATACCCCGGCTAGACCGCTGGTTCGTTTTGAGTCGTTGGCCACTGGGATGTGTGGACTCCCAGACAATCTGCCGCGCGTTCGACTATAGGGGTGTCTGGATTGTCTGTAGGACTTCATACGGTTTGACAGACGAGGCTTACCGCCGTGACACTGTGGCAATTTCAATCACACAGGATCTCCCATGCAAACGATCAGCACGCCTCGCACTGACCTTGAAGACGAACAGCTTGAGGACATGTCCTGGGCTTGCACTGTTCTAGCAGGTAGGGGTGACCAGGACGATCACCCGGAGATTGCCACTGCTATGCTTCAAACGCTCGCGCTGCATGGTACAAGTGACCTCGTGCGGCGCGCATCTGCTGGAGCTTGGGAGTCACAGCATTCTTCGTAATGTGAACGTTGGAGTAAAGATGAATATTTCGTACCGGATCTTTGTTTTGATGTCCGCAGTTGCAATGGCGGGGTGCTCGTCCTACAGCTCAAATATGATGGTGGGGCAGGACGTTTCATACGTCAGCCTGGCGGAGCAGCGCGCAGCGGCAACCGGTGTTCAGGTGCTCGCTCAAGCCCCACAAGGTGGCAAGTCTCTCGGGATGATCGAGGCTGGTCGATGCCATCGTATGTTCACGGAAACGCCGCCGGATGATGAGCTCGTCCTGCTGGATTTGAAGGTCGGCGCTTACGCACGGGGCGCGGATGCCATTACATCGGTGTCGATTGAGAAAGTATCAGCACTTACCAAGAATTGTTGGTACATGCTGGTCGGTAAAGCTCGCGCTTTTCAGCTACCAGTAAAGCCTAGCGATTCGCAGGGAAAAAAGTGAGCTATGGTGCAAACGCCTTCGTGACAAGTGACCACTAGCTGGAGCTTAAAGTGAATACGAATTTTCGACGCGCGACTGTTGGCATGCTTGCAGGCTTTTCCGCTCTGCTCATTGCATCAGGCCTCTTGAATCTATCTTTTCCCCGTGTGTTCTGGGGCTTAGTGTTCGCATGTGGAGCCTACCGATACGCGATAAAAGCGAAACCGCTCAACAAGTATCTTTGGCTGGTCATTGCCACTGGTGCAATTTATAGCGGGAACATTTCGGGGGGGAAGCCGATAACTGACGCACTGGTTATTGCAGGTGCAACTGGTCTGCTCGCGACTTGTCTGGTGGCAATTTATGACTACATAGGGAAGCCGCTTTGGAGGCGGTTCGGACCAACGCCTCCTGTCACAGGACTTGGAAAGCCGCGTGACGGGAAACCTTTAATCATCAAGGCTGCAGCTGCTGGCGACGAAGTAACACTCCTAGATCTGATCGAAATGAACACTGATGTGAATACTGTGGACGAGATCGGTGCGACTCCGTTGATGTACGCAGCAAGAAACAACCAAATTGGATGTTTGAAGCTCCTACTAGAAGCAGGCGCAGATCGCTCCATAAAGACAAAGAAGGGGTACACGGCGCTTTGGTTTGCGGAGAACAACTCTCATGCCGATGCCGTAGACTTTTTGCGTTCTCGAGGCTAAAGCTCGCGTTCGCTCCTTTTGCAAATCCGCCGGCGTGGGCGTGCTGCGGCCCATGCGCAACGCCCTAGGCAGGCGACTTGTTGCCACAAATGACTTCACTGCCTACACTTTGGGGATGGCAAATGAGTGCAAATCCCCCTTCCTCCACGGCTTGCGCGGTGCCGAGCTGACGCAGATGCAGCGGTCCTTTGTGACAGCTCTTGTCCGTCAGGGCTGTAACCCTACCCAAGCGGCGCGGATCGCTGGTTACAGCACCCCCCGGACGGCTGCTTATGACCTACTCCGAAACCCCAGCGTGCAAACCGCTGTCGCGTTCGAACGCAACCGTTACGTGTCATGCGAACTGGCCAACATTGCTACGGCTACGCTCAAAGAGGTCATGGTCGATCCCGCCGCGCCTGCATCAGCACGAGTGGCTGCTGCTCGCACGGTTCTGGAGATGGCGGGCGACCTTGGCCGCAACCGCCAGGATGCTGATGATGACCGCGCGCTGTCTGAAATGAGCGCCGAGGATCTGACAAGGCTAATCGATTGCTGGGAGGGCGAGCGGTTGGCGCTGGAATCGACGCCCACCGCTCAAGTCTCCAGTAGCTCGCAGCTCCCTCACTGACTCAACCGCACGAAACCTTCGGCCATGGGCGAACCGCTCTACCCGCCAGACGCCACACCAGCAGAACGAAGGCGTATTGACCGCTTTCTTTTGCGCTTGCTAAGGCCTGTTTCTCCAAAGCAGAAGGCAACTCTTGCGGGCATAGCCGGGCACATATCGCCCGCAAGGCCGTACGCTAAAAGAGGAAGCCGAAAGGACTGAACGAGTTTTTAGGTAACTCAAAGGGTTGCTTGGGGCCGAGACATCAGCGCGCTCACCAGTTCGGTCTGGTCATTCGTTTGCGTAGTCGCATTTCACTCACAGGAAACGCCACCAGCTCGGGGTCAAGTGGAGTAGGGATACGCCCCACCGCATTCAGCCCCACCCCCCTGGGTTGCACCGACACGCACCGCTGAAATCTTTACCCCCGCGGGTAGAAATTTTCAACTTTTGCAGACTTGGCCGCCGGGCTATATGTCCCCCTGAAGCCTGTCGATTTGTGGTGCTCAGGTGTTTACCCCCCGAGAACCCATCACACCGCTGTAATTGACAAACCAGCGCCGACGATAGCTGCGCGTCCTTTGCCTGCGAGGCTACCCCGGCCCTCTGCCAGTTTCTACAGGCCCACGCTCTCACCGAATGGCCAGACAGATATACGCACTCCAGGCATAACCGGCGGTCATCAGATTCACGATTCCGCCCCACCAGCTTATCGGCCTGCTCCTCTGCATCATCAAGTCCCAGCCCCTTGTCGGTAAACCTGGCAACCCGCGCCGTGAAGGTGTCAATCTCTCGCGTATTCATGGCTACAGTGTGTGGCCAGCACCAGCGGTCGGGGTCAGGTGTCTGGTCGTTCGCTGCCGGTGAATCAGCCCCTGTTTTTGGTATGGGTGCCATATCAGGGGCTACAGAACCTACAAAACCCGGTTTTGTAGGTTCTGTAGCGTCCCGTTCGGGGGCTATCTCGATTTTCTTGAGTCGTGCCAGCCAGTTCACACCGCACCTCTCACCATTGGATTGATGCTGTAACGGTCGCTGGGTCTGCCGCCCGATGCGCCGCCCTGCACCACGTCCCGCCGTAGGTGTTCGTAATCGGCCAGTACCTCCGCTGCCTTGCGCACCGCGTCCGGTGTCCCTAGCCCGGCCCAACCTTTGACGGCAATTTGCCGGGGTGTGAAGCTGTCCAGAATCACGCCATCCCGGTCGGTCAGCTTGCCTGCTTTGATTCTGGATAGCAGCGTTACCGCATCGGTGGTTTCAGGAGTTACCGCTGCTGCATACAGGCGATTGGCGTGGGTGCGCAGATAGTCCCCCCAGGCCAGCGCTCGCAATAGTTCATCTTCATGGACTATGCCGCCGCTGTCTGGTGTGTCAATCAAAGCAAACACCAGCGCCAGCGCCGGGATCAGCTTGCGGTACTTGGACAGGTGCGAAACCATCGCCGGGTGCAGGTCATCGCCGCGTATTTCAGTTTCAAAGGGAACCAGCCACTCCACAAACAGGGCTTGCGCTTCGGGGCTGAAACGCCACACTTGCGGGTCAGTGTCGTTTGCGGGTGCAAGTTCTGCCAGCCGGTCAAACACAGCCCAGGCGGTCAGCTTTGCCGGTGTATCGGGCCATTGGTCCACGTGGACAAAATCGCCCGCTGTATCGGGCCAGACGGTCAAACCGAACCGCTGCAATAAGCCATCATCGGAACTGCCACCCGCCACCGCACCTCGCACGTACTCTTGAATGCGGCCAGGCTGAATGCCCCCGATCATCGCCAGACAGACGCGGGGGATATGTACCGTTCCGCGCCCGATGCGGTCAAAGGTGTAGCCCTGATTGCCGTCATAGCTTTGCAGGTAAAACGCTCTCGATCCTTCTTGCCCTTGCTTGTCTAGGCCAGTCAGCAGCCCGTACAGTTCGTCCCGATAGGACAAGGTGCCCCACGGGTTTTGCTGCATCAGTTCGCCTAGCTTTTCTACCGTGGCGTCGTTCACGATAAACCGCCGTGCCGTTGGCTCTGCCGGGATGTCCACTGGAACCAATTCCGCTCGCGCCGCCACCGGGTCTTTGCTTGCCAGCCCCTTTGCTTTTCTCTCACGGTCGGCGTTCGCCATCTCTCCGACTTTGCAGTCCAGTACCCAGGCATCATGCGCCGCCTGCCATAGCTCAAACTCATTCGCCTGTAGCCGGTGTAACGGCTTTAGTGCTTCGCTGAGTGCAGGGCTTTTCTTCACGCCTGGCCTGCCCACTACCGCGCCCCATAAATTCGGCACTACCTGCCAATCGTCCTTCGCTTTTGGCTGGATCACCGCACGCGCACCGATCAGGCTACTCAAGGCCACCAGCGCCGCCACCGCCGGAAAGTCTGCCGGGCACTGCATTCGGTGGGCAATGTCCATCACCCAGCCTCGCAAGGCTATAGGCAATAGCTCTGCATCAAAGCGGTCAACCGGCGGTAACGCATTGGGTAATGGTGTGGGGTCTGGCCAGTCACCAGCACCAGCTACCGCGCACATCTGCGCCGCATCAATGCACGCCTTCACCGCATCAGCCCCGGCCAACTGGTGCAGGTCGTTGAAGTCGGTTGCCTTGTCCGGTCTGCCCTCTGGGAATTTGGGCACAGCCAGCAGCCCGCCCACAGCCTGCGCCGCCGCCGTTGCTTTGGTCAGGCCGGGATTGCCGTCGGTCTGATGGTCATCATCAGCGGCAATGATGATTTTCAGGCTGGGGTATTTAGTGCGCAACGCAAGCGCCACCGGCTCCAGGTTGCCCGCATTGAAGGCTACTGCCACCGCGTATCCGGTAGCCTCGTGAATGCTTGCCCCGGTGGCGTATCCCTCGCAAACGATCAATATGGCGTTCGGCTTGCCTATGCCGCGATAGCAGCCCTTCACCCGGCCGCCTGGCATAAACATCTTGGTACCGTCCTCCTCGATGGTTTGCAGGCTGTGCAGGTTGCCCAGCTCGTCTTTCATCGGGATAAGTAGCGTGCTGCCTTCGATCTTCAGGCCGTACGCCTTCACCCCCTTCGCTTTTAGATAAAAGTGTTCATCTGCTGGCGCTGCAGCATCCCAGCGCGTCGCTGCCGTCGCTGCCGCCTGTTGCTGCCGCAGTGACTGCTCCTCGTCGCGCTGCATCTGGATCGCTTTGACTCGCAGGCGGTGGCCGTAACGCTCAGCATCAGTCATCGTATGGTCTGACTTCGCGCACCAGTTGTGTGTGAACCCTTGGCGCCAGCATCCAAAAGCGCCGGCCGCAATGCCATCGGTGTGCACGACATACCAGCCTGAAAGATCGCTGCGTTTACCGTTTGTGCTGAATCGGTGAATCTTGCCATCCGCGACAATTTCGCTTGGCACTGACAAACCGGATCGTCTTATCGCCTCGTAAAAGTTGAGGCATGGGTCGTTTGAAGATTGAATCATTTTGATGGTTCCGTTTTGGACCACCAGCTTTTCGAGTTGGGCAAAAAGGAGGAAAATCTACACTGTCAGGTTTAGAGCTTCCCAAGAGCCCTCGGTCCCGAAAGGCCGGGGCTTTTTTATTTGCGTTTTGCTTTCCTCGGCGCTTTCGCGGCTTCGCGTGCAGCTTTCCTGCGGGCCGTTCGGCCCGACTCGACACTGGCCGCGACGCGCTCGGGGCTGCTGTGAAACTCGTATTCGAGCTCCTTGCAGATGCAATCAGCTATTTCCTGGTTGAGACGGGTCGGACAGTCGTGGTCGTGCTTGACGCAAAGAAACGTCAGACCGGGGACGTTGAAGTTGGGTTCGGGGTGATCGTGGTGTGCCATCAGAGTTGCCTCCCATCCGCAATCGCTTCAACACACACCAGATCACGACGCTTGGCGTGGAGTTGGGTGACAAGTTGACGTATCTCTGCTTCTGATTGGCCAGCGATCCGCGCTGCATTGATGGCTTGCACTTCGTTTGATGGCCAGCCTACGGAACGCTGCCCTATTAGGACAGGTTTTGTGAATAACCCAGCTCGGATGGCGTTGTAAATGCTGGCATCGGAACGGTGTCCGGTTTCAGCCTTGACAAGTGGCATTCTGAATATTGACATTGGTTACCCCTATTCGGCTTTGTTTGCCGTTGTTGCGATGGGGTAACTTTGCCAATATTCAGAGCCTTGGAATAGGCGGTATAGGTCTCCTATTGACCGAAAAGAATAGCCCCTCCATTACGCAAACCCGCATGGTTGCTGGGTTTAATACCCGGTCTATTCAGGGGAAAGTTTTTTCCGTCCGCGCACTTTATTTGGATTTGCCACGGTCGCAATACGCTGCACCGCCTCGTTATTCAGGTCCGGAAAGTTTCTTCTCAGGTAGTCGACTAACCTGTTTTTGACAGTTGCAGTCTTTTCGCCATGGCCGTTGTGGACTGCTCGGAATGCGATGTTGGCAGCATGCAATTCTTCCGGGAAATCTGCGGGGTCAATACCATCTTGGGCGCCAATAACAGTTGGCTTTGAATCGAACGGATAAACCGAAGCCATCCCGTTATCTGCAAGCCATCTTGCGATTTCCACCTTACTAAAAAGCTGAGCCTCAAACCGGGACTCGCTGCTGAGTATGGAAGTTTCTAACTTACCATCCCTTCGTCTTGCACACACCCAATTGCTTTCCAATCCATCAGAGTGCGTAGAGCACAGTGCTCTTATGTGGGCCCGCTGCATTCCTGCAAGAACAGGCCTCGTCCTAGATAAATCTGCGCTCGGAGCGCTGGGGTCAATGCCCAATATCAGGGCTGCCGCATCAGCGCCGCTAAAGTCGTTTGTGTATGTCCAATGAGACAAATCTGTCATGTCACGTTCCCTGAAACGCCCCAATGAAAAACCACCGCCGCCGGGTCAGGGTGTCCCGGTTTTCGCCATCGGGTAATTAATCCGTGGCTAGGCGTGGCCTAAAACTGTTTACGCCGTCTTGAACTGGATCACATCGCCGCCCGTGGCCAGCTTGTCCAGGTAATCGGCCCATTTTTGCATCATGGCTGTACGGTGTTTCAGGTACTGCGTCCGGTTGTAGGCCCTGCCGTTGGCATCCTTCACCGCATGGGCAAGCTGCGCTTCAATCACCAGCGGGTCAACATTCAATTCCTCTGCCAGCAGCGTGCGCGCCGTCGCCCGGAATCCATGCACGCTCTGCACGTCCGGCCCGTAACCCAGCGTCAGCAGCGCCGCCCGCAAGGTGTTGTCACTGATAGGCCGGTCATGGCTGCGCTCCCCATGAAACACCAAAGCCCCGTGGCCGGTCAGTGGGTGCAGCTTGCGCAGTATCTCCACGGCCTGCGCGGGCAACGGCACTTGGTGGGGATCGCCGTTCTGTTTGCCCTGCACGCTGCGTTTCATTCGCACCGATGGGATAGTCCACATCGCCGCATCAAGATCAAATTCAGCCCATGCCGCCGCCCGTAGCTCGCCAGGGCGTTGAAACAACATCGGTGCAAGCTGTAGCGCCGCCCGCACAATCGGCCCGCCCTGATAGCCACGGATGACCCGGATCAGTTCGCCCAGCTTCACCGGCTCTGTGATGGCGGCAAAGTGTTTGCCGTGGTGGGGCTTCAATGCTCCCCGAATATCGGCGCTAACGTCCCGCTGTGCCCTGCCAGTGGCCACGGCATAACGCCACACCTGCCCCGCCGTGGTCAGTACCCGGTGGGCCACGTCCAGCGCCCCGCGTTCTTCAACCCTGCGCACCGTGGCCAGTAGCTCTATGGCTTCAATGTCACCAATACGCCGCGCCCCCAAAAATGGGAACAGGTCTTTTTCAAGGTTGCGCTTTTCACGGATGGCGTAATGACTACTCCAACTGTCCAGCTTCATTGCATACCACTCCAGCGCCGTGGCCTTAAAGGTGTTGCCTGCTGGGGTCAGGGCTTTCAGCTTTTCTACCTTGCGCACCTGTACCGGATCAACCCCGGTGGATTTTTTCAGCTTCGCCGCGTCACGGGCTTTGCGGGCATCCTTTGCGCCTACGTCCGGGTAACTGCCCAGCGCCATGCGGCCCTCTTTGCCATCTTTGCGGTATTTGTAGAACCATCGTTTTGACCCCGCCGGACTGACTTCAAGGTACAAACCGCCAGAACAGGCCAGCCGTGCCCGTGTTTTTCCCGGTGGGCAAGTTGCGTTTTTGCATTCGGCATCGGTCAACATGGGGGAACAACTCCTAATTCAGACTGGGGGAACAACCGGGTTTCACTGGGAAACGGGGGAACAATTACCCCAAAAATCCTGTTTCCCTCGACTTGTTCCCCCGTATGTTCCCCCACTTTGGCTTATCAGTCAATAGCCCCCGTTAGTGGCTATTAGTGTGTAACTTGTTAATTTACCAATGAAAAAGGCCTTTAAGAATCGCTCCTTAAAGGCCTTTAAACTGTCTATTGGTCGGTGTGAAAGGATTCGAACCTTCGACCCCTTGCACCCCATGCAAGTG
>JBBAPO010000068.1:0-5131 GCA_040400795.1 Rhodoferax sp.
CTGGGTTAAACATCGCCACCCGCCCCTGATCGGTAATGCGGATGGCGCGCTGGATTGGGAACGGATATTTGGTTGCGGCGAAAGCGTAGTCGCTGCCAGCTCCAGTAAGGATATCCAGCCCGCGGCGAATGTCATCCGCCCTGACAAAGGGCGCGGTCGCATAAATGCAGCAGACCTGAACCGGCATCTGTCCGCGTTCGTTGAACCATTCGATGGCATGACGAATTACCGGAATGGTGCCTGTGTGGTCATCAGACAGTGTAGTCGGCCGCATAAACGGCACCTGCGCACCGCACTGCCGTGCTACTTCGGCAATCTCGACATCGTCGGTGGACACCACGACATGATCAAAACAACCGCTTTGCAGCGCTGCCGCGATAGACCACGCAACCATAGGCTTACCGCAAAACGACTTAATGTTTTTGTGGGGGATGCGCTTGCTGCCACCGCGGGCGGGGATGATGGCGAGTTTCATAAAGCGAGAGCTTGGCCTATCGCGGCGATGACTTGGTCTTGCTGCGCATCTGTCAGGGTTTGGTACATGGGCAGGCTGATGGCCTCACAGTAATAAGCTTGCGCCTGCGGGAAGTCTTCAGGCTTGAAGCCCATGCGCGCGTAGTACGGCTGGGTATGTACCGGGATGTAATGCAGATTGGCGCCAATCTGCTGTTCTCGCAGGGACTCGTAGACCTGCAGATGACTTTTTCGGATTTTGTCCAGTTGCAGGCGAATCGGATACAGGTGCAGGCCGGAGTAGCTATCTGGTTGCTGCCAGGGAGTGGTTAAGGGAAAAGTTGTCAGCAACGCGTCATAGCGGCGGGCCAATTTGTGGCGGCGCGTGACGTAGTGGTCTAAACGGTCCATTTGACTGACACCCAATGCCGCCTGCAGCTCGGTCATGCGGTAGTTGTAGCCGAGCTCGATTTGCTGGTAATACCAAGGACCGTCGGCGGCGTGTGTCATATGCGCGGGGTCACGGGTGATACCGTGACTCCGAAAAAGCGCCATTTTGTTGGCCAGCTCGGCGCTGTTGGTCAATGCCATGCCGCCTTCGGCCGTGGTGATGATTTTGACTGGGTGAAAGCTGAAGACCGTGATGTCGCTGTACCGGCAGTTGCCGATAGGCGCGTTCTTGTATTTGCCACCAATGGCATGTGAGGCATCTTCGATGATCTTGAAGCCATAACGCTGGGCTAGGCCGTAAATGGCCTGCATGTCGCAAGGCTGGCCGCACAGGTGCACCGGCACCACCACCTTAGGCAGGCGCCCGTCCTTATCTGCGGCAATGAGCTTTTGCTCCAGCGCCTTTGGGCACAGGTTATAGGTGAGGGGATCAATGTCGACAAAGTCCACCTGCGCTCCGCAATACAAACCACAGTTAGCAGATGCCACAAAAGTAATGGGGGAGGTCCACAGCCAATCGCCCGGGCCTAGACCCAAGGCCAGACAGGCGATGTGCAATGCGGAGGTAGCACTATTGACAGCCACTGCGTGCGCTGCGCCGCAGTAACTAGCCACAGCCTCTTCAAACTTGGGCACCACAGGGCCTTGTGTCAAGAAGTCTGACCGCAACACGTCAACGACCGTATCGATGTCGGCCTGGGTGATGTCCTGGCGTCCGTAGGGGATGCTGCCCATCAGATTTTGCATATGTGTTGGCTGTTTTGCGCTATCCAGGACTGCAAATTGTCAACGCTCATCCACTCGGGGTTATTGTCTGAGCAATAGGTAAAGTCGGCTGCCACCTGGGTACCGCAATTAATGCGCGCAGGGTCGTGACTCCAGTTGTGAATAGCCGGTAACACCTTGAAGTGCCCGGCGTATTCGTAAGTATGTGGAGCATCTTCTGAGCCAATCATTTGCTCGTGTAATTTTTCACCGGGGCGGATGCCAACGATGTGATGGGTGGCAGCCGGTACGGTGGCCAGGGCCACATCGGTCATCTTCATCGATGGAATTTTCTTGACATAAATCTCGCCACCCACCATGTCGTTAAAGGCGTGCCATACCAAGTCGACTCCTTGCTCCAGCGTAATCATGAAGCGGGTCATACGGGGATCGGTAATGGGCAGCGATCCGGTGCCAGCAAGGCTGAGAAAAAATGGGATCACTGACCCACGCGAGCCCATAACGTTGCCATAGCGCACCACGGCAAAGCGGGTCTCGTTGCCACCCGCATAGGAGTTACCGGCGATAAACAGTTTGTCTGATGTGAGTTTGGTGGCACCGTACAGATTCGAGGGGCTGCTGGCCTTATCAGTCGAGAGCGCCACCACGCGTTTCACTCCCTGGTCAATGCAGGCATCAATCAAGTTCATTGCTCCAAACACATTGGTCTTAACGCATTCAAAAGGGTTGTATTCGGCGGTGGGAACGATCTTGGTGGCAGCAGCGTGCACGACGTAGTCAACACCGTCTAGGGCACGGTAGAGACGGTCTTTGTCGCGAACATCGCCAATAAAAAAGCGCACCCGATCGTCGTTACCGTACAGCTTGGCCATCTCCCACTGTTTTATTTCGTCGCGCGAGTAAATCACCAAGCGTCGCGGCTTGTATTTGGCAAGCGTCATCGGAACAAAGGTGTGGCCAAAGGATCCGGTTCCACCGGTGATGAGGATGGAGGCGTCAGTCAGCATGGGTTTGCCTTAACTTCATGAGTGTCGCGTTGATGCTGGGCAAAAGCTTGGGTGCTTCCCTGATGACCAGCGCATACAAAATTCTGGATGCAGCCAGGCTTTGCGGGATGGTTTTGGCGCGGACACCCAACGCAATAGCGTTGGTGATTTCGTCCTGATTTGCCAATGCTATAAACCACGAACCCTGAATGGCCTTGGCCAATTGGTTTTCAATTTTCGTCAGTGCCGCGATATTGACAGTACCTCTTTGCAGCTGCGTGGCCAACTTGGCGCAGCGCAGCGCTAAGGCATAACTTTTTTCCAGGGCGACTTTGGCACGCAGCAAGCTTTGAAAGAGTAATTGTTTGCGCCCCGCCACGTCCACTGCAGCATGGTTCGTCTTGAAGATGCTGGCTATGTCAGTGAAGGCTTTGTCCGAGCCCACAATTTGCGCGATGACGTCAGACAAGGGCAGATGTGCGAAGCCTTTGATAAACGCCCCTCCTTCGGTGCAATTGAGCAGCCGTATCGGGGTTTTATTGTTATTTTCTGCCTCGGCAAGGTTTTCAAATTCCGCGTGAAACATGGCATAGTCACGCTTTGTCTGCACCATGCCGCCGTAATAGCCGGGCAACATTTGTGTTTTTCCGATGAAGTCGATGCTGTTGCTTCCCTCATCCCCCAGTAATTTTTCAAAGCCCGGCTGCACTTGGGTGTAAGTGTACGTATCCCGCTGTACGTCAAATTGGATTGCCATTTGGCCGTCAGCCGCATTGGCTGCATACTGCTTGCCGTTGGTTAATGCCAGGTCTTGTCCCACCAGCACAATCGGGCTACATTTTAAATACTGGCCCATTTTGCACAGGGCAGTAGAAACAGACCCTCCTGAACCAATGACTGTTGTATCGTGGAATATGTCTGATATCCAGTTGTCAATGCCTGCGTTGCCATTAAATGTGATGATTTTCCCTTGGAATTTTTCATAAAATGTGGGGTGGCAAGTAACGCTAAGCAGCAGCGCCTCCACCCGGTCCATCGGAAAACCATCGACCAGGTAAAGAATATCGGCTGGATCTGCCACCACGATGACATCTGGCACCACACCGGCGCAGCTCAAGGCCAGCGCGGATTGCGCTGGTGCCATCAGCAAGGCCTTGCCCTTGAGCTGCTTGAGCAGATGCACGTTCTTGTCCAGCGAGGGTCCGGGCGAGATGATCACCATCGGCAGGTTGACAAACTTGTTGCGCAGGTCGGAAAGCGTAGCGTGCGCTGCGATCGCGGGCAGATTGGCAAGGCCTTGCATCAGCCATTTATGACCGAAAAACTTGACGGTGTTTTTGTTTACCCGGCGATGTTTCCACGCCCGCGTGAATGCCTCACGGTAGTCGGTATATTCGGCGATGCGCTGACTGTCCGTTTCATTCTTGTCACTTGAGACTGCATGAAAGTTGATCAAGCGCTCGGCTTCACCAAAGTCCAGTGTTTGAAAGTATGTGTAGGCTTCTTTTTTATCGTTCAGGTAACGAACCCCAGGTATTGTCGGTGTCGTGTCGAGTTTTGCAGCGCAAAACACCACCACACGTTTTTGCCCCCTCTTTAGCACTGACTCTAAAAAAGCGGGGGCAACGTCGTCATCGACGGTCAAGATGTCGGTGTCCCAGTTCCAGGTGGGCGGTATCAGGCCGTCAATGATCACCTGCATTCCCTCAGGGGTGAGCAAGAGTTGCTCTTGAGTCATAAGACCGTTGTAGCGATTGCACCACGCACTGGTAAAAGCGTCGCTCTGCCGGATATTGGCTAGCAGCTTTGCCATCTCTGCCCGGGTATGCGCCGGCGCGTCGTCTGCGTGTTGTTTGGTGTCTTCATGGATGCTTTGCAGCTCAGCACGCAAATGCCGCATTTGATCAATGGCCAGTCGGGTGGCCCGGTCATCCCCGGCAGTACCGGCGGCCAGTACTCTGCCGCTGGCAGCAGACAACTCGCGCAGCACCGTCAAGAGAAATTCGGCATTGGCAACTACAAAGTCGGCTGTCATGGGCTGGGTGGTGTTGGGCGGTGCTGGGTGCTGCTGGGTTAAAGGGGTGTCAATTTCACGACAGGGTTTCATTCAAGCTAAGCAGGTAGCGTGCCAACTTGTTGTGGCTGCATGGGCCGGTTCGACCCAGCAACAGGCTGGCGCGTGTGCGCTGATTGGCGCAAGAAAACGGCAACACCTTGCCGCCAGCTTACCGCTGCAAGGGGTCTGAAACGAAAAAAGCCTGTCGCGATTGACAGGCTTTTAAAAAGCGCGCCGCCCAACAGCGCGTTGGGCAACTTCTGGCGCTACTTACCGAGATTGTCCATTGGGAGCTAAAACTGCTGATTTTGTGGTTTTTTAATGAAATCCATTAGAAAAAACCCAATGAAATCAATACCCTATTTCCTAATGAACTATCCCGGCTTATTGCTTCAAAAGCGCCAAAACGGATTGCGGTTGCTGGTTGGCCTGGGCTAGCATGGCCGTGGCCGCCTGCTGG
>JBBAPO010000068.1:5231-8510 GCA_040400795.1 Rhodoferax sp.
CATAAAGGGCACTGACGTTGGTGTTGATGACGGACATAGGGTTCTCCAAATAATTGATGTTTAAAAACGAATAAACAACTTACAGAAATTGAATCGGATGCTTCAAAAAAATCTTTAATCACGCCTGCAAATATTTATGTCTTTTCGTTGAACAAAATTCCCTTGGCATCATCGATGTTGCGCGCCATGCGCAGAACATCTTCTGAGGGGATTTGGCGCACGACTTCACCCGTCTTGAGGTCGGTGACTTTGACCACTGCAATGTTCTTGGACGCGTCAAACGAAAACCCTAGGCCGCGATTGTTGGATGCTAATTGCTCATTGAGCAAACTCACCGCCGCCTTCAGGTTTTGCGTGTTCAGGGCCGCGTCGTATTTGATTTCCACCGGCTTGGGCGCCGATACCTTGGGTCTCGTATCAACTTGTGCGTTGGCTGTGGTGGTGGCATGGCTGGGCATGCCTGCACCCACAAACGAAGTTGGTTTAAGGAGCGGGTCCAAGCCCCCGCTGGCCGAAACAACTTGTGATGTCATTTTTACCATCCTTTCTAAAAATTGTTGACCCAACTGTCTTGGTGAGACTTTTCTGCGCCAGGTGGGGCAAATACACCCAGATGATCTTGATTCGGCCTGAGCTTGACAAACTTTAGCCACCGGTGGGTAAGTTGATGGTTTTTTGCCAAATTTAATGGCCGGCCTACGGGCTTTAGCGTCTGGTGGCGCCAATTCAGCCCGGCAGCGCGCTGCCAAAGTGGCTATGCCCGTTAACACGTCAACGAAAAGCAGTGCCCGACATGCAATGGAGCCCTGCAGGGACGAAACTGCCAAAACGCTGGACTGCTTTATCGACGCGTGCCTTGCACCAACCAGGAGCGACGCGCGATGGCAAGGCCCTTGCTTATTTGGTGTACATCGCCATCAAGCCTTCAAAGGTGCTGGTCAGCCCGGTCTGCGTGTTTTTGCTCTGACCCACAAAGCTGTCCATCACGGCAAACTGCTTGATGTAGCGTTCCAGCAAGCGGGCCATTCGATCTTCCAATGCGATCAAGTCGTCCTGGTACTTGGTGATACGCGTGATGGCGTTGGCGCTCTCGGTACTCAGCGTGCCGCTGCTGCCCAGCAGGGTAATCAGCTTTTTGCTGGCATCGCCGGCGATGCCAGCAGCATCGGTGGCAAAGCTGCTTTGGTTTTCTTGGTTGCCCGAGAGTAAGGTGACTGTGTTGCTGAAGTTGAAGTTCAGCGCCAGATCGAGCGTCACGGTATTGGTGGTGAGCTTGCCAAACTGGTTGATCTCAATGCCAATGTCCCTTAGTGCGGACAGGCTGCCCGATGATGTCTTGGTCGATGAGTCGTCCGTTACCATGGCGCGTATCTGGTCGCGAATAGAGCGCACGCTAGAGTTACCTGCCAGGCTTGCGCCATAGGTTTCAAGCGTCGATTTGGAATTGCTGACCTCGTCAAGCAGGCTGTTGGCTTCGTTGTAGGCCGACACCAGGGCCAGCACCTTGGCCTTGGCGCCGCTGGTGTCATTGCTTAGGTTTAGGCTTGCAGGGCTGCCGGTATTCGTGGCCACCAGGTTCAAGGTCACGCCGGTGATAGCTCCCGTCACCGAGTTGCTGCCGCTGGTAATGGCGATGCCATTGACTGTGAGCGCTGCACTGGCAGCGGTTTGCAGCGTTGTGGAAAAGTTTAGCCCGGTCGTAGCGTCATCTGGTGCCACCGCGTTGCTGCTGAGCGTAAACGCATGGCTTGCGCCAGCGGCACTGGTCACAACGACCTTGTAGCCACTTCCGGTGTTCACCAACTGCGCACTCAAACCTTTGCCGGCGTTGTTGATGGCGTCCACCACGCCGGCGGGTGTTGCCGTAGTCACCGCAATCGTTGGCGCTGTGCCGTTGACGGTTGGGAAACCTGTACCGCCCAGGGTGAGCGTCGTCAGTCCTGTAATGGAATCGTTTACGGTTGTGTAGGTTTGCGTTCCAGTGTTGCGCTGGGCAGCGGCCAGTTGGGTAATAAGCACCGTGTGGCTGCCAGCCTCGGCGCTGCTGGTGGCACTTGCGGTGTAGGCGCTGGGCTGGCTGTTGCTGACGCTTATGCTATTGAAGTCGCTCTTGTCTTTCAAGTTGTCAAACGCCGTCTGCAGGTTGCTAAGCGCATATTTGACCGCCGAAAAGCCCGAGATCACCGCCTCGTTTTTGCCAATGTTTTTGTTGATAGCGGTTTTGCGCGGAACCCGCTCAGTATCGACCAAGCTATTGGCCAGGTTATGAATGTCAATGCCCGAGCCCCCGCCCAATTTGCCAACGATGCCGACCTTGGCTGGCGCAGGCGTCGATGCGCTGGCAACTGTCGAGGTGGGAGAGACGGACGTGACCATAGTATGAAGAGTTAAACTTTTTAGTTATCGGATCGGGCTCCAATAACTTAAGCCATGTTTACCTGATGTAGTCAAAGAGGCTGAGCTGCGACACCTTGGCGAAAGTTCTTTGTGCCGCCTCTAAAGACAGCAATTGCTTTTGCATCAGCGTCACGGCGGTGGCCATGTCGAGGTCCTCCAAAGCGGAGAGCGCCGTCTTTAAAACAAGTTGAGTGCCTTCCAGCAAGGCGGTTTGTTGCTCCACCAACTTCATGTCGGTACCCGCCTCGGATTGAGCCAAAATCACGCCAAGGTGCAAGGCATCGACCTCGGTCAAGCCACGCTGCATAGCGGCAGCGCCGCTGCCGTTGGTGGCTTTGACGCCGGTGATCAGATCGTCAAGCGCTTGGAAAAAGCCAACGCCGGCACTACCGCCAGCGCCGTCGCTGCGCACCACGCGCACAAACGCCGTGGTGCCTGGGCGGTTGAGAGGGATTTCGCGTTGGTCGCCGACATCTATACGCATACGGGTTTGGTCGCCTTGGTAGCTGACCTGTCCGTTGTCCTGCGTCGCAAAGGCCGGCGTACGCGCTTTACTCCCCGAAAAAATATAGTTACCGGTGGGGTCGGTGGCGTTTGCCAGGCTGAGCAATTGATCGCGCAAGCCTTTCATCTCGGCGGCTATTGCCGAACGACTGGTCGTGCCCTGGGTGGCGTTATTGGCTTGAATCGCTAATTCTTTGATGCGGATCAGCACATCGCTGGCGCTCGACAGCGTGGTTGATTCGACGTCCAGGTGGGCTTGAACCGATGCCAGAGCCTTGAAGTAACCTTGGTTGTGGGACAGCACTGACTTCAAGCGCGTGATAGCCGCCGCCTGGTCGGGTGCGTCGCTGGGATTAAGCACCTGTTTTTGCGCGGCAA
>JBBAPO010000069.1:0-7812 GCA_040400795.1 Rhodoferax sp.
AACCGTGGTTGACAGGCTTACGCCAAAATTTCACACCACCAGCAGCGCCGTGCTGTCGGCTACTGCAGACGATCTGGCGTCTGCACAGACAGCATCGCAAACAGAGGTGATCACACCTGATGCCAACGGGCTGGCCGTGTGGCTGTCCCGGCTGCCTGTCGGCGTGCCGCTGACAGCGCCAGCGCAGGAGCGGCCAGCAGACCGCTTTTACGTCGTAACCGGCGGCAGTGTCGTCCTGCAAGGAGAAACGCTGGTGCCATGGTCTTGCGTATGGATGAGCGCCAATGAGCCTTCAAAGCAGATCGTCGCCGGACTGCAGGGCGCAGAACTGCTAACGCTGCAGTTCCCCGAGAAATTAAAAGAGCCACGCCCATGATCTTGAATCAAGCCCCCCCAGCCCTTGCATTTCAGCCACTGGCGGGCGTACGGATTGCCGATTTTTCCTCCAACATGGCCGGACCCTATGGGGCTATGATTCTGGCACAACTAGGCGCCGACGTGATCAAGGTGGAGCCGCCACAAGGCGACGACTCCAGAGCCTGGCCGCCTTTTGTCGACGATATGAGCCTCACGCATCGCCACATGGGTGCGGGCAAACGCGGCATGGTCATCGACCTGAAAAAGTCTGAGGGCGTTGCCGTCGCCATGGTGTTGATGGCCCGCTCCGATGTGGTCATTCAAAGCATGCGGCCTGGCGTGGCCGACCGTATCGGCATAGGCCAGGCGGCGGCACGCGCGGCGAATCCAGATGTCCTTTACTACGACTTGAGCGCCTTCGGTAACGGCGAGACGGGACGGTCCATGCCAGGTTATGACCCGCTGGTACAGGCCTTCACCGGCATCATGCAGATGACTGGTCATGAGGGCTCGCCCACCACGCGTTGCGCGCCGTCGCTGATTGATCTGGGCAGCGGTCAGTGGATTGCGCTGGGCGTGCTGGCCGCCGTCCTGGCGCGGCACAAGGGACAGTCTGTAGGCGCGCTGGAAACCGCGCTGGTAGATACAGCTTTCAGTGTCATTCCTTACCAGGCGGCGGCGGCAAAGCTATCGGGCCAGCGGCCTCCCAAGGCGGGCTCCGGCAATCCGATTGCAGCGCCCTATCAGTGCTACCAGGCACGCGATGCAGAGTTGCTGATTGCAGCACCCAGCCAGCGCCTGTGGGAGGCCGTGGTTCGGGCACTGGACACGCCAGGGCTGGCCCTGGACGAACGCTTTGCGAGCGTCGGCGCACGCAGCCAGAACCTACACGCGCTGGAAGATGCGCTCAACCTTATTCTTGGCCAACACAACGCGGACACCTGGATAGCCCGCTTCACCCAGGCCGGCGTCCCCGTTACCCGTGTCAGCGGACTGGAAGAGGCTGTCATCAGCGACGTTGCCGAAGAGCGCGGAACGTTTATGGATTCAGACGGCGTACCGCTGGTTCGTCTGCCCTGGCTTGCAGACGGCCAACCCATCGCCTGGCGGCGACCGGCACCACAGCTGGGCGAGCACAGCCTGGAAATACTGACCGAGCTCGGTTACAGCGATGGTCAAGCAGCCAGGCTGATCGACAGCGGCGCTGTTGTTGTGGCAACGTCTGCGCTCACCCCAACAGCCAAGGCTGCCGAGTCCTGACGCAACAGCTATTCCTTCATTTCATCAAAGTTCCCACGCACCAGACCATTAACCATCCCACTGGAGGTAGACATGAAACGCAGACTCGCCCAAACCTTTGTTCTCCTTGCATCCGTCGCCACATTTTGCGGCGCGTTGCAGCCCGCGCATGCGCAGGGTACGTATCCCAATAAACCGGTGAAAATCATCATTGGCTTTGGTCCCGGCAGCGGCACGGACATTCTGGCGCGCATGATTGCGGAAGAATTGCGGATAGTACTTGGCCAGCCCTTCATCGTCGACAACCGGCCTGGCGCTGCAGCGCAAATTGCGGCCACTGCGGTGGCCAAGTCGCCTGCGGACGGCTACACCCTGTTCCTGACATCGAACTCGTCGCACTCCGTGAACCCGCACATGTTCAAAAAGCTGCCCTATGACCCGATTGCAGACTTCACACCGATAGGTGGCATTGCTTACTTTCCCTTCATTTTGGCCGTCAATGCTAGCCTGCCGGTGAAGACACCACAGGAGTTTGTGGCTTATGCAAAAGCCAACAAAGGCAAGCTCAACTATGCCTACGGCACGCCCACAGTACAAATTCCGGCGGAGGCGCTGAATCGGCTTGAAAAGTTGGAGGCTACTGGTATTCCGTACAAGAGCAGCCCGGGCGCCATGACCGACGTGATTGGCGGGCAGGCACAGTTTTTGGTGGTTGATCTGGCATCCGCGCGGCCACACCTGCAATCAGGCCGCTTGCGGGCACTGGCGGTAACCACCTCCAAGCGGACGGCACTCGCACCCGAACTGCCGACCATCGAAGAAGCGCTCAACTTGCGTGATTTTGATCTGGCCGCTTGGACAGGCCTGTTTGGCCCAGCTGCGCTACCTAAAGAGGTCGTGGACAGGCTTTCTTCCGCGCTGCTCCAGATCCTTTCAAAGACGGAAGTACGTGAGCGGATTCTGGCTTCAGGTGCCGAACCCACGCCCTCAGACGTATCCACTTTCACGGCCTTGGTCAAGCGCCAGCTCGAGATATGGGGCCGTAAAGTGAAGGACGCTGGCATTCAGCCAGAATGAATGGCGATCCGCGTCAGCCAGTACTGGTGGGGATTGGCACGTGCATGCAGCGGGAGGATGTGCTTGCGCGAAGCCAGGAGCCGATGGACTTGATGCTGGATGCGGTACGGCGCGCTGGTAACGATGCCGGTGGCGCGCATACCTTGCGCGGCGTTCAGCACATTGCTGTGCCCAAAGGCCGCTGGCGATACCGCAATCCGGCTGGGGAAATCGCCCGCGCCATCGGCGCTGATACAGCCACCACTGTATTGGCCAGCGTCGGCGTGCTGCAGCAATCCCTGATGGGCGATGCCTGCAGCCGTATCGCGAAAGGAGAGATTGATTCTGCGCTCATCGTCGGCGCGGACGCAGGCTACCGCATTGCCTGCGCCAAAAAGGTCGGCGGGCGTGCCGAGGAACGCCAGCAGGATGACGCACCCGATGTGCACCTCGAACCTAAAGAAGAGCTCCTGCACCCCGCAGAGTTGCACGCAGGCCTGCGTATGCCAGTGGCGCTGTATGCCATTCTTGAATCAGCCTGGCGTGCAAAAAATGGTTTGACGGTCGACGCGCATCGTGCACAACTGGGAGCGATGTACCAGCGGTTTTCTGAAGTGGCAGCCGGCAACCCCGAGGCCTGGCGCCGAAAACCACGTAGCGCCCTGGAAATCAGCGAGGCATCAGAACGTAACCCCATGCAGGCCTTTCCCTACACACGACTACATTGCACAACATGGCATGTGGACCAGGCTGCGGCGCTGCTGATCTGCTCAGCAGCCAAGGCGCAGGCGCTGGGCATCGCGCCGTCTCAATGGGTTTATGCATCGGCGAGCAGCGAGTCCAACCACATGGTGCCCGTGTCTGCACGCGCAGACCTGGCGGCATGCGTTGGCGCCCGCCTGGCAGGACGCGCAGCGCTGACAGCAGCGGGTATCAACGCCTCGCAGCTTGATCTGGTGGAGCTTTACAGCTGCTTTCCAATAGCCGTCGAGACCTATGCGCAGGCGCTTGGCATCGCCTTGACGCGGGACTTGACGGTGACGGGAGGCATGCCCTTTGCCGGTGGCCCGTTTAATAATTACGTGCTGCAGGCGACCTGCCGCATGGCCACGCTGCTTCGCGAAGGGCGCGGGCTGACAAGGCGGGTTGGCCTGGTCTCTTCGGTGTCGGGGATACTGACCAAACAGGGGTTCGGTCTGTGGGCCAGTCAACCTGGCGAGGCTGGCTTCGTATCCGATGATGTCTCGACGAAAACCGCAGGGCTGGTAGTAACTAAAGAAGTGGCTTCAGCTTTTCAGGGCCGAGCCACGGTAGCAGGTTACACCGTGTTGCATGACAAAGGCCAGCCGCCGCGCGCCCTGGTGCTGGCCGATACCGACACCGGCTGCCGGGCCCTTGCCTGGACTGAAGACCCAGCGCTGATCAGGCGCATGGAGGGGAGTGAGTTTTGTTGCCAGACAATTACCATGCAGGATGGCCTTTTTGCCCTGGCTTGAGTTTGAAATGCTTTTGGGATGAATCCATCATGTTCGATGTCTCAGCGCTAACCAGCGTACCACTGACGGGGCCACGCTCCATTTTACGGGTGGTGCAGGTGTTTGCAAAGCTTGGCGCCCATCCTGAGGGGCAAACGCTGGCGCAGCTTTGCCAAAGCCTGCTGCTGCCGAAAACTACGCTGTTCACCATGCTTAAGGTACTTGAAAGCGCCCACTACCTGACCAACGAGGGCGGCGCTTACCGGCTTGGCGTGCAGGCGGTGGCGCTGGGTGCAAGCATGGCAGAAAGCCCGGCGCGCAACTTTCCAAATTGCGCCAACAGCACGCTTCAAAGCCTGTGCCAGCGAACCGGCGAGACCGGCTTTCTAGCGGTACTCACGCCGGATCGCCAGTTTTGCAAATATGTTGCGGTTGTGGAGACCGACAACTGGCTGCGCTTTAGCGTGAAAGTAGGCTCACAAAAACCGGCTTACGCCACAGGCAGTGGCCGCGCCATGCTGGCCTTCTTGCCCGAGAACGAGGTTTTGCAACTGCTGAGTAGTTTCCCTTATGAGCGGCTGACCCCAAAAACCGTACCATCGCAGCGCAGCTTGCTGGCGAGTTTGAAGGAGGTGCGACAGCGGGGCGTAAGCAGCGTCGACAGCGGTACCGTCGCAGGCGTACTGGCCGTTGCCGCGCCCATCTTTGGCGCAGACGGCCAGGTTGCGGCAGCCGTCAGCACTGGCGGGCCGACCAGCCGCGTGGCGGATCACCTGCCAGCGGTGAAGGCTGCGGTACGCGATGCCGCCGAGGATATTTCCAGAATTCTTGGCTATCGGGGTGAATGGCCTGTGAAGCCCTCAGGAAGATAGCGCGCCCCGGGAAGGCAGTTCAACGCTGGCCGTTCCATTGGCGGTGACTTCGCCCAGCTGGTTCTCGACGAAGACCTCCAGGTCCACCAGGCAGATGCCTTCCTCGATACGCTTGTCAACAATTTTTGCGCGGCACCAGGACACATCGCCAAAAATATTCGGCCGCCGCACCGAAACATTGAGCCTGCGCAAAAAACCGTCGTCGCCCATCCAGTTGGTCATTAGTTGCCCCATCCATGAAATACGCTGCGGGCCGACGTCATAACCGCCAGGCATGCCAACATCACGCGCCATTTTTTGTTCGGTATGGCCGCGCGCGGGATTGTCCTGGGCACCCGTTTTGGGATTCACATAAGCGTCGGCCGGATGCCGCTTGCGGTGCATGGTGGCACGGCGATGCGCCTGGTAGCTGTGGCCACCACCGGAATACCAGCAAATCATGTCGGTGATGCTAAGCGGACCCTTCAGCATGGGCTGCACCGCGCTGCCTACTTGAACGTCTTCCCAGAAGCGGGCCGTGTCGCCGCGCAGCTCTTCAGTCTCGATCGCATGGGCGATGTGTTCGAGTTCTTCCGGCGAGTAGCGATGGGTTTCGCGGGCTTCATATTTCAGGCCGCCTTCGGCCTTGGCGCGCGGCGTCCGGGCCGTACTGCCGATGGCGCGGCAGACAAGTTCGCCATGCTGGTTGGTGTACAGCACCTCGCCAGTCTGGATGATGAAGCTTTTCGCTTTGCCACCCTGCTTTTCAACCGCGTCCATCAAGTGCGCACGTACCGTGAAGCTGTCGCGGTGGCGAATCGGCTTGTACCACTCCCAATCGGTACCACCGTATAGCCACTGGATACCGCGCAGCTTGGGCGCGACCACGGTGGTGTCAATCGCGTAGAGAAAGCAGCCGGGCGCGATGGCTGACTTCCAGCGACTGCCCGCGCCATAAGCCGGGTCGCAAAAGAGCGGATTTTCGTCGCCTATGCCCCAGCAAAAATGGCGCACGCTGTCGGGCGACGCCTCAGTATTCCAGGTCTGACCAGTACGGCGCAGGTCTACCCCGATCAGGCTGCGGGCTTCTTCGAGCGCGCCTTCCCAGAGTGCAGGAGCCTGCGATGCAGGTGCTTCAATATCAGTTGGGGATACGACATTATTCATGGAAATAATTTTTCTACAGGGGGTTCATGCGATAACGCCGCTTGCTTTGAGAGCGGCAATTTCCTCAGCCGGCAGACCCAGCAGTTCGCCAAAAACAAAGTCGTTGTGTTGGCCCATGGCGGGGCCGGGCTGCTTGATCTGCGGCGAAAAGTCTGAAAACCGCCATGGCGCACTAAAGACTTTTTCAGGGCCGTACACCGGAATCTCCACGACTTTCTTGACCTGCCGCGCCTCGAAGTTTGCATCAGTCCATTGTTCCTCAATCGACAGCACGGGCGACGCGGCCAGGCCCGAACTGCGCAACTGAGTGACCAACGCATCCCGGGGTTGGGTGGCGGTCCAGGCAGCTAGTGACGCGTCGAGGTCTTCTACATAAGCTAGGCGCCCTCCGAGAGTCTGAAAGCGTGCGTCCTGGGCCCAAGCCTGAGCAGGATCGAGCCGGCCCAGCGCTTGCCACTGCGCTTCGCTCGTCACAGCGAGCGTGAGCCAGGCGTCGGTCTCAAAAGCCGGATAAATGCCGTGCGGCGCCATGTCCGGGTGCCGGTTACCCATGGGCGGTGTCTGGCGGCCACGCACCTGGGTGTCGAGGAGGTAAGGCCGCAAGGTGCTGAGCAGGGCTTCTATTTGCGACAGGTCGATGTAGCTGCCCTGACCCGTGGCGCGGGCGCGCCGCAGAGCGGCTAGCACCGCCATCAGGCCGTGCACGGAAGCGTTCGGATCACCCAGACCGAAGTTAAGTGCGCCTATCGGCTGCTCACCTGGATAACCCACCAGCGCCTCCATGCCGACAAAACTCGACATGGTCGGCGCGTATGCGCGCATGCCGGCAAGATCGCCAAACTGGCCTGCAGCTGACATGGCGAGCATCACGATGCGCGGATTCACGGCACGCAGCTCGTCGTAGCCAAGGTGTGTGCGTTCCATCGACCCCGGCGACATGTTTTCGATCACGATATCGCTGGTGGCAACCAGCTGCTTGAGCAGCTCAGAAGCGCGCGGCTCCTTGGCGTTGAGCGTGATGCCAAGCTTGCCGTGGTTGATCTGGTGAAACATTGGCGACATTTCTTTGTTCGGGCCTTCCACCTGCTTGCCATCCCGAAAAATCCGACCGGACAGACGCAAGTTGTCGGGCCGCATCGCATGCTCGACCTTGATCACCTGCGCGCCGAGCTCGCCAAGAATGGTGCCGACCCAGGGCGCCGACCAGACCCAGCCGAAGTCCAGCACCCGCACGCCTGCCAGTGGACCGGAACTCCCAGTGGCTGCCGATTGTCGTGGCTGAGGGCTGGCCGTATCCAGCAGGCCGGCTGCGATGTTGGTAGCGCCTGCATGGCGCGACTCCATCACCTGAAACGGCAGCAATGGCACCTTGACGGCCTGACCAGCGACGCTGGCATCACCGAGGAAACCGCGCTGCGTGAAATGCCGGGTTTTGAGCACCTCGTCAAAGCCGCGGATGGGCGACACGATGAGGTTGTTTTTCAGGGCGATGGCTTCCAGCTCGGCCATTGTCTTTTGCGCCAGCCAGGGTGCCATCAGGGCGTCGACTTCTTCGGGGTAACGGGTGCCCATACTGCGCAGGTCTTGGTAGCGCGGTTCTGCAGCCCACTGTGGGTTACCCATGGCCTGCACCAGACGTGTCCATTCCTCGCGGGTGCGCCCGCAGA
>JBBAPO010000070.1:0-7796 GCA_040400795.1 Rhodoferax sp.
TGAGCTTGACGGTTTTATTACGCGGCTGCCTGGTGGGCTGTTTCAGCGTATGGCGGCCGGATAGCGGAGGCATTCAACCTAGAAAAAGCAGTCGACCGCTCGCAGCCCTTTAGCAGACCGCATGAACGTTCAGCTTTTGAGCGTAGCTGGCGATCACCCCTTGGCTGACAACGCTATGCACCCGATTGCGCCCCGCCCGACCCGCCCAGCCGCGTTGTTCTGCCTAGCGGGCAAAAGCCCGCGTCGTTGTCCCGCCTTGCTGAATGCGCCGAGCAGGGCACACTCGGGAGCATCCAACTGCTTTTTCTAAATTCAAAACGGATAGTGCCTAGGCTGCGTTTGTATCGTGATCCAGCGCAGGTCGGTAAATTCAGCAATCCCCGCTTTGCCGCCAAAGCGACCCAATCCTGAGCCTTTAACCCCACCAAAGGGCATTTGCGCCTCGTCGTGCACCGTTGGGCCGTTCACATGGCAAATACCGCTGTCGATTTGGCGTGCCACGTTGTAGGCGCGTGCTATGTCGCGGCCAAACACGGCAGCTGACAGGCCGTATTCGTTGTCGTTGGCGCAGGCAATGGCTTCCTCGGTATTTTTGACACGCACGATAGCTTTGACCGGTCCGAAGGTTTCCTCGTGATAAATGCGCATGGCCGGGGTCACATAATCCAGCAAGGTCGCCGGCATTAACGTATCGGTGGCTTTTCCACCGCACAGCAGCTTGGCCCCCTTAGCCAGCGCGTCGTCAATCAGGCCATTGCAATGCGCCACCGTGCCCATGCCGATAACGCTACCCAGCACGACAGGTTCGGGCTTGCGCGGGTCGCCCAGCGGCAGATTTTTAGCCTTGTCAGCAAACTTTTTAACAAAGGTATCGGCAATGGATTGGTCAACAATGATGCGCTCGGTACTCATGCAAATTTGCCCGCTGTTGGCAAAACTGCCAAAGGCTGCGGCGTTCACCGCATCGTCCAGGTCAGCATCGTCCAGAATCACCAAGGGCGCTTTGCCGCCCAGCTCCAGTACCACCGGTTTCAAGTACTTGGCGCAGGTCAGAGCGATGATTTTGCCGACACGGGTTGAACCGGTGAAGTTGACGCGGCGCACCGCTGGGTGTGCCACCATTGCGTCGACCACCATCCCCGCGTCTTGCGGCGCATTGGTGATGTAGTTGACCACACCGACCGGAAAACCCGCTTCTTGGAAGGCCTCCACAATCAAGCCATGGGTGCGCGGGCAGTTCTCGCTGCCTTTGAGGACGACGGTGTTGCCGCACGCCAACGGCGTGGCAATCGCCCGCACGGCCAAAATAATTGGTGCGTTCCACGGAGCGATGCCCAGCACCACGCCCGCAGCCTGTCGTACACCCATGGCCAGTAAGCCTGCAACATCCGACGGTATCACCTCGCCCGCCACTTGAGTGGTCAGGCTAGCGGCTTCGCGAATCATGCCTACAGCCAACATGACATTAAAGCCAGCCCACATGCCTGTAGCGCCGGTTTCGGCGGGCACTGCATCGATGAACTGCGGCATCTTGGCCTCCAACTTATCCGCTGCCTTAAGCAGCAACGCGCGGCGTTCATTGGGACCTGTTTGGCTCCAGGTTTTGAAGGCTTCGGCGGCGGCTTCGACGGCCATCACCGCGTCCGCTGCACTGGCGGCAGGCGCGCGTGTGGCCAGGGTGCCGTCTAGTGGATTGCGGCGTTCAAAGGTGGCGTTATTTTCAGCCGTGACTTTCAGGCCGTTGATGAGCATGAACAGATCTGACATGTGATTTCTCCTAAATTAGATGCTACGGTTAATTGACACCGCAGTTGGGCGCACTGCTTGGGCTGCGCTGCTGGTATCACTGCTGGGCGCGCCGAGGTAGGCTTCGCGCACCACGCTTGAGCGCGCCAACAACTTGGCCGGGCCACTGGCGACTAGCTGGCCGCGCTCCATCACATAGGCGCGGTCGGCTACAGCCAGCGCTTTTTTCACGTTTTGCTCAACCATTAGGACGGTCGTGCCGCTGTTGGCGATGCGGCGGACCATGGCCAACAGCTCGTCGACCATGCGCGGGGCTAGGCCGAGCGACGGCTCATCTAGCATCAAGAGGCGCGGCGCGCTCATCATAGCTCTGGCCACAGCCACCATTTGCTGCTCACCACCACTCATGGTACCGGCCATTTGCTGGGCGCGTTCGTGCAGCTTGGGGAATTCGCGCAGGACTTGCGCCAGCCGCTGGGCGCGTTCGGCTTTGGGCACCAACCAGCCGCCAAGTTCTAAGTTTTCGGTAACGCTCATTTGCGGGAAGAGCTGTCGGCCCTCGGGCACCAAAGCAATACCTGCCCGCACGATGTCATGGGTTGTATCAGCTAACACTTGGCCGTCAAGCAGCACCTCACCCTGTCGTTCAATCAGTGCGTTGAGCGCGCGCATCAGTGTAGTTTTACCTGCGCCGTTCGGCCCCAAAATCACCGTCAACCCCGGCTTGACGTCCAAGCTGATGCTGCGCAACACCTGCACCAGCCCGTAGCCAGCTGATAAGCCGCGCACCTCTAAGCGCGCTTGAGCTGTACCGCCTAATTCGAAGCCAGGGCGGTACCACATCAGGCCGCTGCGCCAGCTGTATTGGCCTGTGTGTCAGCCATCTCATCGCCCAAATACGCCTCGATCACACCAGCATCGCGCACCACATCACGCGGTAGCCCGTCAGCAATTTTTTTGCCTTGGTGCAGCACTATCACCCGTTCAACGTAGCGCAGCAGCACCGTGACGGCATGCTCAATCCACACCACCGTCAAATCCAACTCGTCACGCAGTTGGCGGATCAAGCGCGCCATGTCTTCAATCTCCATTTCGGTCAAGCCAGCAGCCACTTCATCGAGCAGCAAAAGGCGCGGCCGGGTTGACAGCGCCATGCCAACTTCCAGCAGCCGCTGCTGCGCAGGGGGCAATGCATTGGCTTGTGATGCGGCATCTTCTTGCAGGCCAATGAGTCGCAAAATGCTGTTGATATCGCGCAGTGCCCAGGGCACGTTTAGCTCTTGACCCCAGAGCCAGAATTTGCGTGGACGCTGGCCCGCAAACTTCAGCCCCAGCAAAATGTTGTCAGCTACGGACATGTCGCCAAACACACGTGGCGTTTGAAAGGTCCGGGCCAAGCCATGGGCTGCAAAACGCTGCGGTGCTTGCCCGGCCATCGACCGGCCCGCCATGATCAGCTGGCCGCTGCTGGGCGCTTGTAGACCTGAAATTGCGTTGAAAAAGGTCGTCTTGCCCGCTCCATTTGGGCCGATGATGCCAACCAGCTCGCCGGCTGCAAAGCAGGCGCTCACGTCGTCCACCGCCACCAGGCCGCCAAAGCGCACGCTGATATTTTGTGCCTGAAGTAAGGCGGTAGCTGGGGCTGTGCGGCGTTCAGACAATGCGTAAGTTCCGTTCGCGTTGCGCCCTGCGCTTGTCGCGTGCCTTGTCGCCACTTAGCGTGTAGCGCAGTGACTTGTATTGCGCTTTGGCATCTTGCCACCAGTCCGAAAAAGTGCGCCAGCGCAGCGATGCCAGACCGCCCGGCAAATACAGCACTGACAAAATCAACAGCAGTCCTAGCGACATCATGTAGACCTGCGGGGCTTGCAAACGCAGCGTTTCCGCCAGCACGCTGAACACAATCGCCGCAATCAGCGGCCCCCACAGCGTAGCGGCACCGCCGATGAGAGCAATCAACACGGTTTGAAAACCAATAAAGGGATTGAACACGGTATGCGGGTCGATATATGTCCAGCGCACCGACATGGCCGCACCCACCGCCCCGGCAACTGCTGCTGTCAATGCAAAGCCCAGCAGCTTGACAAGTTTGGTGTTAACACCCAGCGTTTGAGCCCGCTGCTCGTCAGCACCAATGCCCATCATGGCTAGGCCAAAGCGGGTCTGCCGCACGCCCATTGAAAGCGCTACCGTCAGCACTGCCAGCGCCAGCACTGTCAGGTAAATAGTGTCGCGGTCAGGTACCACGCTCAGCACACGGCCTACGGTGCCGGTGACTGACTTTTCCCAGTAGGTGACCGCGTGGCGTATTAGCTCAGTCATACCGAAGGTCAGCACGGCAAAGTAGGTACCGCGTAAATGCAGCACCGCAGCGCCCATCACCAGCGCCACTGCAGCGGCCAGCGCTACACCCAGCGCAATCGATTGCACCCAGGTGAGCTGGTCCAAGGTCAGCGCGCAGGCGTATGCACCAAGGCCAAAAAACGCTGACGTGGCCAACGATAGGTAGCGTGTACTGCCGCAAAAAAGCCCCCAACTGGACGACAGCGCTACATACATCAGGCAGGTCAGCGCCATCGACACCACAAACTCGCTGCCGTAGTAGGGCAAGCTCAGCGCCCAGCCAGTTAAGCCGAACAGCACCAGCAGGTCACGCGTGAGGAGTTGGTTTTTTTTCATGGAATTGAGAAATACGCAAGTCAGGCCTTACGCGTCTTCTTGGTAAACAAGCCCTCAGGCCGTAGCAGCAACACGCCAATGAAAACGCTGTACGACAGCAACGCCTTGAGTGACGGGTTGGTGAAATGCATGCCCAGTGCCTCAACCACTCCCAGCAGCAGTCCGCCCGCCAGCGCCCCACCCATGCTGCCAAAGCCGCCAAGGGTAATAACGATCAGCGCCGTCACCGTGTACGGCTCACCCATAGCTGGGGAGACGGTATAGGCCATCGACAGCAAACAGCCTGCCAAGCCTGAGAGGCCCAGCCCCAACCCAAACATCATGGGGTGCAGCACCCGGGTGTTGATACCCACCAGCTGCGCGCCTATCGGGGACTGCATCAGCGCACGCACGCCTTTGCCCAGCATAGTTTGGCGCAGCAGCACAATCATGGCGCCGCAAAACAGCAGCGCCAAGCCGAAAACCACCAGCTTGTTGCCGGCAAACTGCGCGTTACCAAACTTCACCGGCTCGGTCATGAAGTCGTAACCACGTAAGTCGCCCCCCCAAATGCTGTTGACGAAGTTTTGTACCAAAAACATCAGCCCAAATGCCACCATCAGGCTACGGGCTTCAAACACATCCAGATTGGGCGAGGTTTTTGATAGCCGCCTAAAGCACAGCCAGTGAATTCCCACGCCCAACAGCGTAAGTGCTGCAAACGAGAGTGGCACCATTAGCAGGGGCGATAGCCCGAGCGTGGTCTGGGCCATCCACGTCAGGTACGCGCCCAGCATCAAAAACTCGCCATGGGCAATATTCAAAATACGCATCAAACCGTATTGCAAATTCAAGCCCAAAGCCACCAAGGCATAGATACCACCGGTGATCAAGCCAGAGCTAATGAGCTCGATCCATGCGCCTAAAGTCATAGTTGCGTGCGCGCTTTCAACACTGGCCAGAGGCTGATTTAAGTTTCAAAATGCGTAGGCCATCAGCGCCAAGCTGGCTTGCTGGCGTTCAATTTAGCAGTCGCTAACTTTAGTGGCCACACCACCTCAAACTCGCCGTTTTGCCACTGCCCCACGGTGCCCGGAGTTGCAGTGTTCTCGCTACCGGTAAATTTGATGTCGCCAATGATGGTTTTATGTGTGGTGGCAGCCACGTAGTCGCGAATCGCCTTGCGGTCCAAACCCACTTGCTTGGCGGCACTGGTCAAGATTTCCAGCCCGGCCCAGGTATGGCCGCTGGCCCAGCGGTCTGGTTCTTTGGCTGCGCCAAACTTTTTCACATGGGCCTCAAAATAGGCTTTGGCTCCAGAGCTTGTCTTGCTGTTCCACGAACCCATGCCCAGCACGCCTTCAGCGCCCTGCGTCGTCATGACGTTGCGGTACAGCTGAAAGGCGGTGCCCACCGAAGCGTAAAAAAATTTAGGGTTGAATCCAATTTCTTTGGCCTGACGGCTGGCTAAAATCGTGTCTGGCGGGTAGGTAAAGCCAACGAAAGCATCAGGATTTTTGTCTTTGATGGCGCGCAGCGTGGGCGATAAATCTTTCACGCCGCCGGGGTAGCTGGTGTCTTGCAGCAGGGTGATACCGCTGCCTGAAAGCGCCACTTTCAATGCGGCGTAATTCTCCAGGCCAAACAGGTCGTCAACGTAGACGCAGGCCAGTGTTTTAACGCCATTGGCTTTGAGCATGTCGACCAGTGCCTCACACATGTGCTTGGGTTGCTGCAGCAGCAAAAAGAAATACGGCAGCTTCATTTCAGCCAGGCGGCGCGATAAGGCGGTTGGCGCTAAAAACGGATACCCAAAACGATTGGCTAGCGGTGCAACCGCAAAGTTGGCATTGCTGCCCCAAGGTGGCAATACCAAATCAACCTTGTCGGATCCCATCAGTTTTTCATAGGTGCGCACCACGGTTTCGACATCACTTCGGTCGTCTGAGCTGATCAGCTCTATTGGGCGGCGTATGCCTTTAACGTCTAGTCCGCCCAAAGCATTTTGCTGCTCTGCCCACAGCAAATAATTAGGCTCTTGACTGACTTGTGCGCCGCCTGTCCACGGGCCAGTGCGTGACATGGTGTAGCCCACACGTACCGGGTTGGACTGTGCCAACAGTTGCGGTGCGGCTACTGCTGCGCCCAGGGCAACAGCGCTTTGGATGAGCTGTCGGCGATTGGCTGAGGCGGTGAGGGTCATCATGCGGTCTCCTTGTGGGGTAATGAACTCAATATCCACCACTATTTTGGGGCGTTGCTGGCTTGCTTGCTGTGCCTGGCGTGCATAAGGCGCTGCTCTGGTTGTGCAAACCACCTAGGGGATACCCTGAATGGGCCAGGATTTAGCTACATCAAGTGGCCTGCGCGCTTCACAATCAACAACCATGAACTTGAAATTCAGTACTAATGATGTAAGCGTGCTTGACCGAGCGCCTCAGTGGTGTGAGTGGGTTCATCAGCATTTCGGAGGCTTACAGTCTGACTTGTATGGCGATGTGAACTTTGACGGCCAGTTGGTGGCGTCAATGGCAGGCGACGTGTTGCTGACGCGGCTGGAGGCGGGCCGGCATCGGGTGCTGCGCACCCCGCAGATGGCGCGCAGCAGTCAGCAGTCGTATTTAAAAATAATCGTGCCTTGGCAAGGCTATGCAGTGGTGCACCAGCAATCCCGGCATGCGGTGGTGCGTGAAGGTGGCTGGATTATGTACGACACCACCGATCACTATGCAATTGACAACCCGCAGCGCGTAGACCACCTGGTGGTGATGGTGCCGCAAGACGGGACGGTAGACCGCAGCCTACGTCTGCCGCACCTGATGGCTCGCCCGCTGGGCGATTGCGGCATCGCACGGGTGGCGCTGGAGACCATGCGACATACCTACCGCGAGCTGCCGCATATGAGTCCAGAGGTTGCACGCGGCGCGGGCGAGACCATCAAGCAACTGGTACGCCTGTCGCTGCAAGAGTTGGCTGGGCAAGAAAGCGCAGTGACCCAGCGACAGGCGCTGGCCGACCGCATTCGCCAGTATGTTGGACATCATCTGGGCGATCCCGCGTTGACGGTGGACGCGATTGCGACAGCGCTCAATTGCAGCCGACGCTTGCTGTACACCGCATTTGAGGGCGACAGTGAAAGTATTGCAGCTTACATTCAGCGCATGCGCCTGGAGGCCTGCGTGCGCGACTTGCAGCAAGCTGGCCCACACGCCAGACCGATCACCGATATCGCACTGTCTTGGGGCTTTGCCAACCCATCACATTTCAGCCGTGTTTTTCGAGCCCAAAAAGGCGAGAGTCCGACTGAGTTTCGGCGCGGGCAGTTGTCGAACTGAGCGCATAGTCTTTCATCAAACCGGCCCATTGCAAACGGGCGGTTTTCACATTGCGTT
>JBBAPO010000071.1:0-7719 GCA_040400795.1 Rhodoferax sp.
TTTAATCAAAACAATAAACAAATTGGCATATGAGCAAGCGTTCGAAGTTTTTGCTGTGTGTCAGGCGCTACCTATTGATGGGTCTGCTGCACAGCGATCGGATGAGCTAGCTCGTCTTGAAACAACTTATAAACTTAAAGACATTAATGTCTATCCTGAAACACTCGCCACTTCGCCGAACGCGCCTTGTGCTGGTGGTCGCCGCCTTAGCCACCCTTACCTCGCTCGCCTGCGCCCAGAACTTTCCCACCCGCCCTATCACAGTGGTGGTACCGATTGCCGCCGGCGGATCGACCGACGTCATCACCCGGCTGGTGACTAAACACATGAGCGAAAGCCTAGGCCAGCCCATTGTGGTGGAGAACATCACCGGTGCCGGCGGCATTATCGGCGCAACAAAGGTTGCTCGCGCGCCGGCGGATGGCTACAGGCTAGTGGCAGGTTCTGCGGGCTCACAGGCCTCGGCGTACAGTGTCTACGAAAAGATTCCCTACACGGCCGACTCATTTGCGCAGATCGGCCTAACTGCGATTATCCCTGCCCTGATCGTGGTGAACAAAAGTATTCCCGCCAACAATCTCAAGGAAGTGGTGGTCTACATCAAGGCCAACCCGTTCGGCCTGCAAAGCAGCATTTGACTTCGGGGCCTGCGCCTTTAATTCACGCACGAGACGGTCGTGACGGGCTTCTTGCTGCGCTCACCTAGCCACCGCCTTGCGGTGCAGTCCCTGCCACTGCGTCGCAGCCAGCCTCAATTCGATATGCTCTTGCTTAGTGATCGTGACGAACACTTGAGAAAAAGGCGCTGGCGGTACGTCAATGGCGGCCTTGGTGGCAGCGGTGTCGGGGGAGGCGGAGGTTGCACGTACAAGTGCAAAGGTAGGGGAAAAGTTGATTGTGCTCAGCAATTTTTGTACTTGGCTACGGGTTCACCGAATACTTACCACCCGTGCTGGAATCCAAATCGCCAATTACGACATGGAAAACAAATCGACCCCGATGGCGAGACCCTCGTTACCAGAGTGGACATCGCGTACAACCTCGACCGTACGCAGACTGATCAGGTCAAAAGGGTGGTGTTCAACGTCCCCAGGATGTCATTGTTCCCGCCACTCCGCCCAAGTTGCGACGTAATGCAGCATCGGGAACTGATCTAAAAAAAGTGTTTTGAAGGCGCCCAATTCAGGCCCACAAGCTTGACGGACGATGGGGGCGTCGCAGGATTCTCCGGCTTTCAAACGCAGTGAGCGGGTTTGCCGCCCGCCAAAACCGCGCGGCAGTTCTCGAAGATCTGATTCAGTTCATCCAGCACGCCGAACCGGGACCCGCCAGCGTAATGGGGCGTCATGATGACGTTGGGCAGTTGACAAAGCCTGTCGCCAGCCGCCCGCGGCTCCTCCCAGTGCACGTCCAGGCCGGCACCGGCGATCAGGCCGGTCCTCACGGCGGTGTAAAGGTCATCCTCATTGACCAGCTTGCCGCGGCTGGTATTGATGAAAAACGCCGTTCGCTTCATCGTCTTGAAAGTATTCAGGTCAATCATTGCGCGGTTGGAGGGCAGATTGGCCGCGTTGACCGAGACGAAGTCAGATTGCGACAGCAGCTCAAGCCGCTGCGCGAACCTGACCCCGACCTCCTGTTCCTTCGCGATCGGTAGCCGGGTCCGGTTGCAGTAGAGCACCTTCATGCCGAAGCCGCGGGTGATCCCGGCCATGATCGAGCCCACTTCGCCCAAACCGATTATTCCGAGGGTCTTTCCGTACAGTCCCGACAGGGAGGTGAAGCCGGTCCAGTTGTATGCGACGCCGTCGGTGGACTTGACTAGGTTCCGGTTCCACTGGCCGGTGCGCACCTGAGCGTCAGCCTGCACCAATTGCTTGGCCAGCGCCAGCATCAACATGATGCCGTGCTCGGCGGTGTAGATTAACGTGAGCCTGGGAAGGCACGACACATGGATGCCGCGATTTGTCGCAGCCGCCAGATCAATCCCGTCTGACCGCTCGCCCAGCCGCTGGATCAGCCGGAGATTCGGGCTGGCTGCAATACGCTGAGCATCGACCGTTCCGCGGCGGAAGATGATGATGGTGGGGTCGGCGTCTCTGATTTCCTCGGCACTCGCCGACAGCCCCAGCACCGTCACGCCATCGGACTCATGCAGCCCGTGGGCGGCTTCATAGACGGCCTGTGGGTCGACCGGCTCCGGGGAGAAAAATGCGCGCACCCAGTCGTCGTTCACTTCGGTCGGCCTGGAAAGGGCAAAGCGACCCAGGCGGATGACATGGTCGTCATCGAGAAACATGATTTGATGCTGGGACATGCGCGGAGGACTTTTTGCTGATGTGCCAATCGAGGAAAACATCGGGGAACGAGGAAACGCTAGCTACATTACAATTTATACCATCAGTAAAGTTTGGCAACATTGACCGCAGCGCATGTGCCCGACAAGGAGGCATTTCGTGCGATTCAAAGACAAAGTGGCGTTCATTTCGGGCGCCGGTGCATCTTCTCCAGGCTGGAGCAACGGCAAGGCCGTTTCGCTACTACTGGCGCGCGAGGGCGCGAAAATCTTCGCCCTCGATCGATCTCCCGAGTTTCTCGCAGAGACCATCGATGCAGTCAGGGCCGAAGGCGGCGAGTGTGTCTCGCACACGGCGGATGTCACCAAGGAGGCCGAAATCAAGACAGCGGTGGATCGCTGCATGGCCGCGTTCGGGCGCATCGACGTGCTGTTCAATAACGTCGGCCTGCAGGCCCTGGGCGGGCCCGAGGACATCGAGGAAGAAGTGTGGGACAGGCTGATGAATGCCAACATCAAATCGATGTACCTGACCTGTCGCCACGTGCTGCCCGTGATGTCGCGGCAACGGCGCGGCGTGATCGTCAACAATTCTTCGCTTGCGGCCATCAGCTTTCTTTACCCGAGCGTCGCCTACTCGACCTCCAAGGGCGCGGTGGATGCTTTCACGCGCAATGTGGCGATCCAGTACGCCGGCAAGGGCATTCGCGTGGTGTCGGTGCGCCCCGGCCTGATGGCGACTCCGCGCATCACCAGCCGCATGAAAGTGCAGTTCGGCGATGGCTATGAAGAGGCATTGAACGAGCGGAACAAGATTGTTCCCATGGGCTCCATGGGCGACGCATGGGATGTGGCGAACGCGGTTGCGTTCCTCGCGAGCGACGATGCAAAATACATCACGGCGACCGAGCTGGTGGTGGACGGCGGCCTCAGTGCGAGCGCCTTGGGCTATCCGTGGGCCGACAACGAGAAAAATCTCTAATCCCATGCGCCTTGACTTTGCATTTCGCCGATGGGATTTAAAGGCCTGCTTCGCAGGGTGATATACCCGTCGTCGTGAGCCGTCCGGTTTTTTCAACAGACCAAGAGGAATGATCATGCCGAACCAAGCCAAAGCAGCCGCCGCTTCAATTTTCCTGTTGCTCGCCGGGTTGGCGCATGCGCAATATCCCGACAAGCCCATTAAGATAGTGGTGCCCTTCGCGCCGGGCGGTGTTTCCGACAATATTGCACGCCAGGTGGCGATCAAGATCACCGAGCAGACCGGCAAGGCGCTTATTTTAGAAAACCGCGCCGGCGCGGCCGGGCGAATCGGATATGAGGCGGGCGCAAAGGCCGCGCCGGACGGCTACACCATTGTCGCCACCGACGCCACCTACACCATGTATCCGGGCATCTACGGCAAGATGGCCTGGGAGCACAGCGACTTGACGCCAGTCATCCTGATCGCCCAAATGCCGTTTGTCATCTCCGTCTCTGGCAGCAGCAAGATCAAGTCCCTGCAGGACTTGGTGGCGCTGGCGAAGGCGAATCCTAAAACGATCAACTACGGCAGTTCGGGCAACGGAGGTGTGAATCACCTGGTGACCGAGCTGTTCTCGCGCAGCGCCGGTATTTCGATGCAGCAAGTCCCGTACAAGGGCATGGGTGATGCCGTCGTCGGTTTGATGGGTAATCAGGTTGACCTCCTTGTGACTGCGATGCCGACCGGTCTGCCTCATGTCAACAGCGGAAAGATGACGGCTTTGGCCGTCTCGTCGGAAAAAAGGGCTTCTGCAGCGCCCCAGATTCCCACCGCCTCGGAGCAGGGCGTTCCCTTTGTCTCAAACAACTGGGTGGGATTCACGGTTCCCAAAGGGGCGCCAAGGGAGGTTTACGAGTGGCTGTCAAAGAGCGTCATTGCGGCCATGAGCACCCCCGACTTAAAGCAACGCATCAACGCGATGGGCGCTGAGCCCAACCTGCTGGTCGGCGACGATTACGGGAAGATGATCCAGAGCGAAACGGCGCGCTGGACTGAAGTGGTCAAGGCCGCTGGAATCAAAGTCGAGTAAACCGCTGTGACTAGTGAGGTCGCTGACACAGGAGTTTGACGCGCATGACCATCGCTTCAGAACTGGCCCGCTTCGTGACATCGACAGCCGACCAAGACTTGCCGTCCCTCGCTCTTGAACGCGCCAAGATGAGCATCGCAAGTACGGTCGCGAGCGCGGCCATTGGATTCAATATCCGTTCCGCTCAGGCCATCCGTTTGATCGAGAAAGAAAACGGCGGCTCCGGGCAAGCCACCATCTGGTTCGATGGCGGGAAACTGCCCGCGGCGAGTGCGGCACGAGTAAACGCTGTGGCCAGCGATGCCGCTGCGTCTGATGACAGCGATATGCGCAGCATCGCCCACATCGGGACCATCGTTTCCACCACGTCAGTCGCGATGGCGCAGCGATTGGGACGCACTGGCCGGGACGTGCTGAGTGCCATGGTGCTGGGTTACGAGGTTGCCGGGCGCATTGACGAGGCGCTGACTCCAGGGCGCATGCAGCGCGGTTTTCACGGCTCGGTGTCGACCATCTTCGGCGCTGCAGTGGCGACCGGTAAGCTCCTTGAGCTGCCAACGACCCAGATGACGCACGCGATAGCTCTGGCCGCCACTTCCATCGGCGGGCTTGCGGTGGCGGCCGACACGAGTTTCGCACGCGAATATCACGCGGGTCTGTCTGCGATGCTTGGCACTCATGCAGCCCTAGCGGCTTTCCGCGGTTTTACATCCGAGCAGAACTCGCTGGAAGCGCCACGTGGCTTTTTTCAGGCGCTTGGCGGACAAGCCATCGAAGACGTGACCGCAGGATGGGGTGATTCTTGGGATATCGTGACCGACATGGCAATCAAGTTGATGCCTGGCGGGCACCCGTTTCATGCCATTGCCGAAGCGGCGGCCAACGCCGCGGCGCAGGGAAACGTCGATCCACGTGAAGTCGAAAAAATTACCATCTCGGCGGCGCAAATGCGTGAATGGGGCAGCCAGTCGCGTCCTCGCGAACTGATTAGCGCGGCCCACAGCGTTGTCTATTTCGTGGCGGCCGCGGTGGCCGACCGCCGGTTCGACTGGGAGCACATGACGGAAAAGAAGATGGCCAACCCGATCATCGCGGCGCTCCAGGACAAGGTCGTGTTCGATCAGAATCCGACGCCGCTGCCGGACCGCTTCACGCACCGCCACGGCGGCACGGTGACGATCAGAACCCGCTCAGGTGAAGTGTTCACCAACACCTGCAAGGCAGCAAGAGGATCGGGTTCGCGCGGCATCGAATGGGGAGATGTCGATGACAAATACCGGCGCCTGGTCGCCTTGTCAGGCCTCGCAGCTTCTGCCGTCGACGCTAGTCTCGAAACGATTCACGCGTTCGAAAAACTCACGGCATTGTCCGAGTGGACGACGCTCTTGAAAGTCGCCTAGGCAAACGAATAGGCCGGATGCCATCAGCACCATTACTCGACCACCGGGCGGGCCTGGGTCTGCGATCGAACCTCGACCCCGGCCATGGCTTCATAAAGTTTCACGATGGTTGTGAAATCGGCTTGAGGGCTGCCGGATTTCATCAGGCTTTCCCAGATGCGCTTTACCTCACTTCCAAGGGGGAGAGTCAGTCCCTGATAGCCCGCATGGTCAATGCAAAGCTGCACGTCCTTGGTCATAATAGCCACGCTTGCGCCGTAGTCGAAGGTGCCGGGCAGCACAGACTTTGGAAACTTGTCCTCGGTGGCGCTGTTTCTTCCAGTGCCCGCGTTCAATACTTCCAGCATACGCGCCGGGTCGAGCCCTGCCTTAACGCCCAGCACCATGCCCTCGGCGGTAATGGCCAGGGCGGCGGCACCGAGCAGGTTATTGACCAGTTTCATGGTCTGGCCCTGGCCGGCCAAGTGGCCGACATGAAAGAGTTTCCCGCTCAGCGCGTTGAACACGGGCATGACGCCGTCGAGAGCGTCCTGTGGCCCCGCCATCATGACGGCGAGTTTTCCCTGCGGCACATACCGGGATCCTCCGCTGACCGGCGCATCCACCAGTGTGATCGAGCGAAGCAGGAGTGCAGCGCTGATCTGGCGCACCGTTTCCACGCCAATGGTCGAGGCTTCGATGTAGATGCGAAGCGCACGGCCGTGAACGACACCATGTTCGCCAAGGGCCACATCCAGACTCGCCTGTGAACTCGGAAGGCACGCAAACGCGATCGGCGCTAGGTCCGCGACCTCCCTGGGGCTGGCAGCAACGGTGGCGCCCAACTCGCGAAACGGGGTCGCCGCCGCCGCACGGACATCGAACACCACCATGGGGTATGACTTCTGCGCGAGCCGCAGGGCCATGGCGGAACCCATGGCACCCAAACCGATGAAACCGATGCGAGGGAGTGGGTTGTTCATGTGGAAGCTTGGTCGAGTCTACGGCGTGGTGGCGCAGCTGATGGGTCACAAACCCAATGCGACCGCCGAGCAGCATTACACCGTGCGGCCGCTTGATCTGTTTCGAGTTCATCACTAGCGGATTGAAGCGTGGATTTTAAAAAAGGCGGGCGATCAGGACAAGGCAATCCGACAGGCAATCCGGCAAGCAATGACTGGAAGCAAAAAGGCCGACCGTGACGGCACCGCGTAACAAGAGCTATGACGATGCCTTGGCCGGGTCCTTGAAAGACTCGACCGAAGACGCCGCCTATGTCGAGGACGCCCTGGATCTGGATAATTCCGCCGCGTTGCTGGTGGCGCTGCGGCATGTGGCCAAGGCGCATGGCATGGCCGAAGTGGCCCGCCGCGCTGACATGGGTGACAAAACACTGCTTCTCGCCTTGAGCGAGAACGGCAACCCAACGATCTCCAGGGTGCACAAGGTTCTGCAATCCGATGGGTTGCGTCTGAGCGTTACACCTGCACGCCAGCCCGCGCCGGATCAGCAGCCTATCCCAGCGGCTGCGTTCCTGCTCCAGCAGGAACACGGGATTGCAGGAAGCATTGATCCGCGCCGCGACGCTCGACGCCTGCAATTCAATCAGCGCCACCACCATCCGGCCAAGCCGGATCGCTTTATTGGTGAGCGCTGGCCGCATCCAGTTCTCGCCGGCGGTTGCGGTGTAGCTGTCGTTGACGGATGACGGATAGGAAATTCAATCGCATATGTCTGAGTATCGCACTTGACGTGCATGAGATGCGCCGACCAGGTTCCTTTCCTGCTGGTGCTTCATCAGTTCCACCTCAGCCAGCTGGCAGGCCTTGTCTGATCTGGTGTGCACATGAGTGGCAGCGGGAGTTACGGCCGGCGCGATAGCGGGCCCGGGCAGGAACGGTGCCTGATTGCGCAGCCTGCCAGGTTTGCGTCCAACAGTATTTTCCAATTCAGGTATGAGCCTGAAGGGTTCTCAGTTTGGGTAATTTCG
>JBBAPO010000072.1:0-7679 GCA_040400795.1 Rhodoferax sp.
GGATGACGTTCTACAACCACCGCAGAATTCATTCGACGTTGGGCTATGTCAGTCCAATGCAGTTTGAGAAAAGCTGGCACGCGGCACAGCTATTGAAGGCCGCTTAAATGAGCGGCTAAGAGGTACGTCCAATAGGGGCAAGTTCACTTTTACGTCTGACCGATATTAGATCGTGACATTCACAAACGCTGAAATTTTCTAGGAAGTTAGCGTGAACGGTTGAGAGTTAATTTCTTGCTAAACTAACAAAGTAAATTTTTTAAAAAAGGACAAGTGATGAGTAGCGTTTTGTTTTATAGCAAGCCAGTAGCCGTCAATCGCGATCAGCATCGCGACACCAAAATCGGTTTGGTTTCTAATTACCTGTTCGCTGCAAAAACCAACTCCATCGCCTTGACCGGAATTGAGTTTACCGAGGCCTGTAAAAAATACCCCATCGTTTTTGCCAAGATCGGCGACCTCAAGGTGCCGGTGTCTTTGCTAGGCCTTCGCGACGACGAAAACCTTTATGTTGACGCAGACGGCCGTTGGGAAGAGGGTTACATCCCTGCCTTTGTCCGCCGCTACCCCTTTGTTTTGGCCGAGTCTGCAGGCGACCAGTTTGTCGTGTGCATAGACGAAGCTTCCAGTGCATTCAACGCGGCCGAGGGACAGCAGCTTTTTGATCAGGACGGCGTGAATACCCCGTTTCTGGAAGGTGCGGTGAATTTTCTGAATGCTTACCAAGCGCAGATGAAGCGTACCGAGATGTTTGTCAAAAAACTCGAAGACCTCGGCCTGTTTACTGAAATGTCAGCCAAAACCGAGCTGACTGATGGACGCAAGTTCTTGTTTAACGGTTTGTATGTCATTGACGAGCAAAAGTTGCTCACCTTGGATGAGAAAGAAGCTGCCGAGTTTGTAAATTCCGGTGAGGCTGCCTGGATTTATGCTCATCTGATATCGCTTTCAAACATGAGCCAGTTGGTAGACCGTATTTCCAAGCGTACTTAACCGGCTACAAGAAACTGCCAATTGGCATCACAACCACCGCTGGCTTTGTCTTTATCGCCTCCATCAATAGCAATTGCTCTTGCACCCGTTCAGCCGCCTCTTTTGACGGGAACACTCCATACAACAAGCGCAGGAAATCATTTTTGTCCGTCAACACAAAGACCGGGCGATCTTGTAGCGGCGAGGGAACTGGGAAAACGCTGTCCAATGGTGTATCAGCCGCTGCAGTGCCCAGATTCAGGGTAAACCAGTCTGCAGGCTGATCTGCTAGCCGCGCACGGCTGCTGACGACGGCACGGTCGGTTTCTATTGACAACTTCACGGGCTGCACAGCCGTTGCTACGGCTAGCGTAACGGCAGTCGTTGGTGGCGTGTCTTGCGGTTGAACTGTAGCTGGTTTAGATGCTTCTATAAGCCCTGCACCTGGCTCGCGCTGAATCAGCCAGGCAAGGCTTGCGCCCAGCGTTGCAACACCCAGCATAGCCAGCACTACCGAGCGGGCGCGGCGTTTTGGCTGCGCATATGTGGCGCTGCCGTTGCCCGGCACCAGCGCCATGTGTGTGTCTGCTGCACCAGCTAAAAGCGGTTCGGGTAGCTTTTGGGTAACTGTAATTTCTGATGAAGATGATAAAGATGGTGGCGGTGTGTCGTGCCCTTCGGTTTGGGTGCTTTCTGGCGCTGGTTTCTGTCCAGGTGTCGCTGCTGGCGCAGCCTTGACAGCCGGCGCGTCGCCAGGGGCGGGCGTCTTGGCTTGAATCACATCCAGCCGCATCGGCATGGGCGTGGGTTGGCGGGCCAGCCGTTGCGATGTGATCACCTGTGTCAGCAGGGCATCAAAGTCAATGTGGTCAAGCAGCACGGGCTGAAACCCCGCTGCAACGGTCAAACTGGCCAGGTCCCGGCGCGCAAACGGAAACAGCACCGAAGGTGCAATTTTCCGCACAAATCGCAGCGCATCCTTCATGTCGCTGATGCCCAGTTCAAACACCCCAGCGACAGACACCTCCACCAGGAAAATTGTTTTGCCTTCAAGCCGTGCGTGGAGGGCGATGCGCAGCACGCATTCAAGCATGCCAGCGCCGGCCGGGTGAGCTGCGGTTTGCATGTCTACGCCAACTTGGGGCGAGATGGCCTGTCGGGGCACATTGGACATGTTGGGCACTTCGCTTGAAGCGCTTTTCAGGTAAATGCGGACGATGCGGTACGGCGATGTGGTCGTCGTGACGTCAACAGGTAATGGGGACGTGTGGGGGGAGTTCATGGGCGGATGCAAGCGGTATCGGGTGCAGCGGGGGTCGGGTTAGCGGGGGGAGTCGAGTTAGCGAGGGGGGTCGATTTAGCGGGGGTCGTAGAACGCTGCAAAATCTTGCCCCTCAGCGTTTGTACGCAAGTTTTGAAAAGACAGCGAACTGGGCGCAAAGCGGTAGTTGTTTCGCCGCAGGCTTACCCGGCCTGACCAGCCCGCAGGCGCAACGCAGTTAAAGCGTCCCTGATTATCGGTAGCAGAGCACTGCGCACCTTCGGCGCTAACCTGCACGTTCTCTAAGGCTGCGTCACCGCCAAAGCCAGACGACAAACGCACCCTACCGCTCAGGGTTACTTTGGCCAGCACAACAAGCGCGGCAGTGGCTACCGGCGCTGCAGCTGCTACAGGTGCTGAAACAGCCGCAGCGTCTGGCACTGGCGGTAGCGCTGGCACCGCCGCCGCCAGCGGCACTGGTATTGCAGAGCGCACCGTCTCAATGGTCTGAGGCGGCGCAGTGGGCACAGTCGGCGAAGTGGGCGAAGTGGGCGAAGTGGGCGCAGTATTTTGTTGCGTCAAAACAGCAGGTTTGGCCGGCATGGCTGATGAAGTTATTGCATTGTTCATAGCCACAACTGGGTTGACAGCGCCTGAACGGCTGTACTTACTAGCCGCAGCGTAAGCAGATACGTCAGCGGCAAGATTGAGCCGCATTTCGGTTTTGATTTGCGCGTTCAATGCTGCCAACAAAGGGTGCGTCATTTTCCCCAGGCTCTCAAAAGCCTGGCGCTGCGCCATGGCGGGTGCCTGATCGGCGCGCCAGCGCCAGTACCCCCCCGTTGCCGTCCGCGCCATCGCGACGTTGCCCGCAGCACGTACTAGCGTGGCGTCTTGAATGACGTCCATGCTGCGCGGCGCAGCTTGGCCTGCGCCCCAAGTCCAGACCACCGCTTTAGCTGTTGCTTTATCGCGCTTGCCGGCTGCGGTGTGCGGCACACTTTTCACCAGCGCCAGCACAAAATCATCGCCACTCGCTAAATCTACCACCAACATCCCGCCCAAAGCCGCCAGACGCAAGGGTTCTGTCTGCACCGCAAAGGCATCAACCACGCCACTGCCTGTTTGCCCCATGTGGTTGGCACCCCAAACCCATACCGTTCCGCCCGCCACCAGTGCTGCGCTGTGTTGTGCGCCAGCAACTACTTGTAAGGCGCGTCCACTCAACCCTGCAACCGTCGACGGGCCTGCCACAGGACGGGTATGTCCCAAACCCAGTTGGCCGCTGCTGTTGTCGCCCCAGGCCCAAATTTTGCCGGCATCATCAATCGCAAGAGAGTGCCTGCCACCACGCGACACACTGACAAATCTTATACCGGGCAAGCTTAAGCGTAGTGGTGCTGCCACAAAAGCCGCTTGTCCCGCTTGCACTTGGGCAAATTCATTGTTGCCCCAGCCCGCAATTTGGCCGTTAGCCAAAAGCTCAAAACCGTGTGTCGCCATCGGCACGGGCGCAACTGCAACACACTGACCTGTAACAGCCATTAAAAACAGGTGAGAAAAAACACGGCTGAGCCATCTGAAAATCACGGCAGCATCCCAAAAGCGAAGCATTCAAAGCTCAGTCATAAAAAAACCACACTGGAAGGTTGTGTCATTATTATGAATTTAGAACGCGTAAATAATATTTGTCATTTTTAAATTTATTTAGTTGTTACAGCAGGTTTTTTTTGTTAGAGTGACACAATCTATATTAATCAAATAAATCAAAAATGAATCTTTTTAATAAACAGAGTAGTCTGCCCCAAAAAATCAAACTGCTGTCTGGGGTCATGTTGGCTTGTTGGGCATCTGCGGCTTTAGCGCAAACCATACCACCTGATGCGGGTTCTCTATCGATAACACCGCTCACCCCCCCTGCCTCCCCCGCCAAATCCCCTGTTTTTGACATTCAGCAGCAAATGCGCCCACCACTTGTTGCGGCAGGCGGTGTCAAAGTTAAGGTGCTCAGCTTCAAAATATCGGGCAGCACGGTCTTCCCTGAATCCGTTCTTTCCGCACTACTTGCCACCTACATCGACCAAGACCTTGACTTGGGCGGCCTTGACCAGGCTGCCGACGTCATCAGCAAGTACTACCGTGCGCGCGGCTATTTTGTAGCGCGCGCCTACTTGCCCCAGCAGGAAATTGCAAGCGGAAACCTCGAAATCGCCGTGCTTGAAGGGCGCGTAGGCGAGATCAAAATAAACCGGGACAGCGCTACTCGCCTAACGGATGGTCGCGCTGAAAGTCTGATTGCCAACTCTGTGGTCATTGGCGAACCCGTCAGGGAGCAAGGTATTGAACGCGCTTTACTGCTGCTGAACGACTTGCCAGGTGTCTCTGTCAAGTCCACCCTGATCCCGGGCGCAACGCCAGGCACATCTGACCTGGTGTTTGAAGCCACTGAGGGCGGCCTGCTAGGCGCCAGCATCGACGGCGACAACTTCGGCAACAAAAATACGGGCGTGGCGCGAGTGGGTGCCACTGTCAACCTGAACAACCCTTTGGGTTTGGGTGAGCAGTTATTGGTGCGGGCTTCGACGAGCGGTGAAGGCCTTAAATACGGTCGCGTGGCCTTTAATGCGCCTGTTGGTGACATGGGCACCAAACTGGGTCTGGCGCTTTCAAAGCTCGACTACCGCCTGATCAAGGACTTTGCAGCGCTCAAGGCATTCGGCCAATCAACTGTCGTCAGCTTGTTCACGGTGCATCCGCTGATTCGTTCGCGCAACAATAACCTATACGGCACGGTAACCTACGACAGCAAGAGCCTGACCGATAGTCAGCTTGGCATCAACGTCGCCAGCAAAAAAATCGGTGTGTTTGGCCTGGGTCTGTCTGGCGACATGCGCGACGGCCTCGGCGGCGGCGGCTTGACTTCTGGAAGTCTGACGCTCTCCCAAGGCACCATCGATCTGAAGGGCAACGCAAACCAGGCTGCCAACGACGCCCTGACAGTCAAAACGGCCGGTGCGTATTCAAAAGTCAATTACAGCGCCACCCGCTTGCAGCGCCTCGGAGACGCGTGGAGCGTCTACGCCAACTTCACAGGCCAAAGCGCCGGCAAAAATCTCGACTCGTCCGAAAAATTCGTGCTTGGCGGCATGGGGGTGCGCGCTTACCCGCAGGGAGAAGCGGCTGGCGACTCCGGCACGCTGCTTAGCCTCGAGGCTCGCTACAACATCCCGGGCGTTGAGTTTGTAAACCTGCAACTTGTCGGCTTTTACGACTACGGCAGCATCAAGCTGCACAAAACCACATGGGCCAACTGGGAGCCCATTGGACTGCCGAATTTCCCCAACAGCTATAGCTTGGCGGGCGCGGGGTTTGGTTTGAATATTTACAAAGAAAACAACTTTTCGTTGCGCAGCAGTCTGGCCTGGAAAGTTGGTGCCAACCCTGGCCGCGACACCTTGGGCCGTGATTCAGACAACGAATCCAAGGGGCTTCGGTTCTGGCTGCAGCTCAACAAGCAGTTTTAAGACATGACCCCAACCAGTGAAGCCACGCCATCAGCCACGCCGCTGCAACCTTCAGGTGGCACGCGGCCCTTTTTTGATAACACATTGAACAGCTAACAGCATCCCACTCAGGAGCACTATTTTGAACAACGCCATCGACAACGCCCCAATAACCAGCCGTAAGTTGGCTGCTGCCAAGCTCAAAACAACGTACCTCAAAGTCAAAGTCGCGGGCGGTAAGACCCTCACCTATATTTTTCGCCCGCGCAAGCGCTTGAGCCGCCTGCTGGCATGGTTGCTCAGCACCCTGGCTGCCACCGTATCAGGCCACGCCTATGCGCTTGACGCCAACGCGTTGCCGACGGGCGGCAAGGTCGGCGCGGGCAGCGGCAACATTACCCAAAGCGGTGCCAACCTCAAAGTAACCCAGGCCACGCAAGACCTGGTCGTCAACTGGAACACCTTCAACATTGGCACCAGTGCGGCGGTTAATTTTGTTCAGCCCAATGCCAATTCGGTGGCGCTGAATCGCGTCACGTCATCTGACCCGTCCCTGATCTTTGGCAGCCTGACGGCCAACGGCAAGGTCTTTTTGACCAACCCGTCAGGCGTGTTGTTTGGCGCCAACGCCAAGGTCGACGTGGGCGGCATGGTGGCCACCACCCTCAGCATCTCGGATACCGAGTTTGCCGCCGGCCGCGCCAGCGGCAAATACACATTTTCGGGCAGTGGCAGCGGCACGGTTGTCAACCTGGGCAGCATCAACGCCGCGCAAGGGGGCTACGTTGCCCTGCTGGCTCCGGAAGCCCGCAACGAAGGCATCATCACGGCCCGCATGGGCAGCGTAGCGCTGGCGGGCGGCAACAACATCACCCTTGACGTGGCAGGCGACGGCCTCATCAAAGTGGCGGTCAACGAAGGTGCCGTCGGCGCTCTGGTCGCCAACAAGGGCCTCATTCAAGCCGATGGCGGCCTGGTGTACATGGGCGCCAAAAGTATTGGCGACGTCATGGCCACGGTGGTCAACAACCAGGGCGTGATTGAGGCCAAGAGCCTGATCGAACGCAACGGCAAAGTTTTCCTCGAAGCCTTGGGCACCGATGCCACCGCGGTCAACAGCGGCACACTTGACGCCTCCGGCAGGGGCGCGGGTCAAACCGGCGGCCAGGTCGCCGTGCTCGGGCAGAACGTTGGCTTGTTCGGCAGCGCCAAAGTAGATGTCTCCGGCGACGCCGGTGGCGGCACCGCACTGATTGGCGGCGACTTCCAGGGCAAGAACCCCGACGTGCAAAATGCCTCCCGCACCTACGTTGGGCCAGACGTCACCATCAAAGCCGACGCCATCAACAGCGGCAACGGCGGCAAAGCCATTGTCTGGGCAGACGACACCACCCGCTTTTACGGCAACATCAGCGCACGCGGGGGCGCACAAAGCGGTAACGGCGGTTTTGTTGAAGTGTCGGGCAAGCAAACGCTTGACTTCATTGGCCAGGTGGACACGACAGCGTCAAAGGGCGCATCTGGCACCTTGTTGCTGGACCCTACTACCTTGACGATCACGGCTGGCGCTGCCCAAGCTGGTGACCGCAGCGAGCCTGCAAACCAACAAATCAATAATTATTGGAATATATTTTATAACACTGCAAATGGTGCAACGACCAACGGTGTGGCTCAAGACACGCTGCAATCGCTCAGCGCGACGACAAATGTGCTGCTCGAAGCTACCGGTCAGATCACCGTCAACGCCCTCAACGGCGGCTTGTTGAACATGCAAACGGGTAGCGGCAGGCTTTTGCGTATGACTTCCTACAACTCTGGTGGTATCACTTTCGCCGACCAGGCGACCGAAATCAGAACGCAAGGCGGCATGATCCTGCTAGAAGCGTTCGGTACAGGAAGCCTCGGCAACATCGGTAAGCTCACGACTAACGGTGGCGGTGTCG
>JBBAPO010000073.1:0-7410 GCA_040400795.1 Rhodoferax sp.
TCCGATCATCCTGAGCTTGTCGAAGCAAGGGTTTCGACCAAGCCTGTCCTGAGCAGGTCGAAGGGATCAACCCGAACGGAAATCTATACATCATCGGGCCGGATTAATAAGCTGCGCTGTCCTTCAGGGCTGCAGCACTTGGTTAATGCTGCGCACGGCTTCAATATCGGCAGCACCGACCAGCGCCAACAGGCGGATTTTGGACATCAGGTAAATGTAGCGAGCCTGCGCCAGATCGCGCAGCACCAGCGTGCGTTGCTGTTCGGCGTTCAAAACATCCACCAGCGTGCGGCTGCCCGCCTGAAAAGACTTGCTGCTGGACAATACCAGCTGATCGGCAGAACGCAGGGCTTGCTCCAGGGCGCTGATTTTGGCAGTATTTTCTGTCAGCCCCCGAAACTCTTTGTGGACGCGCAAACCCAGATCACGGCGACCAGCTTCGAGCAATTGCTCAGCCCGGTCTTGGCCTGCCAGCGCTTGACGAATGCTCGAACTGACGCTACCTCCGGCAAATAGCGGAACATTCAGCTGCAGGCCAATGCTGGCGTTGTTGTAGCGGTTTTGGGTGTTGCTAACATTTTCGCTCTGGCTGCGTGAGAGCTGCGCGATAGCGTCGAGCGTGGGATAGTGGCCGGACTGGTTTTTGTTGACTTCGAGCCGGGCCACCTCGAGCTGCGCTTTGAGGGATGTCAGTTGCGGGCTGTTCTGCTCGGCGCGGCTGATCCAGTCCTGCAGGTTGTTGGGCTGCGGGTCCAGCAGTTGCAGCTTGCCGACATTCAGCCTGGACAGCTGGTCAATCGGCTGGTTTACCAGAATCTCCAGTTGGCGCAAAGTAAATTCCATGTTTTGACGCGCTTCAATCTCTTGGGCAGTGTTCATGTCAAGCTGCGCCTGTGCTGCGTCAATGTCGGTACGGGTGCCTGAACCCGCAGCAAACGACTTGCGGGCAGCATCCAATTGCGTACTGTAGGCCTTGCGCTGGGCCAGCACCAAGTCGAGTTGTTCATGCGTTAGCATGGCTTCAAAATAACTGCTGGTGACGCGCAAGGCGAGGTTTTGCTCCTCTTGGTTCAGCACTGCATTGGCATCGTCGAGGCGGGCTTCGGCTTGCTGGAGTTGGGATCGCAGGTAAGGACGGAACACGGGCTGGCGCAGCGTCAGGGTCTGGTTTTGGCTGGGATATTTGAGTTGCGTAGTTTGCTCCGTGCCCAGAAAGTTGGGCGTGGTGCTGGACAACTGATTTTTGTTGTATCCCACGCTGGCAGAGATATTTGGTAACAACTGGGCGCGCGCCTGCGGCAGGTTCTCTCGGCCAACTTGGGCTGTGGCGCGGGCTGCCAGGATGGTGGCGTCTTGCAATTTGGCCGCCGCAAAGGCCTGCAGCAAGTCCATCGCCAGCGTCGCCGTCGTACACGACAACAACAGGCCACTCAAGGCTACGGCTGTAAAACTAGCGCCAGCGGCAGCAACTGGGGTGAAACGACGGCGTGTCATGCGCTCACTCCTCTTTCATGGATGCGGCAAGCCGCTTGGTTAACGGGCTCAGCAAGTAGGTCAGCATCGAGCGCTCACCAGTCAAAAAGATCACCTCAACCGGCATGCCCGGTTGCAGTTGGCGTTTGCCTAATTTTTTAAAACCCTCAGCCGTTACGCCCACACGTGCTAGGTAGTAAGCCACGCCGTTTTGCGGGTCGGTCAACAAATCACCTGAGACTGAAACGACTTTGCCGTCAACCACCAGCTGGGGGGTGTGTGCAAAAGAGGAAAAGCGCACATCAACCGGCAGGTTGGCTTGGACGCGGTCAATCAGGTGCGGCGCCACGCGTACCTCGACCAGCAAGGCCTGGTCTTCAGGCACGATATCCATTAATTTCTGCCCCGGACTGATGACGCTGCCGACCGTCTGAATCGCCAAACCCACCACCTGTCCGGCGGCTGGTGACTTGATCTCGGTGCGGGCCAGGTCTTCTTTGGCGGCGGTGAAGCGTTCGGCATCGCCATACACTTCACGCGAGACCTCGGCCAGCTGTGAATCAACCTCTTTGCGGTATTCCTGCTGGCGCACGATGGCGCGCTGGCGCAATTCGGCAACCGCCCGGTTGGCGCGAATGGTGTTGCCCTGTAACTCGGCAATCCCTGAGCTGATCTCGGAGCTCTGGCGTTCGAGCTCGAGTTGCCGATTTCGCGGGGCATACCCGTCCTTGACCAAGCCGCGCGTGTTGGCCAGCTCTTCACCCAGCAGCGCTTGCTGATTTTTACGGTTCATCAGCATGGATTCGTAGGCTTGAATCAGACCTAGCTGGCCTTGTATCGACTCTTCATTGGACTGCAGGTCAGCCCGCAAGGACGCCCGGCGCGAGACCATGAGCTGCTCTTGCGTCATGACCACCTGGCGAATCTGTGGGTCTTTGCTGGATGCCAGTACATCCGGGTGAAAAAGGATACTGGCACCCCCGCGCTGCTCGGTCAGCAAACGTCCTTCCATGGCGCGCAGGCCCAAGTAGCGCTGGCGAATAGTTTCGAAGTTGGCGCGGGCAACCGCTTCGTCCAACCGGACCAGCACCTGGCCTTCGGTGACGATCGAACCCTCCCCCACAAACACTTCTTTGACCAGGCCACCGCTCAGGTGTTGAACACTTTTACGCTTGGTATCAATAGTGATCATGCCTTGGCCGGGCACGCCTTCGTCGAGCGGGGCTAGTCCTGCCCACAGTAAAAAGCCGCCAAAACCCAAGCCCAAGGCCCACAGGCCAATGCGGGCGGCGCTACCGGTACGCGCCATGCCGTCCTGGTCGGCGCTGGCCGAGTAGCTTGCATCAGAAACGGTTTGCGCATCGGGTGACTGGTTGGTGAGACGTTTGATATCTAGTTTGGTCATGGCAGACTCTGTAAAAAATGGGGGTGAAAGTTAAACCGGCAATCCCGACCGGCCGGGCTCTGGGCTGGCTGGGGGCTGACGCGCCGTTTGCATTGCCTGCAAGATGGCATCACGCGGCCCATCAGCCTGCACCTGGCCATCACGCAACAGCAAAATTCGATCGGCCACCGCTACGGCGCCAGGGCGATGGGTGATCAAGAACACCGTGGTGCCTTTGGCTTTGAGCAGTTGTACAGTTTTCAGCAGCGCCGCTTCACCTGCATCATCAAGGTTGGCATTCGGCTCATCCAGCACGATGAAGACGGGGTTGCCATAGATCGCCCGGGCCAAGCCAATGCGCTGGCGTTGACCACCGGACAGCAAATTACCGGCCTCTCCAATCGAGGTATCGTAGCCCTTGGGGAAACGCAAAATCATCTCGTGCAGGCCAGCGCTTTGCGCGGCCTGAATCACCAACTCTGGATTAACGTCACCAAAACGGGCGATGTTTTCGGCAATTGAACCTTCAAGCAACTCGACGTCTTGCGGCAGGTAACCCAGATAGGGGCCTAACTCAATACGGTTCCAGCCTGCAATTGGCAAACCATTCAAGACCACTTGACCCGTGACGTCTGACCAGATGCCTACCAGCACGCGCGCCAAGGTCGATTTACCCGAACCCGAAGGTCCCAGCACGGCAGTCACAGTGCCAGCCGGCACATTCAGGTTGATATTTTGGAGAATCGGGATGTCTCGGCCTGGCGCATCGGCAAAGACATTCGTCAGGACGATGTCGCCCTTTGGCGGTACGCGCTTGAAGTCTGGGTCGCGCGGGGGAAACTCAAGCAACAAGGTCTCTAGCCGATTAAAGGCAGCGCGCATGCCGATGAACTGACGCCAACTGCCAACAATCATGTCAATCGGTGCCAGCGCCCGACCCATCAAGACGTTGGCTGCAATCATGCCGCCGGGCGAGAGTTGCCCATCTATCACCAACAGAGCGCCTGCGCCCAGCGCCAGCGACTGCTGGGCGTAGCGGAGAAACTTGCTGATGGCGGTGATGCGGTGGGTGAGGTGCTGCGACGCCCCGGCCCGGTCCAGATACGTCCGGTGACGGTCGGCCCAACGGGCCTGCAGGTTGCGGATCATGCCCATGGACTCCAGCACTTCGGCATTGCGCAACTTGCCTTGCAGAAAACTGCTGGCTTCGGCATTGGCAGCGTTGGCGGCTTCGGACGGCGCCAGGGTGCGGCGATGGCCAAACCAAGCCAGTGCGGCCTGAATCAAAGCGAACAGCACACCTATCACGCCCAGCCATGGGTGCAGAAAGAACAGCACGGCCATGTAAATGGGTGTCCAGGGGGCGTCAAAAAAGGCAAAGATGCCGTTGCCGGTGATGAATTGGCGAATTTGAATCAGGTCGCCAAAAGATCGCACAGGGGCGCTGCCTGACTGGCTCAGGCGGGCCTCAAAACTGGCATTGAACACCTGCGTGCTGAGCTGTTTGTCCAACAGCACACCGGCGCTGACCAGCACGCGCGAACGCATCCACTCGGCAAAGCCCATCACGGCAAACAAAAACAGGGTTAACAAGGACATCGCCAGTAGCGTCAACTCGCTCTGACTGGTCAGCACCCGGTCGTAGACCTGCAACATGTACAGCGTGGGAGCCAGCATCAACACGTTGGCGACCATGCTAAAGATGCCGACAACCAAAAACTCACGCCGGAACATCCAGAGGGTGGCGGTGAGTTCGCTGCGCTTGAAAAATTCAGGTGTTTTCATAGAAGAATTAAAGTAAACATCAAGCGTTTGCAGGCGTCACGACGGCACCTTGGCGGGCCTTGGCAACAGCTTCGGCCAAGGCTTTCAAGACGTCGTCGCGGGGGCCGAACATTTGGAGCTGGCCTTCGCGCAGTACCAGCATCTTGTCGGCGACACTGAGCACACTGGTGCGATGGGTCATGACCACAAAGGTGCTGCCTTTGGCTTTAAGTTGCGTGATGGCGCTGGCCAAGTTGGCATCGCCCTGCTCGTCCAGACTTGAATTGGGCTCGTCAAGCACAATAAAGGCGGGGGTGCCGTAAAACGCGCGTGCCAGGCCAACGCGCTGGCGCTGGCCTCCCGACAACATAGTGCCTTCGCGACCAACCGGACTGTCGTAACCCTGCGGCAGCGACAAGATGAAATCATGCAAGCCGATAGCGCGCGCCGCGGTTTCGACCTTGGCCTGGTCCACTTTGCCAAAGCGGGCGATGTTCTCTGCTAGGGTGCCGTCAAACAACTCAACCCCTTGTGGCAAATAGCCGAGATGTGGCCCGAGTTCCAGTTTGTCCCAAGTGAAGACGTCCACCCCGTCAAGCCGGACCTTGCCATTGCTGGCTGGCCACAGGCCCACCAACAAACGCGCCAAGGTGGTTTTACCTGAAGCCGATGGGCCGACCACGGCCAGCACGTCGCCCGGCAGCAAACCAAAGCTGATGCCCTTCAGGATGGGGGCCGCAAAGCCGGGAGCGCCGGCAATCAATGTGTCAACCTGCAAATGGCCGAGTGGCGCAGGCAGGGCCATGCTTTCAGGCCGCAGGGCGACCATCGCCAACATGCCGTCAAGCCGGTTGTAGGCATCACGCACGTTCACCACGGTTTGCCACTGTGAAACAATTTGTACCAAGGGGGCCAGCACGCGTCCGCCCAAAATAGAGCCAATGATCATGTAGGCAGCCCCACCATTGAGCTGGTTGCGGAGCAACAGCCAGGCAGCGAGGCCCAGCAGCAAGGAACTGGTGGTGTTTTGTAAAAACTTGGAAACCGCTTGGTAAAAACCGGCATGGTCGGATGCCTGGGCCTGCAGGCCCAAAAACTCTTGCTGCTTGCCCATCCATCGCTTGTGGATGTTGCCCAACATGCCCATCGACTCAATTACTTGTGCGTTGCGAAGTGTGCCGTCAGCGTACTGCTGGGCGGCGATAGCGCTGCGGTTGGCGGCCAGCAAAGGCGGCTGGGTGCTGCGTTCATTCAGCCAGCCGACAAAAGTGACCAACATGGCGGCGACCACGGCGGACCAACCCAGCACAGGGCTGATGGCAAAAATCAGTATTAAAAATGTCAGGGCTACCGGTGCTTCCATCAGCGCCAACACCACTGGGGTGGTCAAAAAATCGCGCACCGAGCGGAAGTCATTCATGGGCTGGGCACTGCCACCGGGCAGACGTTTAAGGTTAGCCTCAAAAATGGCACTGAAAATGCGGCCGCTCATGCGCCGGTCAAAGGCCATAGAGGCCTCATGCATAACCTCGGAGCGGACCCACTCCAGCACCTCCATCACTACAAAGGCAAACAGCACCACCACGGTCAGCATGGCCAGGGTCATGTGACTGCGGGTGTTGACCACCCGGTCATAAACTTCGAGCATGTAGACCGAGGGTGCCAAAATCAGCAGGCTGGCAAACACACTGAACAGCGCTGCCCGTCTGAAGTAAGGCTGTAGGGCGTTGATAGCCGTGCGCAATTCTGATGCGGGTTTTTGGGAACTCATGAGGCCTCCTCGACCATGACATATTCAGGAACTTCAGAGCTGCCAGAGCCTAGCTGCTCTGGCGTTTTTTTGTCTTGTTCATCGTCGAACAAGAAAGACAACTCGTAGGCAGCATCGGGGCGACACGACAAAACAATTTCGCGCAGCTTTTTTTCATTGAAATTGGCTTCGTCAGCGGGCTGCAGGGCCAGCGCAAATCGCATGCGTCCGTCCAACGTGAACATGGACAACTGCCCGTTCTTGACGCTTAAGGTGTGGCGATCAAAGTAGACAGGACAGTTGTCTGAAAAACGTAGCAAAGGCAATGGTTTGTCTGCCAACTTGATCAAGTTAAACGGACTTTGAGGGTGATGAAACACCAGCCGACAGGTTCGCGATACCGAGTAAATGGCGTTGCACAACATCTGCGAGCCGAGCTCAGGAAAGCGCTCGCGCAGCTTGTGGTAAGTTAAATGGTGTAGCGCCACACGATTCCACACCCGCGTTTGCTGCACCGTGGGGGCAAGCGCGTTACAGACCTGCGCAAAGGCCGTTTGCAAGGCTTGCAAACGGACCAATTGTTCAGGATTTGTGTTCAGCGTGATGCGCAACAAAAAATTCATATAGGAATAGTTTAGCATGCTCATATATGAATTTTTCTGGTTGGGAAAAACAAGACTTCATCGCAGTGTCGCTACTTCCGCGATGTCGTTATCAGTGCTGACATTGCCTGATGCAACCGTTAATCATGAGCCATTGACAGACCCGGTTTTTCACCGGCGCTGGCAATCGCCCCGTGTTGATGCGGCCGGTGTACGCGCCAAAAACGCCAAAGCGTGAACAGGTCGTGGACTTTGAAGCCTTTGCGGCGCAACGCCGCCGTGACTATGAACAGCGCGACGAACTCGAGGACGATGAGTGATCGCGAAAGACGCTGGCACATGACGGTGGATGTGCCTGGCTACAAGGCCCAAAACCACCTTTTTGCGGAGCCCTGCGCAAGGCAGCGTAATGGAAAGCAAAGGAGCGTAATTGGTGG
>JBBAPO010000074.1:0-7402 GCA_040400795.1 Rhodoferax sp.
AATAAGCTGCTAACCGTCGCACCAGCAGAGCTGCCTGCATCTTCATTGATGGCAGTCAAGGTCGCATCACCACTGGCTACAGGCGCGTCGTTGACCGCATCTACGCTCAGTGTCAATGTCGCCGTGGGATTGGTTCCCGAACCATCAGTCATCGTGTAAGTGATAACTGGGACAGCACCGTTGTAGTTAGCAAGGGGTGTGAATGTGTAAGAGCCGTCTGCGCCAAGAACAAAGTCGCCCTTGCCTGCGATGGTGGTCACGGTAGTGCCAGCGGTGCGGACTGTAGCGTCGCCCGCAACGGTGTAACTCACCACAGAAACTGGACCGTCCACGCTCGTTACGTCAGTCGCAGGATCCGTTAGCACGTTGCCGATTACGGCCGCGTCTTCATCGTAAGAGTCCGTGGTGTTGCTGGCCGTGAAGCTGTCGTCAGCCGCAGTTACCGACAACGCCAGCGTGCTGGTGTTGTCTGTGCCAGAGCCGTCGGTCACCGTGTAGGTGACAACAGGGAAAGTACCATTCCAATTAGCCACAGGCGTGAAGCTGTAAGTACCATCGCTGTTGACAGTGATAGAGCCCTTGCCCGCGACAACGTAGGGCGTACCCAACGTGTAAGTGGCTGTTCCCGTCTCGCCTGCAATGCTGAAGGAAGCAATACGCACCGCACCGTCCACACTGCTTGTGCCAGTCAGCAAGTTGCCGGTGTTGTTGGTACTGTCTTCAGTCAACGTCACGGTTTCATTCTCATCCGCAAAGTCATCGTTGACTGGCGTGACTGAGTTACTAAGCGCCACAGCGTTAGTCGAGTAAACCGTGGTGCCACCTGAGGCAGCGCTCAAGTTAACCGTACCGCCCGAGGTGATTGAGCCGCCTGATTCGATCAGGTTTGCACTCAGCGCTGTTGCTGCGCCGTTGTAATCGGCTGCAGGCACAAAGCGCAGCACATCAGTCGCCGTCAATGTGATGGCCGTTGATGTCGTGGCGTTACCCAACGCTGTCCAGTTGCCAGCGCCATTGGTTTGGTATTGCCAAGAACCTTTGGCTGAATCTGCTGTGTAGCTGCTGATCGCAATGCCAGCTAGCGTGTCAGCATTGGTGGTATCTGTCGTGTCTGAGAAGTTAGCGCTAAATAAGTAAGATACCGTCGCACCATTAAGGGTGGTTATTACCGCATCTTCATTGATGGCAGCCAAGTTAGCACTGCCACTGGCCACAGGCGCGTCGTTGACCGCATCTACGCTCAGTGTCAATGTCGCCGTGGGATTGGTTCCCGAACCATCAGTCATCTTGTAAGTGATAACTGGGACGGCACCGTTGTAGTTAGCAACCGGTGTGAATGTGTAATCGCCGTTTGCGCCAAGAACAAAGGTACCCTCTGCGAGGGTCACGGTAGTGCCAACGGTGCGAACTGTAGCGTCGCCCGCAACGGTGTAACTCACCACAGAAACTGCGCCGTCTACGCTCGTCACGTCGGTCGCAGGATCCGTTAGCACGTTGCCGATTACGGCTGCGTCTTCATCGTAAGAGTCCGTGGTGTTGCTGGCCGTGAAGCTGTCGTCAGCCGCAGCCACGTTGATCGTGACAGTATCGCTGTCCGTTAAGCTGCCATCGGTAGAGGCAAGCGTCAAAGTGGCGCTGCCGTTAAAGTGAGTGGTCGGTGTGTACAACACCCCGTTGGTTGCTGCCAACGTTGCATTGATGGCCGCAGGCGAGCCCACCAAAGTCACCGCAGATGAGCCGTTGTTCGTAATGTCTGTACCAACCAAACCGCCTGACACATCGCTCAGCAGCATCAGCGTGCCGTTAGTCTGGGTCAAGGTCACAGTGACGCTTGCGCTGTCTACATCAGCCACTTGCAAACCAGTCACGGCAATTGCCGTGTCTTCTGTTCCAGCCAATGGGCTGGTCGTTATGTTGACCGACGCATCGTTAGCGCCATTGATCGTGACCACCAGCTGAGCGGTATCCACACCGCCTTGGCCATCGCTGACCGCGTAGGTAAAGGTATCCGTTAATGTCTTAGTGGCGTTAAGCGCATCAACTGAGGCATTGTTATTGGCCACCACGTAGGTGTACCTGCCGTCGCTCGCAAGCGTCAGCGAGCCGTAGGTGCCCGCCAAGGCCGCACCCAAGTTACCAGTCACGGCCGTACCCGCGCTCTCCAAGCCGGTACGTACACCCACCACGCTGAGGGTGTCTGCCACCACATCGCGCGAATCGGTTGCAGCGCTAGTCAGTACATTGCCAGTGGCATTGCTACCGGCGGCTACGCCGCCTTCGAGCGCAGAGCCCGTTGTATCGTTTGCCACAGGCACCACGTTGATGTTGCCACCGAGCAGCAAACCGCTGCCCGAAGCCAGGATCGTCGCGCCCGCGCTGTCACTGATCGTGAACAAGCTGGCCGCATTGATGCCGTCAACTCCAGCCGCTTTGAGCACGCTGACCTTGGCCGCATCAAAGGTAGCCAAGTCGCCAGCCGTCACCAGTGCTGTCACCGCGTCATAACCGTAGAACGTCATGTTCTTCGCCAAGGCAGCAGAGACATCCGCCATGCTGACACTCAGTGGACCAGCTTTGACCAACTCACTGCCAGCAGGCGCGGCTGCGATGGCCGCCGCTGTATCTGCAAATTCATCCACGATCACATAAGTCTTGATCTGTGCACCGGCCAGACTGCGAGCGTTGACAAACTCAACACCACTCAAGGTATCCGCACCCGTGTAAACAGTCGACACAGTCAACGCATTCGTACCAGCAGCGCGACCAAACGTCACACCTGCGGCATCAGCAGCAAATACTTGTGCAGTATCTGAGCCCAAACCACCACTCAAGGTGTCATTGCCATCCTTGCCGTTGAATACGTCGTTGTCTGACGTACCCGTGATCGTGGTGCTGATACTGCTCTGCACCAAATTAGCGCCGTTGTAAGCCTCACCTTGCAACGAAGCCGTCTTGTTGCCCAACTCCACACCCCAGTTAGAGGCGTTGTAGCTAGTGGCAATGCCGTCAACGTTCAGCACACTGCTTCCGACTGGAACTACAGCAGCACTGAGATCCAATGCAGCAGGGCCAACACCCGTCAATCCATTGATGCCCGAGTAGTTGTAGATCGCTACAGCGTTCATTCCAAAACCACCAGAAACGTCCACGTTATCCAACGTGACCGTGCCCATGGTTGGGCCGTCTCCAAAACCACCCGCCGCATTGAGTTGGGCGTTTGCAGCACCTGCCAATTGGATACCGTAGCGTGAAGCTGCTGCAGTCACATCGCCAGCAGCACCTAGGACGGTCACGTCCTTGATCAAGGCAGTGCCATCAAAGCCAAAGCTCTTAATGCCTTGGTAGGTGAGGGTGAAGTTATTGGCAACTGTGCCCGCTTCCTTGCCTGCAGAGGCGCTTTGGTCAAATTTCACGCCTTCAACGCGCAAGTTGCTCAAGTTAGAGGCTGGGTTGTTCAGACCAATCACCAAGCCTGCGCTGCTCTGGTCTGCAAACGTGCTGTTGAGCACCTGCAGACCCGTCACCGAAATCGCTGTAGTTGAACCATCCAAAGACACCGCCTCGGATCCACCGACAACCGTCACACCACTGATCGTCACAGTGCCAGCCACGTTGCTGTTGATCACAAAGTTGCGGCCGCCCGGATTGCCCCCAATCACTACGTCCTGAGTGCTGTTGTTCAGGTTGCTGTCAATGCCCACAATGCTGATCGCTTTGTTGACCACCACTTCGCTGCTCAGCGAGTAGTTACCCGCCGCAATCTTGACCGTCTGGCCCGTATCAGCAGCATTCACAGCTGCCTGCAGTGTGTCAAACACACCCACTTGCACGTTGCTTGCGTTAAACACAGCAAACGGCTTGATCGATACCGAGATCGTCTGTGTATCTGTCAGGCCAGCTGAGGAACGATCGGCCACCGTGGCATTGATCGTCTGCGTCACTGCCGCACCTGTGGAAGCGCTGCCACTGGCGGCAAGCGCGCTAACAGTCAAGGTGCCGTCGGCCGCAATCGACAGGTTACCCGTCGTACCCACGCTCCAGAACTTGCCGTCTGCAGGTGCAACCGCATCGTCCGGATCGGTCGCCAACAGCGACACCGTCTGACCACCCGCCCAAACGTCCAAGCTCGTCGTCGTGACGTCGGGGGCCTCGTTCACATCGTTGACATCCACTGTGACAGGCTGCTCAGCAGTCGCCCCAGCGTTATCAGTGACCACCACCGTGAAACTGTAGCTGGCCTTATCTTCAAAGTTAGCGGACGCTTTAAGCGTCACCACACCTGAGCTTGGATCGATATTCAACAAGTCTGCATCACCCACAGCAGTCTTCAAGCTGTAGGTCTGCGTCGCGCCAGAGTCCACATCGCTTGCAGCAGCGTCGTAAATCACAGTAGATGTAGACACGTTTTCTGCAACAGCAGTGCCCACTGCACCAGTGGTGATCGTTGGCGCGTCGTTAGCGCCATTGATCGTGACCACCAGCTGAGCGGTATCCACACCGCCTTGGCCATCGCTGACCGCGTAGGTAAAGGTATCCGTTAATGTCTTAGTGGCGTTAAGCGCATCAACTGAGGCATTGTTATTGGCCACCACGTAGGTGTACCTGCCGTCGCTCGCAAGCGTCAGCGAGCCGTAGGTGCCCGCCAAGGCCGCACCCAAGTTACCAGTCACGGCCGTACCCGCGCTCTCCAAGCCGGTACGTACACCCACCACGCTGAGGGTGTCTGCCACCACATCGCGCGAATCGGTTGCAGCGCTAGTCAGTACATTGCCAGTGGCATTGCTACCGGCGGCTACGCCGCCTTCGAGCGCAGAGCCCGTTGTATCGTTTGCCACAGGCACCACGTTGATGTTGCCACCGAGCAGCAAACCGCTGCCCGAAGCCAGGATCGTCGCGCCCGCGCTGTCACTGATCGTGAACAAGCTGGCCGCATTGATGCCGTCAACTCCAGCCGCTTTGAGCACGCTGACCTTGGCCGCATCAAAGGTAGCCAAGTCGCCAGCCGTCACCAGTGCTGTCACCGCGTCATAACCGTAGAACGTCATGTTCTTCGCCAAGGCAGCAGAGACATCCGCCATGCTGACACTCAGTGGACCAGCTTTGACCAACTCACTGCCAGCAGGCGCGGCTGCGATGGCCGCCGCTGTATCTGCAAATTCATCCACGATCACATAAGTCTTGATCTGTGCACCGGCCAGACTGCGAGCGTTGACAAACTCAACACCACTCAAGGTATCCGCACCCGTGTAAACAGTCGACACAGTCAACGCATTCGTACCAGCAGCGCGACCAAACGTCACACCTGCGGCATCAGCAGCAAATACTTGTGCAGTATCTGAGCCCAAACCACCACTCAAGGTGTCATTGCCATCCTTGCCGTTGAATACGTCGTTGTCTGACGTACCCGTGATCGTGGTGCTGATACTGCTCTGCACCAAATTAGCGCCGTTGTAAGCCTCACCTTGCAACGAAGCCGTCTTGTTGCCCAACTCCACACCCCAGTTAGAGGCGTTGTAGCTAGTGGCAATGCCGTCAACGTTCAGCACACTGCTTCCGACTGGAACTACAGCAGCACTGAGATCCAATGCAGCAGGGCCAACACCCGTCAATCCATTGATGCCCGAGTAGTTGTAGATCGCTACAGCGTTCATTCCAAAACCACCAGAAACGTCCACGTTATCCAACGTGACCGTGCCCATGGTTGGGCCGTCTCCAAAACCACCCGCCGCATTGAGTTGGGCGTTTGCAGCACCTGCCAATTGGATACCGTAGCGTGAAGCTGCTGCAGTCACATCGCCAGCAGCACCTAGGACGGTCACGTCCTTGATCAAGGCAGTGCCATCAAAGCCAAAGCTCTTAATGCCTTGGTAGGTGAGGGTGAAGTTATTGGCAACTGTGCCCGCTTCCTTGCCTGCAGAGGCGCTTTGGTCAAATTTCACGCCTTCAACGCGCAAGTTGCTCAAGTTAGAGGCTGGGTTGTTCAGACCAATCACCAAGCCTGCGCTGCTCTGGTCTGCAAACGTGCTGTTGAGCACCTGCAGACCCGTCACCGAAATCGCTGTAGTTGAACCATCCAAAGACACCGCCTCGGATCCACCGACAACCGTCACACCACTGATCGTCACAGTGCCAGCCACGTTGCTGTTGATCACAAAGTTGCGGCCGCCCGGATTGCCCCCAATCACTACGTCCTGAGTGCTGTTGTTCAGGTTGCTGTCAATGCCCACAATGCTGATCGCTTTGTTGACCACCACTTCGCTGCTCAGCGAGTAGTTACCCGCCGCAATCTTGACCGTCTGGCCCGTATCAGCAGCATTCACAGCTGCCTGCAGTGTGTCAAACACACCCACTTGCACGTTGCTTGCGTTAAACACAGCAAACGGCTTGATCGATACCGAGATCGTCTGTGTATCTGTCAGGCCAGCTGAGGAACGATCGGCCACCGTGGCATTGATCGTCTGCGTCACTGCCGCACCTGTGGAAGCGCTGCCACTGGCGGCAAGCGCGCTAACAGTCAAGGTGCCGTCGGCCGCAATCGACAGGTTACCCGTCGTACCCACGCTCCAGAACTTGCCGTCTGCAGGTGCAACCGCATCGTCCGGATCGGTCGCCAACAGCGACACCGTCTGACCACCCGCCCAAACGTCCAAGCTCGTCGTCGTGACGTCGGGGGCCTCGTTCACATCGTTGACATCCACTGTGACAGGCTGCTCAGCAGTCGCCCCAGCGTTATCAGTGACCACCACCGTGAAACTGTAGCTGGCCTTATCTTCAAAGTTAGCGGACGCTTTAAGCGTCACCACACCTGAGCTTGGATCGATATTCAACAAGTCTGCATCACCCACAGCAGTCTTCAAGCTGTAGGTCTGCGTCGCGCCAGAGTCCACATCGCTTGCAGCAGCGTCGTAAATCACAGTAGATGTAGACACGTTTTCTGCAACAGCAGTGCCCACTGCACCAGTGGTGATCGTTGGCGCGTCGTTGACGGCCGACAAGTTGACCTTGACCTGAATCGCATTTGCAGAGAGTATTGCTCCGTCATACGCTTTCACCGTGAACGCATCAAGTTCACCATTGGCGTTTGACGCACCCTTCCACTGCACCTTGTCGCCCGTGGAAATGAACGTCGCACCAGGCGTCACCGCAACCCACGAACCACCGCTCCATTTTTCGAGCGCACCTGTGCTTAAGGTCTCAATGCGGAAAGAAATAGCACTGCCCTCAACATCCGATTCATTGGCAGCAGCCAACAAATCAGCGTAGGTGATCTCTTTGTAGATATCTTCCGAAGCTCCATTGATCGTGCTGATCGCTGTCAAGGTTGGCGTGTCGTTGACTGCCGAGACGGTCATGCTCACGCTCTGGCTGCTCAAGATGTTGGCATTGGGTGAAGTGTTCGCGC
>JBBAPO010000075.1:0-7361 GCA_040400795.1 Rhodoferax sp.
CCAATTCACCGACGCTGATGATTGCCGAAAAAGCGGCGGAATGGATTCAGGCGGGAGTTTGAGGGTTTACTCCCTCGCCCTCTGGGAGAGGGCAGGGGTGAGGGCTAGCGGTCTGTGTGTAGACTTGGTGTTTGACCAGACGCAGCCAGCGTTGATGAATCTGACATCAACCACATGACCACACTCACCCTGAACGAAACCCGCATGCGCGCCGCGGCCTTCGCCAAAGACGTCAGTGACGCAACCCGCAAAACGCTGAACCGGCAATTTTTGGGCATGCATTTTTCAGGTGTTTGTCCTGCCCAAGCGCCGCCAACACGCTTGAGAGCGAATGCATTTATTGATCAAGCCCGCTGATGTATTAATTCCAGAACGGTTCATAGTTCATAATGCCGGATCAATGATTGATGACTTTGGAATGGCTTAATCAGACCCATCCAAAACGCTTTACAACGCAGCATGATGTTTTGGCTAAGCGCTTGGCAGGGTCTTGGGTAAACCCAAAAAGCTATTATTTCGATAGCTTCTTACACCGATATTTATTAAACTAAAGCCCTAAAGCGTCACAAAAACCCGTCATAAATAGACCTTTTGCAGCAAGCGCAGCAAAGTTTTTACCTCAGCAGCCGTCAGCTTGCTGCTGACATCAGCCTCTAACTGGCTGGCGGTATTTTCTGCTTCTTGCATCATCTGGCTGCCCGCAACTGTCAGGTGCAGGCCAATAGCGCGGCCATCGTCCGGGTGGGGTTTGCGGGTCAGCAGATCACGCTGTTCCATCTGGCTGATTTTGCCGACCAGGTTGGGCGGCAGCAGACTTAATGCGCTGCACAGCTGGCGCGAGGTGATGCCGGGGTTGTGCCGGATGAGCGACAACACAGAGAAGTCAACCGGTGTGATGTTGAACAGCTCCATGCGCTGGTTGAACAGCTCGATAGCCAGCAAAGACACCCGCCGGGCGTTGTAGCCCAGCAGAGTTTCCAGGTAGCTGGAGTCGACCTGCTCAAGCGTGTGGCGCGGCGCGGGCAACTCAGGCTTCTGCGGTAAAGCCGATTTTCTTGACAATCGGGCCCCACGCATCAAACTGTGCTTTTTGGTCCGCTGCCATTTGCGCTGCGGTGCCGCCAACGGGCAGCATGCCCTGAATGGCCAAGCTATCGATGACTGATTTTTCTTTGAGTGCTGCGTTGATGGCTGCGTTGGCCGCTGCAATGATGTTGGCAGGCGTTTTGGCCGGGGCGTAAAAGCCAAACCATTCTTCGACCACCAAATCTGGAAAGCCGGATTCGATGAAGGTGGGGATGTCAGGCGCAAACGGTGAGCGCTGTTTGCCTGACGTGGCCAAAATACGCAACTTGCCTGCCTTGTGGTTGGCCAAAAAGTCGCCGTGTGGGGTGAACATGGACGCCAGCTGACCGCCAATCAAATCAACCACGCCTGGTGTGGAGCCGCGGTACGGAATGTGTTTCAGATCAACACCGTTGTTCAAGCCCAGCAGCGCGCCCAAAAAGTGTGGGGTCGAACCAGCAGCGGGCGAGCCGTAGCTGGCATCTTTCGGGTTCGCCTTGGCCCAGGCCAGGTAGTCTTTGACGGTTTTAACCGTTGCAGGCACCATCGAGCCAACCGCCAGCCCGTGTACCAGTGACGAGGCCATGCACACAGGTACCAGGTCAGTGAAGGGGTCGTAGCTCAGTTGTTTGTAAATATGGGGGTAAATGGCCATCATGGAGTACGGCGTCAGCAGCAGCGTCGTACCGTCGGGTGCAGCGGCTTTAACCGCATCGATGGCAATCCGGCCAGCCGCACCAGTTTTGTTTTCAACCACGGCGGCGTTTTTGGTATACGCCGATGCACCCAGTTTTTCACCGACACGGCGGCTGGTGGCGTCGGCGGAACCGCCCACCGGGAAGCCGTTGATGATTTTGACTTGCTCAAGCGGCAAGGCTTGGGCAAATGCGGGCAGCCCCATGCTGCCTAAAACTGCAGTAACGGCGCTGGCCTGAATGAATTGACGGCGATTGTTCATGATGTCTCCTGTTGTGAATGAAAAACTAAACGCGAAAGTAAAAAATGACTACGAACACAGCGCCTTGATGTCTTCGGGTACGGCAATGGCCTTGATGCGGTCCGGGTTGTCGGGGTGGCGAATGCAGAAGGCGCGGGTCTCGGTGCCCTCACACAGCAATACGTCGCCCCGCATGACACGGTGTTTTTGAATGAATGCCTTGCCGCGCCACTCCTGGACGCTGGTGTGGATCTGCAGGGTTTCGCCATAGGTGGCGGGCTGCATGAAGCGGGTGTTGATCTCCAGCAACGGCGTGCCGATGATGCCGGTGGTTTTAACCAGCTCACGCCAGGTCGGTACGCCGCACTTGACGAAAAAATTCAGTGATGACGCGTCCATCCACTTTGAGAAGTTGGGAAAAAACACTATGCCTGCAGGGTCGCAGTCGCCAAACATGACCTCGACTGTATACACCACTGTTTTGCTCATAAAATATTACCCGAAAATAAGTGCTATGTATTTAGGAGCTATATAAACCCGAATTTATTGGTCTACAAGCATAATTGACACCACAAAGTTCGTCATCCCCGCGAAGGCGGGAATCCAGAAGATAGCAAACCAATTCGGACACTGGATTCCCGCATTCGCGGGAATGGCGGATGCGGTATGTTCACGCATGTTCCGGGTTCTCCAGCAGCAGGGCAATGCCCTGCCCGCCACCGACGCAGGCCGATGATATGCCGTAGCGCACACCGCTCAGCTGCATCTGCCGCGCCAGCGTTAGCGTCAGGCGAACGCCGGTTGCCGCCAGCGGATGGCCGAGTGCAATGGCGCCGCCATTGACGTTGAGTTTGCTGATGTCCAGACCCAGCTCTTTGGCCACCGCCAGCGTTTGCGCGCCTTGGGCTTCATTGATTTCAAAGCAGCCAATGTCGTCAAGTTTCAAACCGCAACGCTCTAACAACAAGCGAATCGCCGGCGCCGGGCCGATACCCATGATCTCGGGGGCAACGCCAACTGCGGCAGCTGCGACGATCCTGGCCAGTGGTTTTTTACCCTGCGCTTTGATGTACGCACCCGAGGCCACAATGCAGGCCGCCGCAGCATCGACCAGCGCCGCACTGTTGCCACCGGTTTGTACGCCACCCTCATACACCGGCCGCAGTTTGGCCAGTACGTCGATGGGGGAAATACGTGCATGGGTGTCAAGTGCCACTTCCGTAAGCTTGCCCTGCAGCCGAATACCCCGCGGCGCGTAGCCTGCAAGCTCAAACTTTTCAGTGATGACCGGCACAATCTCGCCAGCATGAAAACCACTGGCTTGCGCTGCCACCGCTTTGGCAAACGAGCTGGACGCGAAAGCATCGACTTCTTCGCGGGTGATGGCGTATTTTTTGGCCAGATTTTCAGCCGTTTGAATCATGTTGATGCCGGGGGCCGGGTCTTTCAGGGCTTCCCACATGAAGTCTTTAAAAGCCACAGGCGCACCCAGCCTAAAACCCGTACGGTGGTCAAAAGCGGCTATCGGGTTACGCGTCATGCTCTCGGTGCCGACGACCAGCGCTACATCGGCAGCGCCGCTTTGTATTTGCTCACCCGCTTGGCGAAACAGCTCAAAGCCTGTGCCGCAAATACGCTGCACCATGATGGCCGGTACCTCCTGCGGCACGCCTGCGTACAGACCAATGTGGCGCGGCAGCAGAAACTGGTCAAAATCGCCAGGCGCCATGTTGCCGGCAACGACGGAGTCAATGTGCGCGGCGGGCACGCCTGCTTTTGCCAGCACCGCGCGTGCGGCCTTGATGCCCATGTCGGTCGGCGACACATGGCCCAAAGCGCCGCAGTAGTCGACCATCGGCGTGCGCATGCCACTCAGGATCCATACGTCTTTAAATTCAGAGACAAAGCCTTTGGATTTCATGAGCTTGCTGGTATTTCGTTGGGTTTGAAAATCGGCTGAACAGCATCTGCATGTAACGCCTCAACCAGAACGCGGCGGTGCGTCAGCACGGCGCGCTGGTTCACGGAGCCTTTGTCGGTCACTTCGCCCTTGTCTATAGACGGCGGCTCGTGCATCACATGCAGCCGCGCGATGCGGTTGGCGCTGCCGCTGGCATGCATGGCAAGTTCATTGACTACTTTTTGGAAGTGTGCAACCACTGGCGCGCTTTGCAGCACCTGCTGCATGGGCGCCGCGCTGCCCAGGCCAGCCAGAGTCCGCACTGCTGCTGTCGGAATAATCAGTGCGCCAACTTCCTTCAGGTTGATGCCCGTAATTACCGCATCTTGAATGTAGGGCGCGCCTGACGCAATGATTTTGGCGCGCAGCGGGCCGACGCTGACGAAGGTGCCGGTGGCCAGCTTGAAGTCTTCGGCAATGCGGCCGTCAAAGCTCAGGCCGAGGTGGATGTTGTTTGCGTCAATCCACTTGACGGCATCACCGGTACAAAAAAAGCCTTCTTCGTCAAATGCGGCGGCTGTTTCCTGTGCTGCACGCCAATAGCCGGGCGTGATATTCGGACCTTTGTAACGCACCTCGGTTTTGCCTTCACTGGGCACCAGCTTGAGCGTCATACCCGGTGTCGGCACGCCCAGGTCACCGGCCTTGACATTCGGGCTGGTCACAAAAATGGCAAATGGCGCAGACTCGGTCATGCCCAGGCCAGTAGCCATCACAATGCGCTCGCCAATTTCTTTTTCCTGTGCTTCAAAGAGGCTGTCCCATATCGGCTGGGCCAGTGCTGCACCTGCGTAAAAAAACATCTTCACCCGGCTGAGCAGCATGCGCCGCAGTTCGTCGTCGGTTTTCATGGCAGTGGCAATCGCTTCAAAGCCGGTCGGCACATTGAAGTAAACGGTCGGTGCAATCTCGCGCAGGTTGCGCAGTGTCTCAGCCATCAATGCGGGCGTCGGCTTACCATCGTCAATGTACAGCGTGCCGCCATGAAACAACACCATGCCAAAGTTATGGTTGCCGCCGAAGGTATGGTTCCACGGCAACCAGTCCACCAAGACGGGCGGTTCACTTGAGTCCGCCAGCACCGGCATCGACTGCGCCATTTGCTGCTGGTTGGCACACACCATGCGCTGGGTGTTGATAACGGCCTTGGGCAGCTTGGTCGAACCACTGGTGAACAGGAATTTGACGATGCTGTCCGGGCCTGTGGCCTGCATAGCAGCATCCACTGCCGGGGTCGCGGGTGTGGCCAGCAAGTCTGCAAATGCAGAAGTACTGCGGCCTTCCAACTGACCCGTCCCCAGCACAACGTCGATGTTGTTGGCAACCGCCGCATTGATGGCTTTGGCGTAGCGAACGCCATCTGCAGCAAAGACCAACCCGGGGGTGGTGGTTTTGAGGACGTGGCGCAGCTTGTCATAGTCCTGGCTGACCAGCGAATACGCTGGCGACACTGGCACAAACGGCACACCTGCAAGCATGCAGCCTAAGGCCAAGAGCGCGTGGTCCAGGTCGTTTTCAGACAGGATGGCGACGGGCTTTTCCGTGGTCAGGCCGCGATTGATAAGCGCCTGGGCAATACATCTGGCGCGTGCCCAAGCCTGGGCGTAGCTGATGTGTTGCCAGTCGCCGGTTGTACCATCAGCTAACTTTTCGCGCTTGGCCATGAAGCTGCGCTCTGGCGCAGTGGCTGCCCAGTGCTGCAGGCGGTCGCTGATGCGGGCGGGGTAATCAGCCAGGGCTTGCTCGGCTCTCAGATACTGCGCGCCAGATACGCCATGCTTCAGCGTCACGCGGGTCACGCCAAACGTGAGGGGACGAAATGTAGGCTCGGTCATACGCGCGTATCTCGTTGTTGTTCGTAGTGCTGGTCAGTCTTTTTTAACCTTGGCAGCTTTGCCATCCAAAAATGCTTTGACGCGGCTTTTAGCCTCGGGCGCGCTTTGCGCTACAGCCGACATCAGGGCCTCGGTAAACAAGCCGTGGTCAGCTGGCTGATCGGCAATGCGCGGCAACGCGTGCATCAGTGCGTAGTTGGTCAACGGTGCGTTTTGCGCAATCCGTTCGGCCAGCTCAAAGGCCTTCTCAAATGCCTGGCCTGTTGGTACCAGGTATTGCGCCAGTCCAATCCGCTCCCCGTCTGCTGCGTTGTACACGCGGCCCGTCAGCATCATGTCGGTCATGCGGGCCACACCGATCAATTTGGGAATGCGTACCGAACCGCCACCGCCAACAAAAATACCCCGCGAGCCTTCAGGCAGCGCATAAAAAGTTGTGCCATCAGCGACACGAATGTGACAGCTACTGGCCAGCTCCAGCCCGCCACCCACGACCGCACCATGCAGCGCGGCCACCACCGGCACGGGACCCTGTTGCACAGCGTCAAGCGCAGCATGCCACATGCGCGAGTGCTGCAAGCCCTGGCTGGCGTCGCGTTCTTGCAGTTCACTTAAATCAAGGCCGGCACAAAAATGGTCACCCTCTGCATGCAGCACAGCCGCCTTGGCCTGTCTTGGCAGGGTTTCAAACAAATGGCGCAACGCCAAAATCAAGGCATCGCCGAGCGCGTTGCGTTTAGCCGGGCGGCTTAATCGGATCACGGCGACAGCGCCGCACATTTCAAAGTGGAGGTGGTTTAAGGTCATGCGGAGGTCATAAATAAGCCTATTATGATTATAATATATAACTATAACAAGCCCAAAACCAACTTTTTATAAAAGGTAAAACCCTAGACAGAAAGTTCCGCATGTGGGGCGGGAAATCCCGAATGCACTATCTCAGTGCACTGGTTACAGTCAGTGCATTGCAAATCGCCTACGGGCTGGATGTGCGAGAAGCCGAGGAGACAGCATAATTTGATTCAACGCGGCCGCATCTTATCAAGGTGTGTGACCGACAAAAGCGCTGGCCAACCCAGCGCTTTTTTTTGCCTGAAATCTGCAATTTATTTAATCAATATGTCTATGGCGCTACAAATTCGAGGTTGATAGCTCCTAAAAATATAGCATTTAAATCTTACCCCGGGGTGCGACAATCAATCCAATGGAATTAGTGATTGTGACCTTGGCCTCATTGCTGGCCGGTTTTGTGGATGCCATCGTGGGCGGCGGCGGTTTGATTTTATTGCCCGCATTATTTGCCACCTTTCCGGCTGCGCCGCCAGCCACTTTGTTTGGCACGAACAAAGTGGCCTCTGTTTGGGGCACAGCGGCGGCGGCGGCCCAATACGCCAAGCGCGTCGACATGCGCTGGAAAACATTACTACCAGCGGCAGGCGCTGGTTTTGCAGGCTCGCTGGGCGGTGCCTGGCTGGTGACCATGGTGTCATCCAGTTATTTGCGCAAGGTATTGCCGTTTGTGCTGCTGTTGGTGCTGGTGTACACACTGGTTAAAAAAGACATG
>JBBAPO010000076.1:0-7169 GCA_040400795.1 Rhodoferax sp.
GGCGGCAAGGTCTGGCTGGTTGATTTTGTTTACATCCGCTGCCAGACGCTGTGCCTGTCACTCGGCTCGGTATATCAACAACTCCAGGCTCAAATTGAGGTGCGCGGCCTGCAAGACAAAGTGGGGTTACTGTCGATCAGTTTTGACCCGGCCAACGACAGCCCGGCGTCGCTGGCTGACTACGCCAAGCGTATGGGCGTTAACCCCCAAGTCTGGCACATCGCCACCCTGACCCACTGGCAAGACCGCCGCCGTCTGCTCGATGCGTTTGGCATCATGGTGCTGCCTGCGCCGCTTGGCGAGTTTGAACACAACGCAGCGCTGCATGTGGTCACCAGCGGCGCTATGCTGACCCGCATCATGGATTACGCAGACGCAAAAGCCGCGTTAGACATAGCCGTGGCATCAGGCAACCCATCTGCGGCTGCCCTATGAAGCGCACATGGCCAGCCGCCATTGCTTTGCTACTCGCGGTGGCCTTGTCAGTGCCGCCGCTGCGCACTGTCATCGAACAAAGCATGGCCTGGCACATGGTTTTTCAAATGCCGCTGTTAGTTGCAGCCGGTGCGCTAACTTCCCGCGCATTCCCTGCGCTGGGATTGGCTGCAAAAGGGATCGACTTCAACCTGTTTGGTCTGACGGGTTTTATGGCTGCGCAAGGCATCATTGCCTACTGGATGCTGCCCTCTGCCATTGACCGCGCTGTAATCAACCCGGGGTTTGACGTACTCAAGCTGCTCACATTATTCATCAGCGGCATGCTGCTGCGCGGAGCTTTCCAGCGCGCCCCTATGGTGTTGCAGTTGTTTTTTATCGGTTACTGGGTGTCGATGATGTGCTGGATTGGCGTTTACTACGCCACAACCGACCTGCGCCTGTGTAACGCTTACTCACGCGAAAGCCAAATCGTAACGGGCTGGGGCTTGCTGGTCTTTGGATTGCTGCTGGGAATGGTCTGGCTGGGCAACGCATGGCAAGAAACAATGAGACACCCGTCTGCTTAAGCAGCAGGATCCAGGCATTCATTAAGCATTGTCCATGGGCATTGAGCAAGGCTGCGCCAAGAGCAAGTGGCTATCGCCATGCAAGCCACACCAATTCAAAGCACACCGCGACATATCCCTTATTGATGAGGCCTCAGCTGCCTAGGTTAGAGTCGCGTCCATTATCAAAATCGATAGCGGTTAAGCCCTCGTGCCTTGCATTTGCCCTTCTCTCTTCCCTTTGGCTGACCAAGACCCCACCCCCGCTGCCTCATGCGCTGTTCAACATGAGCTACGCCAGGTGCGTGCACTCATGCAACTTGAGCAAAAGGAAGACCAAGCGCAGTTCAAACTCAAAAATGCCAGTGCCAGCATCAAGGAGCGCCGTCGGCGCGGCTTGACCTGGTACCCCGTCACCATCACCCAAGAAGACATTGGTTTTGGTGGCAAGGTGGTGCTGGAGCTGGAGCGCCCTGCGCATCGGCAAGACCTGCACTTGTTTCAGGTTGGCAAGAACGCTTGTGTGTTCAGCAATGCGCCCGGCCACTCAGGACCTGACCGGCCAGTGCTCAGCGGCGTGGTGACCAGCGTGCGGCGCAACAAACTGCTACTGGCCACCACCAAAGACGCGCTGCCTGACTGGGTGCTGGCCGGCGGCACACTGGGCGTTGACCTCACCTTTGACGAGGTGAGCTCCCGCGAGATGAACCAGGCCTTGGGCGCCGTCATGGGCGCACACGGCAACCGCTTGGCAGAACTGCGCGACGTGCTGCTGGGCGCCCGGCAGGCCAGCTTTCGCGAGCACAAAGCAGACGACCTTTTTTACCAGAGTGCGCTCAACGGCTCCCAGCGAGTGGCTTTGCGCCACGTGATCTCGGCCCAAGACGTGGCCATCATCCACGGCCCGCCCGGCACGGGCAAAACCACTACGCTGGTACAAGCCATTCTGGAAACCATCCGGCGTGAGCGGCGTGTGCTGGTGTGTGCTCCCTCCAACACCGCCGTGGACCTGCTGACTGAAAAGTTGGCCGAGCGCGGTGTCAACGTGATCCGCATGGGCAATCCCAGCCGCGTGTCGGACTTGCTTCTCAAGCACACCCTTGATGCCGGTGTGATGGCCCACCCCAGCTACAGCAAGATGCATGCGATGCGTCAGACTGCTGGACAGCACCGAGATACTGCCAGCGAACATGTGCGCCACTTCGGTTTCGAGGAGCGTCAGCACCGCCAATGGCTCAAAGATGAAGCGCGCACGCTGCGCCAAGCTGCCGACGATTTGGAGCTCTTCATCACCGAGGACGTACTCGAATCGGTGCAGGTCATCACGTGCACGCTGGTGGGTGCCAGCCACCGCCATATGCGCCACCTGAGCTTTGAAACAGTCTTCATCGACGAGGCCGCCCAGGCCTTGGAGCCGGGTTGCTGGATTCCCATTGCCAAGGGCCAACGCGTTGTTCTAGCGGGTGATCACCACCAGCTACCGCCTACGGTAAAAAGTGAAAAAGCCGCTCGTGAAGGCCTACGCGAAACCCTTTTCGAAAAGTGCATACAGCGGCAGCCGCAGACGGCCCGCATGCTGACCGTGCAATACCGCATGCACGCGCACATCATGGGGTTCAGCTCAGAGAAGTTTTACGGCGGCCAATTGGTGCCGCACCCCAGCGTGCGCGACGCTGATTTGGCACATTACGACTCGCGATTTGCACCCGACCTGCCTGTGGAATTCATCGACACGGCGGGCTGCGGCTTTGTGGAGCTTGCCATTCCTGAAAGCCGATCAACCGCCAACCCTCAAGAAGCCCACTTGCTTCTAGAGCGCCTGGCCCAGCTGCTTGCGCCTTACAAACCAGTCGCAAACCTCGATGACGCCCAATACCCACAGGCTCCGCTAACCATCGGCGTGATCGCACCTTATCGCGCCCAAATCAATTATTTGAAAGACGCCATTGAAGACAACGAAGTTCTGAATGATTTGCTGCTGAGCCGCAGGCTCAGCGTGGGCACCGTTGATTCGTTTCAAGGCCAGGAGCGTGACATCATTGCCATCACATTGACACGCAGCAACCCCCAGTGCGACATTGGCTTCCTCTCCGACGTCCGCCGTATGAACGTGGGCATGACCCGCGCACGGCGCAAGTTGTTGCTGGTAGGTGACTCGTCCACACTTTGTAGCCATCCGTTTTTTGTGGACTTGTTGGCTTATGTGAAGCGCATCGGGGGCTACTTCCAGCGCGCCGGCGGTTACGACAGTTATTTTAAAAAAAATTGATTACAACCAATCTGAAAAAATGATCGAACTTGAATTCAGAGTTCTTTTTGTCTGTATGGGCAACATCTGCCGAAGTCCCACAGCAGAAGCTGTTTTTCTCAAGCGGCTGGCTGATCGAGATCTCTCGCACAAGATCAAGATTGACTCGGCGGGAACACACAACTTCCATCCCAATGCGCCACCCGATGAGCGCAGCCAGATGCATGCGCGAAAAAGAGGCTATGACCTATCCAGGTTGCGGGCCAGACCTGTTGTTGAAAGTGACTTTGAAGAGTTTGATTTGCTTTTGACGATGGATTGGGACAACCGAGCGCTTCTTGAGCAAAAATGCCCTCCACTTCATCTTCACAAGATCCGGGGCTTGGCTGAATTTTTGCAAACATCGCAGGCGTCTGTCATACCTGATCCCTACTACGGTGGTGAGCAGGGGTTTGAACATGCACTGGATTTGATCGAAGAAGCATGCGAAGGCCTCATGAAATTTATTATTCGAAAGGCTCAGACATGAAGCAAATGAGCTCGGCAGTCATTGAATTGCGAGATTTGCAACTGAAAACCGACATCGGAACCTATGGTCCCAACGACACCAAGCCAGACGTTCACCTACTCGATTTGACACTTGGAATTGCCGTCAATCAGGTCGTCATTTCAGAAGATGGCATGGCGCATGTATTTGACTATGACCCACTGATTATGGAGATCGACCGCCTCGCAGCGGACGGCCACTATGAAACACAGGAACGGCTTATCACGCGCATTGCCGGTGCATGTGCAGCACACCTGGCTGTAAAGTGCATAGAGATCAGCCTGAAAAAGTCACCCGTACGGTCAGGCAGCGGGTCGCTGGGTGTTCGCCTGTCGCTTGATGCGATCGCAACCGATGCACTTCGACCTGATCACTCCAGTGTTGCTTGAATCCAGTCTCGGATAGTCTTTGCGCACTGAGGGGCATGTGATTGCTCTAAGCTCCTCCTATTTGGAGGATTTGAAATGCTAAATGCCTACTTGCACATGGCAAGTCTTTTGGTTGTAGCTTGTTTGTTCGGCGGCATGTTTCTGTTTTCGGCAAGCTTTGCAGCTTTCCTGTTCCGCTACCTGCCTGCAGAAGACGCGCGCATGCTGATTCGAAAGGCGTTTCCACCGTTTTACCTTTTTGTCATCGTCTCGTCAGGCTTGGCCATGGTGCTGTCCTGGCAAGCGGATTCATTCAGTGCGGCATGGATGACTTTCGTGATGGTGACCACAGTGGGCGCTCGACAATTGCTGATGCCTGCGATCAACCGAGCCACTGACTCGGGCAATCGAAAACGCTTTGTGTGGTTGCACGGCTTTTCTGTTCTTCTTACACTGGGGCACACTGTTCTGGCAGCCGTGGTTTTGGTTCACATGGCTCGTTAAATACTCACAGATGTCGAGGCACGGGCGATGGCTCAAGGTCGCATCAAACGGCTGCAGTCTGCGGCACGCGCGCAATCGCAGCCATTCAAGGTGGCAGACATGGTGGTCTGCGCCCTCTGTGATCGGTCCATCCCGCCAGCACTGCGAGACGCCCATCACCTGATTCCTAAATCACGGGGTGGTGTCATTACCGTCTTCATGCACCGAGCGTGCCACAAGCAGGTTCATGCATTGTTTACAGAAACTGAGTTGGAGCGACACTTTCACAGCAGACAGGCGCTGCGTGCACATCCTGAGATGGCAAGGTTCATCCAATGGGTTCAAGACAAACCAAGCGACTTCAATCCGCCGACAAGGCGTAGCCGGAGCAAAGGGCAGTTTTAAGGATTGACGGCGCGGTTGTGGCAAGAACTGATGCGTGCTGGCCTCATTACAAGAGCAACAATAAACGATGCATCCATTAAATCTCACCGACCTCGAAATTCGCGAACGCGTATGGGCCGAACTTGAGCGGGCCGTTCATGACCGCCACCATGAGTGGCGCACGCCAGTGCTCGCTACGGTTGGCAAAGGCGGTTCACCCAACGCGCGCACAGTGGTTCTGCGTCATGCAGATGCCAAGCTGCAAAGCCTGCACTTTTACACCGACCGTCGAAGCCCAAAAATAGCCGAGCTGCTTCACCAACCAGCCGCCCTTCTGGTTTTCTGGAGCAAGCGCTTGAACTGGCAGCTTCGCGTACAAGCGGAAATGGCAGTCCAAACCTCTGGACCGCAGGTCGACTCCGTGTGGGAGCGGGTCAGCCAATCCGCTGCTTCAGGTGACTATTTGTCCGTTGACGCACCGGGCGATGCACTCCAAGCTGAACAGGCTGTGCGAAGTGATGCGACTGGCATGCATCACTTGGCGATCTTGGTCGCCCAAGTGCAGGAGATCGATTGGCTTGAGCTTCGACGTGCGGGCCACCGTCGGGCCGTGTTCAGTGCGAACACATGGGAATGGCGGGTGCCTTGATAGCGCCTGCAGCATCCACCACAACACAGCCCGTGCCCGCGTACCGCCACTTTGACCCGAGGCAGTCCCCGAGGTCGGATAGACATCAGACCGCGAGTGGCTTGCTGATCGTGTCGATTCGGGCCAGCACTTCCGGTGTTAGCTTGGGCGTGAGCGCCAAGGCGCCCAGGTTGTCTTGCAACTGACTCAGCTTACTGGCACCCAAAATCACGGTGCTGACGCGCGGGTTTTTATTGACCCAAGCGATGGCCAACTGCGCCACGTTGCCGCCCAACTCTTTTGCAACTTCACTCAGCTGATGAACAGCGACGTTTTTGGCGGTGTTTGTCAGACTGGGCACCAAAAAGCTCAGTTCATCCATCGCACCACGGCTGCCGGCTGGTATGCCATCGCGGTACTTGCCAGTCAACAAGCCTGAAGCCAATGGGCTCCAGGTCGTCAGGCCCAGTTGCATGTCGTCGTACAGTCGGCTGTATTCCTGTTCCACGCGAGTCCGGTGAAACAGGTGGTACTGCGGCTGCTCCATCACGGGCTTGTGCAGGTGGTGGCGTTCGGCAATTTCGTAGGCAGCGCGCACGTCCGCTGCGCTCCATTCACTGGTGCCCCAATACAAGGCCTTGCCCTGCGTGATCATGTCACTCATGGCCCACACGGTTTCTTCAATCGGGGTGTTCGGATCCGGGCGGTGGCAAAAGACCAGGTCGATGAAGTCGAGCTGCATGCGCTTGAGAGAGCCATCAATCGCTTGCGACAGGTATTTGCGGTTCAGCGTGTTGCGCTGGTTCACTCTCAGCCCGGGCGTTTCCAGACCCCAGTAAAACTTGGTCGAGACCACGTAGTCCAGGCGAGCCCACTTCAAAGCTTTAAAGGCAGCGCCCATCACCTCCTCGCTTTTGCCTTGGGCATAGCCTTCGGCGTTGTCAAAGAAGTTCACTCCGGCATCTTTTGCAGCGGCCAGCATCTCCGATGCGGCTTTGGCATCGATTTGGTTGTGATACGTGACCCAGGAGCCCAGCGAGAGTTCGGAGAGCTGCAGGCCGCTGCGGCCTAAACGTCGGTATTGCATGGTGTCAACTGCCTTCTTGGTTGTGATCTTGTTTTTCAGGCGCGTGTCCAGTCTCAAACCCGGGCGCAGCCGGTCTGCTAAGGTACGGGTATTGGACAGAAATCAGTCCAACGCTTCGGAAATCAAATGCCGAAGTCTACGCGTCAATGGACGGCTTTTTCAGTTCCACTGTGGTGACGATGCGCTTGCAAAGGTGGCCCATGGACACAACGCTCTTTCGGATGGCACATCAGGCACGTGGCAAATGGTCATGACTGCCGAAAACTAAGGCTTACCTTGGCGGTGCTGGGCACAGACCGTGGTGTGGCAAAGACGGTGACCCTTAGTCCGCCCGCGCGCTGTGCCGCAGCAGCATTTTGTTGACTCATTCGTGGTTGGGAGCCAGCCAGCAATGTGAATGATCACTCACTGGCGAGGCGTTGATTGGTGCGGCTGGCGGGG
>JBBAPO010000077.1:0-7139 GCA_040400795.1 Rhodoferax sp.
CCGCTGCTAACCGGTCAACAGGCTACGCCATCGTGACCTGAGTGCCCAAGTTGCCACTCGTGACCAACGGCAGGGCCTGTAGCAGCGCCAGCGCCCCTGTGGCCCGATGTCCATGGCCCTTATTAAAACCAAAACCTGGGCCGTTTTGGCGACTTGTCTTTACTGCATTTGAGTCGATGCGTTGACCTGTGCAATGCGGGAAATATCCATGGTGGAATCTTTTTGTGGCTTTTACCAATATCGGTTCGAGCACCAACACTCTTGGGCAGATGGCGTTGCGAGGCACATCAATACCCTGTGGCCATGGCGGCAAAACGTGCGCATTTCACGCATTCTCCATTCTCAGTCGCTACCGCCCACCAATTTCCGCTTGCAAACCACCCCCGCGTAAGTCGTTGATTTTATTGAATGTGGCCTTGTGAAAGGTCACGAGGGTCACTGAGAACAGAGAGAGAAAATGGGGTAATTTCCGGCTAAAACGGCAAAAAATACCTGATTTTGATAGCAGAAAAGTCACAAGGCAGACGCCGTAAGTCCGCGTCATCATTGAGGAATTTCCAAAAGAAAAGCCCAACTGAAAACAGTTGGGCTTTCTATATATGGTGGTGGAGTGCGGACGCGGGTTCAATTCCGATCTCCAAAGCCTTGAGGCAAGTTCACGTCACTTGTCCGTGTTTTTGGAGATTATCCGTTTCACATCGTGGCAACCATCAGACTGGCGTTAACTCAAGTTTGATGCGTTGGCCAAGAGACACGCCGCCTTCAAGGGTGCGCCGCCTCGGCCCCGCTTCGGCTGAATCCAGCGCATGGCCTAAGACGGGGCTGAGTAGTTACGTTATTTGTTAACAAACCCTAACCGCCGAATCAAGTGTGTTCAGTCGTGCCAAGGTACAGGCGTGCCATGTCGTCGTTGTCAAGCAAATCACGACCCAAGCCCGACAAAACAATGCGCCCTTGATCAAGGATGTAGCCCCGGCTGCTGATGGCCAGAGCCTGGCGCGCCCGCTGCTCGACCAGTAAAACCGCCACGTTTTTGGCTGGCAATTGAGCAATGATGTCAAAGATGGCGCTGACCAGCGATGGGGCAAGCGCAGCGGTTGGCTCGTCCAGCACAATCACGCTAGGCTGGCGTATCAAGGCGCGTGCCATGGCCAGTTGCTGGCGCTCGCCACCCGAAAGTGAGCCCGCCGATTGTTTGGCTCGCGGCCTGAGCGCCGAAAACATCTCAAAGACGCTGTCGATATCGGTATTTTTTAAATCTGATGCCGCAATTTTAAGGTTCTCCAGCACGCTTAAGGTTCTGAAAACGTTGGCCACTTGGGGCACACAGGCCAGGCCCGACTCCACCCTGTCCTCAACGCTCAGCGTCGCCATGTCAACACCATTCAAGGACACCCGACCCGTACAACGCGGCAGCATTCCCAGCAGCGCGCGCAGCAGCGTTGATTTGCCCGCACCGTTGGTACCGGCAATCGTGACAATCTCTTGGCGATGCAGCACCATGCTGATGTCTTTAATGATGTCAACCTCACCATAGCCGCCCGATACCGCCGCAGCACTCAATACCTCTGCTGACATGGCCGTGCTGGTCACACCACACCGCCCATGTAGGCTGCTTTGACGGCCTCGCTGTCCAACACGTCTGCTGGTTTTCCCTGCGCCAGAATGCGGCCCTGATCCATCACCACGAGGCGGCTGACCAGTGACTTGAGGGCTTGCAAATGATGCTCTACCACCACCAGCGCAATGCCTTTGGCGCTCAGTGTTCTCAGCGCCTTGACGATCTCGCCAATCAGCACCGGGTTGACTCCCGCAAAAGGCTCATCGAGCAGCACCACCTTGGGCTCACGCATCATGATGCGGGCCAGTTCCAGTAATTTTTTTTGCCCGCCCGACAGGCCGCCAGCAGGCAAGTTTCTCAAATGCGACAAGTTAAGCAAATCCAGCACACCATCGGCATGCACAACCCAGGTTTTCTCACGCGTGGCAGCCGTGCCGCGCAACAGCCAAGCCGCCAACATGGATTCGCTCTTTTCGTTCGGCGCAGCAGCTAAAAGGTTGTCGAGAACACTCAAACTGGCAAACTCACGCGGAACTTGAAAGGTACGCGCCAAACCACGCGCAGCCCGCTTGTTAACGCTCTGGCGGCTAATGTCCACCCCATCGAACACAATACGGCCTGTACGCAGTGGCATTTGCCCGGCAATGGCAGCAAACAGGCTCGACTTGCCAGCGCCATTGGTTCCCGCCAACCCCAGCAGCTCGCCAGGTGCAACACGCAAGCTGACGTTATCGACTGCGGTGAATGCGCCAAACTTGACGGTGATATTTTCAGCCAACAACATCAAGGCAAACGCTTTCCAAAAATCCCTTGCGGCCTGTACAGCATGCACAAAATCAGCGCCAACCCTACGACACCGAGGCGAATATGCGCCATTTGCGCTTCAGCAATGCCGGGTACCAAATCACGCAAAAACCGTGACCCTTCAAGAAACACCACCAACACCAGCGTTCCCACCAGAGCGCCGCGCATGGAGCCCACACCACCCAAAATTATGCTCATCCAGACGTAAAAAGTAACCAAGGGTACGAACTGCTCAGGCGTGATGAAGGTCACAAAGTGGGCGTAAAAAGCACCCGCAATACCGGCTATCGCAGCACCGAGCATAAAGACCCGAATTTTGTAGCCTGCCGGGTCTTTACCCAGCGCCTCAACGGCGGGCTCGTTGTCGCGTATGGCGCGCAGCAAGCGCCCAAAAGCGCTTTTTTGCAACAAGCGAACAGCCACCACAGCCAGCAGCACGGCACCCGCGAGCGCACCTAACTGCATCCAGTTACGCGCACCTGTGCCCGCTGACGCAAACAGGGCAGGCACACCGGGCAAGCCCTGAACGCCCCGGGTCAGCCACTCTTCTTGCTGAATCACCAGTCGGATGGTTTCAGAAAACCCCAGCGTCACGATGGCCAGGTAATCTTCACGCAGGCGCAGCGCCGCCATGCCCAATGGAATAGCCGCCAGCGCAGCCAGCGTTGCAGCCGCCGGAAAACTGAGCCACAGCGGGACTCCTTTGAGTGATAACAAAGCCGATGTGTAGGCGCCGATGGCAAAAAACGCCACATGGCCAAAGTTGATCAATCCCGTTTCACCGTATTGCAGGTTCAAACCAATGGCAAGCAAGGCGTAGATCAACACCACGATGCCAATGGAAACGAGGTAGGCATCCATGCTTATCTGACTTTTTCAACGCTGCCGAACAAGCCTGCTGGCCGAAATAGCAGCACCACCACCATGACGGCAAACGCCACTACCAGCTTGTAGCTGGGCCCGAACAAAGGCACAGATAACTCTTGTGCAATGCCCATCACAACCGCACCCATCACAGCGCCCACAGGGCTGCCAATGCCGCCCAAAATTACCGCTGCAAAAGCGGGCAAGACAAACTCCCAGCCAATTTCAGGCGTCAGCACACCCTTCACGCCAATCAGCACGCCGCCCAGGCCCGCCAGCGCGCCCGCCACCGCCCACAGCAGCCACATCAAGCGGCGGGATCGAATACCGCTCAGGCGGGCCAGGTCACTGTTGTCAGCCACCGCACGCAATTTGCGGCCGGCATCGGTCAGGCCCAACAAACAAAACACGGCCGCTACTGCCGTCAACGCAACAGCAGCAATCATCAGGTCAGTGGGCAGCACACGAATGCCGTCAAAGTTCCAGGCGCGTACCAGCGGTAGATTGAAGGTGCGTGCCTCGGGCCCCACGCTCGAGGCCAGCACACTGCGGATGACAAAGGCCAAGCCAATGGCTGCAAGCAAGCTGGCCACCATGGGGGCTTGCGTGATGCGGCTAAAGATCAGGCGATACGCCACCCAGGATACCAGGGCACTGACCATCATCGCCCCCAACACGGCCACAAAGAACATGGGCAAACCACCCGCATGCAGTACCAAAGCGGCATAAGCACCCAGCGTCATGGTGTCGCCTGCTGAGGCATTGGGAAACTTACAGATCCCCATGACCAGCGTCAGCGCCAGCGCAGGCAAGGCAATGATCAAGCCCTCCACGATGCCATTGATCAGTAAATTCACCACCAGCTGAAATGACATGCAAAAGGCCTTGTTCTCAATACCTGTGTCAGTGCCGACTAAAGCCTAAAGCGAAAACGCTTAGGCGACAGAGATAGTGTCACGCCGCACAAGCTGACCAGCTTCAATCACATACACGCCAAAGTCTGGCTTGGCGTCGCCGCTGGCATCAAAGTCCAGCTTGCTGGATGCGCCTTCGTAGTTGATTTTTTGCTTGCTGGCAATAAGCTGTTTGCCCTGCGCAAATGATCCGACTGCCGTGCCTGGTGGGTTGCTCACATCACGGATGCGGTTACTGATTTGCTGTGGTGTGGCCTTGTCGCCTGCCAGCTCAATGGCCAAAGCCATGGAGATCACCATGTCGTAGCACATGGCCGCGTAAATGTTGGAACTGGCCGCAGATCCCGTCGCTTTTTGAAAGCGATCAGAAAAAAGCTTGTTGCTGGGTGCACCGTCATTTGACACGGTGTCCACAGAAATAATGCCCTGGGTGATTTCTGGTCCCACGGCTTTGATCAGCTCCGGGTTGGCAGCCCAACCTGGAATAATCCAGGCCAACTTGTCGCCCGACTGGTACCACTCGCGCAAAATAATGGTGGTGTCAGGCAGGTAGGATCCCATGACAATCACATCCGGTTTTTCAGCCAGTACTTTTTGCAACTCTGAGCGATAGCTGGGGCGATTCGGTTCGTACACCACTTCAGACACCACTTTCCCGCCACTCGCTTCCCACACCCGTTTGAAGCCATCGGTGTTGCCGCGGCCAGATGCATTGTTAAAGGCCATGGTGGCCGGGCGTTTGAAGCCGCGCTTTTTAGCGATCTCGGAAAAGGCAGCGCCGAAGCGGTCGTTGGTGGCCTGAAAGCGCCAGACCAAATCTTTTTTGTCCAGGGTCGAAATGGCAGGCGCGCCCGACACATTCATTTGAATCAAGTTGGCCTCATCCGTCAGCGGCATCACGGCCAGAGTCACGCCCGAGGCCCAGGTACCAATCAAAGCCTGAACCTTGTTGACTTCAATCAGTTTTTTAGCCGCAAGCACGCCGGCTTGTGGCTGGGTCTGGTCGTCTTCATAAAAGCCTTCTAGCTTGCGGCCAGCAGCGCCGCCTGCGGCATTGACATCTTCAATGGCCAGCTGAATCGCTTTTTGCATACCGGCGCCGTAAGGCGAGCCCGCACCCGTGATCGGGTTCAAAGCGCCAATTCTGAAGGTGTTGCCTGTCTGCGACAGCACCAGCGATGGCACGCCAGATAAAGCGACACCAGCGGCGGCAAGACTGAGGATTTTTCTGCGTTGTAACTTCATGAAAGACTCCTGGTAAAAAAAGGATGCATCGGGGTTGACAGCTGCTTGGAGATACGGGTTGCCATCAGGGCGATTGTGTTGTGTTTTAAGGAGCCAGCTCGTTTTTAACAAACTGGCCATCTTTGATGATGGCTTTGATATGTTGGCCTTGGCCCATCAGCAGGCCAATGTCGGCCAGCGGGTTGCCGTCAATCACCAGCAAATCTGCGGTAGCACCGGCTTGCACAATGCCCAGCTTGCCTTGCATTTGCAACACCGCTGCAGCCACACTGGTGGCCGAGCGAATGGCCTGGGCATTGCCTGATGCATCGGCCCTGATTTTCAGCTCGTCTGACTGATAGGCATGCGTTAGACCCAACAAGTCAGTGCCGTAAGCCACCTGCACGCCAGCCGCTTCAGCAATCTTCAAAGCAGACTTGGCCGCCACACGAACCGCCTCAACCTTGGCGACAGATTCAGCCGGAAAACCCAGCTTGGCACCGTCAACAGCCAAGGCCTCAAAGGTGATGGTGGTGGGTACAAGAAATGCCCCGGCAGCGGCCATAAACTCAGCTGCAGCCTGGTTGATCAAACTGCCGTGCTCAATGGTGCGCACGCCGCAGCGTACCGCCCTGATGATGGCCTCTGGCGTGTAGGCGTGCGCCATGACGTAGGTTCCAGCATTGCCGGCCTCTTCAACTGCCGCCCTGATTTCGTCTTCACTGAAACCAAAAAAGTGAATCGGATCATTCGGTGACGCAATTCCGCCAGAGGCCATGATTTTGATCTGCGTTGCACCTTTTTGTATTTCCTCACGCACGGCCAGCCGAATCGCATCAACGCCGTCCACCACACGCGAAATAGAGCCTACTTTTTGCGAGCAGGCACAGGGCTCCATCACATCGCTGCGCGGCCTGAAGTCACCATGCCCACCGGTCTGCGACAGTGCTTTGCCTGCCGGGAAAATTCTCGGTCCCTTGACCAAGCCAGTGCGGGTGGCCTCACTGAGCGACCAGTCAGCACCGCCTGCGTCCCGAACCGTCGTGAAGCCCCGCATCAGCATGCCCTCCAAAATCGGCAAGGCTTTCAGCGCCGCAAAAATATTCGGCAGCGCGGCATTCAAGCCCAAATTCAGGTGCGACGCCATGCAGTGAACATGGCAATCAATCAACCCCGGCATCACCACCATGGCCTTCATGTCGATGGCTTGAAGGTCGGCTTCCTGTATGCGTTCAGACGAGATTTTTTCTATCTTGCCATGATCAATCAGAATGTTTTGCCCTTCTATCAGCTTACCGTTGAACACATCAAGCACACTGCAATTACGCAAAACGAAGCGCTCATGGGGAAGTTCAGGGTTGTTGATTAAGGACATTTTTAAAATCTAATTAAGAGACAATCCAGTGGGTGTCAGAATGAATAAGGCCATCAGCATTTGAAGTTCATTGTTCAAGTGAAATGTTTTTTAACAAAACGATTATTTGTCTGATCGCTATTACAAATTGGAATAGTCAACATGAGAAGACTCTGCCCTTCTTTAATCGAACTGCAAGCGTTTGAGGCCACCGCCCGGCACTTGAACTTCACGCGCGCTGCAGTTGAGCTGTTTGTCACGCAGGGCGCGGTAAGCCGCCAGGTGGCAAAGCTGGAAAGCTACCTGGGCGTGGCTGTGTTTACCCGCGCACACCAGCGGTTGCAGCTTTCAGAGGCGGGATTGACTTACCTGCCCTCGGTACGTAAAGCGCTGAATCAGCTTGAAACCGCCACCGCGC
>JBBAPO010000078.1:0-7111 GCA_040400795.1 Rhodoferax sp.
CCCGGGTCGCAGCTGAGCTGGTGGAGGAGTTGCCTGGCCTGGAGTGCCACGGTTACGACCCTGAGCCGATGTTCGTGCCGGGCGCCTTGCAGGAGGCCTGCTTTGCTGCTGGATCTCTGCGAGGCGCCCCTGCGGAGCAAGTCAGCTCCAGCCGCTATTCCACGGGAGATCGCTCTGCTCTCTGTGGCTCGGCGTGGTCCAGCCCGGGGCTCCGCCCCAGGCCGGATCACACCCTTGCCAGCAGGGTGGAGTTGGCCTTGGGGCCCGTGGAGGCGGTTGTGGCTGGCATTCTTCTCGGGGGCACTACTGCTGGATGGAGTGGCGTCTGCATTGCGGATGCGTGGTTGCTTTTCTTGCAGCGGTGTCCCAACTTCAGCGGCAGTTGCGTGCAGGAGAACGGGGCGATGCAGTTGCAGAGCTTCGAGGGCCGCATGTTCACGCATCAGGTGCAGCGGGGTTTTTGCTTGAAGGTGTCGTCCGTGGACTTGCTTGGCGTGGGTTTGCCAGGAGGCGTGTTGCTGGCGCCGGCGCCTGACATGGGCGGCAACGTTGCGGTGCAGATGCAGGGCCTGGAGTGCCCTAACGGCCATGTTGATGCCTGTGTGGATGCATGCTCGTGTTGCTGGTGCTCTGGACTTCGTTGGTGCAGCTTGCGGGTCGGCAACGTGGAGTGCTGCGCAGGCCTGGAGTCCCTCAGCTTGGCAGCTGGAGTCAGTGCAGCGGTTCGGCAACGTGGAGTGCTGTGCCAGGCCTTTCCAGTTGAGATTCTCGGAGTTGCACTTCGTTCATCGGCCCTTCTTGCTGCGGACCTCGGAGGTGCAGCTCGGGCCCCGGACCTTCCTGCTGAGGACCCCGGAGATGCAGCTCGTGGAGTGGCCCTTCCTGTTGCGGATCTCGGAAGCGCGGTGCGTGGAGTGGCCCTTCCTGGTTCGGATCTCGGAGCTGCGGCTCGCGGAGTTGCATCTCGTCCATCGGCGGAGGGCCCGAGTAGTTTGCCAGCAGTTGGTGGAGCGGAGTGCTGGGGCAGCCTTGGTGGCCATGTACGGTTGCCGCAATCCGACCTGCGGAGGGGCCTCCCCGAAGCAGGTTTGGGTTGCCTAAGGTCCCGTATGGATGCGTGCTTGAGTTCGTGGTGCTATGGAGCTGGTTGCTGCACCTTGTTGCTGGGCGAGCCGGAGTGCTGCGCATGCGGTCCGCCTGAGATGCAGGGCTGCCGCAGTCGTTCAGGCCGCGTTGGAGATTCTCTGGTCGTGGAGTGCCCGGAAGCTGCTGGCTGCACTGCGGCGGCCTCTGAACCGCAATCCACCGGTGGTGCAGCGACGCAGCGGGCAAGTCTGCCTGGCCTCACGGCGGCGGGCAGTTTGGTCGAACCCCTCGGGGCTCTTGCACGCATGGAGGCCGCAGCAGACCTGGAGAGCAAAACGGAAGGTGGGCACTGCAGTGCTGCTTGGAGGCCGGGGTGCAATTGGTTCACCCCCCGCAAGGTGGCCAACAGGCGGTGGAGGAGCCGGCACGGCAACATCCACAGCACCGGCATTGTGGTCGCTAACGTCGGAGCCCTCTCCAACATGCAACTGGCTTTGAGGACCAAGCCAGACGCTGCACTGCTGCAGGAGTTGTGGGCCAGCGCCGATGAGGTCCGCTCGGAGGCCAAGCGGCTGGGTTACATTGCGGCCTGCGCGGAGGGAGAGGTCGTCTTGGCTGCGGTGCTTTACCGGCCGGGCAAGGGCCAGCAGATCCCGCTTCAGGTTGTAGGGGAGTTGAGTTCCCGATTCGCGGCGGCCTGCGTTACCCTCGGCGGCGGCTGCGGTTGCTGCGTCGTCTCGGCTTACGGGATCTCCAACCCAACGGCGGCTCAGAAGGAGCAGTTGAGTGAGGCGATCCGCGGCATTCTGGAAGAGCTCAGGTCGCTTGGCAGGGGCTCTTGCCTCATCGGCGGCGATCTTAATGCCGAGGAGCAGGAGCTCAGCTGCACCAGCGAGCTCCGGAGGGCAGGTTGGGCCGACTGGGGCAGGGAGGCCACCTGCATCACGGCGGCCACGAAGGTCCCGCGGCGCATTGACCAGGCGTGGATGTCGCCGGAGCTACAGGCCAGGCTGCTTGATGTGCAGCTGTCCTGGGCCATGGGTTTGAAAACCCACGCCTGGCAGCAGGGCTCCTTCCGCAGTGGGCCGGCGGACACCTTTCCGCAGTGGGTGCCGGGCGACGCAGGGCCTGAGGAGGGCGAAGCGGGGTTTTCAGATGCCGAATTCTGGGCCCTCTTCGCAGGCAGGGCGGCTGCCTGGGAGCAGTGCCGGCAGCAGCGCGACGTGGATGGTCTATGGCAGCTGCTGGAGGCCACCTTGGTCGAGTGCCATGGGCTTCGCAGTGAGGGCTTCAAGAAGCCAGCGGCGGTCACCAAGGTTGGGTCCGAGGAGCCGCGTCGGAACCCCTTCACAGGGGAGGCCTTGTCCGAGGAGCATGTGCTGGCCTCCCTCAGGAAGCGGAGGGTGCAGCAGTGGCTCAGCTTATTCGGTAGGCCTGAGTGTGCCGAGCAGCTCCGACAGCTGAAGGCCGCCATTGCGGAAGACAGTGACCCCAAGTGGTCGGCATTGGTGGCCTCGGACCCGCAGGCAACCGAGCTGGAAGCGCTGGTACTGGAGTGCCGGGCAATTGAGGACGAGGTCCGCCTCCGCAGCAAGGCAACCCGCAGAGCTGGCTGGAGGCAATGGGTCCTGGCCCAGACCAGCGGCGGCATGCGGGCCCTCTTTAGGTGGATTCGGCAGGGCCCGGCCGGCCTGCAGTCCACTGGAGTAGTCGTGCGGGAGGACGGCCTTTATGCAGGTCAGAAGGCGCTCCTCGCTGCCAGCGAAGAGGCGTGGTGGCCCATTTGGAGGAACGAGGAGGAGCCGAACTGGGCGAGGGTCAACCCGCCGAGAGCCACCGCAGGGTGGCGGCCGCAGCGGTTTAGTGGCCGAGAGCTGCACAACCTCATCTGGGTCATCAGTGTCGCCAAGGCTGCTGGCCACGATGGTTGGCAAACCCGCCGCATGCGACAGTGGCCCGTCGCAGTATGGCACTTGATCGCCATCCTCTTTGAAACTGTGGAGGCGGTGGGCAGGTGGCCGACGGCCTTGCGGGGAGGAGTGGTCTGCTTGCTGCCGAAGGCGGGCCGCCAGGCCACCACTACCACACCGCTGGAGGCCAGGCCGGTGGTCCTTCTGCCAATGTTGTACCGCATGTGGGCCCACAAACGCGGCCACGAGATGGCCGCGTGGCTCACGGCTAACAGGATGGAAGGGCTCGAGGACCCTAGCAGGTCGGCCGAGGACTATGGCACCTTGCTGGCCGCGGATCTGGAGCGGGCCTTGGCGGAGGATGAGGCCATGCTCGCGGTGTGCGTCGATCAGTCCAAGGCCTACGACAACATGAAGCTGGACCTCTTGGACTTCCTCCTGGCCGGCAGCGGCGTGCCACAGGAGGTCAGGCGACCCATCATGGACATGGCCAAGGCCCCTCGGCGCCTTAAGGTCCTGAATGCGGTCGGCGAGTGGCAGTTGCCCACGAGCGGCATGCTGCCGGGCTGTCCGACGGCCACCAGGATTCAGAGCCTGGTTTTGGAGAGGTGGCGGCGGGGGGTTCGCACCGGTTGCCCCAGTGCCATGCTGCGGTGCTGGGTCGATGACAGCACGGCGGCAGGCAGAGGAGAGACAGGAGGTCTGGCTGTATGGATTGGGGCCACCCGCGGCTTCGAGGATTTGGAGCAGGGGGACGGGGCCAAGGTCAACCGCAGCAAGTCCGGCATCATCTGCTCCCATTCTCGCTTGCAGCGGTTGGTGGAGCAGGCCACTGCCTTGCGAGCCAAGTCCAGCTACGGGCTTGTTGTGGGCAGCGGGCCGGAGGAGCCGCCGGGTTGGGAAGCTCAGTGGCGCCATTGTTTGGGTGCCCCGACTCGCATGGCCTTCCGGTGGAGGTGCACCGGGGCGGAGGCCGGAGAGCTTGCCGGCGAGGCTGCCCGGGAAGCAACTATTGCTGCGGTGGCGGCCTCAGCGGCCAGGGAGGCGGTGGAGGAGGCCGCTGCGGCAGACCCGGCACTATTTGCTGAGCAGCCGTGCGGGGCTGCACGGTTACCGCAATCCAGAGCGGAGTTGGTCCGCCGCGCGGAGGAGGCAGCCGCCGTTGCAGCCGAGGAGGCCGGCAGAGCGGCAGGCAGGGCCGCCGCTGCGGCCGAAGCAGCCGTAGACAGGCGGGTGCTGGCCACTGTTGCTTCAGTCTGGCTGGCCTTTGACGGCAATCCACCGGACGGTGACGTGCAGGCAGTGCTGGCGGGAGGCCGCGGCTGTTGGCTGCCGACCACGGGGGCGGATGCTGACCTCCTAGCCCGGGCTAGGGCAAGGGTCACGGCCGACAGCGACGAAGAGCGGTGGGGTCGGAGGCCCATGCTGCAGTTGCCGGTAGTTCCTGCTCTCAAGGACCTTGGCGTCGCCCAAGGTTTGGGAGTCGAGGCCAAGCAGCTTCAGGCCGAGCGAGCCCGAATGGCTTTTGCCAGGATGGAGCTGGTTGCCAGGCTGGGGCTGCCGAGGTCATATCTGGGCAGGCTTGTCGGTGCCTCGGCCCTCACGGCGGGCATGTACGGTGCAGCATGCCACGTGTACGACAGCGACCACCTACCGTCGCTGCGCAATTGGGTGATGCATGCCCTTTACCGGGGTTCGAGGTTCGCCCAGGTGCGGCTGTTCATGCAACTGGTGTTGCCCTGCCCGCAGGCGGACCCTTGGAGGGTGGCCTTGCGAAAAGGTTGGCACGCTTGCAACGTCATCCGCCAGGAGTGGGGCGAGGAGCTGTTCTGGCGCGTCTGGGCAGGCACCACCAAAGATGGGCCGCTACTGTCCTTCAAGCGCCTCTTGCTGCAGCTGCCTGCGGAACTGGTGCCAGCACAGTTGCCGCAATCCAGCTTGGAGCAGGTGTACCGTGCTGCGGGGCCGGCTTGGCTGAAGAAGTGCGAGGCGTGGCCGTTGCTCGACAAAGCGTTGCGGGCCTACGACCTTGGCTGGGTAGCAGCAAGGCGGCCGAACCTCCACGAAGCTGCCAAGATTGACGTGGAGTTGGCCCGCATGGTCGCGCAGCAGCTCCCGGCGCACGGCCTCCGGGAGGCATTCCAGGCCGTTATGATCGGCGACATGGTAGTCAGACATCAGACCAGGCATTGGCAGGGCCACGACGGCGGCTGCTTGTGCCAGACGGGCCAGGAAACAGTGGAGCACGTCTTCTGGCAGTGCCCCCGTTATGCACAGCACCGCTGGGGCGGGGCCAGGTGCAGCCAGGCCGCCAGCAGTTTGCGGCCGCAGTGCCAGCGGGTGCTCGGCACCCCTTTCGTGCTCAAGGAGCTGGCGGATTGGAAGGCTGCCTTCAGGCCCAGTGTCTGGGCCAAGCCGCCATGGCATGCAAGCGAGATCTTCGCAGATGGTTCCGGCCGCAATCCCAAGGACCCGCAGGTGCGAGTAGTCGGCTGGGCGTTTTGTGCGCGCTTGCTGGGCGGTTGGGTGTCAGCCGCAGGGTGGCTAGAGCCGGGCGCCACCGTCACTGCCGGCGAGGCGACTGCAGTCGCTCGGGCGCTGGAGGTGCTGCTGCCTGGCGGGCTTATCGTCACGGATTGCCAAGCAGTGTGGAAGATGTGGCTTCGCATCCGCCGCAGTCCGAGAACGGTAAGCCGCGGAGTTAGCCACCCTTGCTGGCTGCTGCTTGCCGAGGCTCTGGCCCAGCACCCTTCGGCGAGGTGCGAGTGGATGCGAAGCCACCGCTCAGCGGAGGAGGCCAGGCAGGCCGGCTACCCGGCGGCATGGCATGAAGGCAATGCCAAGGCGGACGAGGTGGCGAAGAAGGTTGCGATTGCCTGCGATGTGCCTGGAGCGGTGCTGGCCGCCTACCGGCGGCACAAGGAAGCCGCGGAGCAGGTTGCTGGCACGATTGCTGCAATCCAGCTTGCCCGGCTTCAGGCCCGCACTCGGACAGCAGAAGGTGGAGCCGTCAAGGAGCGGAGGCGGCGCCAGCCGGCCTTGCCCCGTCGGCTTCGGCCGCAGGTGGGAAAAAGGAAGCGGCTAAGCGCTCAGGCGGCCGATGAGCGGCGTGCGGGGGGCAGCGGAGGAGTCGCCGCTGGTGTTGGTGAATCGGTTTTGCTGCCGTGCGGGCGGCTCGGGCAGGCTAAGGAGTGCGAGCTGCCTAGCCGCCAGGATGCTATGGAGATAGTCTTCCGCAGCCAGGCCCCGGCGGAGGGCCTGCACGACCTGCGGCCTGTCGGCCCGTGGCCGCTGCCCGGCACCGTGCCCTCGAGGAACGGGCGGGTCCCATGGACCTGGGCTTGCCTGAGGTGCGGCCGCAGTGCGGGCGACAGCTCGCGGGCCAAGGAGCTCGCACGGAAGCCTTGCGGAGGGGCGGAGTGGCAGCTTGCAGCGGCGAAGCACGTTCTGGAGTTGGACGGCACACTGTGGCGGTGCAGCAGGTGCTTGCTGCAGGTGCGTCCGCAGCACTCCGCCCAGACCGAAAGGCAAGCCTGCCCGGTCGGAGAGTGTTCAACAGGTGGCGGCCGCTGGCTGCCGGGCGAGGCGGGCCTGAGGGAGCTCTTTGGCCGGCTCAGAGCCTTCCGGCACTTTTGCACACCGGATGGCGAGGAAGATGAGCCGCTGGCGCAGCGCAGCCGCAATGGCGCCACTATCGCCGAGGATTCCGCTTTTGGTACTGTGCTGCTAGCGCATGCGGCGGCTGGAGCGTCTGATATTGCATTCGCTGCACATGCGGCGGCTGGATCTTCTGATATTGCATTCGCTACGCATGCGGCGGCTGGATCGTCTGATAGTGCATTCGCTGCGCATGCGGCGGCTGGATCGTCTGATTTTGCTTTCGGTGTGCATGTGGCGACTGGATCGTCTGATATTGCATTCGCTGCGCATGCGGCGGCTGGAGCGTCTGATATTGCATCCGCTGTGCATGCGGCGGCTGGATCGTCTGATATTGCATTTGCTGCGCATGCGGCGGCTGGATCGTCTGATAGTGCATTCGCTGCGCATGCGGCGGCTGCATCGTCTGATATTGCATTCGTTGCGCATGCGGCGGCATCCTCTGCGCATGCGGCGGC
>JBBAPO010000079.1:0-7109 GCA_040400795.1 Rhodoferax sp.
TGGCACATTACGATGCCGCTTAGGTGGGAGCGTCCATCCCATTGGTCGCAGCCGGAAATGACAGCAATACCGACTTAGTCGCTGCTCTCATCCAGCGGCGGCTCAGACTCCAGGTGGGTGGCGTCAGACCAGCCTACCAGTGACAGGCCCTCCGGGGTCCAGAGAAGGCGGTTGATGGTGGCGTTGCCCAGTTGCCAGCTGCGTGGTGCCTGGATGGCCTGGCCCGTGGCCAGACGGTAGAGCACATCGAGCACGCCGCCATGGGCCACCAGCACGATCTGTTGGCCGACATGGACGCTGGCCAATTCATCCACGGTGTGGCGGATACGGTCCCGCAACTCAGCCAAAGATTCACCGCCGGGCGGCGCCCAATGGGGGTCGCGTTGGCGCCAGCGCAGGGCATGCTCGGGCCAGTTGGCCTCCATGTCGGCATGGGTCTGGCCCTCAAACTCGCCAAAACCGCGCTCGCGCAGGCCGGTGTGTGCCGTCAAGCCAGTCGCGCTGGCCTGGGCAATCGCCTGCGCCGTGTCCCAAGCCCGGGCCAAGTCACTGGCATAGACTGCTTGCAATGGCTCGCCGCGAAGCGCCTGTGCCACTTGCGCTGCCTGCCAGCGGCCCAGGGCATTGAGCCCGATGTCGAGCTGGCCCTGGATGCGGCTGGCCACGTTCCAGGCGGTCTCGCCATGGCGAATGGCAATGATGCGGGTGGCCTGCATGGGGAGCGTGGAGGACGAGGAGTGTGCGGCCAAGGACTCAAGCACCAACAAGTTGCAGGCCGGGCAAGGTGGGCAAGGCGAAGCTTTCATCGTCAAAGCCCTTGTCGCCGTCTTCACTCGGCACCCCCGTGGTTTTGATGTCCTTGAAATTATGCCGGCTGTGGTCCATCAGGTGCGAGGGCACCACGTTGTGCAGCGCGGTGAACATGCTCTCGATGCGGCCAGGGTACTGCTTTTCCCAGTCGCGCAGCATGTTGCCAATCTGCTTGCGCTGCAGGTTTTCCTGGCTGCCGCACAGGGTGCAGGGGATGATGGGGAACTGGCGGTGCGCGGCCCAGCGCGTCAGGTCTTTCTCGGCCACATTGGCCAGCGGCCGGATCACGATGTGCCCGCCATCGTCGCTCACCAGCTTGGGCGGCATGCCCTTGAGTTTGCCGCCAAAAAACATGTTCAGAAAAAAGGTTTGCAGCATGTCGTCACGGTGGTGCCCCAATGCAATCTTGGTCACCTTGAGCTCGTCGGCCACCCGGTACAAAATGCCGCGGCGCAGTCGGCTGCACAGGCTGCACATGGTCTTGCCCTCAGGAATGACCTTTTTGACGATGCTGTAGGTGTCTTGCGTCTCGATGTGAAACGGCACACCCAGCTGCTTCAGATAAGCCGGCAGGATGTGGTCTGGAAAACCGGGCTGCTTTTGGTCCAGGTTGACGGCAATCAGCTCAAAGTCAATCGGCGCGCGGGCCTTGAGCTTGAGCAAAATTTCCAGCATGCCGTAACTGTCCTTGCCGCCCGAAACACAGACCATGACCCGGTCGCCGGCCTCGATCATGTTGAAGTCGACAATCGCTTGCCCCACCAGGCGGCACAAGCGCTTTTCCAGCTTATGGGTTTCACGCTCGATCTTGAGGGCGCGGCCCGGCTCAGGCGCCAGGGCAGGGGCTTCGGTGGTTTCGGAATCAATCCAAACGGCATTCATGATGGGCTTTCTTGGGTCACCACCGGCCGGTTTCGACCCGGATGGCAACTTCACAATCTTCAAAAATCTCAAGCTTGGCAATTTTCACGCGCACGCCCTGCACGCCGGGCAGCTGCAGTAGCCGGTTGGCCAGTTTGCCGATCAAGGTTTCCAGCAGGTTCACATGCTCGGCCGTGCATTCATCGACGATGATCTTGCGCACCTTGCGGTAATCCAACACATGGTTGATTTCGTCGTTGCGCGGCAGCAGCGGCTGGGTGCCCAAGCTTAGTTCGGCGTCGACCTGGATCGGCTGGGGCGCCAGCTTCTCAGATTCAAGAATACCCAGACTGGCCTCAAAGCGCAGTCCGGTGAGTGTGAGGGTTTGGTAACCCATGGTGGCGGTCATACAGGTGAACCCTTTATGCGAAACACTTCGACCCCTACCCCTTCGCAATCGGGGTAGACGTCGGGCTTGCAGGTGGACAGGCGCACCGCCTGCACCTGGGGGTGGGCCAACAGCGCCGCGGCCAGTTCGTCGCACAGGGTTTCCTGCAGCTCGACATGGCCACGCTGCACCCGTGCGGCAATTAGGTGGCGCACAAAGTCATAGTCCACCACCTCGGCCAGTTGGTCAGACTTCGGGGTGGAGTCGCTGTAGGGCACGAACAGTTCCACGTTGAAAACCAGGCGCTGGGCCACGCCTTTCTCGAAATCATGGGCGCCGATGTGCACTGGCAACACGTGGTTGCGCAGGAACAGCCGGCGACAGCTCAAGGCAAGCTGGGTCAGCGGGTCAAGGGTCAGGGTGTGATCAGCCATGCACAGGCTCCTGCTTGAGGGCATCCACCACAAACATCACATCGCGGGGCAGCGGCACCAGGTGCTGGCCGTTGTCCACCGTCAGCGTGACGCCGGTGATGCAGGGGTTGTCGGCCAAAAACACGCAACTGGCGGCCACTTGCGCCGGGTCTGTGGCGTGACGCATCAGGTTGACGCGGCCGGCTTGGTCAAAGTTGGCTTGCGACTGCGGCCCACTCAAAAACATCAGGCCGGGCGCCACGCCACACACCCGCAGCGCGGGCGCCAGCGCCTGGGCCTGCAGGGCCACCGCCCGCTCCAGCGCCAGCTTGCTCACCGTGTAAGAGAAGTAATCGGGGTTCAGGTTGAACACCTTTTGGTCCAGCACATGGATCACGCTGCGCAGGCCCACGGGCTCATCCGGCGGCGACTTGGCCAGGCTTTGCGCCATCAGGCCGGCCAGCGCCAGCGGGGCCAGCAAATTCACCTCCAATTGGCTGCGCGCGCCGGCCTCATCCATGGCCGCAGCGCTGTCGGGCTCAAAACTCGACGCATTGTTGACCAGCGCGTGCAGGGGCCCGGTTTCGGCCAGGATCGTGTCCATCAGCCGGCGCCGTGCCGCGGCGTCGGCCAGGTCAGCCTGGATCGGGCGCGCCTGCGCCCCCAGGTGGCGAAGCTCGGCGCACAGGGCCTGGGCCGGATCCGCCGAGTGCTGGTAATGGCACCAGACCTGCCAGCCGGCCTGGGCAAATTGCCGGCACAACAGCGCCCCCAGGCGCTGCGAGCCGCCGGTCACCAGCACGTGCTTGGGCATAGGCCGTATGTCGCAATAAAGCTGACTGTTAACATCAATTGAACTATGTATGACTTGCCCGACGAAGAGGTTTCGCCCGGTCTTCGCCGAATTATCGGGGATGTGCTGGCTGCCGCTGCCGGCTGGATCGGCTTTGACACCTTCATGGCGCTGGCGCTCTACGCGCCGGGCCTGGGCTACTACGCCCGCGACAGCCTGAAATTTGGCGCCCTGCCCTACCAACGGCAGAATGGGCGAGCAGTGGCCGGCAGCGATTTCGTGACCGCACCCGAAATATCCCCTTTGTTTGGCCAGACGTTGGCAGGCCAACTTAAGCAGGCGCTGCAGCAAACACAAACAGACACCCTCTGGGAGTTTGGTGCAGGCTCCGGTGCACTGGCGCTGCAGCTGCTGGGCAGTTGGGCCGAGCAGGGCCAGCCACTGCCGCAGTACCGCATCGTCGAACTGTCGGCCACGCTGCGGGCCCGGCAACAAGCCACACTGGCCCCATTTGCCGGGCAAGTTCAGTGGGTCGACGCCCTGCCCGAGCAACTGACAGGCGTGCTCTTGGGCAACGAGGTGCTGGATGCGATGCCGGTCAAGCTGCTGGCCCGCGTGGGCGGCGCCTGGTTTGAGCGCGGCGTGGCGGCCGCCCCGGCTGGCGCCGGCTGGGCTTGGCAAGACCGACCCACCGCGCTGCGGCCCCCCTTTGAGGTTGCGGGTGAGCACGACTACCTGACCGAAATCCACCCGCAGGCCGAGGCCTTCATCCGCACCCTGGCTGAGCGACTTGTGACCGGCGCGGCGTTTTTCATCGACTACGGCTTTCCCGAGCATGAGTACTACCACCCGCAAAGGCACATGGGCACGGTGATGTGCCACCGCGCCCACCAGGCTGACCCTGACCCGCTGGTGCTGGTCGGGCACAAGGACATCACCGCCCACGTCAACTTCACCAGCATCGCCCTGGCCGCGCAAGACGCCGGGCTGACGGTGCTAGGCTATTGCAACCAGGCGCGGTTTTTGATCAACTGCGGCATTGGCCCAAGGCTGGATGCCGCACCGCTGACCCAGCGGGCCCAGGCCCAACACCTGCTGCAAGAGCACGAGATGGGCGAGCTGTTCAAGGTCATCGGCCTGGGCCGGGGCCAGCCCTGGGACGCGCTGGGCTTTGCCCAGGGTGACCGCACCCACACCCTCTAAGCCGATGCAACCCGATCCAACCCCGAACAAGGCCCATCCATGATCCGCTGGCTGCTGGTAATTTTTTTGGTCTTGATGCTGGTCAACATCTTGACCCCCTGGGTGCGCAAACTGGGCGTAGGCAAACTCCCCGGCGATGTGCGCTTCAAGCTGTTTGGCCGCGAGCTGTTTCTGCCCTTCACCAGCACCATTTTGCTGAGTCTGGCGGCGGCGGCGCTGGCGCGGTTTTTGTGAGATCGACGTGTTGAGCTTGGGCGAGCTGCAGGGGCCGACGACGTGCCGCCGCTCGTGTCCCTCCGCCCTTCGGGCTCCTTCCTTGACCTCGCCGCAACACGCCATCGACCCCTGCAGCAGCGACGGTGGTTAGCACACAGCGGACCAAATACACCCCCAGATCAGGTTGGTGGGGCGTTCGGCGCAGCGGCATCAAGGGGGAGCCCGCAGGGCGGAGGACAGCCGCGGAGCCGAATGCCCCGCCGGCCTGATCCTCCAGGAACCGTGCCCTACGGAGTTTGATACGCATCGAAAATTAACCCGAGGTTGAAGCACCCGAAACCGCCTCCACTTACACGATCAAAGGACTCCGCCATGACCGACCCCCTGCACATCGTTTGCCCGCACTGCCACACCACCAACCGGGTCCGCCAGGCCGACTTGACCCAAGCGCCCGACTGCGGCGGCTGCCACAAACCGCTGTTTGTGGCGCATTCGCTGGCGCTGACCGAGCTGCTGTTTGACCGCCACGTCAGCCGAAGCCAGATTCCGCTGCTGGTCGACTTTTGGGCGCCCTGGTGCGGCCCGTGCCGGCAAATGGCACCGGCTTTTGAGCAGGCTGCCGCCCAGCTCGAACCCCAGGTGCGGCTGGTGAAGGTGGACACCGAGGCCGAGCAGGCGCTGGGGGCCCGCTTCAATATCCGCAGCATCCCCACGCTGGCGCTGTTTGCCAATGGCCGCGAGGTGGCGCGCCAGCCCGGCGCCATGGGTGCGGCCGACATCGTGCGCTGGACCCGCGCCCATTTGTGAACGCGCCTTGGCGCGAACCGGTAACGCCGCGGTAACCGGCGGCCGCGTGGCGCGGTAGCATCGGGGCCCGCCTGATGCTCGCTATCACTCTGATGACCGCTATGCCGACCACCCCACTGCCGCCTGCTGAAACATCCCCCAGCAGTACCCTGCCGACCTTCGAGCGCACCCTGCGGCCCTGGGGCTGGTACGAGACCATGACCGAGGCGCCGGGTTACAAGGTCAAACGCATTGGCGTCGCGCCTGGCCAGCAACTCAGTTTGCAAAAACACCATCAGCGCGCCGAACACTGGGTGGGCGTCGTCGGCGCTGGCCGGGTCACCGTGGGTGAGCGCGTGCTGGACCTGCTGCCGGGGCAACACATCGACATTGCCCTGGGCGAGGTGCACCGGCTGGCCAACCCGGGACCGGGGCCACTTGAAATCATTGAAGTGCAATTTGGCGCCTATCTGGGCGAAGACGACATCGTGCGCCTGCAAGACGCCTACGGCCGCGCCTGAACCCTGCCGGCCGGCCAACACCAGGAATTTTGACCAATGAGCCCAGACTTATTCACCAGTGACTTTCGACTCCCGACCGGCGCCAAACCCGTGGCCTGTGTGGACATTGGCGGCACCAAGGTGGCGGTCAGTGTGGCCACTGCCGCAGGTGTGCAGGGTCGTGTGACCGAGCCCACCGCCCGCACCGGCGACGAGGGTGCCCTGGCAGCGCAAATTCTGCGGCTGATTAACCAAAGTTGCAGCAGCAGCCGTCTAGCCATGGCCGACATCGCGGCCGTGGGCGTGGCCTCCTGCGGGCCCTTCATCATGCAGCAGGGCCTGATCGAACTGGCTGCGCCCAATATTTGCGGTGGCCTGGCCGGGCCGGCGCGGGGCCTGCCCAACAGCTGGGTCAGCGCCCGGCTGGAGGCGCCACTGCGTGAGCACTTTGCCCGGGTCCGGGTCGAAAACGACGGCATAGCCGCTTTAGAAGCCGAGCGCCGCTGGGGCGCGCTGCAGCAAGACGGCCGGCCGCTGGACCACTGCGCCTACCTCACCTGGAGCACCGGCATCGGCATGGGCCTGTGCGTGGACGGCCACGTGCTGCGCGGCAAAAACGGCAATGCCGGCCACGCCGGCCACAGCTTTGTAAGCGACAACCTGGACGCCCTGTGCGGCTGCGGCAATATGGGCGACGTGGAGGGCCTGGTGGGCGGCAACGCCATCGGCCGCCGATTCAGCCCCCTGGGCTACCCCGATTCCGCTACGCTTTTTGTAGCTGCTAAGGCAGGTGACACAAGGGCTGGAGCCCTAATTGATGACTTATGCCGGGTCATGGGCCGCACCCTCTACAACCTGATTGCCACACTTGACCTGCAGCGCATCAGCATCGGCGGCAGCGTGTTCTGGCACCACCGGGAGTGGCTGCTGCCCAAGCTGCGCGCCGAGGTGGTGGGCAAGTTGCCGGCGCTGACCGAGGGCTGCGAGCTTGTGCCCGCCGGCCTGGGCGAGCGCGTGGGCGACTTTGGGGCGCTGGCGCTGGTGGCCTAGCCGTCATTCCCGCACCACCCCGTCATTCCCGGCCGCGACCAATGGGATGGACGCTCCCACCTAAGCGGCATCGTAATGTGCCAAAGTGG
>JBBAPO010000080.1:0-6937 GCA_040400795.1 Rhodoferax sp.
ATGCGACCGGGGTGGCGCCGCCGGCTGACGCAACCGAACCAAGCGCAGGCCACTTTGCATAAGGCCTGTTTTGTGAACCCGATAGGGTGCGCCAGCGGTGGTCGTGATGATGGATGACGACGAGTTGAATGTGAAGTTTGCCCCGAATGCTTGACCGTGCGGTGATCAATGCCGGGCCGTTGGTGGCCTTGTCCCTGCTCGACCAGCAGCTGGTGATGGAACTCGATGCGGGTGAGGCCGAGGTCATCACACTCGCCCGCCAGCTTGCGCCTTGCATGACCATCATCGACGAGCGAAGCGGGCGGAAAATTGCACAGCAGGTGTATGGGCTACAGGTCAAGGGATCGGCGGGGATCTTGCGTGATTGCCGCCGCGTGCCAGGCTGTGGGTGAGTAGGGGTCACGCCTTTGTTCAGCGCTGCGCAATGACGGTTCTGCGGCATTCAGTATCGAAAAAGGGGCCCTCCTGTTGCAAGTGACCACTTGGCGCGTGCGTCCAGGCGGGCCACTGAACTCGTAACGATGGCAGCACGTGAAACCAAGTCATGCGAATCAGTCCCATGTCAATCTAAGGACTTAAAGCGCTCTGACCGAAGAATGAGCAAGCCAGACATAGCCAATAGACAAATACCCACCCATCCAAGCACATTGGGCACTTCATCCCACGCCACATAGCCTATGAGCAGTGCAAACAGCAAACCGCTGTATCGAAACGGTGCCACCAAACTCATTTCACCGGAACGCATGGCCACAATGAGCAGGTAATAGGCCATGGAGAGGAACAAGGAGGCGCCCAATAGCAAGCCCAGCGATAGGCTGTCAACAGGCGTCCATGTTTGAGTGAGGGTAATGCCGCCAGCTGCCAAGGCTACAGAAACGGCGGTCGACAGCGTAATCAGCAGTGCAGGCACATGAAGGCCAATGCCCCGTGTGAGTGTGTCGCGAGCGGCGTGCAACAAAGTCGCCAATACGGCCAGCCAGGCGTAAACATTGAAACCCTCTGAACTGGGTTGAACCACCAGCAACACGCCAGTGAAGCCGAGCAAAATGAGCAAGCCTCGTTGCAACCCAACCTGTTCTTTAAGGAAAACAATGGCAAACGCCGTGATGAAAAGCGGCGAGGAAAGGTTGATGGCCGTTGCATTGGCCAAGGGCAGGTGAAAGACGGCTGTTAAATAGGCGAGTGAAGCCGCAGCATCAAGAGAACCCCTTATCCAAAGGCGCATTTTCAGCATGAGGCGCCATTTTTTGAGGTGGCCCATGACCTGCGCCATGATGAGCACCAAGGTGGTGGCCATCAGGCCGCGAATAAAAATGAGTTGAGGGCCAGGCAATGTGGCACTGACTTGTTTAACCAGTGCGTCGTTGGCAATGAAAAGCGCCATGGCCAAACTCATGGCCAAAATACCACGCCGGTTGTCAGCGTGCATGCAGGCCTTCCAGTGCGACCACGAGAGGCCTATCAAAACAGTGGTTCAAACTTTGGCCGAGTTCACGCATGACCTGGATTGTCGTTTAGGCTGGCTGAGACGGAACCCGCTACCATGCGGCCATGACTGTCCAACTCCAAAAAACCATTCCTGCCAGCGCCATCGCCATCACCGTGGTGGACAGCGCACGATTCGAGCAACTTGCGCCGACCCTGCCGACCGCGACCCGACAGTGGTTGCAGACAGTCGGGTTTACTGGCGCCCCGGACAGCCATGCTCTGGTGCCAGATGCGCAGGGCAAGCTGGCCCAGGTGTTCGCAGGCGTGGCCCGGGCGGACCATCCGTTTGCCCTGTCCGCCTTGCCGACGGCCTTGCCTCATGGGCGTTACCGCCTGTCCGACCAGGCGCTGGTGGTGCCCGCCGAGCAAGCCGCCATGTCCTGGGAGCTGGGTGCCTATGAGTTTGACCTGTACAAACCACGGCGCCGTGCCGCCGCCCAATTGCTGCTGGCCCCCGGCCCGGACGCGCAGCGCGGCATTGCGCTGGCCACCGCCATGGCGGCCACGCGGGATCTGGTCAACACACCGGCCGAACACATGGGCCCGGAAGAACTCTCCGCAGCCGCGCGTATTGTGGCCAAGCAACACGGCGCGAAATTCCGCCAAGTGGTGGGCGACGCGCTGCTCAAGCAGAACTTCCCCGCCATCCACGCCGTGGGACGCGCCAGTACCCGCGCCCCGCGCCTGATCGAGCTGACCTGGGGCAAGGCCCGGGATCCCCTGCTCTGCCTGGTCGGCAAGGGGGTGTGTTTCGACAGCGGTGGTCTCGACATCAAGGGCGCCGAGGGCATGCGCCAGATGAAAAAAGACATGGGTGGTGCGGCCAACGCACTGGGGCTCGCCGCACTGGTCATGGCGCTCAAGCTGCCCGTGCGCCTGCAGGTGCTGCTGCCCACAGCCGAGAACGCCATCGCTGGCAACGCCTACCGGCCGGGGGATGTGTTCAAGACCCGCCAGGGTCTGCACATCGAAATCGGCAACACCGACGCCGAGGGCCGGGTTATTTTGTGTGATGCACTGGCGTATGCCTGTGAAGGCAAGCCTGCCCTGGTCATTGACCTGGCCACGCTGACAGGCGCGGCACGGGTGGCGCTGGGCCCCCAACTGCCAGCCCTGTTCTGCCGCAACATGGCCACCGCGCGCGAGTTGGTCGACCTGGGCCTTCAACTCGATGACCCGCTGTGGCACATGCCGCTGTGGGCGCCGTACCGGGCCGGAATTGAGAGCGCCATCGGCGACATTGTGAACACCGGCCGCAACGCGATGGCCGGCGCCATCAGTGCGGCCCTTTTCCTTGAGTATTTCGTGCCCGAGTCCCAAGACTGGCTGCATATCGACCTGTTCGCCTGGAACGACGGCGCGCGTGCCGGTCGGCCGGTGGGAGGCGAGGCGCAGACCATACGCACCTTGCTGGCTTACCTGGAGCAACGCTTCGCGTCCGGCAAACCGGCTTAGCTGGTCTTTGAATGCGGACCAAGTTCTGGGCAAAGCGCCCAGTAACGAGGCATGGAAGGCAGTCCCTAGTGATCTTGTTCGGCCTATTTGACGAAAACCGCCTAACGCTATTCCGGCTTCGCCCCAGAGAACCGCACCACCTTGCCCCAACGCTCGATCTCTGTTTGAACAAAGCGAGAAAACTCCTCGGATGAATTGCCCACAGCGGTTGCGCCATCAGTTTCTATCCGGCGGCGAACCTCGGCGCTCTGAACGGCCTGGCGGGCGGCATCGGTCAATCGGCGGCTGAGGGTTGGGTCCATGCGCCCAGGCGCAAACAAGCCAAACCATGCGCTCGACTCGTAACCAGGCAAGACCTCGGCAATGGCCGGCACGTCTGGAAACTGCGGAAGGCGCTGCTTGCTGGTGACCCCCAAGGCCTTGAGCCGACCGGCACGAATATTGGGCAGCGTATTCACCAAGGGCGCAAACATCAGATCAACCTGGCCAGCGATGACATCCTGAACCGCAGGGGCCGTGCCCCGGTACGGAATGTTCACAATGAACAGGCCCGACTGCATTTTGAACAAGTCGCCAGCAAGGTGCAGCGATGAACCAACGCCCCCGATGGCGAAATTGAGTTTTCCAGGTCGGGTTTTGGCGTAGTCGATCAGTTCTTTAACGTCCTTGACCGGTACCGAGGGGTGGGCCACCAGCACCGACGGCTGCGTCGCCACGCAGGTCAGCGCCGTAAAGTCTTTGACCGGATCAAACGGCAAAGTGGGATACAGCGACGCGTTGATCGCGTGGCTGGTAAAACTCATGAGCAGGGTGTTGCCGTCTGGAGGCGCCTTGGCGACCAGATCGGCCGCGAGGTTGCCGCCCGCGCCGGCGCGGTTCTCGACAATCACTTGGCGCCCAAGTAACCGGCCCATTTCAACGCCAACCGCACGGGCCAAGGTGTCGGTCGATCCACCGGGTGAGGCTCCCACCAGGATCCGAATAGGCCCAGATGTGGCGGTCTGTGCCCAGGCGCTGGGAGCGATGCAAGACGCACCGAGCAGCGCTGCGCCGTGACTAAGCCACTGGCGGCGGGTCGGGGGGCGTTGGTATTCGTGCTTCACATAGTCCTTCTCATAAAACCATTGTGACCACAGACGTGCAGGCCCTTCGATTGGGGTGCGCAACGCCTCAGATGGCCTAACGGGTAGCCAGATAGAAAATTCAGCCGCGTGAAAACAAGTATGGCACGGGTTGGAGGGGTGCTAGCCAACTCAAACCAAGTCTCGAAGTGTTCCGCTATGGTTTGCTGCAACAGCGTGCGCGCGGGCTAGCTTGGTGGCAAGATTGCTTCCGCGCCGGCGGCAAATCCGTGCAGCTCCAATGCGCCACCTCCGCCGCCGTGCCATTCGACGCCCCAAGGGTCGGGTGCGGGTGAATCGTCTTGCCAATATCCACCATGTCTGCACCCCTCTCGATCGCCGGCGCAATCTCGCCGATCATGTCGCCGGCATGGGTGCCGATCATGCCAGCGCCCAGAATCTTGCCGTCGCCATGGGCTTCGGGTGAGTCGTCACTTCGGCCGCCACATGCGCCTCCTGCACGGCCTAGTGCGCCAGCATGGGATGGCTCACGATGTCGCCGATGGCAAAGATGTGCGGCACGCTGGTACGCATCTGGATGTCGACACGCTATGATGACCGCACCCCTCCATTTCACCCTGTAGACGTGTCCAACCTGGCAGAACAAATTCGCGAAGCGCTGTCCATGTTTGTACGCAGCGGCACGGCGCCTGCGTTGATCGGTGGTTTGGCGGTGGTTGCGCACCAGGTCGTGCGCGCCACCAAGGATGTAGATTTTCTGGTGGAGGCCGAAGCTGCCGATAAGGTACATGCCGCGCTACTAGATTTGGGCTACGAGTGCCTATACCGCAGTGAAGACGCCGCCAACTATGTGCGAGCGGCGGAAGGGCTGGATTTGCTTTATGCGCACCGTCCCCTTGCGCGCCGCCTGCTGGCGCAGGCATCGGAGCGCGAGACCCCCATGGGCCGCATGCGCATCATCAGCGTTGAAGGGCTTATCGGCTTCAAGCTGCAAGGCTTCGTGAACGACGCAACGCGCACGCGTGACTTGGACGACATTCGCTCCCTGTTAAAAATTCACCTTACTTTGCTCAACATGGATGAGGTGCGTGAGTACTTTGCCCTGTTCAACAAACCAGACCTCCTCAATGAACTGCTCGGATAACGCCGAATCAAATTCTGAACCGGCGATAGACCGTGCCGATGCAGGTGTGGTACTTGCACGCGAAGCCGGTGTGCCTTTTCACTTGCCACTGGGCAAGGCTTCTGGGGTTGACCCCTTCACCGAATGGTTGAGCCTTATGGAGGTCGTGCAAATGCTTTGCCCCGAGTGGCCCGTTCGCGACAAGCCGATGCAGGGCAAGCTTTGGCGAATTTAGTATAAAAAAGCCGCGTAGCCCTCTTGGAAGCCGTGCGGCCAGCTACTGAATCAGTAGCAGGAATCCGATTTACTTACGCGCCGGCGGCAAATCCGTGCAACTGCCGTGCGCCACCTCCGCCGCCATGCCAATGCTCTCGCCCAGCGTCGGATGAGGGTGAATCGTCTTGCCAATGTCCACCGCGTCCGCGCCCATCTCGATGGCCAGGGCGATCTCGCCAATCATGTCGCCGGCATGGGTGCCGACCATGCCGCCGCCCAGAATTTTGCCGTGGCCATGGGCTTCCGGGCTGTCGTCAAACAGCAGCTTGGTCACGCCCTCATCCCGGCCGTTGGCAATGGCGCGGCCAGACGCCGCCCAGGGGAACAGGCCTTTTTTGACCTTGATGCCTTGGGCCTTGGCCTGGTCTTCGGTCAGGCCCACCCAGGCCACTTCGGGGTCTGTGTAGGCCACGCTGGGGATGACGCGGGCGTTGAAAGCGGCGCTGGCAAGCTCTTTGTTGCCCTGAAGTTCCCCAGCAATCACCTCGGCCGCCACATGCGCCTCGTGTACGGCCTTGTGCGCCAGCATCGGCTGGCCGACGATGTCGCCGATGGCAAAGATGTGGGGCACATTGGTGCGCATCTGGATATCCACCGGGATGAAGCCACGGTCTGTCACCGCCACGCCGGCCTTGTCGGCTGCGATCTTTTTGCCGTTGGGGCTGCGGCCCACGGCCTGCAGCACCAGGTCGTAGACCTGCGGTGCCGGCGCGGTGCCGCCGGGCTCGGCGCTTTCAAACGTCACTTCAATGCCTTCCGGCAGGGCGCGGGCGCCCACTGTTTTGGTCTTCAGCATGATGTTGTCAAAGCGCTTGGCGTTCATCTTCTGCCAGATCTTGACCAGGTCGCGGTCGGCGCCTTGCATCAGGCCGTCCATTATTAAATACACATCGCGGCTAACGCGCTGACCACAAGCCGCGGTGCAAACCTGGTTGTTGCGAATTGATGACAGGGCATGGTCCGAACGGTTGATTGCAGAAGCGCGCCAATGCCGTCAAAGTTTTTAAAAAGATCAAGAGTTTCAATCACCTAACCAAGTCTGTCACATGAACACCAATCCACAATTTCCCATTGCCCACTATGGCCGTCCCGGCACTGCCCTCATCCCGGTGGGCAGCAGAGATGACTATGGCCAAAGCGTTACCTTACAGCCCGACGGCAAGATCGTAGTGGCGGGTTACAGCTACAACGGCTACAACAACAGCAATGACTTCAGCCTGATCCGCCTGCACGCCAATGGCAGCCTGGATACCAGCTTCAACGGCACGGGCAAGGCCATCATCCCGGTGGGCAGCAGCTGGGACGAGGGCCGCAGCGTCACCCTGCAGAGCGACGGCAAGATTGTGGTCGCGGGGAGTAGCTACACCGACAACAGCCGCGACTTCAGCCTGATCCGCCTGAACGCCGACGGCAGCCTGGACACCAGCTTCAACGGCACTGGCAAGGCCATCATCCCGGTGGGCAGCCGCTGGGACGAGGGCCGCAGCGTCACCCTGCAGAGCGACGGCAAGAT
>JBBAPO010000081.1:0-6136 GCA_040400795.1 Rhodoferax sp.
CATCTTCCCGAAACGCCAGTTCGGCAGGTGACGGCAGAAAATCCGCGACCACCTCAACGTCGCCCATGGGCTCATCTGTGTAAACGATCTTCTTTTTCATAAATTGCCTTTCCTTTGCGCCAATACCCCGCCCCAATGATTCGAATGACTTTGCGACGGTAAGTGAAGCGCACCGTCAATATGCCGCCACCGGCTTTGCCGATACAGTAAAACCGCTCTTCGGCTTCACTGTGCGCCAGGTCTTTGGCGATAACGCGGTGCGGATCAGCGAATGCCGCTTGCGCGTCCTGGAACGAGACGTGATGCTTGGCTTGGTTCTCGGCATCCTTGTTGTCGTCCCATTCAAATTTAGCTGCGGTTATGGCGCATAGTAGCATTTAGCCATAAAAAAAGCCATACTTTTGTATGGCAAAAATCTCGCTGCTGCCGGGTTTACGGCATTGGGCTTACCGCCTGCCCGCTCACCTGCATGGTGCTGACCGGCATCGGCCAGACCGGATTTGCAGGTATTGGCATTTCCCGCGTCTGAATCACGCCCACATCCGATCCGTGGGTGAGTGAAATGCCCTGCCTTTCGGCAGCCAGCTTTGCGGCGGCCTCCAACTGAATGGGGTGCCGCTGCATCACCCAGTCAGCGGCCTTTTCCGCTTCGGCGAATGCGGTCATCAACGCCTTAGGATCGTCCAGAATGGCCTGTCGCCATGAACTCAAATACGCAGCAGTTCTGGCGATAGATTCTGATGATGTGGAACCAGACGACAAGGACGTTTCTGCCATCAAGTAGCAGGCTGCCGATTCCGCCGTAAGCTCTTCTCTACTATACGAGGGGCTTCCATGTACACCACTCATCACGCGTCCGATTCGGTGTTTTGCGCCGGTCGCGTGGCAAATTTCATGCAAAAGCACCGACAAATACTTGTCACTGGCCGCCTCGGTGAGTTGGCCATCAACCACCGAATCCCTGAACTGTTCACGCTGCGGCATGGTGATCGTGTCGTCGGTGATGGAGTAGAACGCACGATTGCCGGGCTCATGCTTCACAGGCACGCCCATTTTCTCGATCAACCCCATAACCTGTGAACGCACCTCCCATTTCTGGGGCAGCTGCACTACGGGCAGAGGCGGGACATTCGCAATGGCACTCTCCACTGAAAAAACCATGTACGACCGAAGGTACGACTTCCCTCGCACGATGTTGACCATAGGCTTGCCCTCCGCATCCATCCGTGGGCGGCCAGCAGCGTCCAGCACGGGCACTTTCCTTTCAACGAAACCGTACTTGTAGATGGGCAGGCCACGGGCTCCGGCCTTGACGTAGGGCAAATCCTCAGGCTTTGTTCCCTCCTTGGCCATGTTTGCCGCCATGGTTTGTACTTGGCGGTACGTCATAAAGCGCGCATCCGTCCAGCCGTTGGCCAGCATCTCACTCATCAAGCTGAACCGGTTGAAGCCAGAAAACGGCAACCCAGAGGCGGCGCTGTATGGCCGTGAGTGACCCGGTGCAGCAACCCACGGCTTTTGCCAAATCGAGTTGCCTGCATCCATCAATGCCACGATGCGTTCCGCCGCTTGCCGGTATATATCGTTGGTGATCTGCTCCATCGTCTTTTTGGCGGGCGCTGCCGTGGAATCGGGCTGCGGTTCCGCATTCGCGGCGTTCACCACATCGGGTGCCGATTCACCGGATGGCGCATCGGATGGCTCCGGGAGTGTTGGCTTGGTCTTGGATACCTTGGCCTTTGACGGCTTGGCCGCCTTGGCTTTGGTCTTCTTGGGTGTTTCGGGCTGGCCCGATTCGGCACTGACTGCGAGTACATCGGTATTGTGTGCGTTGTCCATGTGGTTTTCCTTTGGTATGGGTTAGCCATCCCAAATTAGCGAAAGCCACTGTGAAGATCCACCATTTAGCCGATGGAGGTGGCGACGAACGGTACGCAGTGGGTCAACCCAACAGGGGTTGACGCCGGACCACTGCAAAAGCGGCGGGGCGTGGCGCGAATGCGGGTCCAGCTGTCAGTAGATGCATTTCAATGCCTGCGATGCGGCAGCATGCCAATGCAGCCCAGCAGAGTGCCAAGGCAAGGTTGTTAAAACGGAGTTTCGCGGTGGTTGTGGTGCGGGCATAAGAGTTCATGGCGTCGGTTCCTCGCCCCTGACGGGACCGAACCTATGAACTGACCGCACCACGATCAACGCGGTGTTTTCAACCTACGACTGCAACCCCAAGGTCAACCGTCATGACCAACGCACGCGGTGGGCGTGAGGGTTGCGGGGGGCAGGCTACAACTCGAATGTGCCGATGTCTTTGTCTTCCTTGCGTCTTACGGCTTTCAACAATTCAGCGGCTTGTTCTACCTTTTCCGCCTCTGCGGCCTGCTTTGCTTCGTTACTGGCTTGTGCTGCCGCTGCCGCATCGGGCTGCTGTTCCACGAGATTCCAGTGCTCCTGAGTCCAGTCGAACACCGTGACCTTATGCGGCTGCCCGACACCGTGGAGCGGTTGCAACATTCGTGTCACCCAAACCCACAAAAATTGCTCCATGATGCACGGCATCAGACGATCCCCGGCATGGACATGTTCAACCCCAACGAGGCCAAGCCTGGAATACTGAGCTTGATATTGAGCACATTCAAAAGCTGCGTATCGGCCTGCCCAGATGTGGTCTCTGTCGTGTTTACCGGGACTGCTGGGGGCGACCCTTCGTAGATGGACATAGCAAACATCGGGTTCTGCCCGGCCATGGCAATACGAATGGGTGCGTCGTCGCCCTTGATCACAACAGGGCTCACGTTGAAGGTCTCCGGAGAGTGGCGAATACCACTTGCCAATCGTAAGCCGAAGGGCTTGTGCAGCATGGTCATGGGGTGCGTTTCAGCGAGGGCCGCCAGGCCATCACCATAGAAGAAAGCCACAAATACCCGCCGGGGCTTCATCGATGTCAATTGCGGTGCAATCAGATAGCCAATCATTTGGATCGGTGACGGTGTGGGCGGTACCACGTAGTGCAGCGCACGCTCTGGATTATTCCAGTCGGTGTATCCGTCCAGTGTGTTGAAGGGTGCGTATGAAAAGCGCATCACATTACCCAGGCTCATGACCTCGGGGAATGGGCCTTGCGGTGCTGGACTTTCGGCCAGCCGTGTCCAGAATTTTTTGTCAGGGATGCACTGCACCTTGAACTGTATGTCTGCCATGTATTTCTCCTTGAATAGCCACGCCCCATGAGTGGGAACGTGATCAGTTCAAGTTATCAAACGACCCTTTGGCGAGACAAGCATTGATCAGGTCATACCGGGCTGAGTGGTACTGCCCAGATCACCGCATTTGCCATGCCACGGATTCACGGGTGTGGCGGTCATTGGATGCGATGGCACCGGAACTTCGACGCCTATGCCTCTGACATCTGGCGTCGATGCACCGTGCGCACGCAAGTTGCGCATCAAAGTCATGGCTGGGTCTGGGTCATGCGCACCCAATGGGTATTGTTTGACTTGCGGGTGAGTGAGCAAGGTCGGCAACTGATCGCGGAATGAGGCTAGTTCATGGGCCTGCAACGTAGCCTGCTGCTCCTGCCACCATGTAGATTGCCACCCGCTGTCACTTTGTGCGTGCCGCTGGATGTCACGCTGAAACTCACTCCATGGGTATGCCCTGCCGATGGCTGCCATGGCAGAACAGCGCGCCGGGTAATCCGCAAGCTGCCACTCGGTCAGCACCATGCGCAAATTACATTCGGCCTGCACCTCCATCTGGGCCTGCTGCGATAGCGCCCGCGATGCGACAGCATGCCCTGCATCCACAGTGCAGCCACCCAGCACGGATGTGACCATGGCTTCAAAGTGGCTGCGCCGATCTGACGGGACCGCATTCAGCACGTCAGCTAATTTGTGCTGACGACGCTTGGCTGCAAAAACCACCTCCCCGGCCACCAACGCATCCAGCATTTCGGCCTGTGTGGTCGGCCAGGTGTCACCCGCCAGAATTCGGTTGACTCGCTTGGCCAGGATGTCAGGCGATATCTTTTTTTCGATACTGTGGGCCACGCGCTGGCAGACGCCCACCAGCTCGGCCATATCGGTAATGAGATATGCCAGTGGCGCAAGCGCATCGGCGTAATTGGAGAAGTCCAGTGTCGCGGGGTTGCCAGTCGATACAACTGCTTGTATGCCCGAGCCATTCACCACGCCGATACCAGCGGTCTGCAATATGCTGTCTATGAGATTGAGCGCGTCTGGCTTGGATGCCTCCTGAGCCCAGGCTTTTGCGGCCACGGAAATGTCGGCCAGACGGGTTCGTGGCACCAGCTTTGCAAATTCAGGGGCCTGCTCCGGCGACCGGCTGACCAACCAGATCAGCTCTTTGACCAACAACGCGGTGAGCACGTCGCCACTGGACTTATCCAACCTCTTACATTGCGCCGCCATGGTCGGCCAGTTCCATTCGCGCCCCAAACCAGTTCGAACACGTCCAAGAGACAGGTAGATTGCGTCAGCGTCCGGCAGTGCCGTATGCACATAGTTGTATGCGGCCACCTCGTCGGCAGACATTGCCGGGGTGACTGGCACAGCATCCAACTGCCGGGCTTCATTAAGCTGATCCCGCATGACGGTCATCAGCTTCGCACCTTGCGCACCGGCCACAAGATACTTACGCGCACCGGCGCTTCGGCGTTTGCCGCGCTGCTGGTTGACTACTTTGACGCGGCGGTTGTTGCGCAGGCGCTCTTCACGTTTGGCCCGGTAGGACACATCACGAACACCAGAATGCTCCGGCCCAACATGCTGGGTGGGCTCCCGGTCTATACCCAAATCTGCATATGACTTGTGCGTCACCCGTTGGGGGAGCCCGGCTTTTTCCAGCGCCATGTTGATGTGTTTGGCCAGGCCCTCGCGCGTTTTGTAGAGCATGGCCCACTGCCGCCAGCGGTTGTTTTTCTTGCCGAACCCGTCACCTTCGATCTCACGCGTGGAGCACATGGCGTGAAAATGTCTGTTGCCGGGTTTGTCGTGCAAGGCCCAGCTGGTCACTTGCCCTTCTGCAAGCATGAACTCAGAGACGAAACCGGAGACGATGGCTTTGCATTCATCAAGGCCAAGCTCGTTGGGCAATGCCCCCTCCCACTCGGCAAAAAGTACAGAGTCCGACCGATTTTCTCGTTGCTCAATGTGAGCCCACAGCGCCAGCGGATCAAGCATCCATGCTGCCGCATTGGGTGGCCCCACGGTCTCAACGTGAACGACCTCTTTCTTATTGGTCGAGTTGTAGACCCGGTTGTTCAGCGGGTCGAAAACTCTGGCCCCAGCCCGGTAGGCGTAGGCACGTAGCGCCCGGAGTTTGGTGTCTTTCTTACGTGTGTACCATTTGGCTGTGAGGTGGTAAATCGCCATAGGTATCAACCTGCGCTGCTCGCGCACCCAATTGGCCGACCCCGGCCAAAGTGGGCAAATTGACGCATCCAGTCCGCCCTCGGATTGGATGCGGGAGCCGTGGGGACGCAGGACAGCACGGGGCAAAGCCCACGCCAGTGTTTGACCCGACAGGGGAAAGCTCTAAGTGCGCCTGGTATCCATGAACTAGATGCTGAATTTGATGTCTTGGGTGTCCCATGCACTTAAATTACACGAGACCAGGAGAATTGCAACCAAAAGGGCAGTCTGGCAATGCTGTATGTCAGGCAGCAGGGAATTGGAAAACAGCAGACGTGGTCAATACGTCTATCTGTCAGCTCGATATCGCAGAGAAAACGACAACGTTGATGGCGAAACGTGTCCAACTGACGCACTTTTCGATTCAAAAATCAGGACTGATCGTCATACCGCTGGTGTCAGAACGCGATAACAGCAACGGATCGACAACGAAGACTGCTAGTCGTCAGTGATGAGGTCTGTTGGAAGTTCCAAGGTACCTACGTGCTGGGCATCGGGATGGTTCAGCGCCGAGCGCACGACATACTACAAGGCTTCAATACGCGACCTCACCGAAGCCAGGTTGTTATAGACGTCAAGGTCCAACAAACCTTGATTTTTCAAGTATTCCAGATTGAGACAAAAGCCGGGATGTTTGCCATCCATAGATGTCGGAACCGGAACGTGTCAATGACTTTGCTACACCATGCTTCATGAATTTACGGTGCAGG
>JBBAPO010000082.1:0-5803 GCA_040400795.1 Rhodoferax sp.
AGTAAAAACAGGGTGTTCGGCCCAACCACGGGCAAGTCATTGGCTTGGCGCGGAGGAAAGAAACTCACCTTGTTCATGCCTAGTTGCTTGAACAAGCGGGAAAACTGGTCTTCCACCACATCAGCCAGCGCGCCAACTATCAGTAAGTCGCTAGGTGCGTCGGCTGGTGCACGCGGCAAAACCGGCACCAAACTGGCCAAGCAGGCATCTTCGCCTTGGGTGAATGTGGTTTCAATCCCACTACCCGAGTAATTCAGTACGCGAACCTTGGGCGAGAAGGTGGCTGACAGCCGTGATGCCGCGCGTGACAAATCCAGTTTGATGACTTCTGACGGGCAGGAGCCGACCAGAAAGAGCAGTTTGATCTCGGGGCGGCGCTCCAGCAGGCGGGTTACCACACGGTCAAGTTCCGTATTGGCATCGGCTAAACCTGCCAGGTCGCGCTCGTCAATGATGGCGGTGGCAAAACGCGGCTCGGCAAAAATCATCACGCCAGCGGCAGACTGGATAAGGTGCGCGCAGGTACGCGAGCCCACCACCAAAAAAAAGGCGTCCTGAATTTTGCGGTGTAACCAGATGATGCCGGTCAGGCCGCAAAACACCTCACGCTGACCGCGCTCTTTCAAAACGGGTGCATCAGAGCAGCCCGCGCTGCGGATTGGGATCACAGCGTTCATGCTGCAACTCCCTGGCGCGTCATAGCGGCTTGCTGCTTGGCATAGTCCAGCCTAGCGATACGCAGTTTCCAGATGAATTGCCCGGCGTTGATGACATAAGTGGCATACGCGGCCAGCGCCAAGTACATCAGTTGCTGGGTGGCCAGGGCGTCGGTTGCCAATGCTGCCAAATAGGCGGTGTGCAGCGCCAGCACCAGCATGCTGAAAACGTCTTCCCAGTAAAAGGCCGGCGCAAACAGGTAGCAGTCAAACACCACTTTTTCCCAAATACAGCCCGTGATCATGATGGTGTACAGGGTGATGGTTTTGATAACGATCGACCAGATGGCCATGTTTTGGCCTTCGCCGGTGGCAAGGAAGCGCAAAACCAGCACCAGACTGATTATGAAAACCAGGAATTGAATGGGTGCCAGCACGCCCTGCACCAGGGTCCAGACAGACTGGTCCCGCTTGATACGCTGCTCGGGTGTGTAGAGCGCGCGTACGTGAACCGTTTCCGGCTCGCCGTTGCGCCCACGATTTATCTCTTTGTTTTGCACCATGACCACAATTTAACGCCTCAAACTAAAAGTGTCAACTTTTATTGACGTCAATTTGTATTGACAATATTTTTTTCAATAAATTTGTCAGGAATCAGTAGAAGCTTGATTGACTGGCGCAGTTTTCGCCTGTATAAGCTCTGAATGCTTGGCGAAGCCGCCTTCTGATACTGTTCTTGGCGATGTTTTTTTTAGGTCACGACTTGGAAAAAATCCGCAATCTAACAGCGTACTGACAGGTTGGTGATGCGATGTGCCGCTTACTGCGGGTAAGAAACGAGGAGACGCGAAATGGACTTACATACAAAAAACAACCCGGCTCGGGCTGCAGATTCACAGGAATCGCAACGCTTTGGTGCGCCAGGCGACGGCCGGGCTTACGCCGAAGGCAGCCAAGCCATTGCACGCCTGGCGGCTGATGCTAACCGCGAGGCTGTCGAGTTAAGACTGGCCTTGCTGTCCCGGGCGATTGAGGACGAAATCATCCCCCGACTGATTCTGGCACACCCCACAGCAGGCGACTGTTTGCCTGCTGCATCGCCGGATGCACAGCAAGTCAGTCAAGCAGAAGTTCAGGCCTTTTCCCAGCTCGTGCTGGCGCCTGATGAAAACTTGGCGCATGCCTGTATTGAAGCCATGCGCACCAGCGGTATTTCTGTTGAAACTATTTACACCGATTTGCTGGCGCCGGTGGCGCGCTACTTGGGCGAGTTGTGGGAAGAAGATCTTTGCGACTTCACACAAGTCACAATTGGACTGGGGCGTTTGCAGCAGGTGCTACGCGAACTCAGCCCCGCCTTTGGCCAGTCCAACGCCAGTGCCAGCGGCAACCGGGTTTTGTTGCTGCCCGGGCCGGGCGAGCAGCACACCTTTGGCCTGGTCATGGTGGCCGAGTTTTTCAGGCGTGCCGGCTGGGATGTGGGCGGTGGTCCGTGGGAGGCTGGTGCTGATCCTGTGGTTATGGTGCAGCGTGAATGGTTTGATGTGGTGGGCTTTTCGCTCGGCAATACCGACCAGCTCGATGACCTTGCTGCCTGCATCAAAAGCGTCCGTGCTGCAGCCTTGAATAAATCCATCTGTGTTATTGTGGGAGGTCCACTTTTCCTGGTCAATCCAGAGTACGTTGCCTACGTGAATGCAGATGCTGCTTCTACCGACGGCGCGCAAGCTCCCGCATTGGCGGCAAGCTTGGTAGCTGTACGTGGTCAGGGCATTGGCTCGAGCAGTGATGCAGTTGCTTAGTGCGGTGCAATGCTTGCGTTTCGCCCTAACAAACCATTTCCTCAGTTAACCCTATCTCCAGGCAAATGTGAAGTCACCGCAACAGGCAACAAAAGAAATCACCATCTGGCAATTTGGCAGCCCTGAGCTTTTCCTTGCGGGTTTAGACGCGCAAACTGCAGCGTCTTTAATTTCTGCTGCCGCCGACGTTGCACTCATTTTGGATGAGCACGGCGTGATTCTGGACGTGGCCTTTGGCAACGATGAGCTGAAACAAGGCCACCATGAGTGGCTAGGCAAGTCCTGGCTGCAAACCGTCACCATAGAAAGTCGGCCCAAAGTTGAGGAAATGCTCAGCGAGGCTGTCGGCAGCGGTAGCGCTAAATGGCGCCACATCAACCACCCATCAACTGACAGCGTTGACCTAGCGCTGTTGTACACCATTGTCCCGCTCAGCCGTGAGGCAGGCCCGCATCGTTCGGTCGCCTTCGGCCGCGACTTGCGCTCGCAGGTGGCTTTGCAGCAGCGGCTAGTCAGTGCTCAGTTGTCAATGGAGCGCGATTATTGGCGCTTGCGCCATGTTGAAACCCGTTACCGCCTGCTGTTCCAGGTAGCCGCCGAGGCGGTACTGATACTGGATGCTACTTCTGAAAAGCTCGAAGAAGCCAATCCTGCAGCCTACAAACTGCTAGGCGATAAGGCGCGGCTTGCCACCTGGACGCTGAACCAAAGCCTGGACACCCTGAGCGTGCCGGCGGTCTTGCAAATGTTTGCAGCGCTGCGCCTGCGTGGGCGTGCCGACCCGATCACTGTGTGTTTTGACCAGTCTGCCGACGTCTACACCCTGTCGGGCTCGCTCTTCAGGCAAGAAAATTCAACCCACTTTTTGATTCGTGTCACCCCCTTAAAGCCGACCGAGGCTTCGTCTGAAAGCAGCATGGCCCAATTGCTGCTGCGCGTTATTGACAACGCACCCGATGCCTTCGTCATCACCGATCTGGACGGCAGGGTGTTGACCGTGAACCGGGCTTTTCTGGAGCTGACGCAACTGGCCAGCGAGGCGCTGGTGCGCGGTGAGCCGCTACAAAAGTGGCTGGGCCGTAGCGGTGTTGACATGAATGTGCTGATCTCCAACTTGCGCCAGCGCGGCACGGTGCGCCTGTTTGCTACCACCCTGCAGGGTGCGTACGGCTCGACAGCAGATGTCGAAATCTCCGCAGTCAGCGTGACGACGGATGATCAGCCTTGTCTGGGTTTTACCATTCGGGACATTGGCAGGCGCTTGACCAACGAACCTCTGACCAGCAAAGACCTGCCGCGCTCAGCCGGGCAGATGACCGAGCTGGTGGGGCGCGTCCCACTGCGTGACATTGTGCGTGAAACGACAGATTTGATTGAAGACCTGTGTATTCAGGCCGCGCTGGAGCTGACAGGAGACAACCGCGCCGCCGCTGCAGAAATGCTGGGTTTGTCGCGGCAAAGCCTGTACGTCAAGCTAAAGCGTTTTGGCGTGAGCGATGCACTTACTGAAAATTGAGGCTGCCAAAGGGTCATTGATGTGCTACTTATCTAGTAGCTGCTTGCGCATATATCTATTGGGATAAAAGCCTAAAACATATAAAATTTAGGTCTTTTTTGAGATTTTTAGGCACTACCGGTCATGTCAGGCGCTGGTCGGACCCTGATTGAGCATTTCCAGTTGTTGGCGGTTGATGCCCAGCATGGTGGCGGCTTTGTTCAGGTCTGCGCCTGCCCGCTCCATCGCCATGCGGATGAAGTTGCGCTGCAAAACCTCAGAGGCACGCTGCATTAGCTCTGGCAGTGCCGCACTGCCAACCTGGTCGCACAGCACCTTGACAGCCACCTGCATGGGCTCAACAGTGACCGCAATATCACCGCATGGCTGGGGGCTGAGCCGAATGCTGAAGCCGATGCAAGGAGGATCGATCTCACTGAGCAAGGTGGCCGCTACCTCAACTGGCCTGACGCTGGCATCCAGCCCCAGCACCTGCGAAGGCGTGTAGCCCGTCATGCCTTCAAGACCCACGCGGGCTAAAAGCTCGGCAAAAGGCTCGTTTGGCAGGCTCAGCCAGTCTGATAAGGGCCGTCCCCGCACCGACGCTTCGGTGCTGGCTTGTACCAGTTTCAGAAAAGCCGGATTGGCCACCAATACGCTGCCGTCCACATCCGTCACGGCAACGCCGTCGCTGGCGCTGTCGACCAGCCGTGCCAGCGTGGCGCCCAGGTTGGCTGACGAACCGAGTTGCTCGGTGGTTCTGATTCTGACCAATAGTTGCTGGGAGTCCATGACCCGAAACGGCGTTGCCGTGACGCTGGTGCTGCTGACCCGGCCTAACAGCTGGGCGCGTGTTTCGGTCGATGTGCCGCTTGCAAGTGCGCTGGCAAGCGCCGCACTGACGATGCTACGTGAATGCCGTTCAAAGCAAAATACAGCGTTTTGTCCCACCACATGGCCAAGTGACAAGTCAAACAGTTCGGACGCGCTCTGGTTCGCTTCAATGATATTGAGCGTGCTGCCGTCAACTACAATCACCGCATCGGTTGCCACCTGAAACAGCAGCCGGTAGCGCGCTTCTGCCTGCCGGGCATTGGCGTAATTGCGTTCCATTTCTTTTTGTGCACAGATGAATTTTTGTTGTAGTGCAGCGCTGATACCCAAGTCGCGGCCCACCGCCAGAATGGGCCCGTGCGCACCGAGCCGCATGGCAGTGTAGGCCACTGGCACGGTGGCGCCGTCGCCAGAGGGGTGGTTGACTTCACGCTTGCGGGTGGCGCAGGTCGACGATGCTTCGGCCATCAAGCGTTGAACTTTGCCTTTGGAGTCACTGGTCACGGTTTCTGTCCAGGGGTGGCCTACCCACATATGCGCATCTGCTGCCAATGGAGTTGATGCACGCTGGTCTACCCGCTGCACCACGCCGCGTTCGTCTATAACCAGGGCAATATCCCCGCCCAATGACACCATAGTACGCGCCAGCTCGGGTGCCCATTCAGACAGCGACTCCGAAAAAGAAGTCGCTGTCGCCGCCGTAGCCGCCGTAGAGGCGTTTGTTGCTGTGGTCATAACATCACCTTCACCCTAAATTTTGGCCGCCCATCAAAATGGACGGCGGCCTGTCATGTCGCACTTTTTAATTGCTGGACACGATTTCCCAACAGAATCTTCTACTTTTTAACATTGATGAAGTGTAGGTGTAAATATAAGTTGACACAAGTGACTGTCAATTAAATAATACACATATGCTTGTTTTGATGCCACGCCCCGCTTTTTCAACAGTCACTGAGCTTTTTAAGCCCATCACCTGGTTTCCGCCGATGTGGGCTTTTGCCTGCGGTGTGGTTGCC
>JBBAPO010000083.1:0-5656 GCA_040400795.1 Rhodoferax sp.
AGCTTTTGAGCGTAGCTGGCGATCACCTCTTGGCTGACAACGCTATGCACCCGATGGCACCCCGCCCGACCCGCCCAGCCGCGTTATTCCGCCTAGCGGGCAAAAGCCCGCGTCCTTGTCCCGCCTTGCTGAACGTGCCGGGCGGGGCACACTCGGCAGCATCCAACTGCTTTTTCTAGGTCAATGCCAGCACCTTGGCATGAGTCGCGTATGGACGGACGTGAAGTGCTGTAATGTCTTCTGTGAATGCTCGAAATGCTCTATTGACAAAACAATAAAACACTTCGAAGATTAATTTATGAGATTTTCTTTTCTTGTGCTGCTACCGACCATGCAGGTGCCCGCTTGATCGAGGTGCAAGGCGTCTCGAAGTCGTTTCCATTCAAGCGCTCCAGTGTGCATGCGTTGACGCCGATTGACCTGACGATACCGCCCGGTGCGTTCGTATCCTTCGTCGGACCTTCGGGATGCGGGAAGTCGACCCTGTTGAACATGATCGCTGGTATCACCCAACCAAGCACCGGCAGCATTCGCCATCTGGGGCGCATGATCAACGGCATCAACACCGAAGTTGGTTACATGACCCAGCAAGATAGCCTGCTGCCTTGGCGTACCGCCGCACAAAACGTCGGCCTGCCGTTGACGATTCGGGGCGAGAAGACGTTGGTTATAGATGCGCGAGTGCGCGAGATGCTGGGTAAAGTTGGACTTTCAGATTTTGCCGACCATTACCCGGCGCAACTTTCGGGAGGAATGCGCAAACGGGCTGCGTTGGCCCAAGTGCTTTCGTACGACCCCCACACCATCCTGATGGACGAACCGTTTGGAGCGCTGGACGCGCAGCTCAAACTGGTACTGCAGGCGCAGCTGCTGGCGCTTTGGGAAAGTTCCAACAAGACCATCGTATTCGTCACCCATGACCTGGCCGAGGCCATTTTGTTATCGGATATTGTGGTGGTTTTTTCCGGTCGTCCGGGGCGGATCAAGGCAATCAAAAAAATCGAGATTCCACGTCCCCGCGACGCCTTCCAGGGCCAGTTTACGGCCGAGTTCAAACAGATCTATGTGGAGCTCTGGGACTTGCTGGCACCCGAGATATCCCGAACTGCGGGTGCGGCCCACTGATGTCGGTCGAACAAGCCGATGCCTTGCCCGGTCCGGAGTTTGGCCCGACCGATCACCGCATACGTTACCTGGTGGCCCAGGTTGCGTTGTTAGTTTTATTGCTGGGTATCTGGCAATCGGTTTCAGGGCGGTGGATTGATGCCTTTTACATCAGCTCGCCCAAGGCGGTTGCGCTGAAGCTCTACACGTGGGCTGTTGATGGAACACTTTGGAGATCATTCGCCTATACGTTCCAGGCCATGGCTGGCGGGTTTCTGATAGGCAGCACGATCGGATTCGTGGTGGGCTTCACGCTCGGCCGCTCGCACATGCTGGCGCGGCTGCTGGACCCTTTCATCACTGCCATCTATTGCATGCCCAAGATTGCACTGGCACCGCTCTTGATCATGTGGTTCGGTATTGGGCTGGCGTCCAAAGTTGCGTTGGCGGCCCTGATTGTTTTTTTCTTGGTGTTTCTGAATACGTTTGCTGGAGTGCGCGATGTACAAGCGGTGCACCTGCAGTCGGTACGGATCATGGGTGCCAACACTTGGCAGGAGCTGCGGCTGGTAGTAATCCCGTCCGCAGCCGCCTGGGTGCTGACGGGCCTCAAGGTGTCGGTGCCTTATGCATTAATTGGCGCCGTGGTTGGTGAGCTGATCTCTTCTAATCGCGGCATCGGGTTCCTGATCGGGCAGGCTTCCGGGTTGTTTGATACGGCAGGTGTTTTTGCCGGCCTTGCCGTGCTGGCTTTTACCGGCATCGCCCTCAACGCACTATTAAAGCGGGTTGAAAATCGCGCCCTCCGCTGGAAGGCTCCGGCAGCATGAGTTACGACCTGAAGATTATTAACGCGCGCATTATTGACGGGAGCGGAGCACCTTCGTACCTGGGCTCGCTGGCAATGCAGGACGGGCGCATAGCTGCGCTGGGCGACGTGCCGGGCGAAGCAAATCGGGTTATCGACGCCGGCGGCCATGTGGTCGCACCGGGCTTTGTCGATATCCATACCCACTATGACGCGCAGCTATTTTGGGACCCGTTTTTGACTATCTCGCCTTGGCACGGCGTAACTACCGTAGTTATCGGATCCTGCGGCTTTGGTATTGCGCCTACGCGTCCGAGCGGTCGCGAACTGATCTTGCGAACGCTGGAGCGTGTCGAGGCGATGAGCCTGGAGGCGCTGAACGCTGGCCTGGGGCCAGACTGGCCTTTTGAAACCTTCCCGGAATACCTGCAGGCGATTGAGGAGCGCGGCATCGCTGTGAATGTGGCGGTGATGGTGGGCCACTCGCCGATCCGCTTGTATGTGATGGGCGAGGATGCAGTCGAGCGGGAGGCTACCCCGGAAGAGGTGGCGCAGATGAAAGCGCTGGTGCTTGAAGGCATGCGGGCTGGCGCTATCGCGTTCGCCACCTCGGTATCCAACGTGCACATTGGTTTCGCAGGCAAACCCGTTCCGAGCCGACTCGCCTCGCGCGAAGAGATGGTGGCGCTCGCCAGCGCGGTGCGTGAAGCCGGCACCGGCATCATCCATTACAACGTGGCGCGCGACCCGAAATTTGACGATTACGTGGCCGTCCAGGAGGCCAGCGGTGCCACCGTTTGCTGGACCGCTGTACTGGCCGGGCAACTCGGCCCGTGGCGGCATCGTGAGGTGCTGGCGAAAAACCGTGAACTGCGGCGCCAAGGTTATCCAATATACCCACAGGTGGCCTGTCGCCCCATAGTGAGCGAGTTCGATTTTCACTCGCCGGTGATCTTCGATACCTGGCTGCTGTTCGAGCCGGTGCGCAAGGCAGCGGACAAGTCCGCACGCTGCACGCTGTATGCAGATGCCGGCTTTCGTCATGAGTTCCGAGAAGAACTGGCCGGCCGCGGCGGCAGAGACGCTTTTTTCTCAGGTGGCAGTGCCGAGGGCAGCATGCGCCGCGCTAGTTTCGCGCTGACCGAAATCTCTTATCACCCCCACCAGCCGCTGTGGATTGGCAAACGTTTGGCAGATATCGCGGCGCTGACCGGTGAGCACCCAGTGGACGTCATGCTCAATGCCGCGCTGGACTCGGGTTTAAAGGCGCGTTTTCGTACGCCGCTGGTCAATTTTGAAGAGGACGAAGTACAAGAAATCCTGCAGGACCCTGACGTCGTACTCGGGCTTGGGGACGGCGGTGCCCATCTCTCACAACTGTGCGACGCCTGTTACCCGACCCATCTGTTGGGCCACTGGGTGCGCGAACGCGGTGCGTTCTCGCTCGAGCGTGGGGTACACATGATGACCGGGCGTACGGCGGAGATATTCGGTATCACGGATCGCGGATTGCTGGCGCTAGGCCGCCCAGCGGATGTGGTCGTGTTTGACCCCGCAACAATCGGTGCCGGACCCCTGCAGCGCGTGCACGACCTGCCTGCCGGTGCTGACCGGCTGATCTCATACCCGAGTGGTATCCATCATGTATTTGTAAATGGGGTCGAATTGCCCTTACCCGATGCGCCCACGGTAGCCAACCCGACGCTTGCTGGCCGATTGTTGCGGCACGGGCGTGCTGCAAGTTGAAAGAACTTTTTGTATCCAAACCAAGGAAAAATTTATGTACAACAGCCTTGAACGGCGTCTGGTACTCAAGGGCGTATTGAGTGTGTGGGCGACTACCGGCGGGCTGTTGGGTCCGCAGTTTGTCAGCGCACAGGAGAAAGACAAACTATCGTCTCTGCGCTCTACTTCGCGATCATGGCTGTGGAGTGCTGAAGACTACGCGTTCCAGAACAAGCTGTTTGACAAGGCAGGCTTGAGTGTGGAGCTAGCCGCCACCAACCGGGGCGTCAACCAAGATGCGCTGTTGTCGGGCGCGTCGGACATTCTCCTTGGCTCACCGGCCACCAATATGCGTGTGCAGCTGCTCGGTCGACCGGTAAAAATGATCTGCGGCTGGGTCAACAAGTTTGCGTCTAACGTGGTGGTCAAGAAGTCGATTGCTGACAAGGCGGGTGTGACCGAGCGCAGCCCAGTCGAGGCCAAAGCGGCCGTGTTGCGTGGCTTGAATATCGGCACCACTGGTGCCGGTGGCGGGCCGGACCAGCTCACGCGTTACCTGATGCAGCGCGCCAAAATCGACCCGGACCGCGATGCTCAGATTGTTCCGGTGCAAGGCGGTCCCAGCGCCATGCTGGCGGCATTTGACAAGGGGCAGATTGATGGTTTTTGCCTTTCGTCACCGGCATCGGATCTGGCTATTTCTAAGTTTGGCGCGACTTACCTTTTTAACATGGTGACCAACCCGCCGCCCGAGTTGAGCGATTTCCTCTATATCGCCGCCAGCGTTACCGAAAAAACGGCCAAAGAGAAACCAAAAGAACTCGCTGCTTACTGCCGCGGCATCGCCTTGGCACTGCAGTCGATGCAGCAGGACCCGGCTGCGTTCAAGGCGTTTGCCCGTGAGTATTTCAAGGACTTGGACCCTACGCTGTTCGAAACTGTATTTGCCAACAACGTGGGCATGTACATGAAGACACCGGTACCAACACAGAAACAATTCGACATCAATGTAGCCTTCCTGAATGCCGAGTACCGGGGCCGCAAACAGCCAGAGATTTCGGCCACCTTCAAGTTCGACAGTGCCTTTGACCTGCGTTTCCTTGAAAAAGGCATGCAGGGAATATAGATTTCCGACTGTCACCGACGAGATTTCTACGCCGGTCTGCGTCCACAGATTTATTGTTTAGTTATGTCAATTTATTGTTTTATTCTTGCAAATTGATCGATTAACGATCAATAAGTCAAGTACACCGAATCGTCTCCTAGTTACCGACTTGCGCTACCGTCAAGAAGCCTGGGCATCAGGGTAAATCGACCTTATCCTAGAAAAAGCAGTTGACCGCTGGCAGCCCTTTGGCAGACCGCATGAGCGTTCAGCTTTTGAGCGTAGCTGGCGATCACCTCCTTGGCTGACAACGCTATGCACCCGATGGCACCCCGCCCGACCCGCCCAGCCGCGTTATTCCGCCTAGCGGGCAAAAGCCCGCGTCCTTGTCCCGCCTTGCTGAACGTGCCGGGCGGGGCACACTCGGCAGCATCCAACTGCTTTTTCTAGGATTAATTTCAACCTTGCGATTTTCTCGTAAGCTTGTTCAGCGTCTGCTTCCTGCGCCAAATTGCGCTTGCGATCAGACCAGTACCGCGAAACGGCGCAATCACAATTTGTGTACTGTCTTAGCACAGCGCCACACCGCCGCTGCATAAACTTCGTCATCAACGCCGAACACAGAGACTGGGTCGACTGGTTTACGCAGATTGGGCATCATGCCTGGGCAGACGGCGCAGCGCAGAGCCCAAGAGGCCGACCTCGCCAGGGCCGGCGCCCAGTGCCAGCACGGCCACGATGGGTGTTGCCGCCAGGCTCAGTTTTTTGGCTGACTGCCGCGCCAGGTTGAAGGAATGGAACAAGGGCGACGATGGCATGCGCAGGGTGCTGCAACGCGGGTACAGGTGCCGATCATCTGCGACGGGCGGGCCGGGAGTGGTCGTTCACGGACATGCAATGGTGATCAATGCGCA
>JBBAPO010000084.1:0-5465 GCA_040400795.1 Rhodoferax sp.
GTGGCCTCGGGCAAGGGCGGCGTGGGCAAGAGCACCACCGCCGTCAACCTGGCGCTGGCGCTGGCCGCCGAAGGCGCCAGTGTGGGCCTGCTGGATGCTGACATCTACGGCCCCAGCGTGCCGATGATGATGGGCATCGATGGCCGGCCGGAGAGCGCAGACGGCCAGACCATGGAGCCGCTGGAGAACTACGGCGTGCAGGTGATGTCGATCGGCTTTCTGGTGGCCCAGGACGAGGCCATGATCTGGCGCGGCCCGATGGCCACCCAGGCGCTGGAGCAATTGCTGCGCCAGACCAACTGGCGCGAGCTGGACTACCTGATTGTCGACATGCCGCCTGGCACAGGCGACATCCAGCTGACCCTGTCGCAACGCGTGCCCATGACCGGCGCTGTGGTGGTCACCACGCCGCAGGACATTGCGCTGCTGGATGCCAAGAAGGGCATCAAGATGTTCGAGAAGGTGGGGGTGCCGATTCTGGGCATCGTGGAGAACATGGCGGTGCACGTGTGCAGCAACTGCGGCCATGTTGAGCACATTTTTGGCGCCGACGGCGGCCGGCGCATGGCCGAAGACTACAAGATGGATTACCTGGGCGCGCTGCCGCTGAACATGCAGATCCGCTTGCAGGCCGACAGTGGCAAGCCCACCGTGGTGTCCGACCCCGACGGCGAGGTGGCTGGCATTTACAAGGCGGTAGCACGCAAGGTGGCGCTGTCGATTGCGGCCAAGAACAAAGACTTTTCCAACAAGTTCCCGTCGATCAAGATCTCCAAGGACACCTGAACCGAAGCGCTCCGGGCCCGCGCATGAACCTGCTGTCGTCCCTGCGCTACCTGCTGGCGCTGCATGAGCACCGGCACTTCGGCCGGGCGGCGCAGGCCTGTCACATCACGCAGCCGGCGTTGTCCAACGCGCTGCGTGCGCTGGAGACCGAATTCGGGGTGGTGATCGTCAAGCGTGACCGCGCTTTTGCGGGGTTCACGCCCGAGGGCGAGCGGGTGCTGGCCTCGGCCCAGCGCATGTTGCACGAGCACGCCATGCTGCAGCAGGAGTTGGGCAGCCAGACCGACTTGCCCCAGGGCGTGGTGCGCATCGCCGCCGTGCCCACCGCCATGCCCATCGTGGCCCGGTTTGCCGCGCTGCTGCAGGCCCGCCATGCTGGCATTCGGCCGACGGTGCTGTCGATGAGCTCGGACGAACTGGAGCAGGGCCTGGCCGACCTGTCAATTGACCTAGCGCTGGGTTACACCGAGCGCATGAGCCTGCGTGACACCCGGTTGGTGGCCTGGCCGCAGTACACCGAGCACTATTTTTTGTTGCGCCGTGCTGCCAAAACCCATCCGCAGAGTTTGCAGCAGGGGCCGGCCATGACCTGGCAGGAGGCCGGGCGCCTGCCGCTGTGTCTGCTGACTCCAGACATGCACAACCGCAAGATCGTGGACGCCGCCTTCACCAGCGCGGGGGTGTGGGTGCAGCCAGTGATCGAGACCAACTCTATCCTGACACTGGCGCTGAGTGTGTTGGCGGGAAGTGTCTGCACGGTGATGCCGGGCGCCCTGGTGGGTACAGTGCGCGCTTACGGCGAGCTGGAGGCCCTGCCGCTGGCCAGCCCCGAGGTGCAGACGCCCATCGGCTTCATGTCGCACGCCGCAGCCCGACCCTCACGCGCGCTGCAGGCCGCGCTGACCCTGGCGCAAGAGCCGGCCTGGCTGCAACAGGCGACGGCGCACAGTGGGTTGCAGACACTCAGCCCGGTCCCGCTTTGACCCCTGGCGCCTCGGGGGCCGGTGTCGTGGCCGGATGCGCCCACTGCCAGAGCAGGGTAGAGACCTCATCGATGCCCTGGCGCTTGGTGGCGGAAAAAAGGCGTACCTCGCCACCGCCGGCCTGCAGATTCATGATGGACAGCGCCTTGGTTTGTTCTGCGCGCGTCAGCTTGTCAGCCTTGGTCAGCACGACCAGAAACTTCAAACCCTCTTCCACTCGGGGTCGAACCACGTCGAGCAAGATCTCGTCGAGCTCGGTCAGGCCGTGGCGTGGATCGCACATCAGCACGATGGCGCTCAGGTTCTCGCGGGTCACCAGGTAGTTGGCCATGACCTGCTGCCAGCGGATCTTGTCCTGCTTGGGGACGGCAGCGTAGCCATAGCCCGGCAGGTCGGCCAGCACCGCGTCGGTGATGCCCTGTTTGCCCAACGAAAACAGGTTGATGTGCTGGGTGCGACCTGGCTTTTTGGAGGCAAAGGCCAGTTGCTTTTGCTGCGTCAGGGTGTTGATGCAGGTGGACTTGCCGGCGTTGGAGCGCCCCACAAAGGCAATCTCGGGCACGCTGAGCGCCGGCAAGAAGTGCAACTGAGGTGCGGTGGTCAGAAATTTAGCGGTGTGCAGCCAGCCAAAAGCCACCAGGGCGGCAGCGGCGGCAGGGGTGGTTGGGGCAGAAGCGGCGCTGCGCGCGGGTGGTTTGGTGTGGATAGTCATTCAGTCGAAGGGTTAACCCAAGACCGCATTGTAGAATCAGGTTGTTCTGCACACCTGACACAACACTCACTATGAAGCTGCTTGCCTCCCTCTTGATCTCTGCCGCACTGGCGGCATCTGCTGTCTCTGTTTTTGCCCAAGAGGCCGCGCCAAAAGCGGCTGCCGCCAAGGTGGCCAAGCCGGATCTTGCCAAAGGTGAGGCCAGCTACACAGCGGTGTGCGCAGCCTGCCATGGTGCTGACGGCAACTCGGGCACGCCGGCCAATCCCAAACTGGCCCAGCAGCACCCAGAGTACCTGGTCAAGCAGTTGCAAGAGTTCAAAAGTGGCAAGCGCGCCAATGCCGTGATGTCCGGCATGGCGGCCACCCTGTCACCCGACGACATGAAAAACATCGCCTATTGGTTGAGCAGCAAGACCGCCAAGCCCGGTTTCGCCAAGGACAAAGAATTGGTGGCCCTCGGTGAAAGCATCTACCGCGGCGGCATTGCTGAACGCCAGATCTCGGCCTGCTCGGGCTGCCACAGCCCGAACGGCGCGGGCATTCCGGTCCAGTACCCAAAACTTAGCGGCCAGCATGCCGAGTACACAGCGGCTCAGCTCACCGGTTTCCGCGATGGCGTGCGTAAGAACGCCTTGCAGATGACGCAGGTAGCAGCCAAGCTTAACGACCGCGAAATCAAGGCGGTGTCGGACTACATCGCCGGCCTGCGCTGACCGTCAGGCCTGCCTGCCAGCCGGCATCCCCTGAGCCTGGCGCCTGTAGGTCACCATTTATCCAGAGGACGGCACCATGTTGATCAAGACCCCTGACAGCGGCTTTCACCACCCGGTGGGCAGCGAGATCACGCCCCAGACGGCCTACCGCGAGCGGCGCCAGTTGCTGCAACTGTTGGCCGCCGGCTCGGCGGGCGCGGTCATGGCGGCCTGGGCTGGTCGCGATGCCTGGGCCCAAGGCGCTGGCTCAGTGCGTCCAGGCAAGCTTGCGGCACTGGCTGGCGCCAAGTCGGCTGTGGCTGGTGCGATCACCATGGACAAGCTGACCGATTACAAAGACGCCAGCACCTACAACAATTTCTACGAGTTCGGCACCGACAAGGGCGACCCGGCCAAAAACGCCCACACACTCAAGACCATCTCATGGACGGTGGAAGTGGAAGGCCTGGTCAAGAAGCCGGCCAAGTACGCGCTGGAAGACCTGATTAAGCTCAGCGCCCAAGAAGAACGCATTTACCGCCTGCGTTGCGTCGAGGGTTGGTCGATGGTGATTCCATGGGTAGGCTATTCAATGAGCCAACTGATCAAAAAAGTGGAGCCGCTGGGCAGTGCCAAGTACGTGGAGTTCGTGACCCTGGCCGACCCCAAGACGATGCCATTTGTCGGCTCCAGCGTGCTCGACTGGCCCTATGTGGAGGGGCTGCGCCTGGACGAGGCCATGCACCCGCTAACCCTGCTGAGTTTTGGCATGTACGGCGAGGTGCTGCCCAACCAGAGTGGTGCGCCGGTGCGGCTGGTGGTGCCCTGGAAATACGGCTTCAAGAGCGGCAAGAGCCTGGTCAAGATTCGCTTCACTGACAAGCAGCCCGACACCGCCTGGAACAAGGCGGCCGCCAACGAGTACGGCTTCTACTCCAACGTCAACCCGGACGTGGACCACCCGCGCTGGAGCCAGGCCACCGAGCGCCGCATTGGTGAAGACGGCCTGTTTGCAAAAAAGCGCAAGACGCTGATGTTCAACGGCTACGAGGCCCAGGTGGGCCAGCTCTACGCCGGGATGGACCTTAAAAAGAACTTCTGATGCGCGCCGCGCTGGGCCGCTGGCTGCTGCACCCGGCGGCCAAGCCGCTGGTGTGGGGACTGTGCATGCTGCCGCTGGTTTGGCTCATTTACGGTGCCGCCAGCAACAACCTGGGCGCTAACCCGGCCGAAGCGCTGGTGCGCGCCACCGGCGACTGGGCCCTGCGGTTTTTGTGCTTGGTGCTCACCGTTACGCCGCTGCGCGTGCTCGCCGGGCTGCCAACGTTGGCGCGCTTTCGGCGCATGCTGGGCCTGTTCATGTACGCCTACCTGTGGCTGCACCTGCTGAGCTACGCCTGGTTTGACATGGGCCTGGAGCTCGTAGACATCGCCCGCGACATCGTCAAGCGGCCGTTCATTTTGGTCGGCTTCAGTGCGTTTGTGCTGCTCACGCCGCTGGCACTGACCTCCTTCAACCGCGCCATCAAGGCCCTGGGCGCCCGGCGCTGGCAGCTGCTGCACCGGGCGGTCTATGTGGTGGCGGGTTTGGCGGTGCTGCATTTCTTCTGGATGCGGGCGGGCAAGAATGACTTTGCCGAGGTGCTGGTGTATGCCGCCATTTTGGGTACGCTACTGGGATGGCGCTTGTGGTGGCGTTTTAGCCGCTGATGGTTTCGTTTTCGTTGGTGTGGGGGTGGGCTTAGGGCTTGGGGTGGGGTGGGGCGGGGCCGGTGTGCCTGGTTTCGCTCGTGTCCCCCGGATTCAGCCGCCTTACCGGCTGCCGCATCCTCCGCCTTGACCTCGCTGCACCAGGCACGCCGTCCCCGCCTTGGTTGGGCAAGATTTCACTCCGGCAGACTGCCGCCTGTCATTCCCGCTTCTTTCCCGTTATTTCCTGATCTTTCCCGTCATTCCCGGATGTTTCCCGTCATTCCCGGCCACGACCAGGAATCCAGGAGTTCATGGATCCCCCGTCAAGCTGAGGATGACGGGCTTGGATCTCCAGAGTGGTCAAGGTGTTGGAGGACATGAGCGCAACCACTCAGCCCAATGTCACCTTGACCGGCGCGCCAGCCACGGCGCCACCACCCAAGCGCCAAGCACAGCTTAGACGTCTGCCCCGTTCAGGTGAGCAGTGAAAAAAAACCTCAAGTGCCATGGCGTTTGGCCGAAATGGTTGTCGGGAGCGAATACCGTAAGCGGCTGGGCACCCCATATTGAATCGATGCTGATGATCAGGCATCGTCC
>JBBAPO010000085.1:0-5233 GCA_040400795.1 Rhodoferax sp.
CGCTGTTTTCTGAGCATAAGGCGGGGCTGGTCAAGATCATTGCGCAGAACCACCAGTTTTTGGGCGTTAACAACGCCATTGCCGCCATGCTGGTGGCGCGCCAGCAGGGCCACGGGCGTGGCGGTGTGTTCTGGCAGACGCAGGGCAGCGGCAAAAGCTTTTCTATGGTGTTTTATGCCCAAAAGGTGCTGCGCAAGCTGGTGGGCAACTGGACCTTTGTGGTGGTCACCGACCGCACCGAGCTGGACGAGCAGATTGCCAAGACCTTCAAGGCCGTGGGCGCGGTGAGCGAGGCCGAAGGCGATGAATGCCACGCCGCCAGCGGCGCGCACCTGCGCGAGCTGCTGCGCGGTAACCACCGCTATGTGTTCACGCTGGTGCATAAATTTCAGACGCCCGAACTGCTGTGCGACCGCGCGGATGTGATCGTGCTGACTGACGAGGCACACCGCAGCCAGTACGACACGCTGGCGCTGAACATGCGCTCCGCGCTGCCCAAAGCCATGTTCATGGCCTTCACCGGCACGCCGCTGATTGCTGGCGAAGAGCGCACCAAGGAAGTGTTTGGCGACTATGTCTCCATCTACGACTTCCAGCAGTCCATCGAAGACGGGGCCACCGTACCCCTGTTTTACGAAAATCGAACGCCCGAGTTGCAATTGGTCAACCCCGACCTGAACGACAACATCTACCAACTGATCGAAGACGCCGACCTGGACCCCGAACAGGAAGCCAAGCTGGAGCGTGAGCTGGGGCGCCAATACCACCTGATTACCCGTGATGACCGTTTGGACACGGTGGCCAAGGACATCGTGCGGCATTTTCTGGGCCGGGGCTTTGTGGGCAAGGCCATGGTGGTGTCCATCGACAAGGCAACTGCACTGCGCATGTTTGATAAGGTCAAGCTGCATTGGGCGGCAGATTTGGCCAAGACGCAAAAAGAACTGGGCGAACTGGCCTATGTGCCGGTGGAAGGCGGCATGACCGCCGAGCAGGCACGGCGCGATGTTCGTATGGCCGAGTTGAAGCAACGGCTGAACGTGCTGACCAGCACCGACATGGCACTGATCGTCTCGCCCGCTCAAAACGAGATCCAGCAGATGCAAAAGTTGGGGCTGGACATCGAGCTCCACCGCAAGCGCATGAATGAGTCCAACCCCGGCTTGGACGAGAAGTTCAAGGACACGGCAGACCCGCTGCGGCTGGTGTTTGTCTGCGCCATGTGGCTGACCGGTTTTGACGCGCCAAGCTGCTCCACGGTGTATTTGGACAAGCCCATGCGCAACCACACCCTGATGCAGACCATTGCCAGGGCCAACCGCGTGTTCCCGGGCAAGCACAGTGGCCTGATCGTGGACTACGCCAATGTGTTCGCATCGCTGGAGAAAGCGCTGGCCATCTACGGCGCAGGCAAAGATGGCAAAAGTCCCGTCAAGGACAAGAAGCAGCTGGTGGCGGAACTGCGGCGAGCTGTAGTGGACGCAACCGCCTTTTGTGGCACGCATGCCGTGATGCTGGCTGACATTGAGCAGCTGCCCGTCGGTGGCCTCGCGCGCTTGCAAGCGATTGCAGATGCCCTGAACGCCCTGATTTCGCCCGACCCACTGCGGCGTGACTTTTTTGGCCACGAGCGCCTGGTGTCCACGCTGTACAAGGCGGTCAAGCCTGACCCCGTGGCGCTGGAGTTTGCCAGCCGCGTGGCTTGCCTTTCAACCATTGCAGAAGCCATTCGGGCCAAATTGAACCCGAGCCCGCCCGACATTTCCACGGTGCTGGGCGACATCAATACGCTGCTGGACGGCTCCATTACCGGCCACGCCATCCGGGACCAGGGGCCACCGGCGCTTGACCTGTCCAAAATCAACTTTGAGGCGCTGGCCAACCGCTTTGAGCGGTCAAAGCACAAGAACACGGAGCTTGAGGCGCTCAAGGCCGCGATTCGCGCCAAGCTGGAAAAGTTGGTGGCGCTGAACCGCACGCGCGCCGATTTTTCAGAGAAATTTGAAGAGCTGATTGAGAGCTACAACGCCGGCAGCCGCACGATCGAGGCGCTGTACCAGGAGCTGCTCAATTTGAGCAACAGCCTGAGTACCGAGGAGCAACGCCATGTCCGGGAGAACCTCACCGAGGAAGAGTTGGTGATTTTTGACATCCTCACCCGGCCCTCACCCGAGCTGAGGACCGAGGAGCGGGCGGAAGTGAAGAAGGTTGCACGAGACCTTCTGACGCGACTTAAGGCCCTGCTGGTGCTGAACTGGCGGCAGAAATCTACCGCACGCTCACAGCTGAAGCTGGCGATAGAAGATGCGCTGGATTCCGGATTGCCCCGGGTGTACACGCCGGAGATCTATCAGCAGAAGTGCTCGGCAGTGTTTGAACATGTGTATGAGAGCTATCCAGAGCGCCATGCCGGGGTTTACGCCTGACTCAAGCCGCCCGCACTCGCCAACACCTGCCCAATCAGCTGCTGCGTGTGCAGCGCGTCCAGCCCGGTGACCCGGGGTGCGCGGTTCTGGGTGACGGCGTCGACAAAGTCCTGCAGCAGGGCGCGGTGGTCGTCGTTGGGGAAATCCATGATGTTGGCGCCGCTGCCGGTGCCGCCCTGGGCTTTGAGCTGCAGCGTTTCACCATCGACAAAATCGATCTGCAGGCTGCCGCCTTCCAGCACCGCGCTGCCCAGGCTGCCGATGACCTCAATGCACTCGGGCCGGCCCGGCCGCATGGCGGTGGTGGCCAGCAGCTGACCTGGTGCGCCGTTGCCCAGCGTGAGCAGGGCGCTGGCGTAGTCTTCGGTTTCCATGCGGTGCAGCGCGGTGGTGATGACCTGGGCCGCCAATACCGAACGCACGCCCACCAGGGCGCGGAACAGGTCCAAGCTGTGAATGGCCTGCGTCAGCAGCACGCCGCCGCCGTCGCGCGCCAGGGTGCCGCGCCCGGCCTGGTCGTAATAACTCTGCGGCCGCCACCAGGGCACCCGCACGGAGGCGGCTTGTACCGTGCCGAGGCGCCCGCTGGCAAGCGCATCTTGCAGCGCCAAGGCGCCGGGGCGGAAGCGGTGCTGCAGCACCACGCCCAAGCGCCGGTCGGACGTTCGGTCCAGGTCGACGATGGCTTGTGCCCGCGTCAGCGAAACGTCCAGCGGCTTCTCTAGCAGCAGGTGCTTGCCAGCGGCAAACACCTGGGTCGCCAGCTCCAGGTGGCTGGCCGGTGGCGTGGCCACGATCACCGCTTGCACAAGGGGGTCGGCCAGCGCGGCCTGCAGGTCGGCGCTGGGCGCCAACAAGCCTTGAAAAGGCCCCAGGTTGGCCAGCGCCGGCCGGCGCGTGACGGCGTGGCGCAGCTCAACCGTGTCGCGCAGGTCAAACAGGCTTTGCAGGTGCGGCACGGCGCCAGGGCCAATGCCCACCAGGGCGATGCCAAAACGGTGGCTCATGACGGGGTTCCTTCCAGGGCGTTGAACACGCGGATGGCGGCATAGGCGTCATTGGCGGCGTACACCAGCTGCGCCTCGGACAAACGGGGCTGGGCCCAGTTGCTGGTGGAGGCTTTTTTGGATTTGATGAAGCGCTGCTGGAACAGCACCGCCACCGCGCCCTTAACGCCCATGTCCTTGCGGTAGCCGCGCTCTCTAAACAATTGGTTGAGTTCCAGCAGGCCGACCGGCTCTACCCCTAGCTTGCGCACGATGTGGCGGCGGTCCTCCCCCAGACCAAAGCCGGCCTTGGTGACGCCGCCCAGGTTCAGCAGCTCTGCCGCCACGGCAAGGCATTCCGGCTCGATCAATTGAAACACCCAGGCCCGCTGCGGCGTGGACAGTTGCAGCACGTGCGGCCCGTCTGACACTTCGCCCACCCGAAAGGTGGGTTTGGACTCGGTGTCAAAGCCCCAGGCCGGCAGCTTGGCCAGTTCGTCCCAGGCCGCGCGCGCCTGGGCGCCAGTGGTCACCAGGGTGATGCGGTCCAGCCCCAGTCGCTCAAACAGCGGCAGCAGGGCAATGGCGTCGTTGTCAGGGGTGGCGTGCTGTTGTTGCATAAGCACGTATCATCGCCGTTTTTGAGCCTATCGCCCATGACGCCTGCCCCCACCACCCTGCGCGTTCACCAATTTGCCGGTCTGGCGCCTGGGCCACGCCTGCTGGTGCTGGGCGCCGTGCACGGCAATGAGACCAGCGGCACCCAAGGCACAAACCGGTTGCTGGCTGAGCTTGATGCCGGCACGCTGACGCTGGCCTGCGGCACGCTGACGCTGGTACCCATCACCAACCCGCTGGCCTACCTGAAGCAGCAGCGCAATGGCGACCGCAACCTCAACCGCAATTTACGACCCACCGCCGAGCCGCTGGACTTTGAGGACCGCATCGCCAACGTGCTGTGCCCCTTGCTGGCCAGCCACGATGTGCTGCTGGATTTGCATTCTTTTCAGTCGGTGGGCCAGGCCTTTGCCATGATCGGCCCGGCCAACAACAGCGGCACGCTGCAGCCCTTTGCCTTGGCCCAACAAGAGCAGGCCTTGGTGCTGCGGCTGGGCGTGCGCCGTATCGTCGAGGGCTGGCTAGACACCTACGCGGTGGGTGTGGCGGCGCGGCTGGCACGCACCCCGGCCAGCGACCGCGCCGGCCTGCTCAGCACCGACCCCGAATACGGCGTGGGCACCACTGAGTACATGCGCCGCCATGGCGGCTGCGCCATCACCCTGGAGTGCGGCCAGCACGACGACCCTGCCGGGCCGGAGTTGGCTTACCAGGCGATCCGCCGCACGCTGGCGCAGCTGGGGCTGGTGGCCGAGCCCGCGCCAGAGCCCTGCCCGGAGCCTGAGTTTTTACGGCTGGCCGAGGTAGTAGACCGCCACCACGCCGGCGACGAGTTTGCCAAAGTCTGGTCCAGCTTTGACCCGCTGCGCGAAGGCGAGCTGGTGGCAGTGCGCCACGACGGCGATGCGGTGCTGGCGCCGCGCGACGGCTACATCGTTTTCCCCAACGCCAAAGCATCACCCGGCAACGAGTGGTTTTACTTTGCTGACCGAAGTTCGCGGGACTTGAGCTGAGGCAGAAGCGCTGGCTCAGGCGCCAAATAGCTCGCCGACGCCACTTTCAGTGTCGCCAAATATGTTGGCCCTCATAGCGCTTACCTACGGTAATGATGGCGCCGTCGGGCCTTGAATTGACTTAATCCCTTTTAAATCAGCCTGAATCCGTGAGCCGATTCCCCGCCCGCCCATTATTTTTTTGATTTTC
>JBBAPO010000086.1:0-5112 GCA_040400795.1 Rhodoferax sp.
GTAGACCAGTTGCCGGAAAACCGGGTCAATGATGCGATTCGTGGGTGGCTGAAAAAACATTCGGTAGCCTACCGGGGGCGGGTGGGGGTAAGTGCAGAACCAGTGCCTGCATCGTGTGTGCCTCCATCCCAATCTCACGTACTGGTCGCCAGAGGCGACAGCTCTTTGGCCTGTCAGAGTCCGCATGGGCGGACTCGGAGCCGCAGGCTGTAGCCCCGAAAGGGGAAGGAGTAGGGGCGCTGAATAGTTACAATTTAAGAGCTTAATAAGCTTAAATACCAATAAATACGGGCGTAAACAGCTCCTGAAAAAGTAGCGATCGACTTTATCCCGCAGCCCGCTCCTGCAAAATCTCAAACGCCGGTAGCGTCTTGCCTTTCAGCACTATCCGCGCCCATCAGATTTGCGCAACCGCAGAATCAAGCCGCCCCTGAAAATCGCAATCCGGGTTCAGCACCGTCATCACTTTGAACCCTTGATTCAAGCGCTTTCGCCAGCCAGGCCCACGCGCGCTCACGTCCACCCACATGGCCGCAATTTCTGCGGCATCATGGACGAGTAAATAGTCGATCAATGCAGCAGCTTGAGCCAAATCCTTGCGCGCCTTGGTTCTCTGGTTTTGTGGCCGCTCGCCGTAGACCAGCAGTTTGTGAAGCGCGTAACGCTGCGGGCGCGGCAGGTTGACCACAATCGGCCCGCTGCGGGCAATCAGTGTGCTGCGCATGGGATCTTGCAGTGACAGCTCCATGAAGCGCAAAGGCTGCAAAGTCAGATTCAGGCGCGGTACGGTCACGGGTGCATCCTTGGTGCGGCCTCGTGACGTCAGAAAGTCGAGGTCGAAGTCGGGTTCGTCTGCCTTTTTAAAGGACGTATTTTTTTGGTTGGGTATGAAGCCCATCTCCAGCGATGCTATGGTGGCTGTCGTGTCCAGTTTCAGGTTTTCAGGCAGTGCCAAAGAGACGTTGCGCCCGACATGCGCAAAATCCAGATCAAGTTTCGCTGTGCCTGCGCTCCAGCGCACACCCATAATGTTTTGATAAGCCAAAAATGCATGGGTACCCACCAGAATCGCCCCGGCAGAAAACAGCCCGCTGTCTGCCAGCCGCTCAATTACCCGCGCATGTTTGGGTGGTATGTCTGCGCAACCCAGCTCAATGGCAGCTCGGGTGATTTGCAACATTTGCTGCTGGGCAAGTTTTGCCGCCGGGTCGGCATGGCGGCGGATCAGCATCTGGGTGGCTGCGTCGTCTGGCCCTACATACGATTGCTGTATCGCGCCGTCTGGTGTCTTGACCTGGTAATACCAGTAGGCACGGCCAGACACGGTTTTTTTGGCAAAGCCCCCGGGCAAGTCGGCAACGCTGCGCTTGAGGTCAGCCTGACGCGCAGCGCCATCCACCCCGGCAAAAGCGGTCTGAGCGGCAGCGGTGAATTCTTGATGGAGAGGCATATACTACCTTTATATTTTTGGTAGTATAGTTAATTTCCTGTTGTGTGCAGGCTAAATACAGTGAAGCTTGAGGTTACACCCGTTACCCCGCAGCCCGCTTCTGCAATATCTCAAACGCCGGCAGCGTCTTGCCTTCGAGCACTTTCAGTGGAACAATTGGGGTCTGACCCAATACTGTTCAATTAGATAAACTTTTCACGCGGATGACAGTTTGCGGCCGCACATTTAAAGGCTTATCGCACTTTCTCGACGGATAGTAACTGGTTCGTCTTTTGACCACCCTCGGATTTCTTTTTCCGCGTGAACTGATACATTTGGCTCGGGCTATACAGGTAATCAATCCGGCATACCAAATTGCATAGCCCTTAGGGGGGAACAGCCCCGGCATGGGGCAGTTTGCAGCGCACGATTTGAAGACTCTTTTTAAACGACAACTCATCTGGATCGATGTTTTTTTGCAGCGCCGCCTCATGCATCAGGCGGCGCACCGCAAAGTGCGCCAGCCACAACCCATAAAACTCTTGCCTCACCAGGTCTGGCGTCTTGCTGCGAAGCACCACCCTTGCGCCACGCAGGTGGGTCTTCATCTCTTTGAGCGTCGTCTCAATCTCCCAGCGCTCGTGATACACCTGTGCAAGCTCCCGCGCAGTTGCGACTTTAGGATCCAGCAAACTTGTCACCAGCCTGTACAGTGGCTCGGCTTGGGGGTACAAGCTCATGAGGCAGCGTACGGAGCGGTAGGTGCACCCGAAGATACGCTGTTCGTGACGGTCATTTGTGCCTGCATGCAGGCTCCGCGGGTTCCTGATTTGTAAGTAATTTAGTAAAATAACTATTAAACCGTGTAATTTCTCCACGGTTTGGATAAAATAAACTAATGCACATTCGTTTAGCCCAACAAACTCTTCGTGAACTACTTCGTCAGTTCCCTGCGGTTGTTTTAATTGGTCCCAGGCAAGCCGGTAAAACGACACTGGCTTTTGCTGAAAAAGACATCCGCAGCACGGCCATCTATCTTGATCTGGAATTACCCAGTGCACAGCGGCAGCTGGATGACCCTGAAGCCTATTTTCTGGCGCATCCAAATCAATTGCTGATTTTGGATGAGGTTCAACGTCTTCCTAATTTGTTTTCCGTGTTGCGAGGTGTCATTGACCAGCGCCGTCGTCATGGAGAAACCGGTGGGCAGTTTTTGCTGCTTGGCTCTGCGAGTGGGGTGCTGCTGCAGCAAACCAGCGAAAGCCTGGCGGGGCGGGTCGCCCAACTGGAGTTGACCCCATTTCTTGCGCGTGAAGTATTGCCCGTGAGTGCTGCGGCAGTTGATCTGAATTTGCTGTGGGTGCGGGGTGGTTTCCCCTTGTCCTGGTTGGCAGGAAGTGATGCTGACAGCCTCGCTTGGCGCGATGTTTTCATCACCACCTACCTGGAAAAAGACATCCCGGCGCTTGGCCCCCGCATACCGGCCACCACGTTGCGCCGTCTGTGGACCATGCTGGCCCACAACCAAGGGGAGTTGCTGGACCAGTCCAGACTGGCCGGCGCCCTGGCCATCAGCGGGCAAACCGTGGGACGCTACATTGATCTGTTGAGCGATTTGATGCTGGTGCGTCGCTTACCCGCCTGGGGCGGTAACGCAGGTAAACGACTGGTACGTTCGCCCAAGGTGTATGTGCGCGACAGTGGGCTGGTTCATGCCTTGCTGGGCTTGCAAGACCTTGATGCCGTCTTGGGGCACCCGGTGGCCGGGTCAAGCTGGGAAGGCTTTGTTATTGAACAACTCATAGCCGCTGCACCGCAGGCACAGATCAGTTTTTACCGTACCAGCCATGGTGCTGAAGTGGATTTGGTGCTCGAATTCAGAAGCGGGGAAACTTGGGTCGTTGAGATCAAGCGTTCATCGGCTCCGACCGTGTCCAAGGGTTTCTACATTGCTGCCCTGGATGTCAAGGCGACCCGAAAACTCCTCGTAGCGCCGGTTGACAACCCCTATCCGATGCGTGACGGGGTTGAGGTGATGAATCCTTTAATGGCGGCAAGCCAGGTGGCTACGCAGCAGTAGTCCGGGGCGATACGGCGCGCATCAGTGCGGTGTGCGCGGGCCGCCCTGGCAAGTGCAACTCGCTGACGGCCGCTCGCGCTTGCGCCAACAGCTGGCCGCGCCGGAACACCTTGAGCCGCGTGGCGCGCAGGCGCAGCGCCTCCACTCGGTCACGTGCTTGCAATAACACAAAGTCGGCGTGGCAGCCGACCTTCAGACCCTAGTAGTCCAGCCTCAAGATGCGCGCCGGGTTGACGGTGACGGCGTCAAAGCATTGGTGCATGGCGGCCTGACCGGTCATTTGCGCCACATGCAGACCCATGCTTAAGGACACACTGCGAACCCCTTCGGCTGCGGCTACTGTGGCAGCGGCGTTCTGGGGACCCGCTCGGCCTTTGCTCCCGGGCCTGTCACGGGCACATTCAGAACACAGCCCGTACCCTGCCCAGGACTTAAGGTATGGGGTCGCAGGACGATGGTGTCCGGTCAAGTGACTTGCGGGGGGGTGTTGGCAGAGGGAAGGGCTTCGGTCACCATACAGGTTGCGCCCACCGGCAGTCCAGACACCAACTGAGCGCCGCCATTGCTCAGTTGCATCGCCTGGGTGACGCCGTTGCTACAGGTCACCGTGACCTATTCAATGCGGGCAGCCCCATTTGAGGAAACCGCTTTGCAGGCCGCGCCAGATTCAACGCTAGCGTTTGAGTCGGTCGTCACGGCCTCCGCTTAATTTTCCGCAAGACGTTCAGGAAGTCTCAGGCAAGTTTGGCGATAAGGATCAAGGTGCATGTTATGCGCATCCCATTCATACCGTGATAGTGACTGTGCCCTTGCGAGCGTCTGTGGTTATGTGCTGCACTCCAGCAGGAATTAAATTGGCTTACAGCTCCGGCTATCAACGGAATGGTAGTTCCCCATCCCAACCTTCCCCCGGAAGGGGAAGGAGTAGGGGAGCTGAGTAGTTACGTTTATAAATTGTGAAAATCTGGAAATTCTGCCAATCTCCTCAAACGCAAAAACGCCCAGTATTGGCTTCTGACCCTCCTGTTTCTTTACTGCGAACCCGTTCTTTGATGGTGGATATGAACTGAGTCGCACCAATCCAATATCCGGCACCTCGGGACCGTTGGGAGGGGCGTGTGCATCAGCCTACAGTGCTTGCGCGGTTCCGAGGACTTCCCCTCCAAAGCTATTATTTTTTGGCGGGCTGGGTTTGGGCGGCAGCCGCAAATTCTTTGCTAGCTGCCGCAAACGCTTTCATGGCGGCGCTGTACTTCTGCTGTGCTGCTTTGAGTCCTGTTGCTTCGGAAGATCCCGCTGCGGGCTTGGCGGCTATACCCCACCGTTTCACCCAGTCACCGTTGTCCATTAGCTGGCAGCCACACGAGGGAAAATCACCAATACAACACGCATCGCTTGCTGCGTAGGCTGCACTGCTCATCAAGCTACTCATCCCTAAAAATAGAATACATGCGGTGTTGCTGACGTGACTTGCCGTAAGATCGAATTTCATAATATCTCCTCCAGTTTGCAGTGTGTGAATCAGGGCACACTGCGAACCCTTATTTAATGGTGGATATGAACTGAGTCGCACCAATCGAATGCCCGGTTCAAATGATTTTGA
>JBBAPO010000087.1:0-5070 GCA_040400795.1 Rhodoferax sp.
GGGCCGAGCATGTAATTTGCTGGGCGCTGATTATTTCTTTGCCCTTCACATTGCCGCTGTCGATTTATGCCTGGCCAATACAGGCCATCAAGCCAAGCGCCTGGTGGGGCTTTGCGTATGTGGCAGTGTTTTCGATGTGGCTGGGCTTTTTTGCCTGGTACCGAGGGCTGGCACTGGGCGGCACCGTACGGGTCAGCCAGGTACAACTGGTGCAGCCATTTTTGTCAATGCTATTTGCGATTCCGCTGCTGGGCGAGAAGCTGGACTCAGTGACGGTTGGTTTTGGCTTGGCGGTCATTGCCACTGTTTTTCTCAGCAAAAAGATGCCAGTGGGAAAGCCAATCGGCGCATCAAAATAAAACTGAAAAATGAAACCAAAAGGCATAACTTTTTGAAAGTCTCCATCCACCAAGCCTTGGCTCGTTTGCCAGCCGGTCGCACTGACACTTATCCCGGCGGCGCGTCCTTCGTGCGCATGCTGGCGGGCGAAACTATGAGTGTGGAGGTGTTTGCGCCTAAAGGGGCTGACTTGCAGCAATCGCACGCGCAAGATGGGTTGTACTTTATACACAGCGGTACAGCGCATATCATCATCAACCAACAGCGCTTTGACGCTGCGCCAGGAGATGCATTTTTTGTAGCTGCCGGGGTGGCCCACAAGTTTGAAAACTTTAGCAGCGACTTTGCAACGTGGGTCGTTTTTAATGGTCCGCTAGGTGGTGAGCAATGATGCACGCAGTAGATCTGACGACTTATCTACTGCTCTCAGGCGCAGTGCTGATGCTGCTGTTGTCACCCGGGCCGAACATGGCTTTTGTGATGACGCATGGCATAGCCTTTGGCATGCGCGGTGGCCTGGCTGCCGCTGCTGGCATTGGATTTGCCGATTTGGTGATGACAGCGCAGGCTGCATAATTATTTCTAACCGAACGACCCACCACTAAAACTTGATTTTTTAAGCGGCAATCACATGAGCAAACTTCAAATCTGGGGCCGCATGAGCTCCATCAATGTCAAAAAAGCCGTGTGGACGGCGCAAGAATTGGGGCTTGACTTTGAACGCCATGAGGCGGGCGGCGTACATGGTGTGGTGAAAACGCCAGCCTACATTGCGCTGAATCCAAACTCACAGATACCCGTGCTACAAGACGACGGCTACGTGCTGTGGGAATCGAATGTCATTACACGGTATTTGTCCGCCAAACACGCATCAGGCAATTTCTACCCGACTGACCTGCAAGAACGTTTCGACGCTGAACGCTGGATGGAATGGCAACAGACCATGCTCAACCCGGCCAGCCGCAATGGTTTTTGGCATTTGATTCGCCTGCCTGCTGATCAGCGCGACCCAGCGTTGGTTGCGCAGTCGAATACTGCTGTTGAGCTGCTGATGGCTATTTTGGATGCGCATTTGGCGACGCGCAGTTTTATGGTCGGCGAGCGCTTCACGATGGCTGATATTCCGCTGGGCTGCGAAGTCCATCGCTGGTTCGGCTTACCTCAAACGCGCGAAAAGCGTCCAAATATTGAACGCTGGTTTGCTGCGCTGGCTGCGCGCCCGGCAGCCAAAGGCGTACTTGATTTGGCTTTGACTTGAAGGATTTCAATGCAACAACGACCCTTCAAGCAAGTCGATGTTTTTACCGCCACACCCTACTTTGGCAACCCGCTTGCCGTAGTGCTGGACGGCAGTGGACTGGACGATGCGACCATGCAGCGCTTTGCCCGTTGGACAAATTTATCGGAAACCACGTTTGTGTTGCCGCCCACCCAAAGCACAGCCGACTACCGCCTGCGCATCTTCACGCCTGGCGGGGAACTGCCCTTTGCTGGCCACCCCACCCTTGGCAGTTGCCACGCCTGGCTGGAGGCGGGTGGACAGTCAAAGAGCAAAGAATTCATCGTGCAGGAATGCACCAAAGGTCTGGTCAGCATTCGCCATGACACAAACAACATGCGACTATGCTTTGCAGCCCCCGCCTTGTTACGCACCGCCCCCAGCCCGGCAGTGCTGGTGCAGGTTGCTGCAGCTCTTGGTATCAAGGCAGCGCAAATCATAGCGGCGCAGCTGCTCGACAACGGCCCGGTCTGGCTAGGACTGCTGCTCGATAGCCCCGAAACAGTTTTGCAAATCATGCCCCACCATCAAGAGCTGACCAAGCTTGGCATAAAGGTTGGCACAGCAGGAATTTACCCAACAGACGCTACCGCGCCACTGATTACCAGAGCTAACCAGGAAGCCAAAGCTTTCGTTCAAAAAAAGTCTGACACCAGGCCTGATCTGGAGGCGAACCTGGAGGTCAGGGCATTTGCAGCATGCATCGGCATCAACGAAGACCCGGTCACCGGTAGCCTGAATGCCAGTCTGGCGCAGTGGCTGATGGCAGACGGCGTCATGCCAAAACACTACACCGCAGCCCAAGGTGCATGCATGGGTCGCGCCGGGCAGGTTGATTTGCAACGCGATGCAGATGGTCAGGTCTGGGTGGGCGGCCAATCTGTCACCTGTATTGACGGAAAGGTCATACTTTGACAGCGCAAGTTGACCACCTGGTCGTCGCTGCCAGCACGCTGCAAGAAGGTGTGGCTTGGTGCGAGCGTACGCTAGGCATCACCCCCGGCCCGGGCGGCGAGCACCCACTGATGGGGACGCACAACCGGCTTTTCAACATTTCATCGGCTCACTACCCAGACGCTTACTTTGAAATAATTGCTATAGATACAGGAGCTGCATGCACCCGTATTCATTCAGAAAAACGCTGGTTTGACCTTGAAAATGAGACCTTACAGCTCAGACTAAAACAACACGGTCCGCAACTTGTTCACTTCGTTGCCAGCACGCCTCAAGCTGCACCCGCCGTTCAAGCGCTGACCACCGTCGGCATTGACCGAGGCGAATTGCTAGCAGCCTCGCGCATGACACCGCACGGTTTGCTGTCTTGGAAGATCACAGTTCGCGCCGACGGCCAACGCCTGATGCATGGCACGCTGCCCACACTGATTGAGTGGGGCAATGTTCACCCCACACATCACATGGCAGCTTCTGGCGTAACGCTGCAATCGCTGACGGCAAGCCTGCCGGACGCCGATCAACTTCGCGCCGCCTACGCAGCCATCAATTTGCAAAGCGTTGGCGTGGTAGCAGGCCCGGCCGATTTAATTGCCATTTTCAACACCCCTCGCGGCTTGGTCACACTTGAATCCAGCGGTGTTTGAAACCTGCAAATTCAAAATCATTTCTTTAATTTGCAGGTTTTTGATCTGATGCATTGATGATTGATCGCCACATCGCACCCTTGCTGCTCAAGCTCGCCAACCAGTACCCGGTGATGACGTTGATCGGCCCCCGCCAGAGTGGTAAAACGACGCTGGCTAAAACATTGTTTCCAGGCAAGCCTTATGTCACGCTGGAAGACCCAGACATTCGGCGCTTTGCCACTGAAGACCCACGCGGCTTTTTTGCGCAGTATTAAGGCGGTGCGATTTTTGATGAAATTCAGCGCGCGCCTGAACTGCCGTCTTGTCTGCAAGGCATGGTGGACGCCAATCCCACGCCGGGTCAATTCATACTCACCGGCGGCCAGCAGTTTGAACTGATGACGCAAGTGACCCAGTCGCTGGCGGGGCGAACCAGCATGCTGCGCCTGCTGCCATTGACGCTGGCTGAGCTACAGCGGTTCAGCAAAAGCTCGGCGACAAAGGGACTCCCCGCCCCTGATCTGGCGAGCACCTTGCTCAAAGGCTTTTACCCCCGAATTCATGACCAAAAGCTTGACACGTCGCAGGCGCTGGCCGATTACTTCGCAACTTACGTTGAGCGAGACTTGCGTCAGATCGCAGCAGTACACGACCTGCAGCGGTTTGAGCGCTTTGTGCGACTGTGCGCGGGGCGCTCAGGGCAACTGCTCAACCTGGTCAGTTTGGGCGACGATGCTGGCGTTTCCCAGCCAACCGCCAGAGCCTGGATAGAGCTGCTGCAAACCAGCTTTATTGTGTACCTGCTGCCGCCGTGGCACACCAACACCGGCAAGCGCCTGGTGAAGTCGCCCAAACTATATTTTTACGATGTGGGTTTGGCATGCTGGTTGCTGGGGCTGCGCACTGCAAACCAGGTGTCACGCGACCCGCTTTGGGGCAGCCTGTTTGAAAACTTTATCGTCATGGAAGCCATGAAAGACCGCCTGAACGCAGGGGAAAGCGGCGAAATGTATTTTTATCGCGACTCTGAAGTCAATGAGGTTGACTTGTTGTTACCCACTGGCGGGCAACTGCATGCGATTGAAATCAAGGCCGGTGCGACTGTCAATCCAGATAATTTCAAGAGACTCAAAACTTTTGCAGCACACCATCCGCAGGTGCTAGCAGGTGGAAATGTGATTTACGGTGGCACACAAAATCAACATCGCAGCGATTGGCCAGTTTGTTCCTGGCAGCAACTGCTATCGAAGTATTAGCTGCTAGCGCCCAATTTGCGGCCGTCACGCGTGCGGAGCCTGCAGATGCAGATAGGAAATTCAACCGCATGAGGGCAAGGATGGCACGAGTTTTGGGTTCCCAAGCAGCTTTGACTTGTGCAGTTTGAGCCGTCGCGGCAGCTTTATGGTGAGTCCTCTTGCGAAAAGTCGACTTTGGATCTGTCGCGCACGCAGGCTACCGCGCAGCGATGGAAAATCGACGCTTTGCCCAGTCGCCAATTGATGGGCTGATCGACCTCATAATCGGGGGCCGATTGTGCTGCCAGGCCCCAGTCCGGCTCGGCCTCGACACCCTCGTCGATCTGTGCTTCGGCACAGCCATCCCAGCCCTCCCCTGGTAGGGGAGGGAGCAAGGCAATCACCTGCTGAGTAGTTACCAATCTGCAGATTTTTTGCATTCTAAAAATTGTTTTATGTGCTATTAAATAAATAGTTTTAAACCATTATTTTTATTGGGCGAAAGCATCGATCAACTTATAAAATTAGTACTGCGACACGTTGGCGACAAATCTTTGACGCGCGCAGCAGCACAATTGGTAAATGGGAACTCTCTATTTAGTGCGCCACGGCCAGGCCTCGTTTGGTGCCGATGATT
>JBBAPO010000088.1:0-4236 GCA_040400795.1 Rhodoferax sp.
AAGGTGGCGCTGGATGCTGAATACCTGACGCGTCAAGGCTTTTGGTTCGATTTCAAGATTTTGTGGATGACCTTCCTTAAGGTGATTCAACGTGATGGTGTGTCGCACTGATGCCCAAGACCCGGCTCTTAATCATCGGTGCCGGTGGTCATGGCGCTTCGGTAGCCGAAGCCGCTGAACTGTCGGGTGCGTTTGAGGTGGTCGGGTTTCTGGACGATGCATTCCCGGTTGGACAAGCGGTGCTGAATGGGTCTGTGATCGGGGCAATAGGTGGTTTGAGCAATGTGGACAGCTTGGACAGTTATCGAGCGGCTTGTGATCAAGCGATCGTGGCCGTTGGCAACAACGCCGTGCGTGAAAAGCTGACACAGTGGTTGGTCAATGCGGGGTTCAGTATGGCCACAGTCATTCATCCTAAGGCGTTTGTTTCACCTAGTGCAGTGGTCGGCAGTGGATCTGCCGTCATGACGGGTGCCATAGTTGGTACTCAGGCCCGTTTAGGCTTGGGCTCCATCGTCAATTGCGGCGCTGTGGTGGACCACCACGCTCGAGTGGAAGACTTTGGGCACCTTGGTGTGAATGCCAGCATGGCTGGTGGTACGCTGTTGGGCCGCGGAGCTTGGATGCAGGCCGGGGCGGCGCTGGCATATGGCGTTGAGATACCTGCAGGCGTTATCTTGGCACCGGGCGTCGCCGTTTAAGTTAAAACCAACAAGAACAAATTAAGAGCCGAGTGATGAAATGATTCGTTTATTAAGTTTCCTAGCTGAGCCTGCGTTGGCATTGCCACGCTCTGCCAAGCGAGCCCTAGCGCTGTCAGCAGACACAACCATGTGCGCGTTCAGCGTTTGGCTGGCGTTCTACCTTCGTTTGGGCGATTTCTTGGCGCTGACGTCATTTCCAGTGCTGTTGACAACTGGGGCATCCGTTGTGTTGGCCATTCCCATTTTTGTTACGGCTGGTTTGTACCGCGCCATCTTCCGCTTCAGCGGTATGCCCGCCATGACCGCTATGGTCCGCGCCATGGTGTTGTACGGGGTTTTGTTTGCAGCGGTTTTTACTTTTTACAGCGTAGAGGGTGTGCCTCGCACGGTGGGTTTGATTCAGCCTTTGCTGCTGTTGGTATTGGTGGGCGCATCACGCGCTGCGGCGCGGGTTTGGTTAGGCGGTTTGTATCAAGGCCAAATTAAGAAATCCACATTGCCACAGGTGCTAATTTACGGGGCGGGCACTGCTGGCAGACAGCTGGCCTCGGCCATGGATAACAGCCACGAGATGCGCGTGGTTGGCTATTTAGACGATGACGATCGACTGCACGGCCATGTGTTGAACGGTTTACCCATTCACAACCCCGCTGAGTTGGCCGAACTGTTGGTGGACGTGCCCGTGACCGATGTGCTGCTGGCCGTGCCTTCGGTATCGCGCCAGCGGCGCTACGAGATATTGACCGCGCTGTCCTGCCACAAGCTTGCAGTGCGCACGCTGCCGGGCCTAAGCGACATTGCTACAGGCAAGGTAACTTTGAGTGATGTGCGCGAGCTAGACATTGACGACCTGTTGGGCCGCGAGCACGTCAAGCCCAATGGCTTGCTGCTCAACCTCAACACCCATGGCAAAACCGTGCTGGTGACGGGCGCGGGGGGCAGCATTGGCAGCGAGCTGTGCCGCCAGATTATCAAAACCAACCCCAAGCAGTTGCTGCTGGTGGAGATGAGCGAATTTGCGCTTTACCAGATTCACCAGGATCTGCAAGCGACTTTGGCGGGCGAACGCCAGAGCTTGAAAGAGCAGGTGGAGGGCGATGCGGCCGAGACTTCAGAAGCCAGTTCCGTTTCAGATATTGAAATCGTGCCCTTGTTGGCCTCAGTGTGTGATGCGGTGCGCATGCACGAGATCATGGACACCTGGAAGCCGCACACGGTGTACCACGCGGCCGCCTACAAGCATGTGCCCTTGGTAGAGCACAACCCGGCCGAGGGCGTGCGCAACAACGTGTGGGGCACCCGCGTGTGCGCCGAAGCCGCCATGCGCAGCAGCGTACGCAACTTTGTGCTGATCAGCACCGACAAAGCCGTGCGCCCCACCAACATCATGGGCGCCTCCAAGCGCTTGGCAGAGATGGTGCTGCAAGCCTTGGCCGAGGTGAATGCAGCGGTGGCTGCCCAGGGGGGCAGGGCACCCACCACGCGCACCACTTTCAGCATGGTGCGCTTTGGCAATGTGTTGGGCTCTAGTGGCTCGGTGGTGCCGCTGTTTCGTGAGCAGATCAAAAACGGTGGCCCGATTACCCTGACGCATGCCGACATCACCCGCTACTTCATGACCATCCCCGAGGCGGCGCAGCTAGTGATACAAGCGGGCGCCATGGGTGCTGGCGGTGATGTGTTTTTGCTGGACATGGGGCAGCCGGTGCGCATTTATGACTTGGCCAGCCGCATTGTGGAGCTGTCGGGCCTGACGTTGACGACGGCAGACAACCCAAATGGTGACATAAAAATTGCCGTGACCGGCCTGCGCCCCGGCGAAAAGCTTTACGAAGAGCTACTGATTGGCGACAACCCGCTGCCGACCCAGCACGCCCGCATCATGAAAGCCCATGAGCAGTTTTTAAGCTGGCCGCAGTTGGAGCAAAAGCTCAACGCACTGAGCATTGCCATGAGCGTGAACGACGTGCCGATGATCCGGGGCCACCTGCAAGAGTTGGTGTCGGGTTATCAACCCAGCGGCGAGGTGGTGGACTGGGTGCACATGGCGCTGGAGCTTGAAGCGCTGGCCAACGAATAGAGTTAATTGGGGTCAGAACCTAATTGTTTTGACAGCCAAGCCGCCTTCGGGCGGTTTTGTTTTTTGGAGTTTCAATGCCTTTTAGAAAAATAGCTTTCGTTATTTGGACCCTAGCCATGATGGCAGTAACAGTACTGGCTTTGCTGCCCATACAGCACTTGCAACTGCCTGTTTTTGACTGGTGGGACAAAGCGCAACACGCTTTTGCTTTTATGGTGCTGACGGGTGGTGCATTGCTGCTGTGGCCCTGTGCCTCTGCGCGAGCGGTAGTCGGCATGATCGCGTACGGTGCAGGCCTAGAGTTGGCCCAGTGGGCCGCGGGCTGGCGTTTTGCCGAATGGGCCGACTTGGCTGCGGATACCGTGGGGGTGGTGGGTGCTTGGCTGTTGGTTCGTGGGGTGCAGCAGTTGGAGCATTACACTCTCAAACAATGAAAGCCATGACTTGCAAAAATATGCTTTAACGGGTAATTTGTAAGCCATGACTGACAATATAAGATTCCCAGACGAATTAGGCCGCCAATTACAAGCCCGCCGTGAAGCGCTGGGCTTGAGCAAGGTGGCACTGGCCGAAAAGGCGGGCAAAGTGCGTGAAGTCATTTATCGGTTGGAGGCAGGAGAAGAGTCCACCGTGTCCTCTCTCTTGGCCGTCATGGGGGCATTGGGGCTGGTCATGCGTGTCGAACGCGCAGGCCTACCAACGGCCAGCGAAGTCGCCGCCAGATTCAGAGATGAGGACGACGATGCTGCCTAAAAAAATTTGCCTGCTCAATGTTTCAATAGGAGACATCGATAACGCTGGCCAGTTGATCCGAACGTCTACCTACGAATTTCGCTATCTGCAGACCAACCCACAGCAAGCCGCTGTGGCCTTACTGATGCCGCCCGAGCAGTAGCTTACCTGGCAAGACGGCGAACTGTTTCCGCCGATGGACCAGAACCTGCCCGAAGGCGATTTGTTTATGAAGATTCGAGACCTCTTCCCGAAGCAGCCCATGACGCCCATGCACATGCTGGCACTGGTAGGGCGTAATGGCATTGGACGGCTAGGCTACAGCTTGCCAGGCCACACAACTTCGCCCATGCCCCGAACGCTGAGCAAAAATGAGTTGCTGGGCATGGCCTACACCCCCGAGGTATTCAATGACCTGGTGGCCGCGTACTTGAGCACAGGCGCAGGCATCGCTGGCATGCAGCCCAAAATCATGGTGCCTCATTGACCGACCGTACCAATTCCCTCACTTATCGTGAAGGCTGCCAGCCCCGCATATCCAGGATTGGCAGCCAACGAATTCCTCTGCCTGACCGCAGCTCGAGAAGCGGGCATCGGCACACCTGAGTTCGCGCTGTCTGACGATGGACAAATGCTGGTGTTAGACCGATTTGACTTGGTGGTGCATGATGATGGTCGCGTCGAGCGCCTGGGGTTTGAAGACATAGCGGCTCTGGCAGG
>JBBAPO010000089.1:0-4167 GCA_040400795.1 Rhodoferax sp.
CCGCCCACGAACGCCTGACCCTTGAGCGCCTCAACCGCGCCCTGGCCGGCGGCGCGGTCGCTGCGCAGGCGCTGCTGGTGCCGGAAGTGGTGGAGCTGGACGAGATCGCCGCCGGCCGCATTACGGGCCGCGCCGCCGAACTGGCGGAGCTTGGCCTGGAGGTCGAAGCCTTCGGGCCAACTTCGGTGCTGGTGCGCGCTGCCCCGGCGATGCTGGGCACCTGCGATGTGCAGGGCCTGATCGTCGATCTCGCCGACGATCTCGCGGCCTTCGGCCGGGCGCTGTCCCTCAAGGAGCGGCTGGACGCGGTTGCCGCCACCATGGCCTGCCACGGCAGCGTCCGCGCCGGCCGATCCTTGAGCATCGCCGAGATGAACGCGCTGCTCCGCGAAATGGAAATCACCCCGCACTCAGGCCAGTGCAACCACGGCCGCCCGACCTGGGTGCGGCTGGCCAAGACCGATATCGAGAAATTGTTCGGGCGGCGGTGAAGCGTTCGTGCGAGGCCACTGCCGCGCCAGAATCATAATGCGGCGGACATGTCCAATGTTGCAGTCCTGTGACAAGCCGTCGCTACGTCAATCCGCGCATAGCGGGCGGCGTTGCTCGACTGCACCCGGGCCGTATCAATCCGATTCAAATGGGTCGGGGCGATGAGTGCTGGGCTATGCCGGCGATCGGGGGGTATGAATATGCGTGGATTGGGTCATGTTGCCAGCTTGTGGTCTGGATCGATACTGGCGTTGACGGCGGCGATGGCATGGACGCCTGTTGCCGCCCAGCAGGCTACAGAGCCCGCGCCCGAACTGGCTGCAAACGCAGCCGACGAGGGTGCTGACAAGCAGGAAATGGTCGTCACCGGATCGCGCATCGTTCGCGACGGGTCCAGCGCCCCGGTGCCGACCACGGTGGTGACCGCCGAAGACATTGCCCTGCGCAACCCCATCAACATCGCCGATTATGTGAACCAGCTGCCAGCCATCGGCCAGGGCCAGTCACCGCGCGCCACCACCTTGTTTGTGAACGCCAACGGCGGTGCCAACCAGATCAATGCCCGCGGCCTGGGCGTCAACCGCACGCTGGTGCTGCTCGATGGCCGCCGTGTTGTCGGTTCGGGCCTGCTGCCGGCGGTTGACATCAACCTGCTGCCGCAAAACCTCGTCAAGCGCGTCGATGTCGTCACCGGCGGTGCCTCGGCCGCTTATGGTTCCGATGCCGTCGCCGGCGTGGTCAACTTCATCCTCGATACCGGCTTCACCGGCCTGAAGGGCCAGATCAACTATGGCCAGACCGATCGCAATGATGGCCGCACCATCAGCGGCGATCTGGCCTTTGGCACCAAGTTCGCCAGCGGCCGCGGCAGCCTGCTGCTCAGCGGCAACTATGCCAAGAACGAGAGCATCCAGATGTCGGATTCTCCCCGCGACTGGTTCCAGCCGGGCCTGGGCATCCTGCAAAACCCGACCTGGACGGCCACCAATGGCCAGCCCGGGCGGATCGTGCGCAATGATATCGGCTTCACCAGCACGCCCGGCGGCGTGATCACCGGCGGGCCACTGGCGGGCATCAATTTCCTGCCCGGCGGTTCCACCGGGCAATTCGTGTTCGGTCCGCCAACGCTGACCCAGGGCAGCGTGCAGGCGGGCGGCACGGTGCAGGGGCCCAACATCCGCGGCGCACTGCTGCCGGAGCTGGAATATTGGAGCATCTACAGCCGCGTCAGCTATGAAGTGACCGACAATGTCACCGCCATACTGGAAGCCAATTATGGCGGCAACGACACCATCAACTGGTCAGCGATCTACAACCGCCAGGGCACTGGCGCCACCGGCGCGCTGACGATCAATCGCGACAACCCGTTCATCCCGGTGGCCGTGCGGCAGTCCATGGACACGGCCGGCATCACGTCGTTCCGCCTGAACCGGCTGTTTTACGACATGATCAACCGCCCGGACGAGGAAATCGGTCTGGCCGGCTACAACCGCCGCCAGAGCCGCATCCTGTTTGCGCTGGAAGGCAAGTTTGCCGACAGCGGTCGCTGGCGCGCTTACTATCAGCGCGGCCGCAGCGACGTGTGGTACACGCGCGACAACAACGTCATCCCGGCCCGGTTCAACCTCGCGGTGGACGTGACCGGCAACCCGGCCGTGGGCGGTGTCGCTGGCGTGGCCGCGGGCTCCCCGGTCTGCCGTTCGACCCTGACCAACCCGACCAACGGCTGCGTCCCGATGAACGTCTTTGGCGAAGGCTCGCTGGGTGCCCAGTCAATCGCCTGGGTGACCGGCGAAAGCGACGGCCTGCGCACCCGCCAGGATCTCAATATCGCTCTCGATGTCTATGCCATCGACGCCCAGTACAGCCCGTTCTCCACCTGGGCCGGTCCGGTGTCGTTCGCTGCCGGCTTTGAATATCGCGATGAATCCTTCTCGGCGACATCGGACGCGACGTCGATTGCCCGCGGCTGGAATGTCGGCAATTTCCAACCGGGCGCCGCCGGCTACAACGTCAAGGAAGTCTTTGGCGAAGTGCTGGTTCCGCTGCTGAAGGACAGCGCGGTCGGTGATTTTGAACTGAACGGCGCGGTGCGTCGCACCGATTATTCGACCAGCGGCGAAGTTACCACCTGGAAGGTTGGCGGCGCGTACCGCTTTGGCGATCTGCGCCTGCGCGCAACGCGTTCGCGCGACATCCGCGCGCCCAACCTGAACGACCTGTTTTCGCCGCAGAACACTTTCGTGAACCAGTTCCTGGATCGCAGCCTGCCGAACAGCCCGCAGGTCCAGTTCGTCACGCTGAACGGCGGCAACCCCAATCTGACGCCCGAAATCGCCGACACCTGGACAGTGGGCGGGGCCTATCAGCCAGGCTGGGCACCCGGCCTGACTGCCACGGTTGATTGGTACAAGATCGACATCAAGGATGCGATTTTCGGCGTTGGCGGGCAGTTGCTGCTCGATCTTTGCTATGGCTTCAACCGCCCGGCCAGCCCGGCAGCCTGCCAGTCCATCGTGCCTGTCGCCGGCAGCACCGGCCTGACCGGCGCCACCCTGCTCACCGGCGCCATCAATGCCCAGAATGTGGCCGTTGAAGGCATTGATTATGAACTCAGCTACCGCACCAGCCTGAGCAACATCGCGGCCAAGCTGCCGGGCGCGCTGTCGCTGCGCGTGCTGGCGTCGCAGCGCCTCAACGACCGGACCAACCTGCCGGGCGACAACACGCCGCCCGATCTCGGCACGCCGGGCAGCTTGAAATGGCGCGGCTTTGGTTCGGCCACCTATTCGGTGGGTGCAAGCAGCACCACGGTGACCGGGCGTTACCTGGCACCGGGCGTGGTCAGCAACGTTCCGGCCCTTGAGCGCAACGGCCTCGCGGCCGATGTCAACCGCATCCCGGCCGTGTGGTATTGGGAATTGTCCCAGAACGTGAACGTGAAGATCGGCGGCAAAACGGTGACGCTGTTTGCGGTGGTGGAAAACCTGTTCGATCAGGATCCGCCGCCAGTGCCGGGCGTCGGCTTTGGCTCCTCGCCGGTCTATGATCTGCTGGGCCGCAGCTACCGGGCGGGCCTGCGCTTCAAGATGTGATCTGGCGCCAATTTGTGGAATTCGCCCATGTCGGCATTGCCGGCCCTGTCGACACTGTCGGCATTGCCGGCCCTGTCGACACTGTCGGCATTGCCGACATGGGCTTTTTTCTGTTCGGCGGTGATTGGCGTGACCGCCTGCGCCTTGTGTCGATATTGCGAACCACTTGCATCAATCACGGTGATGTGTGATAACGATTATCAGTAACGCCACTTGATTCGCAGGTATGCCGTGATCGTATGTGTCTGCAATGCGCTGAAAGAACGTGATGTGCGGGAGGCTGCGCGCGTCGCCGGCAAATCCTGCCCGCATGCGGCCTATGCCCAGCTCGGTGCCAAGGTGAAATGCGGCCAGTGCCTGCCGTTTGCGCGCGAAGTTGTCGCCCAGGCCAGCAGCTTCGCCTAAGGGCGGTTTGCCCGGCGCTGATTTGCTACTGCGAGTGCGTTTCACCCGCAAGTATCAGAAATATAAGCATTTTTTCTGATGGCGCCTTGACTGGCGGCAAATCGGATGGCATTTGCCCTCCATCAACGCAGGAGACACGCCATGAAGGGCGACGCCAAGGTCATCGAATATCTCA
>JBBAPO010000090.1:0-3853 GCA_040400795.1 Rhodoferax sp.
CGACGGGCGGGCCGGGAGTGGTCGTTCACGGACATGCAATGGTGATCAATGCGCACCCCGGCGGCGTCTCGATGCGCATCTGCGGCAATTTGACGCAACGCATCGGTGATGCTCCTGGTTGAAGCGCCGGCACCCACGCGAGCCTCTACGATGCAGCGGCAACCGCCTGTAAGGTCTCGCGCACCAGTGCCACTGCCGGCAATTCCGGCAGATCGCGCAAGCCCATGAACACGACGTAGTCCGACTGGAAGGGCTGCGCGAGCTCCAGCCGGCGTACGCGGCCCAGGCGCTCATACGACTGCACGGCGCTCTCGGGCGCAAACGTCAGCAGCGGGCAGCTCGAGACGGTTGCCAGGTTGGTGTGGAAGGCCGCACACTCTATCACCGGCAACGGTGGTTGCAGGCCCTGGCTGGCAAAGCGCATCTCGAAAATCTGCCGCGTATGGGTACCGCGCGGGGCCACGACCCAGCCTTGCTCGCGCAGCATGGCCAGGCCGAGCCTGCGTTTTCCTGCCAGCGGGTGGTTCAGCGCACACGCGACCGCGTAGCCGTCCTCCGTCAGGCGGGTGATGCGGAATTCGTCCGGGTTGTTCTGCGGCCTGTCGCTCGCGATGCGCCCGATCACGCAATCGATCGCACCATCGCGCAACATGCCAAGTACAGCCGCCACGTTTCCCTCATGGATCGTCAGGCGGGGCAACTGCCCTCGTTCGGACAACAACGCGACCATGCGCGGAATCAGCGCTACCCCGGCCAGCGGCAACGTGCCGATGCGCACCAGCGGACGGTGCGGTGCAGCGGCTGCAGCCTGGCCGACGGCGTCCAGTGCGCCGATGGCAATGCGCAAGCGCTCTAACGTGCGTTCCCCCGCCGCCGACAAGGTGCCGCCACGTACCGATCGATCCACCAGCGAACAGCCCACGGCACGCTCGAGCTCCTGCAGCAGCTTCGTGCTGGCTGGCTGGCTGATGCGCAGTTGCTGCGCCGCTGCCGTCAGGGAACCGGTAGCGGCCACCCAATGAAGAAGTTTCAGGTGCCGCACACGCAGCAGATCCATGCGCAGGGTGGCGATATGGCTCGTTTGCGCAGAGTTATCGGTGCGGTTAGTCATATCAATATGGAATGGCTAGTTTCGAATTCAATAGTTTACGCAAATGCATGCACATCACAAAATGTTGGCATAGCACGGCAAGATCACCCGCCGGCCAACCCGCCCGACCCTTCCCCGTTTATCGATAGGAGACAGAGATGCATGATTTTTCTTCACCACGCTGCTTTCACAGCGGCCCGGCGGACCGCACGACCGGTGCACGTCATAGCCTGCGCGTGGTTGCCGTTATGGCTTTGGCCGGCGTTGTCAGCCTGCCGCTGCAAGCCCAGACGTCGGGTGTCGGCAACTATCCAGATCGTCCGGTACGACTCATCGTCAGCTATGCAGCAGGTAATGTGACAGACGCGCTGGCCCGCATCGTCTCCGACAAGCTTGCCACCCAATGGGGCCAAGCGGTGACGGTCGAAAACCGCCCCGGCCAGGGGGGCAGCATTGGCGCCCAGACGGCAGTCAAGGCGCCTGCAGACGGCTACACCTTACTGTTTTCGGCGATGGCGGCGATGACCATCAACCCGCATGTCTATTCCAATCTGGGTTATGACGTACGCAAAGACTTCGCACCTATCATCAACGTCGCCTACCCCAGCGGCGTGATCGTCGCCACGCCCGCGCTACAAATCAACACCCTCAAGGCCCTTGTGGACTACAGCAAGACCAACCCGACGGCATTGAACTACGGTACTGCGGGCAATGGCACCGTTCCGCATCTGAACATGGAGGTCATCAAGGAAATGACCGGTCTGGTTGCCCAACATGTCCCTTATAAGGCAGCCTCCGCCGTGATGACAGACGTCATGGGCGGGCGGCTGCAACTGCAGGGTGAAGCGGTTGCGGTGGTGATGCCGCAGATCAAGGCCGGCAAGCTGGTCCCCATCGCTGCCACCTCGCTCAAGCGGCTGCCCCAACTGCCAGACCTTCCGACCGTGACCGAAACGGTGCCAGGCTACGTGCCCGTGGTGCCATGGCTGGGTATCTTCGCGCCCGTGGGCACACCATCGGCGATCATCGCCAAGGTGAACCAGGATGTCACGGCGATTCTGGGCTTGCCCGACGTACAACAGAAGTTCAACACTTTCGGGCTGACGACGTCGGGCGACGGGCCGCCGGAGTTCGCCAAGACCATCAACAGCGACTACGAGCGCCTGGGCAAACTGGTGAAGCAACTCGGCCTGAAAGTCGATTGATCATGGCAGCCGCAATGCCCTGTGCGCAACCAGAACCGCAGCAGCCTCGGCCCTTGGCCGGCATCCGCATCCTGGACCTGACCACCGTGCTGGCAGGCCCCTATTGCACCTACCAGTTGGCATTGCTCGGCGCCGAGGTGACGAAGCTGGAGCGGCCCGGACAGGGCGATTGGGCGCGCAGCGGCACGCCGGTGACCGGGATCCCCGAGTTCTCGGCCCAGTTCGTCGCGCAGAACGCTGCCAAACGCTCGATCACCCTCAACCTGCAATCCGATCGCGGCCGCGCGCTGGCCCTGCGCCTAATGGCCCAGGCCGACGTAGTGGTGGAAAACTTCTCGGCTGGTGTGGCCGACCGCCTGGGCATCGGCTTCGAGGCTGCACGTGCGCAACGCAAGGACATGGTGTACTGCGCAATCTCCGGCTACGGACAGACCGGCCCGATGGCCCGGCGTCCAGCCTACGACCATGTGGTGCAGGCTGCATCCGGCGTGACCATGCTGACCGGCACGGCCGAGTCCGTGCCGAACCGCATTGGACCGCCCATCTTCGACTACTTGGCCGGCATGTACGGCGCCTTCGCGGTGATGGCTGCCTTGCGGGAACGCGACCGTACCGGCAACGCCCAGATGGTGGATATCGGTATGCTCGACGCAGGCCTGGTTGCTATGGCGTCCACCATGTCCACCATCGCCAACAGCGGCATCGAACCCACTGCCAGAGGCAACACTGCCGCCAGCGGTGCGCCGGCCTCCGGCATTTTTCAAACTGCGGATGGATTACTTTCCATGACCGCCAACCAGGACGCCCAGTTGTTTCGCCTGTGCCAAGTTCTGGGTCTGGAAGACGCGCTGCAGGACCCGCGCTTCAACAGCTCCGCGGCGCGCAGCACCCATGCCAAAGAGTTGCGCGAAGTGATCACCGGCGCGCTGGGCACCGATTCCGCCCATGCTTGGGAGGAACGGCTTTCAGCCGCCCACGTGCCCGCCACCAAGGTCCGCACCGTCAGGGAGGCCATGGCCGACCCGCACGTGCAGCAACGCCATGTGATGCAGACCCTGCACGACCCGCAAAGCGGCCACGACATGCAGGTGCCGACCATCGGTTTCCTATGGAATCAGCGCAGCCTGGGGCCGGACGCGCCACCACCGCGCCTAGGGCAACACACGGAGGAGACGCTGACGGCGCTGGGTATCGACGCGCGGGAGATGGCACAGCTGCGCGACGATGGCGTGATCTGACCCCAAGGCATTTCAACCTGGTAAAGCAGTTGACCGCTCGCAGCCCTTTCGCAGACCGCATGCAGGTTGAGCTTTCGAGCATCGATGGCGAGAAGCTCTCGGCTGACACTGCTTTGCGCCCGAAGGTACAGAACGGGGTCACCCCATCCGGTGAGCGGCTAAAAAAAGGGGGGAAGTGCTGCGATGCGCCGTGGCGCGCAGGCAACGAAAGTGGTTTGTGGGAATTTGGATTCAAGCCGAAATCGACCTAGGTCTGCATCGATTCGGGTACGGTCAAAGTGCCTAAATCCCTGAACCAATCTGGGTTGAACTCAGCTTTG
>JBBAPO010000091.1:0-3477 GCA_040400795.1 Rhodoferax sp.
GTGAGGTCACCGTGGCCTTCCGCGATGGCGATGGCAGCATTATCCAGACACCCTGCCTTGTGCTGGAAAACCTACTCGATTCACCGCAGCGAGAGCTAACCCCACTTGAGCAGCGGGCGCTGCTGGTGGACTTTCGCAAGCGCCATCCTGATTTGCATCCAAAGTCGGCTGGTTTCCGCAGCGCTATCCGAAACGACCCCTGCTTCAACGCACTTCAGGTCAAGTACGGCTATGCCATGACCTGTCACAAGGCGCAGGGTGGCGAATGGAACACGGTCATCGTGGATTTTGAGTCCAATGCAGGCGTCCGTAATGCATCATTTTTCCGATGGGCCTACACGGCCATTACCCGGGCAGTGAAAAAACTGATCGTGGTCAATCCGCCAAACTTTTCTGCCATGGGCGATATCGTATGGGCGCAACCTGCAGCCGCTGATGTCGCCCACAGCCAGGCCAGCCACCTGGACTTCACCACCGACCCCGACTGGCATCGTCTTTCTTTTTCGAGCATGACTGCCCCCCTGATGCCTATCCACCAGCAACTACGCACGGTATGGGATGCGCAAGGCATCGCTATCGAGCAACTGCAGCACCTACAGTATTGCGAGCGCTACATATTGATGCGCGGTGGCAGGCGCACGGCAGTGCAGTACTACTACGAGAAGAAACATCGCTTGGGTCGCGCCGGGGTTGTTCCCAGCGCGGTGTCGGACAGTCAGCTGGCAGACGACGCGCTGACCTCTCTCCACGCGCTGGCAGGCAACCAATGTACGGCACCACCAGACCAGTTCATTCAGAATTTCCTTGACCGTCTGGATGCAGCACTTGGAAGCTCATCCATTCAGCGAACGGGTTACAAATCTCTGCCCTATCGTTTGCGCGTGAGCTTTGCTGACGCTTACCGCAAGGGTGAGGTCGACTTCACCTATGACGGATCCTCCACTTGGACGGCAGCACAGGAAGTTGGCGGTCCGGGCGGCAGCCACGGCCTCTACGATGAAGTGCAGGGCTTGATGATTTCGCCCATGGCTGAGCCGCAATGAGCTCCAATGAAATATTCGCTCTGCGCAAGCAGGACCGATCTACCGAAGGCTTGGAGATGGCACGGGCTGAGTATCCGAAGAATGCATCCGACATCTGGTTACTACGAGCGTATGCCTGGGTGCTGTATGACCATGTCAAGAAGCTCGTCGATTCCTACGAAGCAAAGAAACTGCCACCTGGTGCGCTAACCGTCCAATTGACGCCCTATATGCGCGAGTTCGCAAAGATAGCCAGCCCATTGCGGAGAGACAGCGCCTTTTCGCAAATGCTCCGGTTAGCAGGCAAAGTGTCGAAGGATTGGCAGGCGTTTCTGGGCTTTGCCCGCTGGGCCGGCGTCAGCGATTTTTCAGACGAGGACAAGGCGTCTTTCGTCAATGACCAAGGTAAGACCATCGATAGTCTGCAAAAGCGATTCACGCGAGCTATTTGCCGAGAAACAGTGACCAAGGCGACCGAGCCACAATCGGATCAGGCGCTAAGCGAGTGGGGCATGGGCATCTTGGAACAAGCCCTGCGTGACGAGCCTAGCGACCAATGGCTCAACTACTACCAGAGCAAGCTGCACTTAGCCCACGGCGAGGCAGACCTGGCAATCAAACGCCTAGCACCGGTTTTGCACCGCCAGTCAAGGGCGGCCTGGCCATGGGCCCTACTGGCTGACATCCTCGAAGGCACTCGACCAGATGATGCCCTCACCTGCTACACCCATGCTGCCCAACTTGCCCGGGAAGAGTAAGAAGTCGCAAAGGTTCGTATTCACCTGGCGCAGCGGCTTTCCCTCGCGGGACGCTTCAACCAGGCAGCACAGCAAGCAAGTCTGGCCTTGAAATATCGTGAGCAGCATGGCTACAAGGTGCAACAGGAATTAGCGCAACTTCTTGCCAGTGACTGGTGCCAGCAGGCGGTGGCGAATAACAGCCTGCAGCAACTGCCCAACGTCGAGGCTGCTGCGGATGCTCTGCTGCGCGAGCTCGACCGGCAAAACCTCACCTACACCAGGGGCGTGATCGACAATGTCAACACTGAAAGGGCGCTCAGCTATGTTGCCACTAGTAGCAATACAGGTTTTGCCCTGCTGCATCGTAAATTTCCCAACCTGGCGGCAGTGCCGCCAGGAACACTGGTAGAAATTGGCTGTGCCGTGCCTGACGGCCCAGCCCTGGATTGGCGGCCGTCAGAAGTCCACTCGCTACCGGGCCTGTATGAGTCGCTTTCCGGCACCTTGGAGCGGCAGCCAGACAAAGACTTCGCCTTTATTCTCTCCGCTCGGGGTGACATCTTCGTACCAGCAGCGCTGGCCAAGACATTTGCCCCGGGTCAGAAATACGATGTGCTTTGCCAGGCTATCAGGCGCACGAACAAACAGGGAAAAAATGGCTGGCGCGTAGTGAAATTCATCAATCAAGAGGAGAGGCGGCCCTCCGAGACATCTTGAAGAATCGATCAGCATTGCATTCGACCCAGACCAAACCGTCGCACCTAAGGGGCGGCTATCTGGCAGGCAAGTCACCAACCCCAATGACCGCCAAGGCACGTTGCCGAATGCCACGAATGGCTTCTGACTGGAGTTGAAATGGACCGCCGGAAAGCTGCCTGTCGTGATCGGCAGCAATGGGTCTACAGCTGGTGTAGGTTTTTGGCCTAAAGTGACCCCGCAATTTGGGGTCCGCTTCAGTCCAAGGTATATGACCCGCCAGCCCTTCAAACCCAAGAAAGGGTAAGCAGTTCGTCCAACGCATCCGCAATCGCTGGTGTGTAAAGCGAACAGACTGCTCTGCCACGCAGGCCGCAAGCAGCTCATCCTTTGTAGCGGTAGATGCTGCTGGCATGGTGAATTGCTATTGTTTATATAGCTGCTTGCGCAGGTATTACCTAGGCAAGAGGTCGATTTGGCTTACATACCCAATTTGGCTATGACAAACGCACCGATCACCGGGCTACGTTCACCGCCCCTACATCGGCCACACCAGCACCATTCAAAACAGCCAACAGGCCAGGCCGCACCCAGATGAACTGCCCGCCCAACTACTCCAGCCCTGGTTCATGCCTTGTTCCGGTGGGTGAGCCATTGCCTCCCTAAAGCAGTCAATTTGTATTTTTGGAGTCGGCTGTTGGGTTTGTCGGGCACCGTCATCTCCAACACGCCTGTGGCCAAAGCCGCTTGCTGGTAATGCGTGCGGAAATGTTTCTCGTCTTTCAGGCCCAACGCGATCATCAATTCGGCGCGACTCATCTCACCATTCAACAGTTGCTGCATGCGTCCTACTTCGGGGGTGACTTGGGCCTCCACTTGTTCGGTTTGCCCTTGCCTGGCCCCAAGTGCTTTCATGTACGCCGTATCAAACATGAACTCCAGCCACATGTCATTGGGCTCATACCGCAGCACCGGCTCGGGCACGCCCGCATCGAATCTTGCCTGGCGTTGTGAAAGCC
>JBBAPO010000092.1:0-3328 GCA_040400795.1 Rhodoferax sp.
CGCCCTGGCCTGTGCGCTGCTTAGCGGTTGTGGTCGGTTTTCGAATAAATTGCGATCAACGGTGCGGATCAAGCGCTCCCAGTCCACGGTCGCCGACGGATGACTGCGCTGCCTGGAGTCACGCTGCATGCGAGTCTTCATCCACTTCATTTGCCGACCCACTGGTGCCAGCCCCACCGAAGCCGTAGCGCAGGGTAGGGCGCCCGTGTGCTGGGCTACACCACTTTGCATTCGTGCGCGAGAGCCTGTTAGGACTGAATTTGGCCGAAGCCTTCCACCGCTACCTGGCCTGCCGCGAGACCACCGCCGCCGTGCGCCATGTGCAGCACCGCCGCGATGGACTGCTCAAGGACATCATTGATGAGTTAAAAAAGTGTCGAATATGTTTGACATATTATTTATGGATATGGCCTAATACGATTTGTGAATCTCGCTGACATCGGCCAACTCGTGCACGCACGGCGTACTGCCTTAGGGCTGTCCCAAGCCCGACTGGCAACGATGAGCGGGCTGTCGCGTGCCACGATCAATCAGCTCGAAACAGGGTCATTGGTGGACCTGGGTGCAAACAAGTTGATTGCGCTTTTGGACCTGGTCGGAATCAACCTGGATGCAGGTGAGCGTAAGGGCGACCTAGGCGCACTCCGGTCGGTAAGTCTGAGCGCCAGCGTCAGTTACAAGGCCCTGCTGGACCCGGCGGCTTTTGCCGCAGCCATGGTGAGCGGTGAATTGCCAATAGGAATTACGCCTCACGTTGCGACCTTGCTGGATGAGGCTCCCATGTCATTGATCGTGGCCGCCGTGGAAGAGGTTGCGTCTGCCAGCAGCACGAGCCCCAAACTGCTATGGAAGCATCTGTTCCATTGGGCCAAGGATCTGCAATCACCGCGAAGCGTGTGGGCCTGATGCTTGCGAGATTGAGGACGCCGGATGCATTGCCAGCAGGTGTTTGGCAGGGTCTGCTGCAGCACGCCTACTCGCTGATCGACGAGATCGCAGTGCATGGAATCCAAAACCCCTTTTGGACTTTTGGTGGTGGAACGGTGTTAATGCTGCGGTACCGGCACCGAATGAGCAAAGACATCGATATCTTCGTGCCCGATCCGCAGTACCTGGGCTTTGTGTCGCCTCGGCTGAGCGATGTGGCCGAAGCAGTTTCCGACAAATACGTGGAAGGGCCTGGCTACATCAAGCTGATACGGCCCGAAGGGGAGATCGACTTCGTGGCTTCCTCCAACCTCACAGATGAGCCCTTTGAGGAGTGGGAGTTGTTAGGGCGTAGGGTCAAGGTCGAGACCTCGGCTGAAATCGTGGCCAAGAAGTTGTGGCACCGCGGCGACCGGGCCACGGCGCGTGACCTGTTTGATTTGGCCATCGTCATAGAGCGTGAGCCGACGGCCCTCGCAGCGGCGAGTTCCTTTTTGACGCGGCATCGCGGCGAATTTTTGAAACAGGTCGATCAGCGCAAGGTGGTGTTGAAAGCGCAGTTTGAGGCGATCGACACCTTGGAGTACCAGCCATCCTATGAGCAGGCAGCGGCGTCGGTGTCTGCATTCCTATTGTCGCTATGAACCAGGCAATATGTCATGCATCCCTTGGGATGAGGGTCTTCTGTCTCGTGGATCTACTTGAGCTGACCTGATGTCTGACAACAACCCACTCGCCGCCGACACGTTCCGGGGCAAGATCTCCATCGCGCAGGTAGGGCAGGCCGTCGTAACACTGGCGGCCATGGACTTGACCGACAAAGGGCGACTGGCCGACGAGCTCGCTCGGGAGCAGCCCGCGCTCTTTGCGTCATTCCTGGCGCAGCGCAAGTTCGGTGTCTCCTATGAAAAGATGGAGTTCCTCCTCAACACACTCTTTGTCTGCTACCTCTCGATGAAAGAGACTGGGCTTAACTGGCCAGCAATTACGACTGACGAGGTCGATGCCTGCATGGAACGGTACGTCAAAAGCGTCAAATTCGGTATGGACCTTGATGCTCAACTACGGCATGAACTGGTCCTTCAGTACGTTGCCAAACACCCAGAACAAGCGTTGCTCGCCTATGTGCAAGTGGAAACTGCCAATTGGTTAAGGCGCGTCAGTCCCGAAGACTCTGACAGGTATGTGATGCTGGCCGCCGCGAATATGGTGAACTGCATCGGATACGTTCTCCAAACGGAATTCGAAGCACTCAACCCTACAGCAAAGGGCACCCAGTGAAATCGACACCCTGCGAGCGCTGCTGCAAATTGGTGCCTGCGCATGACCTCACACACTTCACTACCAAGGCCGGGGCCCTGCTACTTTGCACCCAGTGTTTCAACACAGAGGTCGCGCAGCTCTCCGGCATTGAGGACTTTGACAACCACCCGCTCGAACCGGTATCCATCACGGCGGCTGATGGGGTTGTCCACCAGTTCCATTTGCGCACGCGGTTGCTGGGCGCCATCGTGACGCTGGAAGCGTACGAACTTAAGGAGAACGAACCGTCGGGCTACCAATTCCAACTGATTGGTGAGCCTGATGAAGATCGGTTTGTCCAGTTAGCGCGCCTCGTAGACAGAATCCGTCGAACGCTGGCCACCCAATACTTGGAGGATGGTCGAGCCGGATTTCAGATCCAAGACATGCAAGTGAAGGGCGCGATAGAAGCCGACATGTCGGACGAGGATGATCTATGGGGATCGCGTATGCCCATGCTGGTGATTGATGGCCGCGCTGTGTCGTGGGAGGATTTCGGGCGGATGTTGATGACCTTTGAGGGTTTTCAGTTCAAGCTGGAGATAGTTGATAAGAGTGATGACCGGGCGAGCTGATGGGTTTCTGCATCTCGAGCCGAGCAGATTTTTCGCGGCAGGGCTAATCGGTTCTATCGCGCTGGAGGTGCCTAGGCCCTGGCCCCTGCGCTGCTTGGCGGTTGTGGTCGGTTTCCGGGTAAATTGCGAGAACCGGTGCGGATCAAGCCCTCCCAGTCCAAGGTCTCCGACGGATGACTGCGCGGCCTGGAGACGCGCCGCATGGTGTCAAACGAACTAAAGTTGCGTCTTACGCACATTGTGTGACGGTCCTGTTCAGTTCGGTTGCAGGACCCGCACACGCAGCAGGTCAAGACCAGCGCGCCCACACATCTGTCGCTTCAGGAACTTGAGTCGTTGAAATGACCTTCGACCTGCCCGCTGCTCCACGAGGATGAGAACGCAGCGCGTACCGCGTCGAGGTCGGCCCGCAGTCCGGTCGCGAAGCGGCGCAGTTCGGGTGCAACGCAGTTTCGCGCCCCCAATAGATTGATGGATTTCTTCTTTCTTGCATTCTTTGCAACCATCGGCGTCTACGCCGCCAA
>JBBAPO010000093.1:0-3326 GCA_040400795.1 Rhodoferax sp.
CCGCCAAGACTATTTCGAACTGATTCCAAGTCGTTCGAACAATTTACAACCCGTTCGGGGCCTCCTTGGCTGCGTCCCTAGAACATTTTCCGGACCAGACAGGCTTCTTCATAGGCCTCAATGTCTTTGAGCCGGTACAAAACTTTCCCCACGATCTTCAAGTACTGCGGGCCCTCCCCGACGGTACGCCAGCGCTGAAGGCGCGCGACTGAACACACCCAACGATCAGCGAGCATTATTTCGGTCAGGAGTTGGCGGGCAGGTTCGGCTGGGACCTCTGGAGCCAACAGTTTGGGCTCGAACTTGGGTTCGTTGGCTGCGGTTTTGGCGATTCCACTGGACAGGGCGTCCAGCACGTCACCCATTTTTTCAGCCCGTGGGTTCGAAGATGAGGTGTTGTTAGTAGCCATGGCCTTGCTCCTTGATGCCTATATGCAGTGGTTTCATATAGGTTCATACCGGTTGGCTGGACATTTTTCTCAGCGGGGTGGGTTAGTGCACGAGCAAGCATTTACTTGTGGCGATGTTTCGGATTTCCAATCCATAGTTCATGTGCCGGGGAACCCCTTTGGTCATGGAAGAAGTGTTTGTGGAGAAGTCTAAGGGGCGGCTTTAGGCTGGTAGCAGTCGTTCAATCGTTGCAAGTGGCTGGCCGCAGTCGACCCACAGTAGAAGTTCGTCGTTAGATAGCCAATGACCGCTTTCGTCGTGTTTAGACCAGCTCTACGAATTCAGGCACAGCCGCAAACAAGTCGGCTTCGAGGCCAAAGTCCGCCACGCTGAAGATCGGAGCTTCCGGGTCCTTGTTGATCGCCACGATCACCTTGGAATCCTTCATGCCGGCCAGGTGCTGGATCGCACCCGAGATGCCGCAAGCGACATACAACTGAGGCGCGACGATCTTGCCGGTCTGACCCACTTGCAGGTCGTTGGCGGCATAACCGGCGTCGACCGCTGCGCGGCTGGCACCGATGGCAGCGCCCAACTTGTCGGCCAATGGCGTCATCACTTCGTTGAACTTTTCTGAGCTGCCCAAAGCGCGGCCGCCAGACACGATGATCTTGGCAGCGGTCAGCTCAGGGCGATCGTTCTTGGCGATTTCGCTGCGCGTGAAGCTGCTCTTGCCACTGTCGGCTTGAGCGGCTGCGCTTTCCACCGCAGCGCTGCCACCAGAAGCGGCTGCAGCGTCAAAGCCAGTGGTGCGCACGGTGATGACTTTGGTGCCGTCGGTACTTTGCACGGTGGCCATGGCGTTGCCCGCGTAGATGGGGCGCTCGAAGGTGTCGGCCGAGATGACTTGTGTCACATCGCTGATTTGGCCCACATCCAGCTTGGCGGCCACGCGGGGAGCGACGTTCTTGCCTGCGGCGGTTGCGGGGAACAGGATGTGGCTGTAGTTGGCGGCAATCGCCAGCACTTGAGCGGCCACATTTTCGGCCAAGCAATGGGCCAGCGCTTCGCTGTCGGCGTGGATCACTTTGGACACACCAGCGATTTGCGCAGCAGCTTGTGCAGCTGCTCCGGCGTTGTGACCCGCCACCAGCACATGCACGTCACCACCACAAATGGCAGCGGCTGTGACGGTGTTCAGGGTGGCGCCTTTGATGGAGGCGTGGTCGTGTTCGGCAATAACGAGAGAAGTCATGAGATTTCCTTGGATGGTCAGATGACCTTGGCCACGTTTTTGAGCTTGTCCACCAGCGTGGCCACATCGGACACCTTGATGCCGGCGCTGCGCTTGGCAGGCTCCATCACCTTGAGGGTTTTGATGCGGGGGACCACATCGACACCCAAGTCTTCGGGCTTGAAGGTGTCGAGCTTTTTTTTCTTGGCCTTCATGATGTTGGGCAGCGTGACATAACGCGGCTCATTCAGGCGCAGATCGGTGGTCACCACCGCAGGCAAGCTGATGCTCAGCACTTCCAGGCCGCCGTCGATCTCGCGAGTAACTTGAGCTTTGCCGTCCACGATTTCGACCTTGGAGGCGAAGGTGGCTTGGGGCAGATCGGCCAGCGCGGCCAGCATTTGGCCCGTCTGGTTGCAATCGTCGTCAATGGCTTGTTTGCCCAAAATGATCAGGCCCGGTTGCTCTTTGTCAATCAAGGCCTTAAGCAGTTTGGCCACGGCCAGGGGCTGCAGGTCCAAATCGGCGGGGGTCTCGACCAAAATGCCGCGGTCGGCACCAATGGCCATAGCGGTGCGCAAGGTTTCCTGGCACTGGGCTACGCCGCAAGACACAGCGATGACTTCGGTAGCCAAACCTTTTTCTTTCAGGCGCACGGCTTCTTCGACGGCGATCTCGTCAAAGGGGTTCATGCTCATCTTGACGTTGGCAATGTCCACGCCCGAACCATCGGACTTGACACGGACTTTGACGTTGTAGTCCACCACCCGTTTGACGGGAACGAGAATCTTCATGGCTTGACTCCGTGTGAATCAGTTCGAGAAAGCAGGAATCCCGGTGATGGCGCGGCCCAAAATCAAAGCATGCACATCATGTGTGCCCTCGTAGGTGTTGACCACTTCAAGGTTCACCAGGTGGCGGGCCACGCCATATTCGGCGCTGATGCCGTTGCCGCCCATCATGTCGCGTGCCATGCGGGCGATGTCCAAGGCCTTGCCGCAGCTGTTGCGTTTGAGGATGGAGGTCAGGTCCACCGAAGCGGTGCCTTCGTCCTTCATGCGGCCCAGGCGCAAGCAGCCTTGCAGGCCCAGACTGATTTCGGTCAGCATGTCGGCCAGTTTTTTCTGGATCAGCTGGTTGGCGGCCAAGGGGCGGCCAAACTGCAGGCGGTCCATCACGTACTGGCGGCCGCGGGCGTAGCAGTCTTCAGCGGCACCCAAGGCGCCCCAGGCGATGCCGTAACGGGCGCTGTTGAGGCAAGTGAAGGGGCCTTTTAAGCCGCGCACTTCGGGGAAGGCGTTTTCCTCAGGGCAGAAGACTTCGTCCATGACGATTTCGCCGGTGATCGAAGCACGCAGGCCGACCTTGCCATGCACGGCGGGAGCAGACAAACCTTTCCAGCCTTTTTCCAAAATGAAGCCACGGATCTGGCCGCCGTCGTCCTTGGCCCAGACCACAAACACGTCAGCGATCGGGCTGTTGGTGATCCACATCTTGGCACCGCTGATGCTGTAGCCGCCGTCCACCTTTTTGGCGCGGGTGATCATGCTGCCGGGGTCAGAGCCGTGGTTGGGTTCGGTCAGGCCAAAGCAGCCGATCCACTCGCCACGTGCCAGCTTGGGCAGGTATTTTTGTTTTTGGGCTTCGGAGCCAAAGTCGTTGATGGGCAACATCACCAAAGAAGACTGCACGCTCATCATGG
>JBBAPO010000094.1:0-3278 GCA_040400795.1 Rhodoferax sp.
AGCTGCTAGATGACGACGGCAACGACGTACCGCAAGGCCAGCCCGGCGAGATCGCTATCAAGGGTCCGCAGGTCATGGATGGTTACTGGCAACGGCCGGATGAGACCGAGAAGGTCATGACGGCTGACGGTTACTTCAAGTCGGGCGATATTGGCATTCTGGACGACAACGGTTTCTTCAAAATCGTAGACCGCAAAAAAGACATGATTTTGGTCAGCGGCTTTAACGTCTACCCAAACGAGATCGAAGATGTGGTCGGCAAGCTCGAAGGCGTAATGGAATGCGCCTGCGTCGGCGTGGCTGATGAAAAATCAGGCGAAGCCGTCAAACTGGTGATCGTCAAGAAAACTGAAGCTCTGAGCGAAGCCCAGGTACGCGCCTACTGCAAAGAAAACCTGACCGGTTACAAACAGCCGAAAGTCGTGGAGTTCCGCATGGATTTGCCTAAAACGCCGGTTGGTAAGATCTTGCGCCGCGAGCTGCGCGACAAAAAATAAACGCGTAAGCTTTACGTACAAGGGCGGCGCAAGCTGCCCTTTTTTATGGGCAAAATCAAAACATGCAAGCCACAGCTATCCTCAGTGCCCTCGCCGAAGAACAACACGGTCTGATCGCGCTGCTCCGCAACCCCAGTCAAGTCAGCCACGCAGGCCGTGCGTTCTGGCTCGGCGACTTGCATGGGCAGCGCGTCGTACTGGTGCTGTCCAAAATCGGTAAAGTCGCGGCAGCCATCACCAGCGCCGTCCTGATTGAGCGCTTTGGTGTGCAGCGCATGGTGTTTACCGGCGTAGCGGGCGGTTTGAAAAGCGGCGTCAATGTCGGCGATGTCGTTGTGGCGCACGACTTTATGCAACACGATCTGGACGCATCGCCGCTGTTTGCCCGCTACGAAGTACCGCTGTACGGCAAAACCCGATTCAACGGCAATGCCGAGCTAACCAGCGCACTGTTTGAAGCCAGCCGTTGCGCCCTGGCTGACCCCATACTGCACAGCGTCTACCCAAAAGCCCAAGCGCACCGGGGCCTGGTCGCCAGTGGCGACCGCTTTGTATCGGGCGCCTTGGAATCCCATGCGCTGCGACAAAGTCTGCGGGCAGCCGGGCACGACGTACTGGCGGTAGAAATGGAAGGCGCAGCCGTCGCCCAGGTTTGCCACGACTACAACATTCCGTTTGCGGCAGTACGGACTATTTCAGACCGGGCCGACGATACCGCACATGTGGATTTCCCGAGTTTTATCGACCAGGTGGCCAGCAAATACGCGCAGGTGATCATTCAGCGGCTTTTGAAATTGCTATAAATTCAGGAGCTTGATACGCTTTTATTTATTGGCCTATAGACCTAAAATACATAGAAATAATCAAAAACAGGCTTCAAAAGCGGTTTTGAAGCCTGTACAGCTTGTACAGGTCTTATTTCAACCAGCCACGCTTCCTGAAGTACCACATGGGCACCAGAGCGCTCACCACCATCAGCCCGAGTGCCATCGGGTAACCCAGTCCCCATTTCAGCTCTGGCATGAATTCAAAGTTCATGCCGTAGCTGCTGGCTACTAGGGTGGGCGGTAACAGCGCCACGCTGGCTACAGAGAACAGTTTGATGATTTTGTTTTGGTTGATGTTGATAAAACCAACAGTTGCGTCCATCAAAAAGTTGATCTTGTCAAAGAGGAAGGCGGTGTGCGAATCCAACGAGTCGATGTCGCGCAAAATTTGCCGGGCTTCTTCAAACTGTTCCCCATTGAGCATCTTGCTGCGCATCATGAAGCTGACCGCGCGCCGCGTGTCCATCATGTTGCGGCGGATGCGGCCGTTCAAGTCCTCGTGCCGCGCTATCGCACCCAGCACTTCACCTGCCAGTACGTCGGTCACGTCGCCAGACAGCACTTTGGCGCTGACTTTTTCCAGCTCGACGTAAATACCCTCCAGCGTGTCGGCTGAATATTCGGCATCGGCATCAAACAATTTGAGCAGCACTTCCTTGGCGTCTTCAATCAGACCCGGCGCGCGGCGCGCGCGCATGCGTAGCAGCCTGAAGACCGGCACGTCTTCATCGTGGATAGAAAACAGCACGCCCTTGCTTTTCAGGTCGTCGTTGACCAGATTCAAAATAAAAGCCACCCGCACCGTGCGCGGTTCTTGGTCATCGGCAATCAAAAAGTCTGACCGGATGTGCAGCTCGCCGTTGTCTTCTTCGTAAAAACGGGCGGACTCTTCAATGTCCTCATCCATCGCGTCTTCAGGAATCGACAAGCCGTAGTATTGCTTGATCCAGCGCTTTTCTTCAACCGTGGGAGATTCCAAATCAACCCAGATCGGCTGGAATTTGGAAAGTTCTTCGAGCGACTCGATTTCTTCCTGAAAGAGCCTGCCGTTGGCGAGCGTAAAAATATTGAGCATGACGGATGGCTAGTTGTTTCACGACCCTGCGCATAAAGCTGCCGAGTCTGAATAAAAAGAGGGTGAAGGTGCTATGCCTTCAACACCCTAACAACGTCCTGCGTCAGTATGCGGTGCTGAAAGCTAGCGGATACTGCTAATTTCCAAGGATTTCTCCATAGTGAAGAGAGCTTGATTATGGCAGTTTTAGATCAAAAAATGCCAATATTTCGTCCCGACGCGCATACGCGTCACGCTCTCCCAAAGCCATCAGGGCTTGGACAAAGCCCGGCTCAAACAGCAGATAGCTGGGGATTGCCGCACCGCTAGGGCTGCCTTTTTCACCCAAGGCGCCCAAACCAGACAAAGCGTTGTAAGTAGCACTGGTCAGCTCGTGAGCGTGCGCCTGCGCCAACTCGTCAAGCGATTGGGAGGGCGAAATGGCCAAAATATCCACTGGGCGGTAGGGCATCGCCAGCGCCACCTCGCGCGGCAGCTTGCGCAGGGTCTGCGTTATCCGCTGGGCTTGCTCCACATCGGCTTGTAGCGTGTCTTGAAATACGCTGGCCATGGCATGACCAGCAATCGCTCCGAGTGAGGGGCGTTGCCCAGCTGCGGCAATTTGCCCGCCTGCCAAGCCAGCGCGCTCAGGCTGGCCAACGCCAATGACCATCACTTTGGACGCACCCAAATGCACGGCGGGTGACAAGGGCGAACTTTGGCGCATCGAGCCGTCGCCAAAATATTCGCACCGCCCATCGACCCACAGCGGCGTAGCCGGAAAGATAAACGGTAATGCACTCGATGCCATTAAATGCTCAATCGTGATGGGCTGCAAGTCGGCTCGGCGACCGGGCCGGCTCCAGGACTCAACCGGCCAGATACTTGACGTTTGGCAGA
>JBBAPO010000095.1:0-3270 GCA_040400795.1 Rhodoferax sp.
CTGAACGCGCCGAGCGGGGCACACTCGGGAGCATCCAACTGCTTTTTCTAGGTTTGACGCCCATCTTGATGGGTGGCATCGCAGGCTTGTCAAGTATCGCGCTTGTCATCGACAAACACGGGTGCTGTCAGGGTCATCGCAGGCAGCATGAAATCAAAATCGCAGCCGATGTCGGCCTGTGTGACGGTTGTTTGATACAGCTTGCGGTAGCCGTGACTCGGCATGTCGGCCAGTGTTGGTGGTGGTTTCCAGTCTGCCAGCCGTGAAAGCATTTCTTCGTCATTGATTTCCAGTGTGAGGGTCCGCGCCGGCACATCCAGGCTGATCATGTCGCCATTGCGTACCGCCGCAAACGGCCCGCGCACCGCCGCTTCCGGCGAAATGTGCAGTACGATGGTGCCAAATGCCGTGCCGCTCATGCGCGCATCCGACATGCGCACCATGTCTTTCACGCCAGCTCTGGCAAGTTTTCTCGGGATCGGAATGTAGCCCGCCTCCGGCATGCCCGGTGCACCCTTGGGGCCGATGTTCTGCAGCACCAGAATGTCGTCTGCTGTGACATCGAGATCATCGCTGTCAATGCGATTGACCAAGTCCTCAATGCTTGTAAACACTACGGCACGGCCACGATGCTTGAGCAGCGCTGGTGTGGCTGAGGAATGCTTGATGACGGCACCGCGCGGCGCCAGATTGCCTTTGAGTACAGCCAAACCGCCGCTAGGAAAAATCGGTGCTGAGGCCAGCCGGATCACCTTGCGTTTTGCCGGGCCTGTCGACGCATCGATTTCCGCCCCCAGCGTACGACCACTGACGGTCATGCAATCCAGATGCAGCATCGGCTTTAATTGCTTCAGCACGGCCATGAGGCCGCCGTCTTCGTACAGGTGCTCCATGTAGTGCGCGCCGCTGGGCTTCAAATCAACGAGCACCGGGATATTGCGTCCCAGGCGATCAAATTCCGTCAGGTCGACAGTGATACCAAGACGCGCGGCAATGGCGGTGAAATGGATCAGTGCGTTGGTAGAGCCGCCGATGGCGTGCAGCACAACCAGCGCATTGGTGACAGATTGCGGTGTGAGAATGTCTTTGGGTAGCAACGGATGGTTCGCCATCGCTACCGAACGCCGCCCGGTCATTTCAGCGTGGCGAAAGCGCTCTGCATAGACCGCAGGAATCGCCGCAGCACCCGGCAGGCTCATCCCGGCAGCTTCGACCATGCAGGCGATGGTGCTTGCCGTGCCCATCACCATACAGGTACCGGTCGTCGGCGCAAGCTTGGCGTTGACCTCCTCAATTTCGGCGTGGTCGATCTCACCCGCACGGAATTTAGCCCAGAAGCGCCGGCAATCGGTGCACGCACCGAGCCGTTCCCCTTTGTGCTCACCAGTCAACATCGGTCCGGTCGGAATCACGATGGACGGAATATCCAACGAGGCCGCCGCCATCAACTGGGCGGGGATGGTTTTGTCGCAGCCACCGATCAGCACCACCGCGTCAACTGGTTGGGCGCGCATCATTTCCTCCGTGTCTAGCGCCATCAGATTGCGCAAGTACATGCTGGTCGGGTGTGCGAAGGACTCGCCGATGGAGATGGTCGGAAAAACGAAGGGCATGCCGCCCTCTTGCATCACGCCGCGCTTTACCGCCTCGATGATCTGCGGCACATTGCCATGGCAGGGATTGAAGTCACTGTAGGTATTGGTGATGCCGATGATGGGCCGGTCGAGCGCATCATCGGTAAAGCCCATCGCCTTGATAAATGCCTTGCGCAGGAACAATGAAAAGCCACTGTCACCGTAGGAGGTGAGGCCTTTTGTGAGGCCGCGGCCTGGTTTTGTGGTCATGGCGTTACTCAAGCTTGATATTGGATTCTTTGGCGACCCGGGTCCATTTGTCGATTTCTGCCCTGATGCGTTTGGTGCTGTCGGCCGGGTTCAGGTAACCAGTCACCACGCCTTGGGCTTCCATACGCATCTGCGTATCGGGCGCCGCCAATACCTTTTCCAGCGCGGCAGTGAGCTTGGCCACGATGGCGGGCGGCGTTTTCGCTGGAGCCAGCAATCCAAACATGGACGTCACAACAAAATCTGGCAGGCCGGCTTCGGCGGCTGTAGGAACATCTGGCAAATTAGCCGACCGGGCGGGCAGCGTCACCGCCAGCGGGCGCAAACCACCAGACTTGATGTGGGGCAGGGCGGCGGGCATGGTCTCGATCATCGCCTGCACCTGGCCACCGACCAGGTCGGTCATGGCCGGGCCGCTGCCTTTGTACGGCACATGCAGCATGTCGAGCTTGGTCATGCCTTTGAACAATTCACCCGCCATGTGTTGCGGCGAGCCGTTGCCCGAAGAGGCGTAACTCATCCCCGGATTTCTTTTCGTGTAATCCATCAATTCCTTCAAGGTCCTTGCCGGCACTTTGGGGTTGACCACGAACACCAGCGGTACCTGCCCGACAACGCCGACAGGCACAAAATCCCTGGCCAGGTCGAAGGAAAGGTTGGGCTGCAGCGCGGCATTGATGGAATGACTCGTCAGCGCGCCCAGCAGCAGCGTATAGCCATCAGCGATGGCCGTTGCCGCAGCGCCCGCACCGATCGAGCCCGCTGCTCCGGCGCGGTTGTCAACGATGAGCTGCTGGCCCAGTGCCTCGGACAATTTCAGCGCGACGATGCGACCGATCACGTCGGTTGCACCGCCCGGCGGGTAGGGAATGATGAGTTTGATGGGCTTGGTGGGATAGTCCTGCGCCGTTGCCGGGACAAAAGGAGCGGCGATTGCTAATAGCGCGATGACGGTTGCCATCAAACGGGAAGAAACTGAACGCGATGGCAGTGCGGGAAAGACCATGGACTTCTCCGTGATGGTTGACGACTTTCGATGCGTTCGCCGGCAACACGGCATGTGCACATCAGTATTCAAAGGTTAACAGAACCTGAATATTTTCATTGGGAGCGGTTGCCGCATGGTTCCCGAGTAGGGCTCGGGATGACAATCGGCGCAGGATATTTGCTATAAATCAAATATCTTTTAGCGCAAATATCACAAAGGCCAGCGCCGCAAAAAGCCCTGAACATCAAGCCCGTGCCGCCTGCAGCACATCCCGCGTCTTGATGGCTTCGCGCCGCGCTGATTCAGCAAAATCATCGCCCGACGAGGCATAAATAATCGCCCGCGATGAGTTGACGATGATGGGCGCACCGGGGCGCCAGCCAGCTTTGACCGTAGCCGCCGCATCGCCGCCCTGGGCACCCACACCGGGGATCAACA
>JBBAPO010000096.1:0-3267 GCA_040400795.1 Rhodoferax sp.
GCCAGCATGTGGTCAAGTGCCTGGCCACTGTCATCGGCCAAAGCGGCATGGCTTAATGCTTTAAGTTGCGCGGCGCCTTGCGGCATGGTTTGTAGTTGCGGCAGTTTGGCCATGATGCGCTGGTAGTTGCCCCAGCCGCGCGCATGGGTGTCGCCATAGCCTTTGACCAGGCGCTGCGTGCGAGCAACTTCCAGCGCGAGCGCGGGTTGTGCTGGTGCAAGTTCAACAATGTTTTTTAGCCAGTCGCTGATGCGCTGCTGCTCAATGCCAAAACGCAATGATTTGGGGCGCAGCGGTCTGAGCGCGGCAATCGCATAGAGCAACAAGTACCCGCGAATCGAGCTGGTCTGCACCACCCGGCCTTTGTTGGTTAACGGCCTTAGCAGCGCTTGTGCCCAGCTTGTTTTGAGAAGCCAGCGCCCCCAGGCGGCGGGCAGCGTGTCGGCAATCTCTTCAATGCGGGGGTGCAAAAATTCGTGGATGCCCAGGTGCTGAGCTTTATTGAGTTTGACTTCTGCACCGACACGGTGAAAGCGCGTGCGGCGGGTTTTTAAATCTGCCACACGTACAGTGTCTTCATACGACATCCACAGCGCCAGGTGGCGCGCTGTCTCGTCCAGCAGTTCATGCGCCATCGCTGGGTCAGCGGGCAAAGCGCCAACCAACGGCATCAACTGGTCAAGATAACTAGTAGCGTAGACCACATCCTGGTAGTCAGCCATGCGGGTAATGCCAGCGGCCAGCGTTGCCTGGTTGGCGAGGCTGAAGTCTTTTTGTATCCGTTCAGCCAATGCCGCAAGCCGCACGCCCACTTTCAGCGCTGCGGATTCTTCAAGCGCTTGAACAACCACTGCTTCGGGTGGTGGATGCGCCGCATCACAACCAGCCGCAAAGGCTTTCAGGCTGGTTGTCACACCCACACCGCCGCGCGTGATGGTGGCTTCAAACTGCGCACGGCTAAACGGCAGGCTGCCAGAAGCGGCCAACGCGCCATACAGCGCGGGGGCAATCAGGCTGCCCGCTTGGTCGGCAAGTAGCGCAAAGTCTGCATGTATCCATTTTTTGGCAGCCGCAGCAGCACCAGCCATCAATTTATCTGCGTCCACACGGCCATCGCCCATAGCGGTGCGTTCGGTCATCGAATACACCCGGTGCGTCGACGCAATAAAGGTGGTGCGCCCAGGGCTGACCAGACCGCGCTGCAAGGCACGCCCGGCCTCCATCAACTCAGAAGCCAGCACCACATCGACCTCGCCCGGTACCGGGCTCAGCGCCATCACGGGCAGGCTGCCTGGGGGCGTGGCTGCTTCAGGAAACATCTCCAGGTAATACACCGTGGCACCGGTGCGCTGCGCCACGCCGGGCACCGATGTGGTCTGGGCAAAGTAGCCGTTGTGCTCGGCCAGGTCCACCAGCCAGTCGGCCAGCACACCGCCACCCTCGCCGCCCATGGCAAGGATTGCAATAGTGATTGAGCGATCAGTATCCCGATCGTCCTGAGCTTGTCGAAGGGTCATGCTGCAATCCCTTCCAGCCGCCGCTCAATACGGTCTTGTAGCCAGCCAATCACGGCAGTGCGCAAGCGTAATTTGAGGCGATCCCAGCGCGTCGGGTTGTTGATAATTTCAGCACGGTAAAACGACGGACACAGGACTGCTGCATGCGCCACTTCACCACACAGACCGCAGCCTACACAACTGTCAATAACGGTCGCAATCGGGTCGCGTCGCAGGGGGTCGGGGTTGGGCTTGATGGTCAGTGACGGGCAGCCCGACAGGCGGATGCAGGAGTGGTCACCCGTGCAGGTGTCCGGGTCAATGCCAAAGCGCTCCCGCACCACGCGCTCGCCACTGTCAATGCGTTTTTTAATTTGCGGCTTGATGCGGCGCTGGCGATTGAGCTGGCATTCGCTTTGCGCGACGATGACCTTGGGGCCTTTTTCTTTCGTCGTCAATGCCTCACGCAGCACGTCGCGCATTTGGGTCAGGCTGTAGGTGTTGGTGACGGTTTTGGCCCACTTCACACCCACGCCGCGTACGGCTTTTTCAATCGGGTTGTTGGTACTGCGAATGGCGTTGACGGCTTTTGACGACATCACATCTTGCCCGCCCGTGGCCGCCGAGTAACCATTGTCAATCACCATCAGCAGGTTGTCGGTCTGGTTGAAAACGGCGTTGCCCACGCCACTGGTCAAACCGTTGTGCCAAAAGCCGCCGTCACCCATCATGGCAATCGTGCGCTTTGATGTGTCAGTGGTGTTGAAGGCCGATGCACCGGCCCAACCCAGGCCATAACCCATGGTGGTGGCACCGATATTGAAGGGCGGCAAGATGGAAAACAAATGGCAGCCAATGTCGCAACTGATGTGGTGCTTGCCCAGCTCGCGCTCGATCAGCTTCATGGCGGTAAAGATGGGTCGCTCCGGACAGCCGGTACAAAACGAGGGTGGCCTGCCCTGCACTTCAGACACCGCCGCGTTGATGGCGAAGGCTTTGGGATTGCCTTCCAGAGTTGCCAAGCCTGTTGATGCGGATTGCGCGCCTTTGGGTAAATCGCGCCCTTTAAGTAGCGCAGGTGCGTATTTTTCAATGAACCGCGCCACCCCCTTTAGCACCACGCCGCCGGTGTATTCCCCGGCCATCGGCAACAGGTCTTTGCCGTGGATGCGCGTTTGCACATCGGCGCGGCGCAAGATGGTATTGACGTTCTGCTCGATAAAGTCGGGCTGGCCTTCTTCCACCAGCAAGATGCCGCGCTTGCCTGCACAAAAGCGGGTGAACTCCTCGTCAATCAAGGGATAGGTGATGTTCAGCACATACAGCGGTACGCGTGAGTTGCCAAACGCATCGGCCAAGCCCAGCAGCTCCAGCGAACGCAACACACTGTTGTACAAGCCGCCTTGCATGACGATGCCAAAGTCTTGTGCGCTTTCGGCAAAAAACTCATTGACCTGGTGGTCTTGAATAAACTTGACCGCTGCTGGCCAGCGCTCGGTGATTTTTTCTTGTTCTTGCGCGTAGCTGGCGGGCGGCAGCACGATGCGGTTGGTGTCGCGCTGGGGGTTGTTAATAGCATCTTTGAGCGTAAATGCTGGGCGCTTATTGGCCTTGGTGGCAAAGCGGCCGTGCACATGGCAGGCGCGAATGCGCAGCTCCAGCATCACCGGCGTGCGGCTGGCTTCAGACAACTCAAAACCCATTTCAACCGCAGCAACAATGCTTTCAAGATTGGGGCGCGGGTCAATCAGCCAGACCTGCGACTTCATGG
>JBBAPO010000097.1:0-3002 GCA_040400795.1 Rhodoferax sp.
AAATGGTCGAGCACATGCCGCTACTAGACGACGTTGGCGAGGCATTGGCGATGTACCTTCGCGATGATCGTGGCGCAAGCGCATCCCGGCGTGTCTTTTTGCGAATGTGGGCACCACGCGTTGGTCTGACGGGGCCTGCGGCGGTCGGCCATATTGTCCGCCTGGCCTTCGCTCGTGCCGGGTTTCGTCCCGCATGTCGAGGTGCTGCACATCTGTTCCGTCACGGCTTGGCGACGACAATGATCCGTCATGGCGCGTCCATGGCTGAGATTGCTGAAGTCTTGCGGCATCGCTCACAAGACAGTACCGCGATTTACGCGAAAGTATCTTTCGAGGCCCTGCGTGGTGTAGCACGGGCGTGGCCAGCGACGGGGGGTGCATGATGAGTGCGATTCGCGATTCCTTGGTCCAGTACGTGGCAATTCGCCGTGCCCTCGGATCGAAATTCTATGAACCCGCATTGGCGCTGGATCACTTTGTTGACCTACTCGAACGCGAGGGAACTGAGTTCATCACCACCGATCTGGCCTTGCGCTGGGCGATGGAACCTAAGCTTGCCCAACGTGCAACATGGGGGCGACGCCTCTCACAAGTGAGGGGATTCGCCAAGTGGCTCAACGCCGCCGATATGCGCAACGAGATTCCGCCAAGGCGGCTCTTGGATGCCCGCCGGCGACGCAATGCTCCGCACATCTATAGCGAACAGGAGATTGACTTGCTCATGGCTCAAGCCGCTCGACTGCATTCGCGTACGGGAATGCGGGCGGTGACCTATTCGACGCTGATCGGGCTTTTGGTCGCGACCGGCCTTAGGCCAAGCGAGGCCATTGGACTCGACCGGTCTGACGTCGATCTCGTGAACGGCATACTCTCGATCCGGGAATCCAAGTTCGGTAAATCGCGCTTCGTACCGATTGAAGAATCGACCCGCGCGGCACTCGAACGCTATTCACGATGCCGCGACCAGATCTTCTCGCTACGGCTAAGTGAGGCGTTTCTCGTCGGCGAACGAGGTATGCGGTTGAATGCTGGTTCTGCCCGTAGCATGTTTGTAAGAATGTCCCGCGCGGTCGGTCTGCGGGCAACAAGGGAGGACGGACGCACAGGGCACGGGCCACGCCTTCAGGACTTCAGACACAGTTTTGCGACCGGAAGACTTGTCGAGTGGTACCGGGCCGGTCTGGACGTGTCGAGGGAATTGCCCAAGCTTGCCGCCTATCTTGGTCACGTCGATGTCGGCCTCACCTATTGGTATATCGAAGCTGTTCCTGAACTGCTCCAACTGGCGGCCAAGTATCTCGGTACGGATCGGCCAGGAGAACAGCCATGAACCCCGCTGGGCTTGCATCACTCCTCCAGCGCTTTTTTACTCAGCGCATGCTTGAACAGCAAGGACTCAGTTCACATACAGTGGCGAGCTACCGCGACACGTTCCGATTGCTGCTGGGTTTCGCCACACAGATTTTTGGACGCGCACCCTCAAAGCTGCTGACGCAAGAGCTCGACGCATCCTTCATTGAGAAATTCCTTCGGCACCTTGAACAGAACAGGGGCAACTCAGTGCGAACCCGAAATACCCGCCTGGCCGCAGTGCACGCCTTCTTTCGCTTCGTCGCGCTCAGCGAACCAGCACTTGGTCTTCAGTGCCAGCGCATACTTGCCATTCCTGCGAAACGCTACGAACACGGTCCGGTTGAGTTTCTCACCGAGGAAGGGGCCGCAGCCCTCGTGGCAGCTCCTGATGCTGGAACGTGGATCGGCAGTCGGGATCGAACGCTGCTTCTTGTCGCGGTTCAAACTGGTCTGCGCAACAGTGAACTGACTTCACTCAGGCATCAGGACGTGGCACTCGGCACCGGCGCTCACGTCCGTTGCATCGGCAAAGGCAGAAAAATGCGATGCACACCACTACGGCCGGACGTCATCGCGATCTTGAAGGAATGGCTACTGCGACAGCCCGGAGCGCCTGAAGATCCTGTCTTCCCCAGTTCACGCGGCGGCCATCTCAGCGCTGATGCACTTCAACGGCTCGTGTCGCGCCATGCCGCGACTGCGTGCCAGACATGCACCTCGCTCAAGGAAAAGTCCGTGACGCCGCACACGCTGAGGCACGCGGCGGCCATGAGTCTGTTACAGCGCGGCGTGGACTTGAGCGTGATAGCGCTTTGGCTCGGTCATGAATCGACGGAGACGACACAAATATATTTGCACGCCGACATGCGACTCAAGGAACGCGCGCTCGCGCATGCCAATGCGAGCGGCCTCGCGCCAACTCGATATACGCCTCCCGATCCATTGCTAGCCTTTCTCGAGGGCCTTTGATAATGCCGCCAAATCAGATGACCAGAAACAAGGATCGTTCCCACAGCTACGCTTTCACGCAAGTTGGACGCGGCATAATTTTGGAGTCGGCATTACCCTTGTCATGCCGCTAGCGGCATGACAAGGGTTGTTGTCGATCGGGTAGCTGCCGTCCTTTACGTAACGCGAGAGCTTGGGCCACTGGGCGCTCAGGTAGTGCAGCGCCTTACCAAGCGAGCTTCCCGGCATCACGCTGTGCAGGTGCTGGCGCAATTCCCTGCATTTTTAGTTTGAAGAAAAGAGGGTGGATTGGATATAGCTTCGCCCGGACCGTTTTATTGCGGCTGCTGGAAAACATGAGATGCAGTGAGCCAACTCTCGACCTTCTGCAGCGCCGTATTGCCTTGTAACGCGACCGTCGCCGCAGGTACGGTGATGTATCGAGCAGGATCTCGCACGTTGGTGCACTCCTGATCAACGCAAGTTTATCCAGAACTCTCTCGTTTTACATCAATGGCGTTTTTCATGGCGGCGGAGACCAGCCAGGCCAATCGGTGCATAACCCCGCCACCTTGGAACTCCTGGCCACGGGTTTACTTAAGGGAATGCGTTTAGTGGCAAAACAATAACTCTGTTTGGACTTGGAGTTGATGCCAAGGCTATCTGACTTTGCAAAACTGCACCCCGATGTGTCTTTGTTT
>JBBAPO010000098.1:0-2989 GCA_040400795.1 Rhodoferax sp.
TCGCGCAATAGGAGTTCATCAAAGGATTTTGCGGTTTGGTGCGTGATGGCGCGGCTGCAATGCGCCCCAGCCCTATACGTGTGGCGACGTCCATGCCAATGCTGTAAATACCAGTGCGCAGCAGTGAAGTTGACACCAGTTGTCCCTGCCCGGTGCGCTCGCGGTGAAACAGCGCGCCCAAGATGCCAGAGACCATGGTGATGGCCGTGACATTGTCGCCCAGCCCGCCTGGCAGTACGGGGGGTGATGCGCCCGGCGGCGTGGCCCGTTCAGCCAGGCCGCTTCGGCCAGAGTAAGCCGCCATGTCGTAGCCAGGTGCATCGCGGTCTGGCCCATCGAGGCCGTAGGCGGTCAGGCTGGCATACACCAGGCGCGGGTGCTTTGCCAGCAGCGTGGCGTGGTCCAGCCCGATGCGCTCCAGAAACTGCGGCCGCATATTGGTCACAAAGACGTCGGCTGTGGCTACCAGGCGCTGCGCCAGCGCCATGCCGTCGGCATGGTTCACATCGAGCGCCACGCTTTTCTTGCCGCGGTTGTACAAATCGAAGGGCGGGCAGCGTTCTTCCTTTGAACCCGACAAGGCGCCGAACAGCGAGCGCATCGGATCGCCCTTGGGCATCTCGATCTTCACGACCTCGGCACCCCAGTCGGCCAGAATGCCGCCGGCTGCCGGGCCAGCCACCCACAGCCCCATTTCCACCACGCGAATTCCCTTGAGTAAAGTCATTTTGTGGCCCTTCCGTGAAACACTGGCGGCCGCTTTTCCATGAAGGCACGCGAGCCCTCTTTGGCGTCGTCCATGGCGGCATTCTCTTTGGTGCATTGGGTCTCTATCGCAAAGGCCTCGTCAAGCGGACGGCCATTGGAGCGCACCATCACTTCTTTGGTTTTTTCCAGCGCGACTGGCGCGCCCAGACTGACGCGGCGCGCCAGGTCAAGCGCCGTCGCCATCACCTGGTCGGGCGGCACCACACGATTGACGAGGCCCATCGCCAGCGCCTGCTGCGCGCTGACCGGTTCGCCTAACAGCAGCAGTTCCATCGCATGCGCCCAAGGCACTTGGCGCGCCATGCGCACCAGCGAGCCGCCGCTGGCGATCAGGCCACGCCGCACTTCGGTGACGGCGATGGTGGCTTCGCTGGACATCACGCGCAGATCCGTGCTCATGACAAACTCTGCGCCGCCCGCGTGGGCGTGGCCATTGATTGCGGCAATCACGGGTTTGAAAAACGTCGCATTGCGCAGCAGCGCCGCGCCCAGTTGCTTGCGGTCTGCGGCAAAGCGCTCTTCCCAGTCGCCCACGGGCGGGCGGGTTCGCATCATCAGGGGAATCAGGCTGCCCATGTCGCCACCGGACGAAAACGCCTGCTCTCCAGCGCCCGTCAGCACCACCACGCGGACGGAATGGTCGTCGGCAATTTCTTTCCAGAACTGCGCCAGCCGAACCAGCATTTCCGGCGACAACGCATTGCGCTTCTCGGGCCGGTTCAGCGTGACGATGGCAATGCCGCCCTGCTGCTCGATAAGAATTTGGGACATTGAAATTACTCTCCTTGTTGGGGGGATGCTGTCGCTGCAACCGGTTCAGGCAAAAGCCAGTCAGCCACACGTTTGCGTAGCGCCATGTAGTCGGCCTTGCCGTTCGGGCCCCGGCCAATGGATGGCACCAGCATCACATGCCGGGGTGCTTTGTGGCGGGCCAGATGGGCGCGCACATAGGTTGTTACAAGGGCGGTCACGGCTTCGACGCTGGGGCTCTGACCCCCACCCTGCGCCACCAGTTCCACCACTGCTGCTACGGTTTCGCCAAAGCGCTCGTCGGGTACGCCCACCACCACGGCGTCACGCACTTCGGGCAGCAGCTTGATGCACTCCTCGACTTCTTCAGGGAAAACTTTTTCCCCGCCGGTGTTAATGCTGACCGAGCCGCGCCCCAGAAGCGTGATGCTGCCATCCAGCTCAACCAAAGCAAAGTCGCCCGGCACCGCGCAGCGTATGCCATCAATCACAGGGAAGGTGGCGGCGCTTTTTTCAGGGTCGCCGTAGTAGCCCAGCGGTACGTTGCCGCCGACGGCAATCCGCCCAGCGATTCTGCTGCCCGGCTGCACGGGCCGATTGTCAGCATCAATCACAAACGCATTTTTACCGAGCTTGAAGCGCGCTGACGGGCTGGGGCGGCCTTTTGACGAGATCGCTCGGCCCATGCCGCTAGCCTCGCTGCTGTTCAAAAAATCAATCAGCACCGCTTTGGGTGCGTGCTCGAGTAGGCGCGCCTTGTTGGCGCTACCCCACATCATTCCCGACGACGACACCGCCTTCAGGCAGGCAATATTCCAGCGGCCAGGCGCTGCGTCCAGCGCGTCAACCATTGGACGGCAAAACGCGTCACCGACGATGCACAGGTCTGTTACCGGACCGCTTTGAACCGCGCCCAGCAGCTCGGCCACGTCGAACTGCGTGTGGGTGAGCGTGACCACGCTGCCTGCGCGGTTCAGAATGGCGCTGGCAAAAACATAAGCCGTACCGTGCATCAGTGGCGTTGCGGGCAGGCCAACCGGCGGTACGGTTTGTTCGCTCTGCATGCGGGCCACGCGCGCGCGCACAAACGCCAGGTCAGCCTGCTCCGGGTCGCCGGTGGTGTTGGACGACACATACAGGTCATGCTGGCGCCACATCACGCCACGCGGACGCCCGGTAGTACCGCCGGTGTAGATCAACAACTGATCATCGCCAGAGCGGCCCCAAGGCACTTGCACGCGCGCCGGATGCGCCAGCGCCGATGCCTCGTAAGACATAGCCCAGGCCGGGCAGGGCGCGCTGCCGTCGTCCACATACAGCCACAGCCGCACCTTGGTACAGCGCGCACGCACGGCGTTCACGGTGTCGGTAAAAGCGCCATGAAAGACAACCGCTACGGCATCGGCGTTGTCCCAGAGGTAGTGCAGCTCGTCCTGCTGGTAGCGGTAGTTGGTGTTGACGGGCACCAGTG
>JBBAPO010000099.1:0-2748 GCA_040400795.1 Rhodoferax sp.
GCGGCAGCGATTTCGCCATCTCGCGCAATTCAGCCTTCTGGATCTTGCCGTTGGCATTGCGTGGCAACGGATGGTGGCTTACCAGCACGTGCGCGGGCACCTTGTAGTCGGCCATGCGTTCAGTGCAGTAGCGGCGCACCAGCGCTTCGGTGGTCTCGTCGCCCACGACGTTGAGAAATGCGATCACGCTCTCGCCCATGATCCCGTCGGGGTGGCCTATCACCGCCGCCTCAACGACGCCGTCAATACCAGAGAGTACGCTTTCCACTTCGGCTGGGTAGACCTTGAAGCCACCGCGGTTGATCATGTCTTTTTTGCGATCGGCTATGCGCACGTAACCCTGTGCGTCCATAGAACCGATATCTCCCGATTTCCAGTAGCCGCCAGCAAAAGACGCGGCGTTGGCATCAGGGTTTTGCCAGTAACCGGGTACCACCATGGGCCCGGCAATCCAGAGTTCGCCTTCTTCACCGCGCGCCAGTTCGCGGCCCTGCTCGTCCATCACGCGGATGTCACCGCAGGGCACGGTTTTTCCGATGCTGGTCGCGTGGTTGACGCCATCACCAGGTGGCATCAGGGTTGCGGGCGAGGTGGTCTCGGTCGCGCCGTAGCAGTTGCACATCTGCAGCTTTGGAAAAGCCTGCGCGAAACGCAGGATGGTTGGCTCGGGCATGGGCGCGCTGCCGTAGGCGCCTAGTCGCCAGTTACCCAGCTCGAAGCTGGCCAGGTCGCTCTCCAGCAGGCACAGACCGTACATGGCGGGCACCATCAGCGCGTGTGTGATGCGTTCTTTTTGCGCGAGTAACAAAAATTCGCGGCGCTTGAATTCAGCCATCATGACCAGCGTGCCGCCCAGATGCAAAAAGGGCATCAGCACACCGCACAGCCCGGCCACATGGGACCAGGGGACGCACACCAGCGTAGTCTCGTTACGCGTCAGGCGATGCGCGTCTTCCCAGTGCATGCAGGAGTGGATGACGTTCAGGTGCGTCAGCATGGCACCCTTCGGTTTGCCCGTCGTGCCGGAGGTGTAGAGAATGCCGAAGACGTCCCGCTCGCTGACCGCAGCGGCTGGCACAGACGGCATACCGCTGTCCTCAAGCAGCGTGTTCCAGAGTTCGCCAGCGCACGCCAAGCGCATGTTGGTTGCTGGCCCGTTGTCTGGGAGCTCGCCTGTAAACTGGGCGCCGTAGATGATGGCCACCGGCTGCGCGTCGTCAAAAATGTAGCTGATCTCGGGACGGCGTAAACGGGCACCTATGGGCACCAGGATGGCGCCCAGACGGGTAATCGCGACCACGCTGAGCACAGCTTCAAGCTGATTGACAAGCATGACAGCCACGCGGTCGCCCTTCGAAACGCCCCGCGCGGCGAGGTTGGCTGCGAGAGCTGCCGCCTTCACATCGAGTTCGCGGTAAGTCATACGCACCTCTCCGTCGACCACCGCCACTTTGTCAGCCGACAGGGACAGGCTGCGCTGCAGCATCGCGTTGACATGAAGCGGACGCGCTGCATAACAGCTCATCAATCGTCCCCAGTGGAGCTCCTTACGCGTATCAAGCATGGGTATTTTCCTACTTCATCTGCTGGCCGACGGCAGTCACCGCAGCCTCGAGGTGCTTGGCATAGGCCTGTACGTCACGCTCAGCACGACGCCGTGCGGCGTCTGCGTCTTGCGCCTCAATGGCTTGCAGGATACGCCTGTGCGCCTGCGTCACCAGCCTGCGAACGTCTTCCGATGCGAAGTTTTCAATCCGTGAAGCTTCGAGCATGAGTCCGGAGATTGAAGCGGTGAAAGCCCTCAGCAGGTCGTTGTGGCTGGCGGTAGCCAGCGCTGAATGCCAGTTGGCGTTTTCCTCCAGAAAGCGCTGCACGTCATCAAGTGCGGAATCATCAAGTTGGGCTGAAATCAGGCTCAGCGTTGCCAAGTCTTCTGCTGTGCGGTTGCGCGCAGCAAGATAGGCAACCATGGGCTCCAACGCTTGCCGGGCTTCTACCAAGGCGTGCAATGCCACGCTGCGGCCTTTGGCAAACAGGTTGATGTGGCTGGCCAGCAGCGAATCCGTCGGCCTGGAGACGACCGAGCCGCCGTAACGGCCTGCACGAGTTTGAACGAGACCCTGCGCTTCGAGAATGCGTAGCGCCTCGCGCACGGAACCCCGGCTCAGGCCAGTGCCAGCCACCAATTCGCGCTCGGTCGGAAGCGCCGAACCTGGCGGATAGGTGCCACTGAGAATTTGCTGTTGCAGGCGTTCGGCCAGCACATCGCAGGACTTTGGAACCTTGATCAGTCCAAGCTCTTCAAGCATTGCCGGTAAAGGGTTTGTTGGCGGCTGGGCTGATTTTTTTGCTTGATTGAGCAAAGCGACAGAAGAAGGCATAAGACAATGTAGTCTTAATATTTATACTTGTCAATTGTTAGACCATAGGATAAATATATACCTGTCGATGACGGGCTCTTGTTCCAGCGAGGTGACAGCCCCCAGCGGTAAACGTGAGAACTTTCACAGACAGGCACGCGGAATTCGCTATATATTTTGTAGCAAATTAAACACGTATTTATTTGGCTATAGCCATTTTCGATAACTGAAATGCCTCAAAATAATGCATTAGAGCCTAAAACAACATTCAGCTGCGCCTCATCAAGCACCGAAAAAGTCGTATTGTGTCTGTCCGTCAAAGGTCCACCGCCGGGGATGACCTGGCCTGATGCGTCAATCCCAATCGCCTTGAACTTCCACACGCTGC
>JBBAPO010000100.1:0-2684 GCA_040400795.1 Rhodoferax sp.
GCTGACAACGCTATGCACCCGATGGCGCCCCGCCCGACCCGCCCAGCCGCGTTGGTCCGCCTAGCGGGCAAAAGCCCGCGTTGTTGTTCCGCCCTGCTGAACGCGCAGAGCGCGGCTCACTCGGCAGCATCCAACTGCTGCTTCTAGGTTAAATAACTGATGAGTAACCAAAAACTGATCTTTTCAGAATCAGGCTCAGCCGGTGTGTTGCTGGTCCAGCTCCTGGCCCGTACTTGCCCCTATTTTTTGCCTTGGTTTGCAGGTTTTGCACGGGTGGCGACTTGTTTGAGCAGTTGCCAGCATTTTCGAACCCTAAAAAGCCTTTTTATGCCGACTGTAAGCCGTACCAACGTGATCAGTCGGGTTTGATTTGCGCGCGCGCAGTCACCAGCTTCCATCTGGCCTGTTCGGTTTTAATAAACGCTGCGTATTGAGCTGGCGTGTCGCCTACTGGCATGGCAGTGTCGCCGCGCAGACGCTCGGTAGCTTGCGGGTTTTTCATGGCAACAGCGGTAGCGGCGGCGAGTTTGTCAATCGCGATTTGCGGCATGTTGGCTGGGGCATTCAGGCCATACCACTGGGTCATCTCAAAACCAGGAAAGCCGCTCTCGGCCACGGTTGGGACCTCAGGCAACTGGGCCAGCCGTTCTTTGGTGCCCGTAGCAATACAGCGCAGCTTGCCTGATTTGATATGCGCCAAAATCGCCGGCGCGCCCACGCTCGCAGCGTCCAATCGGCCGGCCAGCAGGTCAGTAAGCTGTGGCCCTGTGCCGCGGTAGGGCACATGCAGTACAAACATGTCACTGGCCATTTTCAAGTATTCAAACGCCAAGTGCCCGGCACTGCCGTTGCCGGCGGAGCCGTAGTTTAAGCGGCCGGGTTTGGACTTGGCCAGGGCGATGAACTCTTTCAGGTTTTTTGCGGCCACGTCGGCATGGACCACGTACAGACTGGGCACCTTGGCCAACAAGGAGATCGGTTTAAAGTCTTTGTTGGTGTCAAACGGCAGCTTGTCAAAGATAAAGGGATTGACGGCAAAGGTGCCGATGTGACCCAGGATCAGCGTGTGGCCATCGGTGCTTTGTGCGCATTCAGCCATGGCAATGTTGCCGCTGGCACCGGGCTTGTTTTCAACAAACACGTTTTGGCCCAGGCTTTTGCTGAGTTCACTGGCGGCAGATCGCGCCACAATCTCAGAGCTACCGCCGGGCGCGAAAGGCACCAAAAGGCGGATTGGCTTGGTCGGCCAGGCGGTTTGAGCCTGCGCGGGGAGCGCGCTTGCTGCTGCAAGAGCACTGACATGTTGGAGTGCTGCGCGGCGGTTAATTTGTGGGTGCGTCGACATTGCCAGCCTTTGTAAAGAATCAATGCCTGACTACTTTACGATACGCGGCACACGGCACGCCTAGGGGCTTTCTACGATAGCACCACAAAAGCGCTAAAATGTACAAAACAACTAAATTTGTACAAAATGCAAACTTCTTCTTCCGCTCATCCCCCTATCAGCGTCCCTTTGAGCGAATTTCGCGCCAACGCTTCGGCCATGATTGACCTGGTCGAAAAGGGCGAAACCGTGCGTATTTTGCGGCATGGCAAGCCGGTCGCTGAATTGGTGCCGATGCAGCCGCAGACAGAACAAAAAGTGCCGCGCTGGAAAGTGCCGATTGAGCCACTGAATTACCTAAAACCACCTAGTAAATCAGGCGCTCAAATGATCATTGACGAGCGCGAGAGCGGCTGGTGATGAATATATTGTTTGACGCCTCAGCGCTGTTCAAGCGCTATAGCGCGGAAGCGGGCGTTGCGCGAGTGCTTGAATTGCAGGCGTCAGCTAGTGTGGTTACGGCGGCGGTGCATTGCAAAACTGAAGTTGCCTCAGCGTTGACGCGCCAATGGCGCGAAGGTGCTTTCAGTGACGACGAATACACGCGCGTGCTGGCAAACATTCATGCCGACTTTGACGAGTTAGCGGTCATGTCGCTATCTGGCCAGGCAGAGCGTTATGCGATTGCCGCTATGCGCCTGGCAAACCTGCGCGGCATGGATGCATTGCATATTGGCACGGCTCAGGCTGCGCGCGTTGACCTCTTTGTGACGGCCGATAAACGTCAGGCAAATGCAGCGCAAACCGTCGGCTTGAAAACTGAACTGATTGAGATCTAATATGTTTTACCCCACTGAATTTGACGTGATTGTGGTCGGTGGTGGCCATGCGGGCACCGAGGCGGCGCTGGCCAGCGCACGCATGGGCTGCAAGACCTTACTCCTCAGCCACAACATTGAGACACTCGGCCAGATGAGCTGCAACCCCTCAATCGGCGGCATTGGCAAGGGCCACCTGGTCAAAGAAGTTGACGCCATGGGCGGCGCGATGGCGCTGGCCACTGACGAGGGCGGCATCCAGTTTCGTATTCTCAACAGCTCCAAAGGGCCAGCCGTGCGTGCTACACGTGCGCAAGCCGACCGTATTTTGTACAAGGCGGCGATTCGCCGGATGCTCGAGAACCAGCCTAATTTGTGGCTGTTTCAGCAGGCGGTAGATGACCTGATGGTCGAAGGCGACAAGGTAGTTGGCGCGGTGACGCAGGTGGGCATCAAGTTCAGAAGCCGCACAGTGGTACTGACGGCTGGGACTTTCCTTGATGGCAAGATTCATGTCGGGCTGCAAAACTACTCTGCGGGCA
>JBBAPO010000101.1:0-2550 GCA_040400795.1 Rhodoferax sp.
GACGCTGCAAGTCAATACGGCTGAAGGCGCAAGTACGGTGCGGGGTGGCTGGCTGATAGGGGCTGACGGCGCGCGTAGCGCAGTACGCAAATCGCTCGGTATTGCTTTTGATGGCGATACCTACCCCGAGACCACCATCCTTGCGACCACCGACTTCCCGTTTGAAGAGCACTTGCCCAGCTTGTCGAATGTCACTTACTGCTGGCAGGTGGGCGCAGGTAATTTCAGCTTGCTCAAGGTGCCTGGCCGCTGGCGCGTGTCGATTTACCCGGATGAAACGCGGCCCATTGAAGAATCGCTCCAACCTGAAGCCATTGAAGCTGCGCTGCAAGCCATCGTGCCTAGCCCTAAGGCGTTCCGCGTGTTTGAAGTGCGCCCCTACCGCGTGCACCAGCGCATGGCCGCCAGCTACGGCGCGGGCCGAGTCTGGCTGGCTGGGGATGCTGCGCACCTGAACAGTCCGGCGGGCGGTATGGGTATGAATGGCGGGGTGCATGACGCGCTTAACTTGGCGGCCAAGCTGGTGCGTGTGCTGAACGGCGAGTCGGACGACCTGCTCAAACTGTACGAACGCCAGCGCCGCCCGATTGCGTTGGACCAAATCATCAAGCAGGCCGATGCCAACCGCAGCCGCATGCGCGAGCGTGACCCCGCGCTGCGCATGGCTGCACTGCGCAAGCTGCAGGCCATTGCGGATGACCCGGTCGCCTTGCGTGTGCATTTGCTGCGCACCTCGATGATCGAAGGCTTGCGGCAAGCAGCAAATATGGCGTGAAGTCATAGGCGGCGTCGCCAATCGGCATTCGGGGCCAACATGTCACTGAGCAAAGTCGTCGCTGACCGCTCAGGCTGCACAGCACATTGCATCGCCCAGGCCAGACACAGGTTGGACGACAACACGGGCATTGGCAATCTGTGCGTCGCCATGTTGCGCAAGCTGGGCATACCGGTGCCGCTCATCAGCACCGCATCGCAGCCGGTGGTGTCCAGCGCGGCAAGCAGGCTTCGTACAGCAGGAGTCGTCAGCTTGTAAATGTTGCGCGTGTCCAGCAGCGCGCTGGGCAAACCCGCTTTGGCTGTCACGATTAGCCCTGCTGCTTTCCAGTAAGCCAAACCCGCTTCAGACAACCAGCCTGGGTAGGGCGAAAGCAGCGCGATGCGGTGTGCGCCCAGGGCGCGTAAGGCCTGCAAGATGGATTGCGCTGCCGACAGCACTGGATAGCCGCGTGCTGCGGTCAACGCGGCCAGGCGCTCGGCCTCTTTAGCTGCGCCCACCAAGTAGCTGGAGCCGGTACAGGCAAAGCCCAGCGCTCGTAACGGCGCAACATCGAACTGAGCGGCGGTCTCACCCAGCGTATCCAAGTACTCCAGCAAACGCTCGCGGGAATCAGCGGATTGGCAGACCATGCGCGCCGTCAGCAGCGTATGGTGCGCGCCCAGCAGGGCCTGCATTTCAGGCTCAACAGTGGTATTGGCTTGCGGCACCGTCAGGCCCAGCACGGGACCGTACTCAGAGCGGTATGACGCGTCAGTCAATTAGTGGCCTGAACTTCCATCGTATTTTTTGCCCAGCGCCAACAAGGTCGGGGTTTCAATCACTTCATTGAGTTGATCGAAGTCCAACATGTTGTCGCGCCATGGCGCCGTAGTTTGGTGATGCTGGAGGCTGGCGTAATAAGCCTGAAGCGTGTGCGACACAGCACGCGCGGTACCACCCGGAAAAATCACAATTCTGAAGCCCAGATCACCCAATTCTGCAGCGCTCAAGATCGGCGTTTTGCCGCCTTCCACCATATTGGCCAGCAAGGGAATGCGGTGCGCAAATTGAGCGCAAGCCACTTTCATTTGCTCGGGTGAGCGCAAGGCTTCAATGAACAAGGCGTCCACGCCACATTCCAAGTATTTTTCGGCACGCTCTAAAGCGGCTTCCAAACCTTCAACCGCCAGCGCGTCTGTGCGCGCCAGGATCAAGGTTTTGGTGCTACGCCGTGCATCAAGAGCCGCTTTAATTTTGCCTTGCATCTCTTGTGCAGGCACCACCCCTTTGCCATCCAAATGGCCACAGCGCTTAGGGAAGGTTTGGTCTTCAATTTGAATCATGGCGGCGCCCGCACGTTCAAAGTCACGCACTGTACGCTGCATGTTGAGGGCATTTCCAAAGCCCGTATCGGCATCCACAATGACCGGCACGCGCACGCGGTCGGTGATGTTGGCCAAGGTATTGGCCACCTCGGTGGCTGTGGTCAGGCCAATGTCCGAGCGGCCCAGGCGGGTGTAAGCAATCGACGCTCCTGACAGGTACAGCGCTTCAAAGCCTGCCTGCTCGGCAATGAGTGCCGTCAGGGCGTCGTAGATACCTGGGGCCAATAAAGCCTTGGGCTGTTGCAATCGAAGAGCGAGTGACATGAGTCTGCTTTCTTGGGAATATAAATAATCGCTGGAGTCTGTCAATTTGACAGCTGGGTACGAATGGGCTCAGGCCACTTTCAGCTGCTGCGCAATGTCTTGGGCTACCAACCAGCCCCCGCCCACGGCGCTGAGCAAACCGTT
>JBBAPO010000102.1:0-2472 GCA_040400795.1 Rhodoferax sp.
GTCGCCCCGGACTTGATCCGGGGCCCCGCTTTTCTTTCCGCGCCGGAATGGGCGAGGCACCGGGCCCCCGGACACCTGATCGGAGGCAACGGGGCTCGTTGGGGTATTGATACGTTGGCGGCAGGCATGGGGCGGCAGGCATGGGGCGGTAGGCGGTCATTCATCGACCGGGCGCAGCAAGTCGGCTTGTGAGACAACGCGGTCGTTTCCGGTCAGGTCGCTGAACTGCGGCTTGCGCCAGCAGCCGACACTCGCCCGTAGGCTCGACACATAACTCTGATTAGCCACGTTTAGGCCACAAGCGGTCTGGCACACTGGTAATGAAAACCATTGTCCCTCGCGGTGACCCTATATTGCGGACGGCTCGAAGGACGAGAGCGGAAAGCCACATCAGTACAGGCATACAGCAGCGACACCATGCTCCACCTTGCTCTTTCCCGCGTCGAATCTTATCGCTTTCTAATCAGCGGGGTGGTGCGATGTTGAAGTTCGTTATGCTTTTGCTTTTGCTCCTGCCGGCAGCGTTGTCGGCAGCGCCCGTGATCCGCTCGCCTGCGGATTTGCCGCCTGAGCGCTTTGCGATCAATTCGCCGGCCAGCGATGCCTTTTTAGACCAGAAGTTTGCGGCGATAACTATACCAGCACTGCGCCGTGCCGGGGAAAAGCTTTTGATGGAAAGCCGGATCGAGGATCCGACCATAATCCAGCGCATACGCACCGGCCTGGTTGCAATCGCGTTGCTGGAAGGACGGCCCAAAGACGCGGAAAAGCTGATCGTGGAGCAGCGTAACGCAGAATTAAAACCGCAGCTCCGCGCCATCGGCCTGATGCTGCAGGAGGCTGCTGCGGCCGGCACCGGTACCGGTTGCCCGGCGGCTGCAGCAGCTATAACCCGGCGCCTTTCAGGCACTGACCCGCGGGTGGTTCGCGACGAGGTTCTGCGCCGCAGTGCCAGGCTGGCCGTGACATCGCCGGGCTATTATGCCGGAATTGCCGTTGGTGCGATCGATCCGGAGGTCAACGCGACCGGATCGGTGGACCTCATGACCGGCATGGTCCTCGCCACGTGGCGAATGGAAGCACTCGGCCTGCCGCCGTGCCGCGATGCCATGGCGACCGCTGTGCAGACCTGGCTGAATGAACCGGCACATGCCGCGGTCGACATTTGGCCCGCCCGCGAGCCCGGCCCGGTGGATGCGACCAAGCCGGTTACGGTCGGCGTCTGGGAAAGCGGGTATGATGCGTCGCTGTTTCCAGGGCAGTTGGCCCGCGATCCGGCCGAGCCAATCGACGGCCGTGACAATGACGGCAATGGCGTGATCGACGACGACAATGGCCCGACGCTCGATTACACCATGGCACCGATGAACGGCGCGTTGGCGCCGCCGACGCCGTTTCTGGCAGCGCGCCTCGGGCTGACGATGGCGCTGGTCAAGGGCGAACTTGATCTCAACTACGGCCTCGATACGCCCGAGGCCCGTGTTTTTGCCCAACGGGCACGGGTGGCAACGACGGCCGAGCAGGGCGAGGATGGCGATGGATTGACCGAGTTCGACAGCCGCAGCCATGCGACCTGGGTAGCGAGCCTGATAGCCGATGGCGCCCCGTATGTGCGTCTGTACAACGTTGCGGTGCTGCCCTTCGGCGAGGTGCCGCGGCCAATGCCGATTACGGAAGCGGATATTGCGAAGTTTGTCGCCGTTCTGCCCATGGTGAGTGCGCGGCTGCGATCCGCCGGTGTGCGCATCGTCAACATGAGCTGGGGCATGTCCGCAGATGGTTTTGCGGAGCGATTGATGCGCTCAGGCACCGAAACCGACCAGCAGCGTGCCAATCAGCGCGGCAAGACGATCTTCGCATTGGTGCGACCGGCGATGTTGAAGTTGATGACGGACAATCCCCAAATTCTTTTTGCCGCCGGCGCTGGCAACAGCAACCAATCGGCCGAGATTGCCGCATGGGCGCCGCAGACGTTTGGGCTTCCAAACCTGATCGTGGCCGGCGCCGCCGGCAGCAGCGGCGGCCCGACAGGCTTCACGACATTCGGCAAGGAGGTGTCCGTCTATGCGCCTGGCGAGGGAATTATCGTGCGGGCGCCGGGCGGCATGGTCATGCGCTCGTCAGGCACGTCCTTTGCAAGCCCGAAGGTGGCGCGAACCGCAGCTGCCATGCTGGCCGTCAACCCTGCCCTCAAGCCTTCAGCCTTGATCAATGGCATCATTGCAACAGCAACGGCCGGCGCCGATGGCATGAAGCTGCTTCACCCGGCAGCCGCCGTGGCATGGGCCACGCAGCAATAACAGCCTGGTGCGGGGCTGCAATCGGCCGGCTCAACCAAGCGAACTGATGTCCGTTGGCACTAAACCACAATTCGTCGGGATTTGCCCGATTGGACACGGCCGGCGGCGAGGCCGCCGAATCCGTTTGGGGTGTGAAAACAGGAAGTGGAGGAAGAGCGTGGCGGAGCCACGC
>JBBAPO010000103.1:0-2399 GCA_040400795.1 Rhodoferax sp.
CACCCACAGCATCTGCACGCTGGAGTTTGAAGACCAGCGCCCGTTTTACGACTGGTTGCTGGCGCAGCTGTGCCAGGGCGGCCTGCTGTGCGCGCCGCCGCCGCACCAGTACGAGTTTGCACGGCTCAACCTCACCTACGTGATCACCAGCAAGCGCAAGCTGGCCCAGCTGGTGTACGACCACAAGGTGAGCGGCTGGGACGACCCGCGCATGCCCACCATCGTGGGGCTGCGCCGGCGAGGCTACACGGCGCAAAGCCTGCAGCTGTTTGCCGAGCGCATTGGCGTGACCAAGAGCGACAGCTGGATCGACTACGCCACCCTGGAAGGCTGCCTGCGCGAAACCCTGGACCACAGCGCCCCGCGCGCCATGGCCGTGCTGGACCCGATCAAGCTTGTGCTGACCAACTGGGACGAGGTGATTGGCGCAGGTACTTTGGACGGCTGCAGCGCCCCGGTACACCCCCACCACCCCGAGCTGGGCCAGCGCCACTTCAAAATGGGCCACGAGGTGTGGATCGAGCGCAGCGACTATGAAGAAACGCCGCCCAAGGGCTTCTTCAGGCTGTTCCCCCCAAGCATTGACGCGAGCGGCAATGCGGTGCCAGGAAGCAAGGTGCGGCTGAAGTACGGCCACGTGATCGAATGCACGGGTGCTATCAAAGATGAAGCAGGAAACCCAAGCACCGTGCTGGCCCGACTGCTGCCAGACACCAAAAGCGGCACCCCTGGCAGCGACAGCGTCAAGGTCAAAGGCGTGATCACCTGGGTGGGCGTGGCTGACGCCAGCGCCGCCGAAGTGCGCCTGTACGACCGCCTGTTCACCGACCCCCAGCCCGACGCCGGCGGCAAAGACTTTATAGAAAGCCTGAACCCCACCAACCTGAAAGTGGTGACCGCCATGGTGGAACCCTCACTGGCCAGCGCCCAACCTGATCAGAAGTTTCAGTTTGAACGCCACGGCTACTTCACAGCCGACCGCGTGGACCATGTGCCGGGGCAGCGGGCGGTGTTCAATTTGGCGGTGGGGTTGCGGGATGGGTGGGGGAAGTAACCTGATGGCGGCCTCATGAAAATTTCTTACGACAAGGCCACGGATTCCCTCTACATCCACCTGGCTGACAGGGAATCTGTTGAATCCGATGAGGTGAAGGACGGTGTGGTGCTTGACTTTGATGCCGACGGCGCACTGGTGGGCATCGACGTCCAACACGCCAGCCAGCGGGCTGATCTGGGCAATTTGTCACTCTCAAAAATGCCATTTGGCGAGTTATTGGCTGCTTGATTTTGAATTGCAGAGGGCAATGCGGTGCCAGGAATCAAAGTGCGGCTGAAATACGGCCACGTGATCGAGAATGCACCGGCGCTGTCAAAGATGAAGCAGGAAAGCCAAGTACCGTGCCGACCCGACTGCTACCAGACACCAAAAGCGGCACCCCCGGCAGCGACAGCGTCAAGGTCAAAGGCGTGATCACCTGGGTGAGCGTGGCCGACGGCGCCCCCGCCGAAGTGCGACTGTACGACCGCCTGTTCACCGACCCCCAGCCCGACGCCGGCGGCAAAGACTTCATCGAAAGTCTGAACCCCAACAGCCTCAAAGTAATAACCGCCATGGTGGAGCCCTCCCTGGCCAGCGCCCAGCCTGACCAAAAGTTCCAGTTTGAACGCCACGGCTACTTCACCGCCGACCGCGTGGACCACGTGCCGGGGCAGCGAGCGGTGTTTAATTTGGCGGTGGGGTTGAGGGATGGGTGGGGGAAGTGATGCACAGCGAGCGCTTCCATCTTCCGGTGGTTCTTACCGAGCATGCCAAGATGCGCATGCAGGAACGCGGCATTCAGGAAGCGCTGGTTCTGGACATCATTGACAATGGCACGCAGAAACATGCTGGCGGTAACCACTATTGGTTCTACAAGCACTTCGATGCGCGTGACGACAACTTGCTATGTGTCGCTGCAGTGATTGACAATGTCGTTGTGATCAAAACCATCATGCACCATTGGGAGCCCATGCCATGAAGAGCATCTATTTCGAAAAAGACGACATCTTAGAAATTCGCGTGTCCGACAAACCCATTGTGCGCGAGGTGTCACAAGGCTGGCACACCAACATCAGCTATGCCGCAGATGGCACCATCGTTGAAATCGTGCTTCTGGACGCCAAAAAGGAAGGGCTGATGCCCATGGAGTTCAGGAAGGCTGCCTGAGCTGAGTGTCTTGACTCAAGGATGCTCGTACAACTTTACATTCGACGAGTTCGTAGAGCAGCCGAGCAACTCAACTGTAAAGCTGTCTTCAATGAATGGCACTTAATGTTGCCTGCTCCCGCGTGAGAATCCAATAACTTCAAGGCAGTGAGGCTACTTGTTGAGCATTCACTGGCGGCCCTGCCTCCGGAAC
>JBBAPO010000104.1:0-2384 GCA_040400795.1 Rhodoferax sp.
CGCAAGCTAAAGATTTCAATGATTTCCGCAAAAGATTAGCCGCTGGCGTACCCAGCGTGCAGTTCGATGCTGCAAGCCGCAAGACGAACGGCAAATTACAGGCCAATATTGAAAACCGGGCTTCTGTGGCTGCGATGCCTGATAAGCTGACTTTGTCCAAAGGGGCAGTGCAAGGTACAGCAGTTGCAGAAGACCAGATTGCCAAAGACAAGCAAGCCAAAGACGCATCAAGCCGAGTGGCAGAGCTCGCCAAAAATATTGCTGACCTGAACAAAATGGCGGGCACGCCAGCTGCTCCTGCCGCAACAACAACGGCCAGTGCCAGCAAGCCGCAGCTTGTGCCAGGCGTTCAAATTGCAGCCGTCCCAGGCCTGATACCAGCATCCGCAAGCGCAGCTATCACACCGACAGATGTACCCCCTGCTCTGGTTGCCAGTGCACCTGTCGACATCAAGCCGGCAGCAGAGCTGCCCCCACGCCTGCCTGAACCCCGGCTGATGGATGCGCTGAAAAATAATCCCCTGGTCTTACCAGGTCTTGGACTGTTGCTGGCATTGCTGGCAGGCTTTGGCTTTTACCGATTCAAAAAGCGCAATGACCATGCTGCGGTTGACAGCGCATTTCTTGAAAGCCGCATGCCACCTGACGCGTTTCTTGACGCCACTGGCGGGCACGGTCTTGACACCAGTAAAACGGCTCTGGCCACGAGTTCTTTAATGGCCTACGCAACCAGCCAGTTGGACACCGCTGGCGATGTAGATCCAGTCGCAGAAGCCGATGTTTACTTGGCTTACGGCCGCGATTTGCAGGCTGAAGAAATCCTTAAAGAAGCCTTACGCAGCAACCCGCCGCGGGTAGCTATTCACGCCAAGTTGTTGGAGATTTACGCCAAACGCCATGACCTGAAAGGCTTTGAATCGATCGCTACCGTCGCCTACCAGCTGACACGTGGCAGCGGGCCGGAATGGGCCTACATCTGCGAGCTGGGGCGTGAGCTGGATCCCAGCAACCCGATGTACCAGCCCGGCGGGCAGCCGCCAGCAGCTAACACGGCGCCGGACCTGCCAGCATCGTTTGCTGCTACCGCTGCCGCGCCGCAAATACTGGCAGCCCAGCCTGGGCCTGCGGCTTTATCGGTGGACTTTGACCTAGATCTAGACTACGTGGCCAGTGATGAGGCCTTGCATACTGCGGCCACACAGCCGACAGCCGTGCCTGACTTTAGCTTGCCCTCTGCACCTGTACCCGCCCCTATTCACAACACTGGCATGCTGGCGTTCGACATGGGCTCGCTCTCGCTAGAGCTTGGCACACCCCATACTGGAAGCCCAAGATTAGCCAAAGTAGCAGCTGCCACAGCACCTGCTATGTTGGAAGATCCGCTGGAAACCAAGTTTGCGCTGGCAGAAGAGTTCCGCGCGCTGGGTGACGCAGACGGCGCACGATTACTCGCCAGCGAAGTGGTTGACCAGGCTGATGGCGCATTAAAATTGAAAGCACAGGCGTTTCTTGACGCCCTGTCGTGAAGCAACTTTGCGGATTTCTTTAGGCATCACCTACAACGGCAGTGCCTATGAGGGCTGGCAAAGCCAGCTCTCGGGTAACACCATTCAAGACAAACTGGAGCTGGCGCTTGCCAAGTTCAGCACCCAAGCCATTCGCGTGAACTGCGCTGGCCGTACCGATGCAGGCGTGCACGGCATGATGCAGGTGGTGCATTTTGACACCCTGCTTGAACGCGAAACTGCCTCCTGGGTACGCGGCACCAACACGTTTTTACCGAAGGATATTGCGGTGCAATGGGCGCGGGTTGTGCCCAATGAATTCCACGCGCGCGGCAGCGCAATTGCTAGGCGCTACGCCTACGTCATACTTGAATCACCGGTCAGGCCGAGCCTCGAAGCTGGCCGGGTTGGTTGGATCTACCGCCCGCTAGATGGTGAAAAAATGCGCGAAGCCGCAGTCTACTTGCTGGGCCAGCATGACTTCAGCTCTTTTCGCGCGGCACAATGCCAGGCCAAATCGCCTGTCAAAAACATCCACAGCATAGACATCACACAACGACCCAACTCAAGCTACTGGCGCTTTGAATTTCAAGCCAATGCCTTTTTGCACCACATGATTCGCAACATCATGGGTTGCCTGGTGGCCGTCGGCCAAGGTTTTGAAAAGCCCGAGTGGATGGCCGATGTACTGGCCGCAAAAAGGCGTGATGCGGCAGCGCCTACTTTCTCACCGGATGGGCTTTACTTTTTAGGGCCAGTTTACGAAGAGGAATACGCGCTACCCACCAAGACAAGGTCTTATGATTGGCTGCCATGAACCAAGCACGAACCCGAATCAAAATTTGCGGCCTGACCCGCGAGCAAGACGTTGATGCTGCT
>JBBAPO010000105.1:0-2303 GCA_040400795.1 Rhodoferax sp.
GAGCGTAAGCTGCTGATGTTAGGGCGTGTATGCGCCGAGCAGATCGAGAAACTGCAGGGCAACAAGACGTCGCGCCCCAACTTTAATGTCCTGCCCAACGCTAGCGTCAAAACAGTTAAGGCACTCACGGCGGAAAAACCAGTTCGCCGCTGCGCGACCTGAGTCGGTGCAACGTCGGGGTCTGTCGCCTCGGGCACCGCCCTCAACTTCAGGCCAGAAACGCAATTCGAATGGAGCGACAGGAAACTGCACGTCAACACAGGCACGCCAGCACGGAATGCTAATTTTGTGTTAACCGTAATATTTCCAATATTAGAGATATTTTTCATGAGTAGGAAATTTACAAATCACCAGCATCCCCACTCCAGCTTCCAAAACCCCTGCTAGTGCGCTGGCTGGTCTGAAGATTCTCGATGCCAGTCGCCTACTAACGGCCGCCATATGCACCCAAATGCTTGCCGAACTCGGCGCAGATGTGTTAAATTCGAGAGCTAGGCTGCGGCGACTACCAGCGCAGCTTTCCGCCGATCGGGAAGATTGATTCAGTAACTTTCCTGCTGTGCAATCGCAACAATCAGAGCATGACACTCAACGTAAAAAGCACCGAAGGCAAGCATACCTTTAAGCGACTGGCGGCGGAATCGGATGTGTTCGTAGAGGGCTTTCGCTACGGTGTCATGACGCGCCTTGGTCTGGATTATGAAATATTGAATGCCATTAATCCCCGGCTTAATTATTGCGCCGTGTCCGGGTTTGGTCAGGACGGTCCCTACAAGCTGGTAGTCGGGCATGACCTCAACTACATGGGCACCCCCATTGGCACTCGCTGCTTGGGTTCGGACTACTTCAGCCTCTGCGGGCTTGATCCAACTGAGGTAAAACACGCCTCCGACAATTCACCGATTACTCGCTGAGTCCCGAACTTTTTAAGACGGGATAGCCATGCCAGTGATACCCGAAAAACGGAGTTTTTGAAGCACGTCGGCTGTGGGTCGCACTTGTTCAGCCGAGGGCACGTCGAGCAGCAGCTGCAGATCAGCGAGCAGTTGTGTGTCGGCGCCGGCGGGTAACAGGTTTTCGAGCGCCAACGCGAAGCCGTCCTGCGTCATCGGCAGGCCGTGGCCGCGCCGGTGATCAGGGCGACGCAGGTTGTTGCTGTAATGCCGGGTCCCCTTATTCGGCGCGGATGTTGGCGTTGCGGATGATCTTGCCCCAGCGTTCGTATTCCGAGGCGACAAAGGCCCTGAACTGAGCTGCCGTCTGGGCCGGCGCCGGATCGACATTCATTCTGATCAGCTGCTCGCGCACTTGCGGATGCTCGACCACAGCAACCACGGCACGATTGATGCGTTGAATCACAGCTTCCGGCGTGTTGGCCGGCGCCATCAAGCCGACCCAGGTGCCGGCGTCGATGGGGACGCCCTGCTCGGCGAAGGTCTTCAGTTCGGGTGCGGCAGTGAAGCGCTTGGGCGACGCCAGACCTAGGATCTTTACCCTACCGCCCGCAGCCTGAGCCCCGGCAACCGACATCGGCACGATCATCGAATCGACCTGGCCGCCAGCCACCGCAGCAATCGCCGGCGCAGCGCCGCTGAACGGAACGTGCAGCACCTCGAACCCGCCTTGCGCGCGGAACATCTCCATCGCCACATGCGCCGAGCCACCGACACCCCACGACGCGAAGGTCACCTTGCCCGGCTGCTGCCTGGCCTGGGCGACGAACTCGGACACGGTGTTGGCCGGGAACGCCGAATTGACGATCAGCGCATAGGGGAAGTATCCGACGATGCCGACGGCGGCGAAGTCGGTGCGCGGGTCGTAGCCCAGCTTGGGGTAGACGTGCGGATTCATTGCATGCGTGTCCGCAGTGACCCAGACCAGCGTGTAGCCGTCGGCCGGTGCACGAGCAACTGACAGGCTGCCGATGCCGCCGTTTGCGCCCGGCCGGTTGTCGATGACCACCGGCTGCTTGAGCTGTTCGCCGAGCTGCATGGAGATGGCGCGGGCGACCACGTCGCTGCCACCCCCGGCCGGCCATGGAACCACCACGCGGATCGGCTTTTCGGGCCACTCCGCGCGCGCATCACCCGCGCCGGTGGCCAGTCCCAAGAATACTGCAGCGAATGCCGCGGCGATAGTTGCTGCTCTTGCATGCATTGTGGGTTTCCTCCAGAAGTGGTGCAGTGGAGCCCGCACGACCGTGCGCGCTTTTCTGAGTTAAAACTATAACACTCCATAAGTCTTGTTGGAGCCTTGTCCAACGAGGTATGAGCCTGAGCGGCGGCTGTATTTCCACCCAGATA
>JBBAPO010000106.1:0-2219 GCA_040400795.1 Rhodoferax sp.
AAAGCGAAAGGCCCGGCGCAGCGCCTGGGTTTCGGGTGTGTCGGGCAGGGCCAGTGGCTGCGCAACGCGGGCGGCGGCAGTTGGTTGTGCCGCAGGTTTGGCCGGCGTGGCCGTTCTGGCTGGCGGATTCGAGGACGCCGCGATGGCAGGCATCGGCGCAAGCACCAACAGCGACGCAAAGATTGGCATTAGCCGGTGACGAAACATTCGCCTCTCCCTCAAACAGGGCCTCTCATTGCTCATGGGGGTGGCGGACGCAATCGCCGGGCGCAGTTGGCCGGCAGATCGCGCAAAAAAACCCTGCAGGCCGGGCCTGCAGGGTTTTTTCGAAGCGGATGATGCGACGCGGGGTCGATCAGGCGGCAACAGCCGTATGGCGACGGCGGGCGGCGAAGCCGACCATGCCGAAACCGGTGAGCAACATCGCCCAGGTGGCGGCTTCCGGAACTGCGGATACCGAGACACTGTCGATGAACGCGCCGCCACTGCCGCCCCCACCAGTGGTCGAGGTGATGGCGAAAACCGTCGGGGCACCCGTGCCGACGAATGTGGTGTAGAAGCCCTTGAAAGTGTTGGTGCCGGTGAAGCTGCCGATGACGTTGCCGTCGACGCTCACATCAGCCGATGGTGCAGAAGCGCCATTGTTCTTGGCATAGCGAAGAAACACGGCGTAAGCCTTGCCGTTGACGGTGTCGATGGTCTGGCTGATTGCACCGGTCGAACCATAGCCGACGAGGTCAAGGACGTAAGCGCCGCCACCAGCATTGAACGGACCATAAGCACCGTTGGTGACAACATCGACATTGTTCACCGGCACCGACCAGCCGAAATCGCCCGGAACGGCGTTGTCGCCACCGGAGCCGACGTTGTAATAGCCGGCCGGGATCGGCTGGCTGAAGGTTTCGAAACCGCCGTTGATAAGCAGGTTGGTGGCGGACGCCGGGACAGCAGCGACGGCCACGGCGATCAGGGCAGAACGTAGAGCGAGCGACATTGTCATGATGATTACCTTTCCTGTAAGAAATATTACAAAAACGAGTGTGCAACAATCGTGCCAAACCATTTTACCGTGGAGAGCAAGGTATTTTGATATTTAAAGTGTAAAAAATTTCGACACTTTTGGGCCTTCATGGTCCGCCGCTCCGGCCGCCCTGATCATTTTGCCTGTCAATCAACCGGGGCCGCGCGTGCCTAAATGCGCGCAATCGAATCGAACCATCCGCCGGGGAGACACAGCATGAGCGAAGCCTATATCGTTGCGGCGCAGCGCACAGCCGGGGGCCGCCGCGGCGGCATGCTCCGCGATTGGCATCCGGCCGATCTGGCCGGCAAGGTGCTCGATGCGCTGGTCGATGGCAGTGGCATCGATCCGGCGTTGATCGAAGATGTCATCATGGGCTGCGTGGGGCAGGGCGGCCAGCAAAGCACCAACGTGGCGCGCAACGCCGTGCTGTCATCGAAACTGCCGGAATCGGTGCCCGGCACCAGCGTTGACCGCCAGTGCGGCTCCAGCCAGCAGGCCATTCATTTTGCCGCAGCCACCGTAATGAGCGGCCAGATGGATGTGGTGATCGCCGCCGGGGTGGAATCGATGACGCGGGTGCCGATGGGCATGACCGTCAGCCTGCCGGCCAAGGCCGGCATGGGCATGCCCTATGGTGACGGCATGGCCGCACGCTATCCGGGCATCCAGTTCAGCCAGTTTACCGGCGCCGAGATGATTGCCGAAAAATATGGGCTGACCAGGGATATGCTCGATGAATTTGGCTATGAAAGCCAGATGCGCGGCGGCCGGGCCGCCACGTCGGGCGCATTTGATGCCGAAATCGTGCCGGTGGCCGTGACGGGCCATGATGGCAGCGCGCAGATGCACAGCCGCGACGAAGGCATCAGATTTGATGTGTCGCTGGAAGGGGTGCGCGGCGTCAAGCTGATCAACCCCGATGGCGGCCGGCTGACCGCCGCCACCAGCAGCCAGATCTGCGACGGTGCTTCCGGCGTGCTCATCGTCAACGAGCGCGGCCTGAAGGCGCTGGGCGTCAAGCCGCTGGCGCGGATCCACACCATGACCGTGGTGGGCGAAGATCCGGTGATCATGCTGGAAGCACCGATCGGTGCCACCAAGAAGGCCCTGCAACGCGCCGGCATGAGCATCGCCGATATTGATCTTTATGAGGTCAACGAAGCCTTTGCCTCGATTCCGATGGCGTGGCTGCAAG
>JBBAPO010000107.1:0-2162 GCA_040400795.1 Rhodoferax sp.
AGCAGGACGCCGAACTTTTAAAACAGGCCGCATGACATGACGGAGGCTACAACACAACGCGAATGGCCGATGTGGGAAGTGTTCATTCGCAGCCAGCACGGCTTGTCGCACAAGCATGTTGGCAGCCTGCATGCAGCCAATAGCGAGAGTGCCCTGCAACACGCCCGCGATGTCTACACCCGCCGCAACGAGGGCGTGAGTATCTGGGTGGTGCGTGCCAGTGACGTGGTGGCCAGCAGCCCAGACGACAAAGCCGCGCTGTTTGACCCGGCGCAAAGCAAGGTCTTCAGGCACCCAACGTTTTTCCCTACGCCGGATGGCGTGAAGCATATTTAAACCGGATGGCTGCCAAATTTGAATACCTGCTGCGGCTTGCTGACAACTGCTTGATACTGTCTCAGCAGCTGTCAGCTTGGTGCGGACACGGCCCAGCGCTGGAAGAAGATTTAGCCTTGACCAATACCGCGCTTGATCTGCTCGGCCAGGCACGTTTGTGGTTATCGTATGCCGGCGAAGTAGAAGGCGCTGGCAGAGACGAGGACGCATTGGCCTACCACCGGAATGCGGCTGAGTTTCGAAATCTGCTGATCGTGGAACTTCCCAACGGCCATTACGGCGACACGATTGCACGCCAGTTTTTGTTTGATGTGTGGCATCAGCAGTTGCTGGCAGGTTTGTGCAAGTCCAGCGACAGCCGGATGGCTGAGATTGCTCAAAAATCAGTCAAGGAAGCGCGCTACCACGTTGCGCGCTCTGCTGGCTTGATGCTGGCTTTGGGCGACGGTACGCCGCTTAGCCATGAACGTATGCAGGCTGCCATCAACAAACTGTGGCCTTATGCGCATGAGTGGTTTGAATCGGACGCTGTGGATGCGCAATGCGCTGGCGAGGGTTGGTGCCCAGAAGCTAGCAGCCTTGAAGACCATTGGCACAGCAGCGTCAAAGCCGTGCTTGCCAAAGCCACGCTCGCCATGCCCGATTTCGCAGGCCATCAAAAAGGCGGCAAGCGCGGCTTGCATACGGAGCACTTGAGCCATTTGCTGGCGCCCATGCAGGTGCTGCAGCGCACGCATGTGGGGGCGCTATGGTGATGTCTTTGCGCGCAGTTGCTCGGGTTAGTCGTGAAACCTTGCTGAGTTGGCTCTGCCAGGTCATGGACCCGGAGGTTCCCGTCGTGTCAATCGTTGACCTTGGTATTTTGCGTGACGTGCAGTGGCTGGAGGCTGCTGAAAACAGCGTGCTGGTTACCGTCACACCCACCTATTCAGGCTGCCCCGCTACGCAAGTGATTGCGCAGTCGATTTGTGACGCCTTGTATGCGCGTGGCATTTCAAAAGTTGAAGTGCGCACGCAACTTTCACCCGCCTGGACCACTGACTGGATGACAGCACAAGGCCGTGAGGCCCTGCGTGCTTACGGCATTGCGCCACCTGCTGCCAGAGCTTTTCAAGATGCTGGCAGTCTGGCCATCGATATCAGCGCGCTCACGCCTAGCAAGCATGTTGTGCCTTGTCCGCAATGCGATTCACGCAAGACACGTTTGCTGTCGCAGTACGGCTCAACCGCGTGTAAGGCGCTGTACCAGTGCAACAGTTGCCTGGAGCCGTTTGACTATTTCAAACCGCATTGATAGCTTTTAAAGCATAAAGTTTTGAGCCTACATTCATTTCACCGTCTGACGGTGGCCAGCGTTCAGGCGCTGACCCGTGACAGCGTGGCCATCACCTTCGCTGTGCCTGAGCCCTTGCGCGATAGCTTTGCTTTTGTACAAGGCCAATACCTCAGCTTGCGGGCGGTCATTGACGGGCATGAAGTTCGGCGTTCGTACTCTATCTGTTCAGCCGTACAGGACAAGCGCCTGCGAGTTGCCATGAAAAAAGTAGCGGGCGGGGTGTTCAGTCAATGGGCTGTAGACCATTTATTGCCTGGTTCGTCAATCGACGTGATGCCGCCGCAAGGTCACTTTCATATGCCACTCGCACCCGAGCTAGCCCGCCACGTGGTGTGCTTTGCAGCCGGCAGCGGCATCACGCCGATGCTGGCCATCATCAAAACCATGTTGATCGCCGAGCCGCTGTTGCGTATCACGCTGGTGTACGGCAACCGCTCGTCCAGCGCGGTGATGTTCAAGGAGGAACTGGAAGACCTGAAAGACACCTTTC
>JBBAPO010000108.1:0-2075 GCA_040400795.1 Rhodoferax sp.
GTGACGCTGCCTGAGCCGTTGGCTGTGACCACGCTGTTGACGGTAAACGCGCCTGTGGTGCTCACGTTGATGTTGCCGTTGTTGCCCGTGGTGCTTACACCGCCATTGCCAATGACCAAGCCGCCAGCCGCATCGTTCAGGCTGAAGGAATTGCCGCTCGTGAACGTACCCAGGGTGCCGATCTGGTTGGCCTCGGTGCCCATCGCCACCGTGCTGCCGGTGTTGCCAGTCAGCGTCGAGGCCGTGACGATCGTGCCCGCAGTTTGCGTAACCGCGCCGCTCAGGTTGTCGCCTGTCGCGCCACCCAGGGTTACCGTGCCGCTGGCTGCGGTGATGTTGCCCAGTGCTGCCGTCGATGAGTTAATCAGCCGGATTGCCGTCGCCGTGGCGCTGGTGGTGGTCAAGGTGCCAGCCATGTTGATCGCGCCGTCCATGGCATTGACCAGAATGTCGCCTGCCTTAGCATCGACCGTAGTGGCAGCCGATTGCGTTACGCCGGCACCCGTCAAGCTGGCCGCCAACGACGTGATGTTGGCGTTCAGCGCCAGGGTGCCGGTGGTATTGAGCACCAGGTCCGCACGGTTTAAGGCGACCGGGCTGCCGACGGTAAGCCCCCCGTTACCCGCCTTGAGGGTGGCAGTGCCGGTGATGTTGTTGGCCAGATCGGATGCGGAGATGGTTGAGGCCGCTACGGTATCGCTCACGATCAGGGTAGTGGGGGTTTGAAGCGTACCTACATTGAAGTCACGCGCCAAGATGCTGTTGGTGCCGACCGCGTCCATCCGGATAGCCGTGCCATCCAGGCTAATGTTGCCCACGCCAGCGTACAGGGAAGCCTTGGTGCCCGCCCCTCCTGAGCCGATGCTGACGTTGAAGCCACGCAAGGCGATGTTGCCGTCGGCGGCGCTGGTATTAAGGTTGGTAGCGGCAGTGGACGCAACCGTCAAGGTACCGGCACCCGAGCTGTCGGCATCGGCGCGCAGGTCAATGCCAGTGGGGGTGAACATACTGGCGTTGACAGTGATGTCGTTGTTCGCCTTCATGGTAATTTGGCCACCGACTTGGGTGAGGTTTGACGACCCGGAAAGCGTGATGTCGTTCGTGATGACCGAAGTCGTGCCAATACTCAGCGCACCATCAATGGTGTATTGGTTGGAAGCCAGCATGGTGACGTTGTTAGCGCCATCAATACTCGCGTTACGGGTAGACAGTACGGCCTTGCCGCCAAGGGACACATTGTCAGTCGTACCAGTCGCGGATTTTTTGTTGGCCGTGATCTGAATATCACCCGCAGCGCCGGTAGTGATGTTGGTTGGGTTCAGGCCGCCCGTGCCAATGTTGACGCTTTCACCGCTGAGGGTGATGGTGCCGCCACCGGTACCGGTACTTACCAGCGTTGGCGTGGTGTTGCCGATGTTCAGGTCGCCGACGTTGTCAGCAATGCCCTGATTGGCGCTGATATTGATGGTTTTACCGGCGCCCGTGGTTTGCACGGCATTCGTGTTGATGCTGACGTTGTCCGAAGCTTGCAGGTCGATGTTGCCGGTGGTGGTGATATCGGCTACAACCGCCAAGGTCGCAGGCGCGATGATGCTGATACCGCCCGAGCCGGCGGTGATGGCCGCATTGACGTTGACGGTGCCAGTGGTGGCGGTAACGTTGACGCCCAGGGGCCGGTTGGCGCCGCCGATGATGCCGTTCAGGTTCAAAGTGTTGTTGGTACCGCTGGCGATGGTCAGGGTTTGGCCATCAGCGACCGCACCTTGTATGGTACCGGTCAGGGTCAAGGTGCCGCCGCCAGCATCGATGACACCGATCTTGGCGTCGCTGGCAAGGGTGATGTTGCCGGCCAGGGACGCAGTACCCGTTGATTGCAGCGCGCCGAAGGTGTTTGTGCCAGTGCCATTGAGGGTGATCGCCTCAGCACCGATGGCGACATTGGCGATTTTGAGGGTAGCGGCGTTGCCCACCGTGGTGCCACCGGCGATGGTTCCGAGAGCGGTTGCGTTTGAAGCAACCAGCGTACCTGCGCTGACCGTAGTCAAGCCGGTGTAGGTGTTGGCACCCGAGAGCGT
>JBBAPO010000109.1:0-2037 GCA_040400795.1 Rhodoferax sp.
CTGACACCAGCACAAGCGCCAACACCCTGACCTTCAACGTCACCGCCGTCAACGATGCCGCCGTTATCAGCGGCATCACCACAGGCACTGTGGTGGAAGCAAGTGGTGTGGCCAACGCCATTACAGGCACACCCACTGCCTCAGGCACCCTCACATCGGCTGACGTAGACGGCACAACCAACCTGTTCACCGCCGTGACTGCAGGCACCGCCAGCATCGGTGGCAAAGGCACCTACGCCATGACCACCGCAGGCGCGTGGACCTACACGGTCGACAACACCAACACCACTGTGCAAGCTTTGGCAGCAGGCGCCTCCACCACCGACACCTTCACGGTCACGGCAGCCGACGGTACCCCCCAGGTGGTGACCGTCACCATCACCGGTGCCAACGATGCAGCCGTCATTGGCGGCACCAGCACTGGCACAGTGGTGGAAGCAGGCGGCGTGGACAACGCCACCCTAGGCACACCCACTGCCTCGGGCCCCCTTACATCGGCTGACGCAGACGGCACAACCAACCTGTTCACTGCCGTGACTGCAGGCACCGCCAGCACAGGCGGCAAAGGTACTTACGCCATGACCACCGCAGGCGCGTGGACCTACACGGTCGACAACACCAACACCACTGTGCAAGCTTTGGGGGCCAACGCCTCCACCACCGACACATTCAGCGTGACAGCAGCAGACGGCACCGCACAGGTGGTGACCGTCACCATCACCGGCGCCAACGACACCCCCACAGGCGCGGTCACCATCACCGGCACTGCCACAGTAGGCCAGGTTCTGACAGCTACCAGCACCGTGGCCGATGTAGACGGCTTGGGCACTTTGTCCTACAGCTGGTACGCCAACGGCACTGCCATCAGCGGCGCCACGGGCACCACCTACACCTTGGTATCCGGTGACGTTGGTAAAACCATCACCGCTCGGGTCAACTACACAGACGGCGGTGGCGCGGCCGAGCAAGTCACCTCAGCGGCAACGACCGCAGTGGCCACCGACCCGTTGATTGCAATAATCATGAACATTGAGGTCAAGGTTATTAGTAATCCCTCGGCAATAGGCGGCATATTTGCTTACATCAATGGCACGCCCCTGGCTGGGGATGGTGACACGACCACCATGCACGACGCTACGACTAATGCCGTGGTGAAAACATATAACGGTTGGTCTTCCATTGGTGACTTGAATTTCTATAATACGAACTTTAGCAGTAGCCAAAGGTTCTATGTGCAGCTGAACACTGCTAGCGGTCAGTCGTACCGTTTGAAGAACAGCGTGCAGTACAACGGCGCATCTTCGCCATCCACACAGGTTGACTTCTTGACAAGCCCCTTGGTGCTGGACTTGAACGGCGACGGTGTGCAAACCACCGACACAGCCCATGGCGTGCAGTTTGACTTGTCTAACAGCGGTACAGCTCAGCAAACCAGCTGGGTAGATAAGCACGACGGCTTGTTGGCCATCGATTTGAACGGCGACGGCCAAATCAACAGCGGCGCCGAGTTGTTGGGCGGCAGCACCAAGCTGGCCAATGGTTCAGTGGCCAGCGATGGCTGGGCCGCCTTGGGCGCCATGGACACGAACGGCGACGGCAAGGTAGACGCGCAAGACGCCAACTTTGACAAGCTGCGCGTGTGGGTGGACGCCAACGGCGACGGCGTTACCGACGCGGGCGAATTGAAGACTTTGGCGGAAGTGCACATCGCCAGCTTCGATGTGGCGCATGACAACAGCGTGACGCAGCAAAACGGTAACGTGTTGCACGGCGTGGCCAAGTACACCACCACCGACGGTGTGAAGCACGACATGGCAGATGCTTGGTTGCAGGCGACGCCTTTGAGCGTGATGACGCTGAGCCATGGCGCAAGCTTGGACTTGTCGAACGTGAGCAACTTGTCGTTGGTGACCGGCGTGAACATGTCTGCCGACACAGCGGCCAACATCGTGAAGCTAACCTTGCGCGACGTGTTGAGCGTGGCCACCGATGCGTCCATCGCCAACGGCGTGCACAAGCTCACCCTCACCGGCGACG
>JBBAPO010000110.1:0-1976 GCA_040400795.1 Rhodoferax sp.
GTTTGTCGTCCTCATCAAACACACGGCGACGCACAGACAAGAGCGCGCTGCCAATGTGAACATCCAAAGCCTCAGCCACGCGGGCATCGGCTTGCCGCGCAGAGATGGTCTGCTGCGCACGCCCCAACACCACGCCTGCTTCGCTCATAAGCTGCAACATGGGCTTGGCTGCCAAGTCGCGGCGCACCATGCCGGCAGCCAAATTTAAAGGCATGTAAGTGGTGATGTATGACAGCGGACCTTCTTTGGAGCTACGCAATCGAATGGCTTTTTTAACGGGAGTTCGCACAGGAATTTGGAGCGCATGGGCCACATCGTCAGGCGCTTCAATGGTGCGCCAATCGAGTACCTTGGCTGTAGTGGTTAAACTGGCACTCACAATGGTTTCCATCAAACCCGCTAAGCTGGTGGATTGCGTTTGAGTTGAGCTGCCCAAGATGGGCAATGGATTGGCGGCGGGCTTTGGAAAAGTGCCGCGCCCCGCCACACGCACAATCAAGCCTTCAGCCACCAGTTTTTCCATGGCGTGTCGCACGGTCACACGCCCTACGTTGAACTGTTTGGCCAACTCAATTTCCGCCGGCATGGCTTTGACAAAACGACCCTCTATCAATTGCTCGCGTAGTACCAAATAAATTTGGTGGTATTTGGTCAAAGGCAAACGAGGCGTCATGCCATCACCATTTCAAAATTCCATGTTTGCATGTCAATGCGAAAGATATCTTCTGGCTTAACACCCAGCAGCAAGTGGTACAGCACAAATCGGTAGCAATCGTTGGCATCGATCTCGCTGGGTGTAAAGGCAAAGGCCAAATTGCCACCAGTGGTGAGGCGCCCAGGAAAACCAAAATGCAACAAGTTTTGTTTAAAAACGGCGGCTACTGTTTTGGCCATGGACGCGTCAGGCGCCAGAAATTCAATCACCAAACCTATTTCGTGCTGACTTTTTTGATGCGAAGGCAAGGAACGCACTGCTCCTTGCCCATACAAGTGGGGCACCATGCTCCATACGCAAGGCACCAAGCTTCGCACACGTTCACACACTTCGTCCAAAGCGCGGGGCATGACGCTGATCATGGTGGGGTCGGCCACACCCGCCAACAACACGGCACGCGCACCTTCATAGGTTGCGCCTTCCACTTTCAAAGTGGGGTAGGGTCGTGCGACAAATTGCGCGCCCGACACTTGGGTTCGGTGTTTGTCCAGTGCGACATATCTTGCCATTTGCAAATTTAGCGTGCCTTCGGGTTCTTCCACCAGCCATGGATCGGCCTGCTCATATAGCGCATGCGCTGCCACCGATGATGGTGTAGCGTGCGCCTTTGGGTTCATGCTTTCCAAAATGAAATCTCTTGGCCCCAGTTCGGCCAATATGGCATCGCGGCCACCTGGCACACAGCACAGCGAAGTGCACTCAATGATCTTGGCCATGTGCAACGCAAGACCTGCGTCATAGCCCAGCATCTGCGGCAGTGCTGCAAAAATAGCCGTGTCACACGACCTACCTGCAATGAGCACATCGGGCATTTGTTTCAATGCACGAATGAAAGTGTCTGTGCCGCATTGCGCCACCACCTGGCTGGCTGATAAGAGTTGGGCTTCGTCGGGCACGGGCAAGGTAAGTGCTGCACCCGAATGGTCCAATGCTTGAAGACGGCCCTCTTGCGCAGCGCTCACCAGCAAGTGACGCGGCACATCACTGGCCACGGTGGCCACTCGAAACGACAGCCCATGCTTGTTTGCAATGTCGCGCAGCAAATCCAGCGTGGCTTCAAGATGTGGCTTGGCACCCGCAGTGCCAGCACTGCCAATGATCAAGGGTACGTTGAGTTGGCGCGCAGCCAATAAAACCAATTCAAGATCGCGTATGACCATGGCTTGGGGCGCCGCCATTTGACCCGAGCCCAAGTAGTAGGGCCCTGGATCAATGGAGCCCATGTCACAGCCAATGAAATGCGGACGCCTTTGAATGCCGA
>JBBAPO010000111.1:0-1958 GCA_040400795.1 Rhodoferax sp.
TAGTGCACCCATTGTCGCTGCTGCCTGACTTGTCGCCTCTGGCACATGAAAACCATGCCATTGCCGCGCATACTACCGACTATTTTTTATTTTAAGGACACCTCGTCATGTTTGGGTTTCAAAAATACACGCTGACCGCACTGGCCTTGGCTTGTGTCAGCTGCGCCACATCTGTCCCCCTTTTGCCTGAAGATCTTCGCCCGCACAACAGCCGCGTCTTCACGCCACCGGTTATGGGTGCCACCTTTGCCGCCATTGCTACAACGCCGCTTGACGCCATCGACATGACCACCAGCAGCCGCTGGGCGGGTGTGCTGAAAGGCTCGGCCTATATGGTCGAGGTGCCTGCCAACTGGAACGGCAAGCTGGTCATGTTTGCGCACGGCTATGCCGGCACCGGCCCAGCTTTAAGCGTGGCGCCGCCGCCGATTCGCCGCCACCTGGTTCAGTCCGGCTACGCCTGGGCGGCATCCAGCTACAGCACCAACTACTACGACGTGCGCGCCGGGGTTGAAGACACCAATGCGCTGGCGCTGGCTTTCACCAGCATCGCCGCACAAAACGGCCGCCCGCTTTCAGCGCCAGTGCGCACCTACATTACCGGCCGCTCGATGGGCGGGCATATTGCCGCAGCCGCAGTAGAGGCTGAAACCCTGGCCACGGCCGTCAACAAGGTGAGCTACCACGCAGCCCTGCCGATGTGCGGCGTGATGGCTGATACCGAGCTCTTTAATCGCTTTGCCGGCATGCAAGTCACTGCACAGGCGCTGGCTGGCGTGCCCAACCACCCGTTTGCCGAATGGGCAGGCGTGCAGACCCAGGCCAGCAGCAGTTTGTTCACCAGTTTTCCGACCGCCACCTCACCCAACTTGCCCATCATCACCACCGCCAAAGGCGCGCAGTTTGCATCAGTGGTTAAACACCTCACAGGCGGTGAGCGGCCGATGTTTAGCCAAGGGTTTGAATATGGCGGCAGCTTCCGTTTTGCCTTTGGCGGCTTTGGGGGCGACGGCACCATCAACGGCATCTTGACCCAAAACATACTGGACACCCAATCTCTGAGTTACACCATAGACGGTGACCCAGCAGCCACCAGCGCATTGAACGCTTCAGTGCAAAAGCTGACGGCCCATCCAGAGGCCAACCGGCTGCGCCGTGACGGCCTGCGCTGGATACCGGCTGTCAATGGCGCATTTAAAGTACCCGTGCTGTCGATTCATACCCTGGGCGACATGTATGTGCCATTTGCCATGCAGCAAAGCTACGCCAGGCGTGCTGCAGCACGCGGTAGCAGCGCCATGCTGGTGCAGCGCGCCCAGCGCGGCGCTGCGCATTGCGACTTTACGGTGGCCGAGCAAGTCGCGTCGTTTGACGCCCTGGCGAAGTGGGAGCAAGGCGGCGCCAAACCTGCGGGCGACAACGTGCTGACCGCCGCCGTTGTTGCCGCGCCCAGCTACGGCTGCACCTTTACCAACAACACCACCGGGCCGGACGACGTCAAGTCCACCATCGACCTGCGCGCCAAAATTGCCGCCACCACACCAGCCTGCCCTGCGGCAGCTCAATAGCCTTTTTTGTGACCTAAATTAGCCTTAAACTCAATAAATTAGGGCGTAAAAAGCTATTAAAAATAGAGCAAAATTAGTTTGCTATTTCCGACATTTTTGGTACTTTCAAGTCTTGCAAGCGCTGATGTGCAGCGTCTGCCATGTCTACCGGCAGTTGCTGTCTGGCCTGCAAATAGTGGTGGGTAAACACGTCCAGGTACGCCTCAAGTGTTTGCGCCATGAAAGCGTCACCACTAAGCGCCATGCACAGCGCAGCAACTTCTACTGTTCAAAAATGCGCATCACGCTGTGAGCGGCGCAGCTTGTAGTTGGACAACTGCTGGCTTTGCAGGCTCAGCACTGGCAAGTGGTCCAGGTAGGGGCTTTTGCGAAACATCTTGCGCGCCTCGG
>JBBAPO010000112.1:0-1941 GCA_040400795.1 Rhodoferax sp.
GTCAATTTACAAAAATACTGCAAAGAGACCTGCGCCAGCAATTTTTTTTGGAGTGAGAGTCAAGGTGGATAGCAAAAGCTGAGGCGGCTCCAACAGGCGTAACCAACCGGGCGATGCGTCGGCCATCCTTAGACACTATGGAGGGATTTTTTATGCCTGAAACAGCGCAAATTCACCCCGACAAAGTCCGAGCTTTCCGAGCTACTGACTACCGCAAGTTTTTTTCGAGCGTCTTGGCAACTGATTTCTCGGTCACTTTAGTAGCCACTTTAGCGGCTGGTGGTGTGGTTTTCTTGCTGGCGGTCATGGGTCAGGCTCCAGGGGCAGCGGCTGAGCTTGGCGTCAGCAGCTTGAATTGAATGAGCGAGCGCTCAAAGGCGTTGCAACGGGCCATTTGCGCAATGACTTGGTCAAGGTCTTCGTAGTCAAAAGCGGCAGTCCATTGGTGAATTTTTTGCATGGCAGCCAGCATGGGGGCTGATTCACCATTGCGGGTGAGCAGGCGCAGGCAGTCAAGGTATTCCTCGCGAAACAGAGTAGGCACGATGATGCGGCAACTGCCCACCACCGACAGCTCGGCATTCATCACCAGCCGGGCCAAACGTCCGTTGCCATCACTGAACGGGTGTACTTCGGCCACCAAAAACATGGCAAGCAAGGCCCTGGCCGTGCCTGCTGGCACGGTAGGTAACAGTTTAGAGCCTTCTAGCAGCGTGCCACGCACCAGGTTCGGATCCACAAACTCAGTGTTACCGGCTCGGTTGGCCTTGACCTTGAATTCACCGGGGCCCACTTCGGGACGCTCACGCATGTAATCGGCATGGCGCGCGCGGAGCTGGGTTAACACCGCCTCACCACTGGCCAGGGTTTGGTTGGCCCAGCCGGGGTCGAGCGCCTGGCGAAAGACACCCAGAATGTCGTGGGAGTCTTTGGGGCGAAGATCGATAGGCTTGCCATCCAACACAAACCCGCGGGCCTCTTGCACATCGAATTCAGTGCCCTCAATAAAGTTGCTGAAATACGATTCCAGAAATGCGAAGTGGCTACACGCGCGTGTTGACAATGCTACGGCAATGGGTTGCTGCAACGGGGTGCTGCGCAATTGGGTGGCGAGTTGCTCAAACAGGGCCAGTCGATTGGGGTCGTAGGGTACGGGGGCGGTGCGTGCCATACCGGCCGCCGTGGTCAACCTGTAAGCACGGGTGCCAAGAATGCTGCCCACCAGATCATCGAGCAGGTTGCACGCATCTGTAAGCCGCAATGTGGGCGCCAGACTGCGGGCTTGTTCGCGCAGGGCGGACAGGGCCTCTTCACCACGCGCATCGCAAATGCCCAGCAGGCGCTGCTCCACGGCATCGCGCCCCACCGTCTTGGGCTGGGTACCACGGCTGGGTGTGAGGTTTTCCAACAGCAGGCGGGGCAAGGACGGGTAAAAGAAATCGCGTCCAAGCATGGGCGCATCGCCCAAGGCAGCGGCCGGCCCCTTCCATATTTGCACGGTTAAGCCCGGTAGGCCAACAGTGCGCCGGTAGCTACCTATAAGGTGAATGGTGTCATCTTCTGGTAGCCCGCCATTGAAAGCGCTGCGGTAACCCAACACCGCGCCGGCAAACAATGCCGCTAGTACGCGCAAGCGTTCACGGGCGATCAGTGCGGGCCAGTCTTGCGGTGGGCTGCTACTGACCATGCCCGGCGCGATGCGCTTGAGTTGACCTGACTTGACCAGACGCTGAATGGCCCGAATTTCTGCAGCGCTTTGCTCGGCGTAAAGTATTAACGCTGTGTCGGTTGTCGCTTTTTTAGAGTCTTGGAGGGCCATGGTTCGTTAGTTTGTCGTTTAATTGCGTTTTTATTACGTATTTTGTCGCTTTTTTAATGTTTAAAGAAATTTATTCAGACTATCTTAGCGCCGACGCTGAATTGCCCTATTGATCCGGCCTT
>JBBAPO010000113.1:0-1923 GCA_040400795.1 Rhodoferax sp.
TACTTCATCATGCCGCGTGTCATGAACTGGGAATGGCCGTACCCGCGCCTGATCTCGCTGCATTTCTGGCTGGTACTGGGCGGCTTTGCGATTTATTTTGTGGGTCTGTCCATCGGTGGCTGGCTTCAAGGGCTGGCCATGCTCGATGAAAAAACACCCTTCATGCAATCGGTGGCGGTAACGTTGCCTTATTTGCAGGCGCGCTCGATTGGTGGTGGTTTGATGACGCTGGGGCATCTGGTGTTTGCTGCACACTTTTTTGCCATGGGCTGGAAGTTCGGCCCCAAACGGCTGGGCGCCACGTTATTGGAGCCGCCAACACTGGCCCGCTTTGCGCGCCAGGGAGAAGCCGCATGAATGTCAGTAAAACCAGCAAAAGCTTTTGGGAAATGGACGAGCTGCGAATCATCACTGGCGCCATGGTGATCTTGGGCGGCGCAACCGCGCTGATGGTTGTCGTGCCATATTTGCTGCTCAAAAACATTGAGCCTCCGGCCGGGCTGAAACCCTACACAACATCACAGGCGGCCGGGCGTCAGGTCTACATTGCCAACGGCTGCGTGTACTGTCATTCCCAGCAGCCCCGTGACATCAAGCAGGCACCTGACGCGGCCAGAGGCTGGGGGCGAGCGTCGGTCGCAGCGGACTATGCCTACGACACACCGCACCTTCTGGGCACCATGCGCACCGGACCTGATTTGTTCAACATCGGCGCTCGCCAGCCCAGCAAAGACTGGCATCTGGGGCACCTGTACCAGCCGCGCGCTTACACGCCGGGCTCCATCATGCCGCCGTACCAGTATCTTTTTACAGTTCGCAAAGGCCAGGTTTTGCCGGGTGAAACCGCCATCACGCTGCCGCCAGCATTTGCTAAACCCGGCGAGGTTGTGGTTGCCAAGCCTGCTGCACTGGCCCTGGTCGAATACCTGATTGGGATGGATCACACCTACACGCCATTGCCTGCTTTGCCAGAACCCGCAGCAGCGACCACCAAGGCCGAACCATGAGCGATGATCCCAAAAAATCAAACGCCGCTCCACGACTGCGTGAAAAGGAAGATCCGAACGAAAGCAATCGGCCATTACCCTGGTTCTTGGTGATGTCCCTCGGTGCAATGGCCATGTGGGGCGCTTTTTATATCGTCAGTACGCCCTCGGGTGAGGACTCTGCCTTTGGTGACCAACGGACAGTGGCAAGCCTCAGGCCACCGGTTGTGCTGGCCGGAGCGGCCCCAGCGGCTGATGGGAAGCAGCTCTTTGGCGCCAAGTGCGCAGCCTGTCATCAGGGCAACGGCCTGGGTGTGGCGGGTGTGTTTCCGCCAGTGGCAGCGTCTGAATGGGTGCTTGGCGATGAAAAAATCTTGACCAACATTCTTTTGCATGGCGTCAACGGCGAGATGATTGTCAAAGGCATCACCTACAAGGGCGCCATGCCCGCCTGGAATTCACTGAGCGACGACGAGTTGGCGGCGGTACTAACCTACATCCGCTCTGATTGGGGTAACGCTGCCCCCCCCATAAAGACCGAAATCATCAAAAACCAGCGCGAGTTGACCAGGTCCAGGACTGAACCGTATGCCGGTGGACTGTCCATCAAGCCGGACTCCTGAGCGGCCAGTGGGCAACCCAAAAACGCAGCCTGTAGCTAACAATGCCAGCCCTGCGGCGCTGGTAAAAACCTTTGCCGCCACCACTTTCGTGCTGGTTGCCGCGCTTGTGGTTTTGCTGCTGGCCACTGGTGGTGGTCAAAGCTTCACCACTGAAACACTGCGCAGGCATCAGATCAGCCAGCAACCCGAGTTGATCCCAGACTTTGACGTAACGCTTGAAAACGGTCAGCGTAGCACGCTAGAAACAGTGCTGGCGCCGGGCGGCAAGGTCTGGCTGGTTGATTTTGTTTACATCCGCTGCCAGACGCTGTGCC
>JBBAPO010000114.1:0-1915 GCA_040400795.1 Rhodoferax sp.
GGGAACATCGCCCGATATAGACTGCGCCGGTCAGAATATCTAACTTGGCAGGCGCTGGTGCATCCTGAGCCTCGTTGAGTATTCACGCGTACTTTCGTATAGCAGTTCAGTTAGTCATTTTGAAACAGCCTGAACGATGGCCTCCCAGACGCCAGGCTCTGCCAACAAGGGTACCTCTTTGAGCAACACATTCGACAGCTTGCCCTGGTTGGCGTTCACTGACCGAACGATGCGATCGATCTGCATGTCTGGCATTTCGACGATGTCCTTGATCGCCGCCCGGGCCTGGGCGTGCCGCTGCATGTAGCGCGATTCTTCGCGCATGTCCTCACGAATGGTGCGCACCAACACATCGGCCAGATAGACCACATGGCGCGTCAAATCTAGGTATCGCCACACTGGCCGCGCCATAGCCTCTCCGGTGAACACAAAGTTCGATCGGATGCCGTCGGGGTAAGTGGTCTGCACGGCGGCAAACTCATAGGTGCCCACCAGCATGCTCATCAACGGGCGCGAGATCGTGTCCAGTACGCGGTCGTAAGCGCGTCGCTCTGCAGAGTCACTGGTGATCAGGGACGAGACCGGCAGGATCATCGGCTCCTTGACGACCCCATCACGGCGCAACACATCGTTCACCAGAAAACGATGCACCCGTCCATTGCCATCGGCCAGCGGGTGCATGTAGACAAATCCAAAGGCTAGCACCGCACTGCGCATCACTGCCGATTGCCCTTGGGTGCGCTCCCAAAAGACAGCGAGGCCATCCAACATCGCCTGCATGTCGTCAGCCGGTGGGGCCACGTAGTGCACCACTTCCTGGTAGCGAATCACCTCGCCCACAAACACGGGCGACTGCCGGATGCCGAACTGCTGCAGCGTGGTGCGCTTGCCCAGAATCTCGGATTGCAACTGCGCCAGCGTTGCATTGCCCAGCGGCAATACTCCCTCGCCGGTTCGCCGGGCCAACACATCGGCAAAGCGCTGAATGCGATCCGATTGATTGGCCTCACCCTCAATGGCAAAGCTGGATTTGCTCTCGCGCAGCGTCATCCATACGGCCGAGCGCATCAGCACATCTTCCCCAAACTCCAGTGCCAGCTCGTTCAGAAGTCCTGGCAGGTCAACGCCTTGTGCTTTTTCTAGTTCATCCGTCTTGCGAAGGACGGGGCAAAACGCGGGCGATCCAGGCAGGTTGTCACGCACCCGCCAGCGGCGGTTGGATACCGATTTATCGGGCGAGGCGGCTACCAGTTTGCGATCATCCAGCACGTCGACGTAGGGGCCTGCGATGGGTGCCTGCACTTGCAGCAGGTGCTCTGTCAGCCACTCATACAGAAAGCCAGCCTTCCGAGCATATTGGCCACTGGGTTCATCATGGATCCACGCCAGCAGTTCGGCTGTATCGATCCGCTCGAACAAGCGGCTGAGCATTTCCAGGTGCGGCACCTCGTGCTTTAGGTGAAAAGTCAGGTGACCACGCAAAGTGGCGCTGGGCCGCATGCTCTCCACAAAGGTCTCGGTCCTGATGCCATCGGCCAGCTGCAATGTGCGGCGCCCGCCGATGCGGCTTTGCACGGTCAAAGGCATGACCAGCTCGATGCCATACCGAGCCACCAACCAAGCACCGCCGACTGCGTTTAGCATCTCCATGCTGCATTATGCGCAAATTTGTGCTTGCATGCGAAAAAACGTTATTAAAATATACTTTTAGGTCAAAAATTAATCAATGTCCATGCAGCTTCTTCCACGCCGCGTACTCTGACGGTCGCAAACCATAGCGCGCAAGAACACCCTCATGCAGGCGCCGGAGTTCTTCGACGAGCAGTGCCTGCACGTCGGGCTGCTCGTGCTCAGGAATACGCTCGGCCACGGATCTCTGAATGCTGGAGAGTGGGTCAAGTTCCGGTTGCGTGAT
>JBBAPO010000115.1:0-1902 GCA_040400795.1 Rhodoferax sp.
CTTTGCCCCAGCCCGCCACAAAACCGACAAACGTCACAATGATGATCAGCGGCCCGGGCGTGGTTTCGCCCAGCGCCAGGCCATCCATCATTTGCGCCGTAGTTAGCCACTGGTAATGCTCGACGGCTGCTTGATTAACGTAAGGCAGCACGGCATAAGCACCGCCAAACGTCAGTAGCGCCGCTTTGGTAAAAAACCATCCGATTTGCGTCAATGTACCCTGCCAGCCGTAGCTAAAAAACAGCAGCGCCATTGGCAGTAGCCACAGCGCTGCGCCGGCCAGCAGCACCAAGACCAGCTTTGATGGTTTGAACAGGGCATGTGCAGGGGTTGGTGTGTCGTCATCAATCAGCGCCGCCTCATGCGGGCCGCCAGCTTTGCCTGCGTGTCCACCGCCCTTAGCCAGCGCGCTAGGCGCAACCCGCGAAAGCACCACGCCGATCAACATCGCCGCCAGCACCACCAGCGGAAACGGCAGATTGAAGGCCCAAACGGCTACAAAGCTCATCGCTGCCAGCGCCCAAGGGAAGGGCGCTGAAATTGGATTGCCCAATGATTTGCTGGCGATCCGGTGCAGTGCATGCAGCACGATCGCAGCCACAGCGGGTTTAATGCCATAAAAAATACCCGCCACGATGGGTTGTTGGCCAAACGCCATATAGACCCAGCTCAGCACAATCAACAGCACCAGCGATGGCAGCACAAACAGCGTACCTGCCACCACGCCGCCCCAGGTGCGGTGCATCAACCAGCCGAGGTAAGTGGCCAATTGCTGTGCCTCCGGGCCAGGCAGCAGCATGCAAAAGTTGAGCGCGTGCAAAAAGCGTTTTTCAGAAATCCAGCGGCGCTTTTCAACCAGCTCGCGGTGCATGATGGCAATTTGCCCAGCGGGCCCGCCGAAGCTGATAAAGCCGAGTTGCAGCCAAAACCGAAACGCTTGGCTCAAAGGGACTTTTGGCGCATCCTGCGCAACTTCAGTCTTCATGCGATCAGGGGGTTGTGACACTTTAGTGCTGGAAAGCGGGAAAAATCCCGATCAGCGGTCCAGAACTCGCGCACGCCGTGTTGCAAGCAAATAGCCGCTATGCGTGCGTCATGAACAAGAGAGCCTTTGACATCTGAAGCGTTCAACATGGGCTGCAAAACTGACCAGTGGGCTTGCGTCTCGCCGATGACTATCAAAGGCTTGCTGCCCATCCAAAGCTTGATTTGATAAATAGCCTGTGCGGGTGTCGAAGGTGGCAAATACCTTTTTGGATGCGTCACGATCCCATAAAACTCGTGCAAACAAGGCCACGGAATAGCCCAGGCAGATCGCCCCTCAGCCAACTCGCGCAAACACGCTGAAGCTCGGTCATAAAACGCTGACTCGGTTCGGTGCGCGTAAATCAGAATGTTTGCGTCAATACCAATCATCCTAGATTCCTCAGTTGGACGCGCCCGCCGGGTGCGTGGCGCTCTGACCCAAAAGGTGAGATGTCTCGAAGCTAAAAAAGTCAATGGCCATAAAAACGTGTGGATGAAACCAAGCGCTCAACTGGGGAATCTAGGATCATGCACTTCGACCCTCGTAAAGCATATCGCGCACTTCAGCCCAAGTGAGATTTTCCTGCCCCGGTTGCAGCCCTTGCCCGCTCACGCTGCCGTCTTTGAGCTTGTACGGCTCAGGATTACGCAATTCCCGCAACACTTTTTCCAATCCTTGCTCGACCAAGGCGCGCAAGGTAGTGTTGTGTTCTTGTGCGAGGCTTTTTGCCTCCAACATCAAGGCGTCGGACACTTCAATAGTTGTTTTCATGGCTGCACAGGTTAATAAATATGGGTGACCATATTATCCTAAAAAAGCAGTTGGATGCGCCCGAGTGTGCCCGGCTCGGCGCGTTCAGCAAGGCGGGACAACGA
>JBBAPO010000116.1:0-1901 GCA_040400795.1 Rhodoferax sp.
GCACCGCCTTTGAATACTGCCGGGTTGATCAAATAGCGGTCACTGGGTCGGCCCCTGCCCAATGCGTCACTGCTCTGCACTAAGTCCGGGCGCAGAAAGTCAAAATCCACCAGCACGTCGGCGGCCTTGCGCACCGCGCCCGGCGTGTCGAGTCCGGCCCAATGTTTCTGGTAAACCTGCCGTGGCGTGAAGCTGTCCAGCAGTACGCCATCACGATCAGCCAGCTTTCCGTTTTTTATCTTGGCCAGGAGCGTTGCCGCGTTGGTGGTTTCGGGGATCACCGCCGCTGCATACAAGCGGTTGGCATGGCTGCGCAGATAGTCGCCCATCGCCAGCGCCCGAACCAGCTCCGTTTCGTGGACGATGCCACCGCTGTCCGGTGTGTCAATCAAGGCAAAGATCAGTGCCAGCGCCGGGATAAGTTTGCGGTACTTGGCCAGGTGGGACACCATCGCCGGGTGCAGCTCTTCGCCGCGAATCTCGTTCTCGAACGGCACGATCCATTCAATGAACAAGGCTTGCGCCTCGGGGCTGAAGCGCCAGATGACGGCCTCGGTATCGGTGGCAGGCTGCAACTGTGCCAGTCGTTCAAATACCGCCCAGGCAGTCTGCTTTGCTGGTGTGTCAGGCCACTGGTCAACGTATTTGAACTCGCCTGCAATGTCAGGCCACACTGTCAAGCCAAAGCGCTGCAACAAGCCGTCGTCACCACTGCCACCAGCGACTGCATCACGCACATACTGCTGAATCTTGCCCGGCTGGGTGCCGCCCAGCATGGCCATACAGACGCGAGGAATGTAAGTGGTGCCACGGATGATTCGGGAAAATTTGTAGCCCTGATTGCCGTCATAGCCTTGCAGATAAAAGCCTCTGGAGCCTTCTTGGCCGGGCTTGTCCAACGAGGTCAACAGGCTGTAGAGTTCATCGCGGTATGCCAACAAGCCCCACGGGTTTTCTTGCAAAACTTCACCCAGTTTTTCGACCGTGGCATCGTTTTCGATGTAACTGCGCGCAATGGGTTCTGGCGGGGTATCACCGGGTTCAAGCAACTGCCGTGCTGCTGCCGTGTCGCCCTTGGCTGCATGGCCTTTGGCTTTCTTCTCGTTGGCATCATCCTGCATGGCGGACACCTTGCAATCAAGCTCCCATGAGTCATGCGCGGCCTGCCACAACTCCCGCTCATTAGCCTCCAACCGGTTCAAGGGCCGCATCACTTCACCCAGCGCGGGGGACTTCATCACGCCGGGCCTGCCTACGATCAGCGCCCACAGATTCGGCACCACCTGCCAGTCAACCCGTGCTTTTGGCTGGATGACGTGGCGTGCGCCGATCAGGCTCGACAGCGCCGCAATTGCGCCGACGGCGGGAAAGTCTGGCGGGCACTGCATCAAGTGGGCAATGTCCATCACCCAGGCCCGCAAAGCCACGGGCAACAACTCTGCATCAAAGGGCTGCACTGGCGGTAGGGCATTAGGCAGTGGTGTTGGGTCAGGCCATACATCATTTATGCCTCTAGCCCCCGTGGAATGTGCGGTAGCAGCTACTGAATTGATAGCGTTGGCAATGCACTCCTTTACTGCGTCTGGCCCCGCCAATATGTGCAAGTCGTTGAAGTCAGTCATGTTGTTCACACTGCCACCGCCTTGAACACGGGCACCGCTAGGGTGGCACCCGTTGTTTGTGCCGCTGCCGTGGCTTTCGTCATTCCAGGGTTGCCGGGGGTCTGGTGGTCGTCGTCTGCGGCGATGATGATTTTGAGAGTGGGGTACTTGCTGCGCAGTGCCACGGCGACCGCCTCAAGATTTCCGGCATTGAAAGCAACAGCGACGGCGTGGCCAGTGCATTCATGGATGCTTGCGCCAGTGGCGAAGCCTTCGCAGACGATCAGCGCGCCATTGGGT
>JBBAPO010000117.1:0-1898 GCA_040400795.1 Rhodoferax sp.
CAGCAGCAACACCGTCACCAGCATCATTAACATCACAGCCGTTAATGACGCACCCACACTCACCGGCACGGGCACAGCCAGTTACACAGAACAAGGCACTGCAGCAGTCCTGTTCAGCGGAATTACAGTGGGCGATGTAGACGACACGCAGATGGTTTCTGCGGTGGTGAGCATAGGTACGGGCTTCACAAGTGGTGACATGCTCAACTTCAGTACACAGAATGGCATAACTGGCAGCTACGTGAGCGGAACGGGCATATTGAGCCTGAGTGGCACAGCCACGCGGGCACAGTACCAGACGGCGCTGGCCTCGATCACCTTCAGTTCCACCAGCGACGACCCGACTGTCAATGCGACAGCGACAACGCGTACGCTGCATTGGACGGTAACGGATGCCAACTCTGACGGTGCGGGCCCGCAGTCGAGCATTGACAAAACCAGCAGCCTGACCATCACCCCGGCGCAAGACAAGCCGGTGATGACGGCCGGCGGCACCCTGGCCTACACAGAGGGCGATACCGCGCAGGCGCTAGACGCGACAGTATCAGTCGTGTCAGATGCTGACGACACGCAGATGGCCAGCGCCACAGTGACAATTGCCAGCGTGGTCACGGGAGATACGCTCAGTGTTGCCACCTTGCATGGCATCAGCGGAAGTTACACCGCAGGTACCGGGGTACTGGCCTTGAGCGGCACCGCCACACTGGCGCAGTACCAAGAGATTTTGCGCACGGTCACGTACCACAGCACATCGGACGACCCCACCGTCAACAACACACGCACCAACCGCAGCATCACCTGGGCGGTGACAGATGCCAACTCTGACTCGGCCGGCGCTGCCACCAGCGTTGGTGTGACCAGCACCATCAACATCACGGCCGTCAACGACGCGCCCACACTCACCGGCACGGGCGCAGCCAGTTACACCGAACAAGGCACGGCAGCAGTCCTGTTCAGCGGCATTACAGTGGGCGATGTAGACGACACGCAGATGGTTTCTGCGGTGGTGAGCATAGGTACGGGCTTCACAAGTGGTGATACGCTCAACTTCAGTGACCAGAATGGCATCACCGGCAGCTACGTGAGCGGCACGGGCATATTGAGCCTGAATGGCGCAGCAACACTGGCGCAGTACCAGACGGCGCTGGCCTCGATCACCTTCAGCTCCACCAGCGACGACCCGACGGTCAATGCGACAGCGACAACGCGTACGCTGCATTGGGCGGTAACGGATGCAAACTCTGACGCTGCGGGCCCGCAGTCCAGCACTGACAAAACCAGCAGCCTGACCATCACCCCGGCGCAAGACAAACCCGTGATGACGGCCGGCGGCACCTTGGCGTACACAGAGGGCGATATAGCGCAGGCGCTAGACGCGACGGTATCAGTCGTGTCAGATGCTGACGACACACAGATGGCCGGCGCCACGGTGACAATTAACTTCGTGGTCACGGGAGATACGCTCAGTGTCGCCACATTGCACGGCATCAACGGAAGCTACACCCCATCTACCGGGTTTCAAGGAAAGTTCGGGGTATTAGCCCTGAGCGGCACCGCCTCATTGGCGCAGTACCAAGAGATTTTGCGCACGGTCACGTACCGCAGCACATCGGACGACCCCACCTTCAACAACACGCGTACCAGCCGCAACATCACCTGGGCGGTGACAGATGCCAACTCTGACTCGGCTGGCGCTGCCACCAGCGTTGGTGTCACCAGCACCATCAGCCTGACACCGCAGCAAGACGCCCCGGTGATCACACCCGCAGTGGGTGCGCTGGCCTACACCGAGAATGCGGGCGCTACTGCTGTATCTTCGACGCTGACGGTCACCGATGCAGATGACACCCAAATCACCGGTGGCAGCATCAGCATCAGCACCAACTTTCTGGCAGGTG
>JBBAPO010000118.1:0-1834 GCA_040400795.1 Rhodoferax sp.
ACATGGTGCGGCCTTGCATACAGCCGTCAAACAAGGGCTCAAGCGTGGCGCGCATTTCAGCAGGCGCCGTCCAGTTGTTGGTAGGGCCTGCGTCTTCTTTTTTAGCAGAGCAAATGTAGGTGCGGTCTTCAACCCGGGCCACGTCGGTGGGGTCGCTACAAGCCAAAAAGCTGTTCGGACGTTTGACGGGGTTGAGTTTTTTAAAAGTCCCTGCGTCCACTAACTGCTGGCACAGGCGCTGGTATTCAGCATCGCTGCCGTCACACCAGTAAATCGAATCCGGCTTGCAGAGGGCCGCCATGTCGGCGACCCAAGCCACCAGTTTTGCATTTTTAACATAGCTGGGGGGGTTCAGGTTCAGCCCTTGCATAGCAGGATGGTTCATCAAATAAAGCTCCAAGAATATGACACAACTGTGACTATTCTAAGAAGCTGGCAATACGCTTAGCTGACGGTGACAGGCAAAAGTTATGCAAAATATGCATGAGCTTATGCGAGACTTTAACTTTAGCCGGCAAGTCGCTTGGCTGTGCCGCGCCGCCCTGAGCGCGGCCACCCCAAGTGGCAGGTCAAACGCCAGTTTTCAGTGCTGCGCAGCCTGACTGCTTAACAGCAGCTCGCTGAACCCTGCTGCGCCCGTCAAGCGACCAAGGACAACTGCATAGCCTAGACTGATGCTCCGGACCGATAAAGTCTTAACTTCCGTTAGGGCTGAGCCCTTCGACGTGCCCAGGACAGACTTTGTCGAGGCCGCTGCCAACCCTTTAACAGGCTCAGGGCGATCGGTTCATATTTGATAAGTCCGGATCAATAGGTAACGGCTATACCAGAGCTGGTCTTGAGACTCAGGCAAAGCGCTGAACGCGCGCTACAGTGCTTGCGGATTGGTTTAGGTCGCTGGGACCTGCCACGCACAGAAACCCGTCGCAGCCTTGAGGCTACCAGGCTTGTATCGGCTGGTAGCCACATCATCAGGCTGGAGGTTGAACACATGGGCTCCTGCCAGAACGGTACCGTCCTGGATGGGCCGGGGTTTAAGTGCACCAGCCAGAATGGGGGAAATGCGCCATCTAGAGCTTTTTGCGCTTCTAGCGGGCTTTAAGCCAAAAATACGGCAATAAACGCCAGCAAGAACATCAAAACGCCACCCACGAGGGGCAAAATAATGGGCGCTACGTGGGCGATGGACGCAACCACATCTGCCTCTGGTGCAGTAGCTGTGGGAGTGGCGGCGTGATCAGTGGGGTGAGACATGAAAATTCCTGAAAAAATACGACTACAAGATTGATACTATTTTACCTTTTAAACCCAAAACGAGCAATTTAGCCTGAAAAAGCAGTTGGATATGCCCGAGTGTGCTGCACCCGGCGCGCTCAGCCAGGCGAGACGACGCAGCGGGCTGTTGACCACAAGGACTAGCCATGCCGCTGGATGCGTTGGGCGTGGTGGTATAGGCTGCATAAGCTTGTCACCCAGGCGGTGAACGTCTCAAGAAGCTAAAAATGGGCATGCATGCGGTCTGCGGTATGTTTACCAGCGATAAACTGCATTGCTAAATTTGATGCAGCTTACTGAAGGCAGACTTGACAAATGAAACAGCGACTTTTAACCACATCGGGACGACCGTTGCTTTGCCGCGCGCAATTTGCGATCCTGGGATGCGCTGCGAACTGGCCTCACAGCGCATCAGCCCAACCGCTGCTTGCCCCCAAAGCCACCCAGGCGCGCGTAGACGAGGCACAGGCTAAGGCCGATGGCTGCATGGCGCGGGCAGCGCAGGCCGGCTTAACAGCCGATCAAAAAACCAGTGACGTGGGTCGACGCGCCGCCGAGG
>JBBAPO010000119.1:0-1809 GCA_040400795.1 Rhodoferax sp.
GCAGCGTGTCCATCTCGGTCATAAAGGCGTCCAGGTCAAAAGCCCAGGCGGTTTTATCGAGCGAGCTTAAACAAAATTCACATTTAAAAGGGCAACCGCGCGACGCCTCTACATACAGCAGCCGATTGGCCAGGTCTTCGCTGGTGTACTCGTTGTAAGGCAGCGCAATCGCCTCAAGCGCAGGTTGCTCACCAGCAATCACTTTCATCAGCGGTTTCGGGCCATCCAGCAAGGCCCGGCAAAGCTTTGGAAAGCTCACATCGCCCCAGCCGGTCACAACGTAGTCAGCCAGGCGGCAAATCTCTTGGGTCTCGGTTTCAAAGCTGACTTCTGGCCCACCCAACACTATCTTGATGTCTGGCCGCATGGCTTTGAGCAAGCGCACGAGTTGCGTGGTTTCGACCACATTCCAGATGTAAACCCCAAAGCCAATGACTCGGGGGTTCAGCGCCAAAAGCTGCTCGGCAATCTGCAAAGGCGGCTGCGCAATGACAAACTCGCGCAGCTGTGTTTGCGCCTTCAACCCAGCCCCGCCATGCACGTCCATATTGGCCAATAGGTAGCGCAGCCCCAAGGATGCATGAATGTATTTGGCATTCAGGGTCGCAATAACAATGGCGCTGGCAGGGCTTAGCATGAACTTATTATCTGAGTTTGGCATTTTTAACGGTGTTGCAGCCTGGTCACATCAGACGAAGCTGAAAAAACTGCCGGAACTATTGCCCCAGACACCAGCTCACACCCAAACAATGAACTTTCGAACCCTCAAAAATGCTCTGCTTTTTATAGCTGCTTGCACCCTATTTCAGGGAGCTATAGCTCAAATTAACTTCAATAAAAAGCCTGCGGCGAGTACGGTTGTTACGACCGATCAAGTCCGTGCCGAGCTGATGGCTTGGGCGCCGCAAGGTGTGGAGCCTGGCAAACCGGTGTGGGTGGGCCTGCAAATAGCCCACCAGCCGGATTGGCACACCTACTGGAAAAACTCGGGCGATTCTGGCCTGCCCACGGTTCTGGAGTGGCAATTACCGGCTGGCATCACGGCTGGCGAGATTGCCTGGCCCACACCCGTCAAGATTCCCATTGGTACGCTGGTCAATTACGGTTATGAAAATACCGTGTTGCTGCCCGTGCCGTTGACAGTAGCAGAAGACTTTAACGGCACGCAACTGGACATCAAAGTCAAAGCAGCCTGGTTGGTGTGCAAGAAAGAATGTATTCCGCAAGAAGGCGATTTCACTTTGAGCATTCCGGTGAAAAGCTCAACCGCGCTGCAGGGAAGTTTGTTTCAGGCCGCATTTGATGCTGCGCCCAAGCCCTTGGCTGTTGGTTCAAGCCAAATTGAGGTCAGCGGCAAAGCCATCCAAGTCGCCTTGAGCAGCCTGCCCGCTAGCCTGACGGGCAAAACCCTGGCGTTTTTCCCTGAAACTGGCAGCGTCATTGAGCCCGCCGCCCAGTGGACGCAAAGCTGGCAGGGCAATCTGTGGTCAGCGCACATCCCACTGTCTGGCCAGCGCACTGAAAGCCCCACCGTCATGCCCATTGTGGTGGCTTTTGAAAAGCTTTCTTACCGGATTGAGGTACCTGTCAAAGGGCCATGGCCTGCTGTGGCAGTCGCTGCGCAAGTGCCGCCAGCGCTAGAAGCAGCCCTTAAAGCCAACGCCACCAGCGGCGTAGCGCCTTTGCAAACATCAGCGGTGTCCATGACTTTTTGGCTAGCCCTGTTGGGCGCCTTGGTCGGCGGTATGATTTTAAATTTGATGCCCTGCGTGTTCCCCGTATTGGCCATCAAGGTGGTGAGTTTTGTGA
>JBBAPO010000120.1:0-1802 GCA_040400795.1 Rhodoferax sp.
ATGGAAGTGCAACCCAGCTACCGCGCCATGCTGCGGTTAGCAAGCAGCGCCTGAGCTGGAGGCTGATGGCAGTCTGTAGGCCGGGTTAGCCCTCAGGGCGTAACCCTACTGATGCGATAGCCAGGGATGTCGGGTTACGCTTTGCTAACGTGATCTACTCACTTGCACGCATATACAAAGTTTCTTTAACAGTAGCGTTTTATATTAAAGAATGTTTTAATTAGATTTCTGTCTATTTAAGAACCCTTTAACACCATGCGCAACACTGGCAGCTACGTCACCACCACAACGATGGGCGAATTCGTTCAGGCGTTTGTGCCGCATGCGTTGCCGCCGAAGAAGCCTGCGCTGGCACCTGAATCTTTTGTTGAGGTCAATCGCGTGGCAGAGCTGGCGCTGGCCCGCTTGTCTGGTGTGTCTGGGCTGGTCCCTTCGGTGGACTGGCTGCTTTACAGCGCCGTTCGCAAAGAAGCGCTGCTGACTTCCCAAATCGAGGGCACGCAGGCCACGCTGGTTGACCTTTTTGACAGCGAAGCGGGTTTTGTAGTCAGCAATACCGATGATGTGGAAGAGGTCACCAACTACCTGCGCGCCTTCAAGCTGGTGCAAGGCCACCTGCGCGATTCGGCTGGCTTGCCCATCAGTGTGCGGCTGCTCAGTGATGCGCACCGCCTGTTGATGGACGGGGTACGTGGTGCTGGCAAGCAGCCGGGTGAGTTGCGCCGCTCGCAAAACTGGATAGGCGGTACCCGGCCCGGCAAGGCGGTTTTTGTGCCACCGCCGCCAGAGCGGGTTGGCGCGCTGTTGGGCGACATGGAGCAGTTCATTCATGCGCCATCAACCTTGCCGCCGCTGGTCAAGATCGCGCTGGTGCATGTGCAGTTTGAAACCATTCACCCTTATCTGGACGGCAATGGCCGAATTGGCCGCTTGCTGATTGCCGCGATGCTCGAGCATTTTGGTTTGTTGCCCGAGCCGTTGATGTACCTGAGCGGCTACCTAAAGCAATACCAGTCTGAATATTACCGGCGCTTGTCGAATGTGCGTACTGAGGGCGACTGGGAAGGCTGGGTGACATTTTTTTTGGAAGGCGTGACGGTTGCTGCAAGCGATGCCGAGCGCGGCATTGTGGCCATTGCCAGCTTGGTCAGCACTGACCGCCGCCGCCTGCTGGGTTCACCCAAAGCCGGCCCTGCCAGCTACCGGCTGTTTGAAATGCTGCCGATGATGCCGCGGTTTACTGTAGAGCAGGTGCGTAACAAGTTGGGCGTGAGCTTTCCAACAGCCAATGCTGCGGTGAGGGTGCTGGAAGGTCTGGGCATTGCGGTTGAATTGACAGGGCAAAAGCAAAATCGCAGCTACAGTTACCAGTCATATATTGAGCTGATGGCAGATTGACTCCATCATGTTAAAAAAACCTGCTATTTTTTACATGATGCGGTGCTCATGTAAAAACCTTGGAGGTGATGAGTGACCGAAGACCAACTCGAACAAGAAGCCTTGGGCTGGCTGGCCGACGTAGGCTACGGCGCACTTTGAAGAGCGCAATAAAGCGCAAACCGGCAAGGCGATGGTGGTGGCCATGAGCCGCGACATTTGCGCCCACCTGTACAACGAGTTCACTCGGCCGTTGAGCTGGTGCTGGAACAGGTTCAGGCGTTTGGGGATGGCTGGGGAGGCTGATTTTGAGGCTTTAAGGCCTAAAAGCCAATAAAATCGGGCGTTAGAAGCTACAAATAAAATAGTAAATTTGGTACCACCAACAGGAATCGAACCTGTATCTAGCGCTTAGGAGGCACTCG
>JBBAPO010000121.1:0-1798 GCA_040400795.1 Rhodoferax sp.
TCATACGGCCAGCGCTACCACTTGCTGGCGATGCAAGACCTGGAATAGACGCCCCCACGTGTCGGTCTTTCGTTAACATGGTGTGAACACCGTATTCAACACCATGAGAAAAACCCATGATTAAGCTTCACTACTGGCCCACACCCAACGGATGGAAGATTTCCATCATGCTGGAAGAGTGCGGCCTGCCTTACAACGTCACCCCCGTCAATATTGGTAAGGGCGAACAGTTTGCCCCCAGCTTTCTGGCCCTGAGCCCCAACAACCGCATGCCCGCAATTGTTGACCACGCCCCGACGGGTGGCGGTGCGCCAATCGCTGTATTTGAAAGCGGCGCAATTTTGCAGTACCTGGCTGAAAAGACCGGGCGCTTCATGCCCACCGACTTGCGTGGCCGCTACCAGGTGTTGCAATGGCTGATGTGGCAAATGGGTGGCCTGGGGCCGATGGCTGGGCAGAACGGGCACTTTCTGCTCTACGCGCCTGAAAAAATCCCTTATGCCATCGACCGTTATGGCAAGGAGGTAGACCGCCTGTATGGCGTGCTCAACACCCAGTTGGGCGCAACCAAAGCCTACGTGGCGGGCAGCGACTATTCAATTGCCGACATGGCGGTTTTCTCATGGGTGCGCACGCATAAGGCACAGCAGGTTGATCTGGCTAAATTTACCCATGTCGAGCGCTGGTACAACGCGCTGTTTGAAAGGCCTGCCGTCAAGCGCGGACTGGATGTAGGCAAAGAGCTGCGCGCACCCGTTTTGACAGAAGACGCACGCAAGGCCCTGTTTGGCCAGACGTCTGCCAGTATTCAAACCGGGGCGCATAAAAATGGTTGACTTTTACTTTGACGTGTCCAGCCCCTGGACTTACCTGGCTTTTCGCAACCTACAGCGTATAGCCGCAGAGCTGAAGGTAGCGATCAACTGGCGGCCTGTACTGGTGGGAGGCATTTTCAACACCGTCAACCAGCGCATGTACGCTTCCCGAGAAGATGCTAATTCTCCCCGCAACCGTTATGTGTTGAAAGACCTGCAGGACTGCGCTCGGCATACCGGACTCAGCATAGTTTTCCCGCCCAAGGTGTTTCCAGTAAACAGCGTCAAAGCCATGCGCGGCTGTATCTGGCTGGCACAAGATGCGCCATCGCAAGCGCATGTGCTGGCTTTTATAGAAGCTACTTTCGGCGCTTACTTCACTCAGCAGCAAGACATATCGCAAGACCACATACTGGCAAACATTTGCCAAAGCGTGGGCATTGATGCAGACGCGTTTGCTGAAGGAATTACCCAGCCACATATCAAGCAAGCGCTGAAAGCCAACACCGATGAAGCGATTGGACGGGGCGCCTTTGGTGTGCCCAGCTTTTTTGTTGGCGATGACATGTACTTTGGCAACGACCGCCTTGATTACCTGCGATTGGCCGTGCTGGCAGCTAAAAAAACAGCCGCTTAAATCGGCTAGGTTGCTTACACCCGACAGGACAAGTGAGTCGACACTATGACTAGGAAAGCGCGGATTTATTCAGCGCGGTTCGTGATCACCTGGCTTGGGCGGTCTACTGCGTTGGTTTTCTTGCAAATATTCCCGATATTTGCCGCAAAAACCGCCTTGTAGCCCATCCCAATCCAGGCGCCACCATTCCAAGTGAATAAATCCGCGCGTCCCTAGGAAAAACTCCTTAACGTGCCGGAACCATAGGCATCCTCAGCGTCAGGCTGAAGGTGGGTAGACTGAGGTGCGGCTCAGTTGACTTGAGCACATCGCAGTTGTTATTCTTCAGCACTTTGCGTGCGGCGGC
>JBBAPO010000122.1:0-1766 GCA_040400795.1 Rhodoferax sp.
CGCGTCAGTGAAATGGCAATGATGTCGCGCTCCTGGCCCTGAAACGAATCGACGGTGCCCACGCTGAGCATACGCTGCTGTAGTAGGCTGTTGAGGTCGTCGTTTTGCTCGATAGCGTCTTTCAAATAGTTGATTTGGGCGCGGTAGGGAGCAATCACGCCAATGCTGAGCAGGTCCTGATCGTGCTCGGCCTGGCTGCAATGGATATGGGGCTCCAGCAGTTGGGCCAGTCGCTTGAGCAGTAAATCCGCTTCTTCGGGGTTGGCAGTGGAGCGACTTTCAGGAATGGTGATTTCGAGGTAGCCCAAGCCGGCCGTGTCGAGGAATTCGACAGGCAGGTCGGGCATGAAACTCAGGCTGTAGGCACTCAGGCCAGCGTGTCGAACGCTCTGGTGCGCCTCTAATTGGCCGCCGTAGAACTGCTCGGAGCTGAACGTCATGATTTGCTCGTGCATGCGGTACTGCATAGTGAGCATGCGCCCCGTGGCCGGCTGGCGCTTGATGCACTTCTCGAACAGGGTTTCGCGCAGGCCGTCTCTAGCAGCCTTTTCGCTTTTAACTGTGGGCGGCAGCTGGTGGTGGTCGCCAGCCAAGATCACGCGTTCGCCCTTGGCAATCGGAATCCAGCAGCCAGGTTCTAAGGCCTGCGCGGCTTCGTCGATGAAGACGGTCTCAAAGGTCAGGTAACGGATGTTGCGGTTGCTGGCGCCCACCAGCGTGCAGGTGATGACCTGCACCGATTCGAGCACGTCCTCGGTGATGAAGCGCTCTAAATCGTCAGCTGCTTGACAAAGTATCCGCGCTTCTTCCTTCAGCATCCGGCGCTGTTCCCGCCCTTCGAAGCCAAAATCGCGGGCATGTTTGCTCGCAAGTTCGCTAGCAGTATGGCGGAACTGATCGGCGGTTTGGCGCATCGCGCGCATCTTGCTATAGCTCGGATGGGCCAACACCTGGGCATCGAGGGTGTGCTCTAGCAGCAGGCTGGATACGCGGCTGGGGTTACCCATGCGGATGACGTTGACACCCCGCTCGGCCAGCTTTTCAGTGAGCAGGTCCACGGCTGTATTCGAGGGTGCGCACACCAGTACGCGCCGCTCACGCCGGATGGTTTCCAGGATGGCCTGCACCAGCGTGGTGGTTTTACCAGTTCCGGGCGGGCCGTGGATGATGGCCACGTCCTGGGCCGCCATCATATGGCGCACGGCCGCCAGCTGCGACTCGTTGAGCGGGCTGGGGTAGAACAGGTCGTCGGTCTTGGGTGAGCGAAAGCGCGCCTGTCGGCCGCCCAGCAGCACGTCGCGCAGTTCGGCCAGCCGGTCCCCACGGGCGCGCATCACATCGTTCAGTGCGCGGTCCATCTCGCGGTAACTCACCTCGTCGAAGGTGAGGTCAACGCCCAGCTTACCGCCTCCCAGCTTGCCGCCTTCGAGTACCCAGTCGGGCAGGTCTTCCTTGGTGGTGGCCAGCAGCAGCTTGTTGCGCCGCACGCTGGTGATCACGCCATTGAGCGTGGGCGGCTCCAGGGGCGAGTGGCTCGGCGCGTTACCAAACAGCGAAGCATTGCTGCCCACCTGGAACAAGTGCAGGTTCTGCTGACCGGCAGGTCGCTCCAGCTCAAGCACCACTTTGCCGCCAAACCCGATGTCTTCTTTGGTGATGATGACGGGGTACCAGGTAAGGCCACGCTTTTGGCGCTCCTGGATGCTGGCCTTGGCATTTTTGAGTTTGAATTGCGCCAGGTCTTCCTTTTGCTCAAGTTGCATGAG
>JBBAPO010000123.1:0-1755 GCA_040400795.1 Rhodoferax sp.
TGTGGTGGTTTTTTCTGCGCCGCAATTGAGCCTGTACGAGCTGCGTGAACTGGCCTCGCGGCAAAAAATACCTTTGGCGATTGTGTTCAACACCGTCAACCCGATTTTGGTACAGGGTGCCGCTTTCAGTGGCATGACCATGCTGGCCGGGTTTGACGAGGACATCACGGTTTGGGTGGAAAACGGGGCGATAGTTGAGATTGACCCGGCGCGTAAATTGTTAAGGCTGCTGTAGTGGTGTCAAAACGGTACAGACATCAGGTATCGTCAGGCTTTTAGCGTTAGTTGTCGCGCGAGGCCACGATGATTCGCTTGCTGTCCGTACTGGCAACGCCCTGGATTTTGCAGGCCACAAGCCTGTAACGCCCCTGGCATTCACGCTACTATTTCTAGTAAATGTGAGCTAAAGTCCAACAAATATTTACGTATAAAGCTATTAATAATGTAGCAAATTACCACTGGCTTTGTGACAGATTCTGCAACTCTACCTGTTCAGTCACTGGCGTACCAGCGTGCTGCAGCCAACTGCCTGATGTCACCAGTAAATCAATGAAGTGCAACTTGGCAACCACCGCGTGCGGCAACACAAAGGGGTAAAAATCGGGCTGCCCCATGCTGCGCGACATTTCATTGAGCAGGGTTGTCAGTCGTGTCCAGTGGTTTAAAAAGTCCAGAAAAATTTGCGCCTTGGGGTGGTCGGGCTGGTACAGCGCGTCGATGGTGAAGGCGGTGAACTCCAGGTGCGCGCTGTCGGTGGCCAGGCCCAGGCTGACCGCCGTGTCAATGGTGTCGCGCATGTGCAGGTAGTGCGCCCAACACTCGGCCCAGTCTTCCCAAGGGTGGGTGCTGGCGTAGGCGCTGACGTAATGCAGCCACCACCGGTAGGGCAGGCCTTCAAGGTAATTCTTTTGCAGGCGGGCGGCGTAGTTTTGTGTTTCGTCACCAAACAACTGGCGAAAGCCGTCCATCCAAACCGTACCGTGTACCAGCCTGTCCCAGTAGTAGTGGCCGATTTCATGCCTGAAGTGGCCCAGCAGCGTGCGGTAGGGCTCGCGCATGGCGCTGCGCACAGCCTCGCGCACGGTATCGTCGGCTTCTTGCAAATTCAAAGTGATCAAGCCCGCCTTGTGCCCGGTCATTACCGGTCGGCCGCCGTCGGGTGAGCGCAGCAAGTCAAACGAAATGCCGCGTACCGGGTCTTCTGTCAGTGATGCAACCGGCAAGCTAAGGGCCAGCAAGCTTGAAAACAGCCTGCGTTTGGCCAGCTCAATGCGCCCCCAAAGCACGCCATTGTCGGGGTGAGCGGGGTCGTTCAAGTCAGGAATGGTGCGGTTCAAGCGGCAGGCTTGGCACAGCCATTGACTCCCTTGCTCGACGGCTACGGGTACCAGCCAATTACAGGCAGCGGGCGTGGCCAGATTGCTACATCTTGTGTAGGCTTGGGCATTGTTTGCCGGTTCATCGCTTGGCTCTGGTTGCCACGCCACCCAGGTATCGGCATCTGGTCCAGGCATCAGTGAGATCAGTGTGGCCACCGAACTGTCGTAGCCCAGCGGTGTGCCGCAGGCAAGACATTTGCTGTTTCTGAAAAAAACCGGCTTACCGCATTGGCAGCGGTAGGCTCTGCCCGCAAGCGTGGGCAAGTGAGAAAAGTTTTGCACCGAACTATTATCATGTTCTATCCAACCCATCCCCGTCATCCAACACCCCATTTATTTGAAGGAAAAACATGCCAACTTACCACGTTGAAATGAT
>JBBAPO010000124.1:0-1710 GCA_040400795.1 Rhodoferax sp.
ATCAGCTTGAAAAGGTCACAGCCCGCGAAGCGGTGCTGCTCAAAGACCCGAAAGAGCTCGAATTGATCGAGATTTACAAAAAGTGGGTATCCGACATTGACGCCAAGCTCAAGGACGTCCCAGCCGCGATGGCTGCCGATCAGGCCGAAGCGACCAAGAAGGTGGCTGACCTGAAAGCGGCCAACGCAGGTGCAGCGGACCTTGCCGCGGCCGAGAAGACGCTTGCAGCCATGCCCAAAGACGCCGCCGCGGCGACCAAGGCTTACACCGCCGCCAGAGCTGCAGCACAAGCGCGAACCGCGCCATTGGGCGGCATGCCGCGTCATGCCCAGCAATTTGCAGGTGACCCGAACGGCGATGCCAAGGCCGTTGCGGCTTACGACACTTCCCGGCGCAACTTTTTGGTATTGATCTTTTGCCTGATGGTGGGTACAGCTGCGCTGCCGCACATCCTGATGCCTACTACACCACGCCAAGCGTCAAGCAGGCGCGTGAATCGGTGACCTGGTCCCTGTTCTTTATTTTCCTGCTGTACTTCACGGCACCCGCGCTGGCTGTACTGGTGAAATACGAGGTCTTTAACGTCCTTGTGGGCACTGAATTCACCAAGCTACCAGTATGGATTGCGCAATGGGCCAAGGTTGACCCAACGCTGTTGAGCGTCATAGACATCAACAAGGACGGTATTTTGCAGTTGGGTGAAATCCGCATCGGTGGCGACATCGTGGTTCTCGCTACGCCTGAAATTGGTGGCTTGCCTTACGTGATCTCTGGCCTGGTGGCTGCTGGCGGACTGGCTGCAGCGCTGTCAACCGCGGACGGCCTGCTGTTGACGATTGCCAATGCGCTGTCGCATGACGTGTACTACAAAATGATCGACCCCAATGCACCGACCTCGCGCCGCGTAACGATCTCCAAAGTACTGTTGCTGGTGGTGGCGTTGGCAGCGGCTTATGTGGCGGCGCAAAAACCGGCGGACATTTTGTTCCTCGTGTCTGCGGCGTTTTCATTCGCAGTGGCGGCATTCTTCCCGGTTCTGGTGCTGGGCATCTTCTGGAAGGGCGCGTCCAAATGGGGTGCGGCAGCCGGCATGATCGGCGGCTTGGGCATCACCATTTACTACATGGTGAGCAACCAGGTCTGGCTGCGTGGCGTGTTTGATGTCACCAAGCCAATTGAGTTGTGGTTCGGCATTGCGCCTATGTCGGCAGGGGTGTTTGGCGTACCGGTTGGCTTTGCACTGGTGGTGCTGGTCAGCCTAGTGACACCTGGACCCGACAAAAAGACGCTGGAGCTTATTGAGCACGTGCGTTACCCGGATCTGAAAGCCGCCTGACGGCCCAATGCACTGACTTGCGGAGCAATTCGCAGGCTGTCTCAAAAGCCCACTGCCTGTGCAGTGGGCTTTTTTATGGTTTTTTGCGCTGCGATAATGTATGCCATGTCTGATATTCTTCAAAAAATCATCAACGTCAAGCAGGGCGAAGTCGCCGCCTTGATGCAACAAAAACCAATCTCTGCCATGCGTGCTGATGCGGAGTCTCGCGTGCTCACCCGCGACTTTGTGGCTGCGCTGCAAAGCAAAATTGCTGCGGGCAAGCCCGCCGTGATTGCAGAAGTCAAAAAGGCCAGCCCCTCCAAAGGCGTTTTGCGCGCCGACTTCATTCCTGCTGATATTGCCCAAAGTTACGCTGAGTATGGTGCTGCGTG
>JBBAPO010000125.1:0-1696 GCA_040400795.1 Rhodoferax sp.
CCTTCAACTTGACTGTCACCCCTAGCCTGCCATGCAAAATCAATAGGGTGCCTCCGGAATGCACGGTGGCGGCCTGAATCCCGAAGGCACGGATGGCTGCGCTCAGCTCAGGGACATCACGATGTCGTCGATGAGCGCCATGCTGTAGCTGACGCGGTGCTTCTGGAGCACCTGTTCGACTTTCCAGGCCGCGCTGCTGGCAGCCCCCGGCACCGCCGCCCAAGAGCTCGCTGCCGAGAAGCTCCCCGCCGAAGAGTTCGCCGCCGCCGCCGCAGAGCTCGCCGCCGGTGCGCCGGCCTGGATGGCATGCCCTATGTTTGAGAGAGCTGTGCCGGTCGTGCGGTCCTCCGGCAAGTGGATGTGGCATGGCTCGCCCAAGTCCTCCACGAGTGAGGCCCGCACAGCCGCCAGCCGCCCGCCGATTCCCCGATGGCGTTGCTTTCGGTCGCCAAAGCGATCACCTTTCGTGAAGGCTTGGTATTTCGAATTGCCAAGGCGTGAATACAATGCGTCGTCGGCGATAGCCGTTTCCCCGAACGACGCCTCCAAGCGATCGAGCAACTCCATCGGGATGCCCTTGCCCCGCAAGATCGCTTGGTTGATGAACCGGCTGTGAGCCAGGATCACCACATCTTGCGCATGCCGCTGCAGCACCTTCAACCGCTCCACTGCCTCCTCCGGCAGCGGCGGAACTTCGCTCGCAGTCTGTTGCCGCAGCAGCTCGTCGACTTGTGTCAAGGCAATGGCAGTGCGTGGCTCCAAATCATCCCATGGCGCATGGTGATGAGCCTGCATGAAGGTGAACATGGTAGTGATGTGCAGGAGCGGCTTCCGCAACCACTCGCTGATCCAAGTGGCTCTCCCAATCACACCCAATCCCTCGCGGGCCACGCGCTGAAGCTCTGCGGGGATGTCAACCTCGCGATAACCCTCTTGCCGTGGCCAGTCGCAGTCCTTCAGCAATCTATGGATGTGGCTACAACTCATATGGCTGCAATTTTGAATTGTCCGAAGTCCGGTCGGGGTCGTGTGGGGTCGATTTGGGGCCGGCTTGGGGCCCAAAGAGCCTCAAGCCCACCCAAAAGCGACCCCAAAAGACCCCGAATAACTTCAAATTGCAGCCACACGAGTTGCAGCCACATCCATGGATCGCCCAGTCTTCACCCACGAATTTCCACGCCTGCCAAGCCATGGCCAGTCGCAGTCCTTCGGCGATCTATGGATGTGGCTGCAACTCATGTGGCTGCAATTTTGAATTGTCCGAGGTCCGGTCGGGGTCGTGTGGGGTCGATTTGGGGCCGGCTTGGGGCCCAAAGAAACCCAAGCCCACCCCAAAGCGACCCCAACAGACCCCGAATAACCTCAAATTGCAGCCACGTGAGTTGCAGCCACATTCATAGATCGCTGTGTCCTTACCAACGAAGTTGAACGCCTGCCAATCAGAAAGAGCAGCTGCAAGACTCTGAGTACGTCGAGTTCCAAGCCACCGTTGCCAAAGCAGCTGCAAGCCCCGGCGACCACGTTCAACGCCAGCGCACTGGGACCCAAAGTGACTTGACGCCTTGAGCCAAAATGGCTACGGAGCCGTTAATATTGTTTGGCCACGTGGTTTTGCGGAGCACTTTTGTGGCATACGACTGGGGACACCCATGTTTCTAAGTACTTGTCCGGCGACACCCCGTTTGGACGAAGCTGC
>JBBAPO010000126.1:0-1679 GCA_040400795.1 Rhodoferax sp.
AAGGCTGAGTTGTGCGTCGGGATGAAGGACTCTCCCGCAAGGTACAAATGTGACGGGGAGTCAACCTCAATGCATTTGACCGGCACCGAGAGGGTGGGCTCGACGCGCACGATGCTGCGCGTGTTTTGCAGACTCGAGCTTTGCGGACGCTCTCTGAGCCGATCACGCTTGCGTTGCAGTCTGAACGGCTCACGCTCGCCCTTGTAGGCGAAGAAACTGACGAGGTAAACGGGGCCGCAGTCTTTGCCGTACAAAGTCGCACGCTTGGCCACCAAGGTCGGCTTCATGCCAAGGCTGGCAACCAAATGAAACACGCCGTGTGCCAGCCGATAGTTGGTATTGCCAAAGACACACTGGCCGGTCTTGGAAGCGGTTCCGTCGGTATCCATCAAGCCCTGCAGCAAAGCTAGGCGCTGCGCCATCGAGGCCCATAAATAGTCCTGCGGAATATGCTTGTTGCCCAGCACCCCGATCGTGCGCAACAGCGCGGTTAACGAACGCTGCTTCCAGCCGGGTTGACTCCGATCGAATCCCAACGAATAGGTGCCGATATGACTCTTGTCACTGTGAGGCCTGCGCTCAGCCTTGACGCCTTCTTGGCGAATGTGCTCCACGATGGCGCGATCGGCGTCGGCGTTGGTCAGCCTCGCCTGCGCTGCATGCCCATCACCCAGCCAAGCGCCCAAGGTATAGGGCGGCACAACCAGCTCCGTCTCGGGCAACTCAAGGGCTCCAGCCACATCTACGGTGTGATTGTTATCGCCGCGCGCGCCATAGGATTGCGTCCGGTAGATTTCACCGGTGGTGCGCACCCGTTTTTGGGAATCCACGCCAAACGGATGCTGCGCCAGGTCCTGCTCGGCGAGCACCAGTAATCGCGCGTGTGCTTGCTCATAGCTCATTTTGTCCACTCGGCCCAGCCTAACAACGCGTCCATACAAGCGTACGCAATAGGCCAATGCACCGGCTGAGCGATGGATCTGCAGGGCTGGCATTTTGTAGCGGCGCAGCTTACGCGGCGCAGCCGTTTGTCCCAGGCTGATTGACCCTGGCGCTGGTAAGCCACTCATGGGACTCGTCCGCAATCAGCGTCTCGCCCGAGGAGAAAGTCATGCGGTAACAGGGTCGGCCCATCAAAATATCGGTCACTGCAGTCACGTTGCAAGGCTTGCCCTTTTCATCAAATACTTGATCGCCAATCTGAATGTCGGCCATCGGTTTAAATCCACTCGTTGTCGCGATCAACGTGTCTGCCGCCAGTGCTTTGCCGTTGCCACGAGGCACCTCGATATAGGCACGGCGAAAGCGACGGTGTCCGTCGGGTTTCACCCAGCCGTAGATGGTGGTGAGAATGAATATCTGCCACTGCGCCAGCTCAATAGCTTGGCCAGCCAATGGCCCTTTCACGTGAGGCAGCCTTTCTACGAACGCACACAAGTTGTCAGCGGGGCGGAACTTGCGACCGGTCTTGTCTGTCAGTGTTGGGTTGAACCGGTAGGGGCTGTCCTTGCCCTTGAACCGTTTCAGGTCGTCCAATTGGCGCTGGCACGCCAGGCGCACCCACTTGGCCCCAGCAATGTCGCCCCGAACCACGGCTTCGGCGTACTGCTTGGCGATGGCGGTGTAGGATTTCAATGATCTATTCCAAAAATATTCTGCCACCTGTGTTTTAGGTTGAT
>JBBAPO010000127.1:0-1644 GCA_040400795.1 Rhodoferax sp.
ACAATGCTTTCAAGATTGGGGCGCGGGTCAATCAGCCAGACCTGCGACTTCATGGCAAAAGCATGCGAACGCTCCTGCATGATGCTCGAGCCCTCACCGTAGTCCTCGCCCACGATCAACATCGCGCCGCCCATCACGCCGCCCGATGCCAGGTTGGCCAACGCGTCAGACGCCACATTGGTGCCGACCGTGGCCTTGAACGTCACCGCGCCGCGCAGTGGGTAGTTGACAGAAGCGGCCAGCGTAGCGGCAGCGGTTGCCTCAGACGCGCTGTGTTCAAAATGCACGCCGAGTTCTTGCAGGATCTCGTTGGCGTCGGTCAACACATCCATCAGATGCGAAATAGGCGCGCCCTGGTAGCCCGCCACATACGACACACCGGACTGCAACAGCGCTTTGGTAACAGCCAAAATGCCTTCGCCGCGAAACTCATCGCCATCACCCAGTCGCAGGGTTTGGACTTCTTTGGTAAATGATCTTTCGGCCATTTCCGCAATTTACGCAGATTGGCTGCATACGTCTAATGGATTGATTGAATGCGGCATATCGGTTTGATGAATAATTAGCAGCAACCCTGATATTTTTTAGTAGGCCTTTATGAACTTTCGCCAACTTGATTTGAATCTTTTGCGGGTTTTGGTAGCCATTCACCGCACCGGCTCTGTCACGCTGGCAGGCAAGGCACTGGCCCTGTCGCAGCCCGCTACCAGCAACGCACTGGCCCGCCTGCGAGATTTTTTTGAAGACCAGCTGTTTGTGCGCGCCCCCGCAGGCCTGAAGCCCACGCGGCTGTGCGAGCAACTGGCTCCCGCTGTGATGGCGCAGCTTTCAAGCATGGAAAACCTGGTTACCGGGCATGAAGAGTTTGACCCGGGCTTAAGCAAGATGCACTGGCAATTGTCGCTGTCAGACCTGGGTGAGATGCTGTTTTTACCTGGCCTGGCAGGCGAGCTGCGCAAGCAGGCGCCCGATGCACGCCTAGCCAATATTTCAGTGGCTGCCACCCAAGTGGCCGCAGCGCTGGAGACACGCGAGATTGATCTGGCCATTGGCATTTTGCAGCCCAAACACCGGGGCATACGCACTGAGCTGTTGTTCCGAGAGCAATATGTTGCGGTTGCAGCACCCACCTGGCGGCCAGCCAGCGGCAGAAGTGGTCGCACATTAACAAAACAGCAATTGGCCGAAGCCGCCTTTGTCGTCGCATCGCCAACCGCCACCTTTCACGGCAGCGTGGAGCAAATGCTGACCCGCATGAAACTGCAAGACCGTATCGTCCTGCGAGCGCGGCATTTTGGTGGCTTGCCTGAGTTGGCTCTGAGCTCGGATTTGCTGTCCATCGTGCCAGCGATGTACGCCAACAACCTGCGCCAGCGTTATGACTTCAGGGTTTGGGGTATCCCCGATGCGCCGACGTATGAGGTGCGCATGGTCTGGCACAGCAGCACTGACAAAGACAGTGCCCACCTGTGGATGCGGGCGCTGGTACAGCACTTGTTTCAAAGGCCTGTGCTTAGCTAGCCTTTTCAAAAAATCGGAGCAACGCCGCCAGCACGTCATCAGGCACTTCGCGCTGCGGAAAGTGACCTGCACCTGCCAGCAACTGGCGCTGATACGGGCCACTGAAAAAAGCCTCCTTGCCCA
>JBBAPO010000128.1:0-1631 GCA_040400795.1 Rhodoferax sp.
TTGAATCAACCGATTGCCACCACCGCAAGCGATTTAATAGGTCCTGAACCTAGGTCAGTCCGTCCGAAATCAGCCGCGGATTTCGAGCTGTGCCCGCTGTGTGCGCGTGAGCTCGGCCCAGGCAATGCGGAATACTTCAGCCACCACATCGTTTGCAGGAGCAGGCGCAACTGGAGCCCCTTCGCCACTTGTTGGTATGTCAGGAACCAATTCTTCCGACGCTGGATGAGCCAGCGTGAACGGAATGCGCAGGGCGCGCGGCGGCACTGGCATGCCGACCGCCTCAGCTTCGGCACGCAGCAGGTCGTGCAATGCCCGGCCGGCAATGTTGCTCCATTCGAGCATCGACGCCTCGACCTGAGCCAGCGTCATCCGAAGACGCGGTGGCAGCAATTGCTGTTCGGCGCGGAACATATAGTTTGAGACCAATTCAGCATGCGCATGCGGACAACTCGGGCGCGTGTGCAGCCGGCGCTTTTGCAGCCAGGCCTCGTAGGTGAGAGTCATCAGCCAGAACCGTGCGCGCTCGTAGACCTGCCGAGTGGACGCCAGGTCTTCAGGTGTCATTGGGCCTTCGATCCTAACCCTGTTGCCGGGTTCAAGCACGATATCGTCAGGATGCGGGCATTCCCAGTTGAGATCGCGCTGCCGCGATTTGGCACGCTCATGAATCGCTGCGTACCGGGCCTTCCGGTCTTTCCACTGCGCAAATTCCGCCGCGCGCCGCCGCGCGTCAAGACGTTCGGCACGCATGTTCATCGTATCCAAAAATCTCGCAGCAGCCGTGCTACCCTTAGCGGCTTTCATGATCTGCACGTCCACGATGATCTCGTGGAGCAGCCGTTCATCCACAGCCCCGTTCCGGTTGACCGCAAGTTTGCGGCGCAGTGCCTCCTGAACGACGCGTGCCAGCTTGTCATGGTCGAGCTCCGCAACTGCAGCCTTGACGCTGAACTGCTTGCGTGGACGATCCTTGGGATTGGCAGACTGACGCTGTCTGATCCGCCCAGGTTTAGGTTCATCAGTGGCAGGCTTTTCAGGTTCAAGACTTGTGTTCGCCTGGAACGACTCTGGCACAACCCCCAGCACATGAAGGTAAATGCTGTCCACTAACTCTCGCGTTAGACCCTTTTCCTTGGCGCCTGAGTTTTCACCGGAACCATAATCATAATCATCATAATCATCATAATCATCATAATCGCTCATTGGCGGGCACTCTCCATTCTTGCGGTGCCGCGGCCAGCAGGCCGCGCAGCCCTTAAGGCAGGCTCTGGCGAGCGATCTGGCAACTGGACACCCCGCTGCTCAGCCACATCCTCGAACGTGGGAGCCGATATACTGGATGCCCTGCATGTCTGCCGTGGGTTGGCCTCCAGGCCCCCATCCATCAGCAGGCTCGGCTGCTTGCCCGTGTACGCCAGATATCGCCGCAAGATGGTGTCGCAGTAGGACGCGTCATACTCGATGAGGCGAGCCGTTCGGCCGGTCTTCTCGGCAGCAATGAGCGTGGTGCCCGAGCCGCCAAAACTATCGAGGACAATATCGCCCCGGCGCGAGCAGTCTCTGATCGCATCGGCCACCAACGCCACCGGCTTGACGGTTGGATGCATCTCCAACTCGGCCTGCCGGGT
>JBBAPO010000129.1:0-1627 GCA_040400795.1 Rhodoferax sp.
ACTGGAAGCTGCAGGTGGCCGATCGCCCCAAAAAAACCTGGCTCTATGATCTGGCCGCTGACCCGACCGAGAAGGTCAACCTCTCACTCAAAGAGCCCGAGCGCCTCGCCACCCTAAAAGCCCAGCTCGACAAATGGGACAAAACCCAACGTAAGCCGCTCTGGCCAGCGCTGGGTGAAGGTGCGATTCCAATCGACAAAACCATGAAGCAGGCTGCAGCGCCTGAGGACGAGCACGTTTACTACGCCAATTGATGAGCACACTAAACGGCGTTTTTGCAGCCGGTGTGGTCAACATGGGTGTAAAGCAAAAAAGCCCCCGTTTTTTAGCGGCTTACCCGCCCCCTCGTTTGCACCCCCTGTTATTGTTTTTGCTGTCGATAGTCCTTGTTAGCCCTTGGTGCTGAGTAAGCCTTTGATTTACCAATGAAAAAGGCCGCTAAGTGGTGATCCTTAGCGGCCTTTAAACAGGGGTTTTGTGGCGGGACGCTACCAGAGGGCAAACGAACTGGGAATAGCGCGCCCCGGTCCTGACCAGGCACAGCTAGCCAGTACGAAATCGCTCGTCGTTTTCCAATGAAAACGACCGGTTCAATTCCGCAAAACACAATTGAACTATCGTCTGAAGCCACTACGCTGGACAATCCAAAAAGCGCCGACGAGTTCGAACGAAATGCAAATGGAAGGCCATTGCGAGCGTCATCCAGGTTTTCTCCGGGGGCAGGTTGGTTTGCGGTCAAAGGTCAGCTTCAGGGGCTAACCCAGTTGGTCATAGATTTCGGGCTGCGTGATGCAATCTCAAAATTTCAACATCGTCGCCGCGCACGCGGTAAATGGCGATGTAGTTCTTGTGCAGGACCAGCTCACGCGTGCCGGGGACGCGGCCAGCCCGGCCCATGCCTGGATGGGCCTGAAGTTTGTTCACAGCTGCCTGCAGCTCCAGCACAAAGCTGGTGGCGCGGGTCGGGTTGTCTTTGGCGATGAAGCCAGCGATTTCATCAACAGACGCTAGCGCTGTCTTGGTCCACTTGATCAACATGGATCAAGCGCCGTATTTTGCAAACACTGCTTTGACCTGCTCGTCGATTGCGAATTCACCTGCATCGGCTTCCTTGACGCCCTCGTGAATGTCACGAATCTGCCAGGATTCACTTTGTACATACTGGGTCAGCGCATCAATGGCCAGAAAGCTCTTGGTCCGGGCGGTCGCCTTGGCCAGCTCTTCGATCTGGTTGTAAAGCGCCTCGGGCAGGCGTACGTTGATGGTTCTGGCGGTCATGGCGTAACACTCCTGTGGATTTGTAATACAGTGCATTATCCACTTCACAAACCCAAAGTTCAAGGAGCGCGGCAGCGTCCCTGGGCAAGAGCCCTTAAGCCTAGGAAATTATGTCCAGGTGATTGGGCCAGAGATGCGCAGTCCATCACCAGCAGCCGCTGGTCCGGGCCTGTCTTTTTTGGACTGAAGGACTCCGCCGCCAAATCCTCCGCCAAGAAAGGTGGCACCAAATGAGCGAAGTGTTGAAACGCCGCATGCGCTGCGCGGTCTACACGCGCAAGACCAGTGAAGAAGGACTTGACCAGGAATACAACTCGATTGATGCCCAGCGCGACGCCGGGCATGCCTA
>JBBAPO010000130.1:0-1607 GCA_040400795.1 Rhodoferax sp.
CTAGCGCGGGCATTCCCTTGATGAAAGAGGACAACCAAAAAGAGCGTTACCTCAGTACTGAAGAGGCCCGGCGCCTCTACAGGCAGCTTCAGCAGTCAGACAACCGGATGCTCCAGTACATAGTCCCCATGTTGATCCTCACGGGTGCCCGCAAGCGCGAGGTGCTGGACGCACGCTGGGAAGACTTTGATTTTGATCGCCGTCATTGGCGCATTCACACGACAAAACTGGGCAAGCCCCGTTTTGTGCCCATGTCCGATGGCGTAGTGAGCTTGCTTGGGTCTATCCAGCGGTTGGACTGCCAGTGGGTGTTTGCTAACCCCAAGACGCTCAAACCCTATGTGTCCATCTTTTGCTCATGGAATACGGCCAGAACCAAAGCCGGCTTGGCTGATGTCCGCATCCACGACCTGCGCCACAGTTATGCCAGCTTTTTGGTCAACGCGGGTCGCAGCCTGTACGAGGTGCAGCGCCTTCTGGGGCACACCCAGATCAAGACAACCCAACGCTATGCCCATCTGAGCCATGACACCTTGCTAGATGCCACCAACTCGGTGAATACGACGCTGGGCGGCATGTTTGTGCCAATGGTGTCGGCAAGCCCTGCTGCGCAAGTACAGTTGGTTCAGTGAGCGGCAAACTTATCAGACTCGACCAGCCAAACGTAGTGACGCACGCAGGGTTTCATTGATGCGAGTCTGCCAGCCTTCACCAAGAGGTTGTAAAGGGGTCGGTTGTAAAGGGGTCAGACCCCTTTGATTACCGCTTTAATTACCGTTGTTTGGGTTGCCTGCCACGCAGCCGGGGCAACACTGCCTGGCCGAGGCGTTTTTCGATTATTTCAGCAAAGCGACTGTCGCCAACCAACACGCCCTGCTGGGTAGCGGTGCGGATCAAATTCCAGGCCGGGTCGTCGACCTCGGTGGCGAACAAGTCGCGGTAGGCCTGATTTCGCTCTTGCGCACTCTTGCCAAAGTCGAGATACAAATCGTGGGGTGTCAGCAACTTGTCTTCTGCTCCCAGCGCATTGGCGCGGTAACTGCTCCAGCGATACTCGCCGGGCGCTTTGACCATGTTGGCGCGCACCGGATTGAGTTCGACGTAACGCATACAGGCCAGAAGATAGCGCTCGGTCTGGACATAACTTGCTTTGTAGCGCCCCTGCCAGAGTCCGCCGCTGCGGCGGTAGCTGCGATTAACATATTGCACATAACGACGGCCCATGTCCTGCATCAAGCCACCCAACGCGCCCGCCGACGGGGCGGAAAGCAGCAGATGCACGTGATTGGTCATCAGGCAATACGCATGCAGGGCAACATCACGTTTGCGGGCATACTCGCCCAGCCAGTCGAGATAAAAAAGACAATCGTCATCGGCGAAGAACGCAGGCTGACGGTCCACGCCACGCTGAATCACGTGCTGCGGAACACCAGGAAGATCGAAACGGCGGTGCCGGGGCATAGCGCAGATTACCCCGCCCGGGTAGTACTGTAAAGGTTATTTGTAAAAATTTGTTTAGGTTGGTTAAAGAAGTTGGTTAAAGGGGTCATGGTTAATGGTTAAAGGTGGTTAAAGGTGGTTAAAGGGGTCAGACCCCTTTGATTTTT
>JBBAPO010000131.1:0-1559 GCA_040400795.1 Rhodoferax sp.
TCACCAGATCATCAAAGCCACGTAGCCGCATCTCGTGCATTGCGTCGCCAAATGCCCCCACGCCGGGCAACACCATGCGGTCAGGCAGCTCGCCAACCTGACTGGCCTGCGACGCCACCTGCACCGTCGCACCAGAATACTCAAGCGCCCGTACAACGTTGAGCAGGTTGCCTATGCCGTAGTCAAGCACCGTCACTTGCAGCGCAGCAACAGGTGTCACAGTCGAACCTCTAGGCCCTGGGCCTGCGCCTGCTGTTTGATCTCTGACAGGGTGGTGCGCTGCCAATGCAGGGCATCGGCAATGGCAATACCCGATGCGCCCACATCGCTTGCACGCTTGAGGTCCAGCACATCGCCAAAACCACCGCTAATGATGACCGGCACATTAACCCTTCGGTTCACCGCATCAAGCAGCTCAATATCAAGTCCCTTGCGCGTGCCCTCCTGATCCACCGCCGTGAGCAACACCTCGCCAGCGCCGCGCCCCACTGCTTCATCAATCCACTCCAGTACATCGCGCCCGCTGTGTTCCCGACCGTTGTCGGTATAGGCTTCCCAGCGCCCGGGGCCGGTGCGTTTAGCCTCAACCGACAAAACCATGCACTGTACGCCAAAGCGTTGCGCGACCTCAGTGATCAGCTCGGGTCGGGCAATGGCTGCGGTGTTGATGGCGACCTTGTCAGCCCCAGAGCGCAGCATGTTGTGCACGTCACCCAGGCTGCGAACACCGCCGCCCACCGTGATCGGGATGTAGATCTGGTCAGCAGCGCGGGCAATGATGCTTGAGAGCGAATTGCGCTGGTACAGGCTGGCCACGATGTCCATAAACACCAACTCGTCCGCGCCGGCTTCGTAATAACGCAGCGCAAACGCATGCGGGTCGCCCACCACGCGCAGGCCTTCCAGCCGAATACCCTTGATCAGATTGGGGCCCTTGATATCGAGCCGGGGAATGATGCGCAAGCCTGCCATGCGGGCGGTTTAGCCACCGAAAACGGTGTGGCGCAGCTTGTACTGGTCTGCTTCACGCTTCCAGAGGTGTGGTGAGCGAAAGTTGGCGGCCAGGCGCATGAAGTAATGGCGGTCCATCACCGGGCTTTCAAACATCTGACTGGCTTTTGGAAACTCTTTGGCCGGAATACTCAAATAGCGAAAGATTTCCTCAGCAAAACGCTCCGGAAACTCGCCATCGTAACGGCGCACCAGCGCCACACCTTCGTCACGCGTGATGTCGCCGGAGCGGATTTCCTGCGCTGCATCGTAAGTGGCACGGCCAATGCCAAACTTGGTAAAGGTGGTGTAGTAGTGGAAGTCGTCAATCCGGTCATCAATACTGTTGTACTTACTGAAAGTGCCAGGTGTACGCTCGGGCGAGGCCTCAAAGCCACCGTGCTCCACCGCATAGTAATAACAGCTTTGCGGATGCCATTTGAGGTAGTAGCCCAGATAATGCACCTCGACATGCTTGCGCTGGATTTGCGCCGGATCAGCGGGCAGGTAAGGGAGCAGGTCCTGCTCTTCAAGGCCATAGTCTTCGTACAGACTTTTTACAGAGGTGC
>JBBAPO010000132.1:0-1551 GCA_040400795.1 Rhodoferax sp.
GCTCTCGCGGGTTGGGTGGGTAGTGGTTAATTTATTCATGCGTCAAAACCTGTGCCGAAGTTAGTTTGTTGTGGGTGGCAAAGAACGCGCCGATTTGCCATTGGCTCTTGATGGCATAACCGCGCCGGTGCACTTGCGAACCCGATGACAGCGTGCGCTGCGCGCTGAAGCGCCAGAGTTCGTCCCCGGGCTGAAGCGCCTCAGTGAACTTTTGCCAGGCGGCATGGGCGTGGCAAAAAGGCACTTGTGGGGCAGCGCCCAATGGGTCGTAGACCAGCTCGCGCTGGGCGATGTCGGCCAGGCTCATGCGCTCCAACAGGTCCGAAGGCTTGAGCTTGAAAGTGTCGGCTTCTTTGCGCTTTACGCGGTCACGTTGTTTAGCCATTTCTTGCAGCTTCATCGCCAGCCCGAAAGGCCAGAGCAGCAGCACTCCCACAGCGGTCAGCACGGGGGCCACCAGCCCTGAAAGGATGCGGTAACGCCTCGTTTTGCGCTCGGGGTGCAGCGCGTCCATGATGGCGCTTGACCCGGCAAACCGGGCACTGTAGGAGCGTCGGTTTTCAATCAGTAAAACCAGCAACACCAACAAACCTAGGGCCAGGTAGGCATACAGATAGTTCATCATGAATCGTTTGGCTTTGCCGGCGCGCTGTTATGGCGCAGGGTGGTTTGCTTCACAACGCCTTGATCAAAGTCAATCAGCAGGTCTTGCTCGTAAGTGCTGCCGTAGCCGCCATGCACGTATTGAACTAACTCGCCCATCGGCAGGCGCACCTGGCCGGTGTACCAATGCGCAAACACCCGGTCCGGGAAGCCAGGGAAAAAGGTTTCGAGCGATGCCGACCTTCCGCCTTCTAGGTTGCCGGTGAGCTTGATCAGATAAAGCCGCCCGTCCTGTACGTCCCATTCACCCACATAGCCCCGCCACAGTGCGGTGCTGCTGAACTCGAAGCCAGGCTTGATGTCAGCCAGCGCAAAGTAGTCGCCCAGCGGCTCTGTGCACATGCGCTGCTTGCGCCCTTGGTAGTGAAGTATTTCGGAGATCTGAGCGGTCATGGTGCTTGTGTCCTGTTGCGATGGATGCATGGGGGAGATGAATGATCTCAAGTACCAAGCTCAGGGTATGAGCCCACAGAAGTGCCGCTGAGGTGGGCAAAAGCTGTATGAGCGCACAGAGGTGCTGGCTCATTTGGTGAGCCTGGGCGCGGCGATGCATGGCAGTCCGCGCCATCAGCCTAAAACGTCAAATGTTTTGACTAGCTCATGTGGTGAGGCGGACCGACCGCGGACAAAGCTCCAAAGACTGGATTAATTGACAGCTTGGTGGGCTCTTGTGTTGAGCCTACCAACATAAAAAATACTTTTTCGTTCTGGCAAGTCGTCATATGAACAGTATCCGGTTTTATCAAAGGCAAAAAGTATGGTGAGTATTCCTCTAATAAGCAAAAAACAGCGGCGAAATGATGCTTCAACCGCAAGCTTGGCATTGGCCAGCATCGTTTGTGCGTTGGCTTTAACTTTGTCCGGTTGCGCTGTTCAGTCCCCTCCCAT
>JBBAPO010000133.1:0-1548 GCA_040400795.1 Rhodoferax sp.
CAACCGGCAGGTTTTACTCTCCGTTTGCACATTCTCTCTCCGACCCTCCCCACCCGAAGCAGGTCGAAGTCCGGAAGGCCGGTCAGTCAACTCTATATAAATCAACGGGTTACGCGCGGACGAATCAATCGGTTTTTTTGTGGCATTGGCAGGCTGAGGGAATGACTGTTTAAGGCTGGTTACGGTCATTCGATTTGACCAACTTGAACGACTGTTTGCTAAGCATGTAGTGGCTTAAAGAGGCGTGACGGCCTGCACCTGCGAAGATCTTCGAGGTTCAGCTGCTAGAGGAGGGAGCGCATCGCTTTGGACACCGAATTCTGGAAAAATTCTGCTAGTCGATGACGACATAAAAGGGCTCGGACTGGCCAACCAGTCGGTTGTCACGTTTGCGAATCAAGAACGCCTCCACGAAGTGCACGCCCCGGTATTCCAGCCGCTCTGAACGACTGGCACCGTCGTCGGATGCGTAAAATCCCCCGCGAAGCGCGCCTGCCTTGGATGCCGCCATGTCGGTGTTTGCTACCCGCCACTGAACCTTGTAGTCGTCGTTGAACGGGATGCCGTGGTTGCCGGTAGCCGTGAAACGGACCCAATAGTCAGCCTGCAGTGCTTCGGCCGACTGAATAGACCGCATGGTGGCCCCATGTCTCACGGTGCGCAGTTCGGCGCTCACCCTAACGGTGTATTGGTCGGAGGCCCTGCGCCACGTAGGGCGATGCACGTGAGGCAACTGACGCAGCTTTGCAGGCACGGCAGCCGCACCAAGCGCCTTCACCTTTTCGACCAAGTCCCGGAAGTGCCCGCCAAGCACCAAAGCACCGCTGGTCGTGGCCTCACTAACTTGCTCGGCGGCCCGCTTTGCGTCGCTGGCTGCAAAGTTCTCACCGAAGACCCGCTGCCACTTGCCGATGCTTTCGTCGCGGTCGCCCTCGGCGTAGGCATCGTCAATCCAGCCTCGATATAGATTGACCTTGTCACGGAAGTTTGCGTACTGGGTCTGGTCCCAACCGCTCGCTTGGTCTTCCTGCGGGAGTTTCGGGTTCTGCACTGTCAGCACTGTCGGCCGAGCTTGGAGCCAATCGTCCAAGCGGCCGACCAGCGTCTTGAGCGTCGTGGTCAGGTCTGCGAATTGCTCACTTCCCCTGTCGCTTTCGTAGACCTGGAGCCCCATGAGCGTCGTGAGCAGGAACGAGGGGTTGGCCTGGGATGGCACAACAAAGACAGCAACGCTCTCGGAGCCGCTGGTTTGGCAAGCAGGTGTCAGCCACTACCTCGCACTGCGCAATGCCGATGGCTCAGTGGCCGGGCCCTACCGCGTCAGTCGGGGTGCGACCGATCGGCACGTGGTGTTCGAGGCCGCACCGGACAGTACCCTGCAGACCGGCTCAAGCTCCGAGCGCACGCACTTCGCCTTTGGTGTGGGTGAGGCATGGAGCCAGTTGGCGAGAGTGATGGGCATCCGGCCCCGTGGCGCGCAAGTGGAAATCACCTGTGTCGCAGAAAACCCTGCGGTGCACAGCGCCGATCAAGGCTGACGCAACCTTA
>JBBAPO010000134.1:0-1455 GCA_040400795.1 Rhodoferax sp.
GGTTGGTAGCCGTGCTGCTCGCTGAGCCAGTTGCAGTAGGCCACCACGTCTTCCCAGCTAACCCTCATTACGGGACGGCTGCCGCGGCCCCATTTTTCATCATCCGGTTTTTCGCGTTGGGTAGCTTCGCAAAACAAGTCATATTCAGCAAATGTCAGTTCGTAGCGCCCCAGCTCAAAGGCAGAAAGAATGACATTGTGCACGGGTTTTTCGCTGTCATATTCTTTATCTCCCATCACATCGCCCATTTCAAAGCTGCCAGCGGGTATGCGTACCATGGCGGGGCGGGGAGCGTCCACTTTGGGCGGCGGCGGGCTGGCGCATTGGCGGGCCGCATCGGCGTGGCGGCCATTGGGGTAGTTGTTCAAGTATTGCTGGCAGGCGGCGGGGGTGTTGCTAGCTTGGGCAGTGGCCCAGGCGGCATCGTCGCGCAGTTCGGCCATTTTGTCTTCGGCATCTTTCCCAAAGCGGCTCTGGGGGTATTGGCGCACAAAGTTCTGGTAGCTGCTGAGGGTATTGCTCCGCTTGGCCTCCTCCCAGGCAGCCGATTCTTTGGCGCCCACAAAATTGGCAATGGCCTGTTTGGCTTCATCGGCATTGGCCCCATTGGGGAAAGCCTCCAGGTAGGTATCGTAGGCTTCGGGGGTGTTCTCAGCCTTGGCTTTGGCCCAGGCGCTGCGTTCCAGCTTGGCATTGGAAGGACTCAGGCGCAAGAGCGGCAGGGTGCTTTGCGGTGCAGTGCGCAACAGGTCTGGCTCATAGTCCTGGGCGCTGGCACGCAGCTCCAGTTTGTTACCCAAGGCGCTGGTTTTTACTTTAAACTGGTATTGCCCATTGGCTTGGGTGCGGGTGCTTTGCCCGTTCAAACGCACGGTTGCACCTACTATCGGCTCCTGGGTCAGGGCATCCAGTACCGTACCCTGCAATACAAAAAACTCGGGCGTACGGGTGGTATCTTCTGGGACAAGCGGATCGGTAGGCGCATCTGCCTTGCAACTCTGCTGCTGCGCCAGATAGTACTGTACCCCGGCTTGTCTCATCAAGCGGGTATGCAGTTTGCCCCCCAGCCCAAAATTCTGGCAGGCCAGCGCCCGCAAGCTATCGGGGGCCAAGGGGCTGCAACCGGGCGTTTTGGTGGTGCTGCACAGGTAGCTGCGCGCGCCGTAGTTGTAGTAGCGCGTAGCGGTATTTTGGTAAAACGCGGTATCGCGCAGCCGCAGGGCATCGGCGGCAGCCACCAGGCTGTCTACCTGTTGGTGCTGTTGCAGCTCAATCGCATCCGCAGCCAGTTGCTCCAGGTACAGCAGCCTGTCCTGCTGGTCTTGCAGGCAGTAGGTCTGCTGCTGGTACTGTACTTTCTCGCCCGCGCAGGGGTTGGCAAAGGGCTGCACCCAGGCCAGTCCCAGGCCAAGTACCGCCCAGATGCCCAACAGTTTGGGCAGCAGTTGCCAGCCC
>JBBAPO010000135.1:0-1431 GCA_040400795.1 Rhodoferax sp.
GCGCCGATGTCGGGTTACGCTTCGCTCACCCGACCTAACTTGGTGGGCGTGTCCGATGTGGCGCAGCGGCTGTGTGGGTCTTTGCAGGTGGCTATTGAAAAAACCCGCCAATTATTTAGGTGAAGTCCGCCATTCACACTGGGGCAGGGTTTGAAGAAAGCAGCCGAGAGTTGAAGCTAAACTGTGCCAGTATTGTTCAACCGGAGGATTTGATGAAGCACACCATTGAAATCGACTGCCCGCCTGAAATACTGATGGGTTTGCACATGGATGCAAAGCGGTTTGCTGAGCTGGTCAAACTACAGTCGGCTGTTGCATTGTTCAAAGAGGGCAAGCTGTCGTCGGGCATGGCCGCGCGCTGGCTTGGCATGCCGCGGGTGCACTTCTTAATGCACGCCATGCAGGCTGGAGGCGCGAGTTTGCTGGATGACAATGAAGACGACCTGGCGCGAGAAACGGCTTTGTTGTGATGGTTTTTTCAAACACAACGCCTTTATCTTTCTGAGCAGCGTTGGGCTGCTACACGTCTTGCCGTCAATTTTTGGCGACTTTGTTGTAGCGCCCTCAGTGGTGGATGAATGTGGTGAAGGTGGTCGAATCCTGGTGCCAGACCTGAGAACTTTATCGTGGATAAAGGTAGAGGAGCTGCAAAGCAACTTGCGGCTTCCGTGCCTTTTTGAACTTGACCGTGGCGAGCGCGATACCTTGTTGCTGGCGGCCCCGCATCCCAAAGCGCTGGTAATCATGGATGAAAAGTTGGGCCGGAATATGGCTGAATACTTGGGGCTACAGGTCACCGGCACCTTGGGCGTTTTAGCCAAAGCGCGTACCTTGGGGCTGATCCCGTCTTTTTTACAAGCAGCCCATGGCATGCGCGAACAGGGAATTTACTTTCACGAGGGACTTGTAAACAAAATCGCTGCGCGGATAGGCGAGACCCTTCGACAGGGCCTGTCCTGAGCCCGTCGAAGGGCTCAGCCCGAACGGCAGGGTGTCGTGAATAACGAAAACATCAATAGAAGCATCTAGCAGAACCTGCGAACCAATTTTTTGAAAATTTTATAAACGGGCGCTGATGGTTTTACCCGTAGGCCCTTTACCCAACTGGCGGTGGCGGCTGGCCACACAGTTGAGCCTTTGCAGGCAGATCTGACCCATCCGGTCGCGTTGCAACAGCAGGTGTTGGCGAGCGCGCCGGATGCAGTCCGGGGTACAGCAAGTGCTGGCTGGGCTGGACGCCGCCGGTGTCTGTGGACGAGGGGTTGAGGCGGGCGATGGGAGCGGGGGATGGATTGCCGCGCTTCGCTCGCAATGACGGAAGTGCTGGGCGCAATGACGTATGAAACGATTGTTTGACTTAATTCTTGGTTTGTTTACCAGCTTTGTTTTGCTGCTGCCAGTTTGTAGGTCGGGTTAGCCCAAGGGGCGTAA
>JBBAPO010000136.1:0-1412 GCA_040400795.1 Rhodoferax sp.
GTTTGAAATTGAATACGCTGACAAAAAATCACAAACACTCGATGTGGGTTTTAAAGCGTTTGAGCCTGAAAAAGTGCTGGCTGCATTTGGACTACCCTCACCCCAACCCTCTCCCGTGGACGGGAGAGGGAGCGAAGAATCTGCATTACTCCCTCTCCCCCCGGGGGAGAGGGCAGGGGTGAGGGTCAGTGCCGACAAACCCATCTTCGCCGTCATCTGGACCACCACCGCCTGGACTATCCCCGCCAACCAGGCACTGAACTTAAACCCGGAACTCAGCTATGCGCTGGTAGACACCGAACGCGGCATTTTGCTGCTGGCTGAATCGCTGGTTGCAACCTGCCTGGAGCGCTACCAACTCACTGGCCAAGTGATTGCTACCACGCCAGGTAAAAACCTGGCCTTGCTCAATTTCATGCACCCGTTTTATGACGTTGATGCTGGCTACAAGCGTTTGAGTCCGGTCTTTTTAGCCGACTACGCTACCGCAGACGACGGTACCGGTATCGTGCATTCGTCACCCGCTTACGGCATTGAGGACTTTAACTCCTGCGTTGCCAACGGCATCGCCACTGACGACATCTTGAATCCGGTGCAAGGCAATGGCCGTTATGTGGACGACCTGCCGCTGTTTGGCGGCTTGAACATCTGGAAGGCTGCGCCGCTGGTCATCGACAAGCTGCGCGAGCACGGCCGCTTGTTTGCCACTGTCAACATCGAACACAGCTACCCGCACTGCTGGCGACACAAAACGCCAGTCATCTACCGTGCCGCCGCACAGTGGTTTGTGCGCATGGATGAAGGCGAAGGGGTTTTTACCAAAGACAAAGCACCTGACACCTTGCGCAAACTTGCGCTTGATGCGATTGAGCAAACCAAGTTCTACCCTGAAAACGGCAAAGGCCGCCTGCGTGACATGATTGCAGGACGCCCCGACTGGTGCATCAGCCGCCAGCGCAACTGGGGCGTGCCACTGCCATTTTTCATCCACACCGCCACGGGCGATTTACACCCGCGTACCATGGACATCATGGACCAAGCCGCCAGCATGGTCGAAGCAGGGGGCGTTGAGGCCTGGAGCAAAGCCACGGCTGAATCCATCATTGGCGTCGACGGCGAGCACGGGGCACCCCACTACATCAAAAGCACCGACATTCTTGACGTATGGTTTGACTCGGGCACCACGCATGACCATGTTCTCAAGCACAGCCATGCGGCGCAATCGACCTGGCCGGCCGACCTGTACCTGGAAGGCCATGACCAGCACCGGGGCTGGTTTCACTCGTCGCTGCTCACATCCTGCGCCATGTACGACCACGCGCCGTACAAGGGCTTGCTCACGCACGGCTTCACGGTTGACGGCAAAGGCCGCAAGATGAGCAAGAGCGAAGGCAATGTGGTCGTGCCCCAGG
>JBBAPO010000137.1:0-1412 GCA_040400795.1 Rhodoferax sp.
CAGCTTGGCCGTAGTGGCGCTGATTGGGCGTCACATATTTGATGCCACTGTGGCGATGCTCAGCGTTGTACCAATCAACAAAGCCATCCACCCAGGCCTTCACCGAGAGCAAATCCCGGAAGCGCCGCAGCGGATAACTCTGATGGTATTTCATGGTGCGGAACCATGATTCAGCGTAGGCGTTGTCGTTGCTCACACGTGGCCTCGAGAACGAGAGCGACACCCCCAGCTCTGCCATCTTTGCAGCCAATGTGAATGAGCGCATCGGTGCCCCATTGTCGGAGTGCAAGATCGCAGCACTCTCCTTGCTGATCCTTTCATCGCGGCATATACGATCAAAGAATGCGCTGGCCAGCTCGCTGCATTCATGCTCATGCACCTCTGCGCCGAGGATACGCCGGCTCCATACATCCATCACCATGTAGAGGTAGAAGAACTGCCCCTTTACAGGGCCGGGCAGGAGGGTGATATCCCAGGCCAGCACTTGATGAATGCCTGTTGCCTCTAGCACCGGCACCTCCCTGGGCTCTCGCGGCAAGCGAGTTCTGCCGCGGTGGTTCAGCAGACCCTCCTGCCGCATGATGCGGTAAATCGTGGACTCTGAACCCACATAGATTCGCTCCTCGGCAAGGATGGCCACGATCTGAGCAGGAGTAAGATCGGCAAAACGCGGATCGTTGACAATCTCAATCACGTGCTGCCGTTCCTCTGTGCTGAAACGGTGCCCTACTTCTCGCGGAGAACCCTTTCGCCGATCCAGGCTGAATCCGTAGGCCTGGATCGCAATGCCCCAGCGCCGGAGCGTGCGGGAGCAGATACCGATCAGATCTGCGATCGCCTTGGCAGAAGCTCCTTCTTTGAGACCTTCTCGGAACAATTCCATCAACTGGCTTCTATCCTCTGGCGGGATCAATGTTCCTCGTCCCGTGGCCACAATTGATCGAGCTTTTTTGACAGCATCAGCAATGTTGCTGCCTCCGAGAGTGCTTTTTCCTTCCTCTCTAACTCGCGCTGCAGACGACGAATCTCTCGAGTCTGCTCCTGATTCTTGCGTTGCAGTTCCCGCTGATCAGCCATGCTCGGAGCGCTGGGGCCATTGGCATCCTCAGCGGCCTGCCGCCAGCGGGCAAGCTGTTTGGGGTAGAGGCCCCGCTCACGGCAGAAGGCGCCCAGATCCGTGCCGCTCAGGCCAGAAGCCTGCATCACGGCCGCCAGCTTGTCGGCAGCGCTCCACTGCTCCGGCGGCTTGGTGGTGGCCGGCACCAGCTGGCCCTGCTTCTGCCATTGGCTGCGCCAGTTGTAGAGCGTTTGGGTGGTGATCCCGGTGGCGCGGGCAATCTCGGCCACGCTCTCCCGGTTGGGTGGGCTCATGCGTTGGCGGACTTGGTCCCGCACAGCGGTGTCATAGGTCG
>JBBAPO010000138.1:0-1373 GCA_040400795.1 Rhodoferax sp.
TCGGTAATGCGCGCCCTGGAGGAACTGCGCGTAACCCCAACGCTAGTCACCCGTGCTTTGGACATGCACGCGATGGATTGCCTAATCTTGCCAGGCGTGGGCAGTTTTTTTGACTGTGCCCAACGCATGCACAAAGGGGGCTGGCCCGAAGCACTAAGCGACGAGGTGCGGCGCTCAGGCAAACCCCTGCTGGGTATTTGTGTTGGTATGCAGTTGCTTGCCTCCAGCAGCATGGAGGGCGTAGATGCTAGTGCGCCAGACGGCACGCTTGGTCTCGACTTGATACCTGGGCGTGTGGAACACCTGCGAACATTAGGTTGTGGTCTAAGGGTGCCGCATGTAGGGTGGAATTCGGTGTCACCCGTCACGTCACAAGGCGGTCTGTTTGATGGCATTGCGAAAGACACCGACTTTTATTTTGTACATAGCTATGCCTTCGTGGCCGAAGACCCGGCAGACGTGCTGGCTTCCACTGACTACGGCATACCCGTGACCGCCGCCGTGCGACGCGGCAACGTGTGGGGCACACAGTTTCATCCCGAGAAGAGTTCGCGCGCGGGTTTTCGACTGTTGCGCAATTTCATTGAGGGACCAACATGTTGAAGGTGCGCGTGATTCCCACTCTGCTTTGGAAGCATTTTGGCTTGGTCAAGGGCGTGGGCTTTGATAGTTGGCGCCGTGTGGGGCCTGTGATGCCTGCAGTCAAAGTTTATAACCAGCGCGAGGTGGATGAGCTGGTGTTGGTTGACATCGTGGCCCATCTATCTACAGACGACCCGGATTTTGAGTCTATCGACGAGTTTGGTCAGGACTGTTTTGTGCCGCTAACCGTCGGTGGTGGCATCACCCGCATCGATCAAGTACAAAGGCTGTTGCGTGCGGGGGCCGACAAGGTCAGCCTGAACACTTCGAGCTACACCCGCCCTGAGTTGGTGACCGAGATTGCCCAGCGCCACGGTGCGCAATGTGTCGTCGCAAGCATTGATGTGCGAGCAAAGACCGATGACGCTTGGATGTGTTTTAGCCATGCAGGGCAGCAAGCTACGGGGCGTGAAGTGCGCGAGTGGGCGCGCGAGCTAGAAAGCCGTGGTGCTGGCGAAATCCTTATTACCTCCATCGAAAGAGACGGCACATTTCAGGGCTACGATTTGGCTTTAATTGAAGCGGTTGTAAGCGCAGTCAAGATTCCGGTTATTGCCTCAGGCGGGGCAGGCAATTACCAGCACATGGTGGATGCAGTCACACAGGCTGGAGCTTCAGCGGTAGCCGCCGCAAGCATTTTTCATTACACCGAACAAACCCCGGCTGGGGCCAAGGCGGCCTTGGCTGCTGCTGGCGTACCAGTACGTAAAGCGTTTGTGGGCTCGGCGACT
>JBBAPO010000139.1:0-1368 GCA_040400795.1 Rhodoferax sp.
CATCCGCACTCCTGAGACCCGGGTCTGGCTCTGCCCACCGCCTGAAGGCAGCCACTCGGCCCAGAAGGCCCGCAATCGCCTGGGCTCCTTCTGCCCAGTCGGTGCCTGCACGCGACACCCGCGGCACCGTGCACATGGACCCTTCGAGCGCTATCCGGTGCGCCGAGTCCCCCGTTCTGCCGCACCTGGTGCAACCATAGGAGTCCACTCCCAGCTGAACGACCTCGTGCACCTCCCTGGTGGACACCCAGGCCTGCAGGCCACATGGCTTCCGTGCCAACTCGGTGACTCTGCTGGTGTCGTTAGCACCCTTGTTGCACGACCTGCATACCCACGGCCACACCAGCCTGCCATCCTTGGGTATACACGTTCCCGGGGTCGGCCACGGCCCGATGGGCCACAGATCATGAAACCCGACGGTAGCGACCGCCGCGTCCATCATGCCACTGGCCTCTTCCGCCGTGGTGTTGGCCCGGATTCCGGGCATGAGGAGATCCCTCAGGCTGCGACCAGGCACAACTTCTGCACGGCGACAGACCTTCTTCTCCCCCGCCGCGCGCAGGCGCCTCAGACCCGCTGGAGCCCTTCGCTTCCGAGCCTTCACTGCTGCCCCGCCCTCCGTCCGGATGCGTTGCTGCAAACGCTGGAGCTGCGCGCTAACCACCACCTGAGCCACTTCCTTAGCTCTGGCCCGCTGCGCCTGGACCCTCGCCACAAGCTCATCTGGCGCGATGGCTAGCCTGGCCCGCAACTTGGCTGCCTCGTCGGCGGCGTTGTTCCCGCACCACGCATGCCGCGGGTGTCCCTTCGCCTCGAACTCAGCGCACGTGAGGTGGCTAGGGACCCAAAACACCTGCACACCCGGCAAGCGCCGCTTGGCCTCAGCAAACGCAGGCAGCACTTCCAACAAAGCCCCTGCATATCGCTTCGCACTCGGCCGCTGGCAGCTCCTCCACAGCTTGACCGCCGCCTGACAATCCGACCAGATAACGGAATTTGCCTCACAGTGCGCATATGCCTCAATGATGGCCCGGGACTCCCCTAGGGCCACAGTTGAGCCCGGTGGTAAGACTCCACCCCTGGTGTGGCCCTTACCGTCCACCACAGCCCAACCTACCGTTCGGATGCTCGACAGCTTCGGCTGCTTGCACGAGGCGTCCACATACAGGTGCTCGGCTTTCCACACCGCTGCTGGCTCCTGCGGCGGCGCGGTCCACGCCTCGCGCCAAGCTTCCACCTCCGGGACCTTGAGAGGGAGCCCGAGCTCCCGCTCCATTCCCTCCGGCGCTTGCAGCTGGTGGCTCGTGCCTGCTTCCTGGCTCGCCCTGCACCCCCTTGTGTTTGGGCATTCCCAGAAAACGTGCCCTC
>JBBAPO010000140.1:0-1361 GCA_040400795.1 Rhodoferax sp.
TGCAGCACCACACGCGACACCACGAACGGAATCTCCTGGGTGCGGACGGCATTGGGCTGCCAGTTGGCCAGCTCAGCCACATGCTGAGCAGTCACTCGCTTGCCATCGCAGTTACGCAAAACTGATTCCAGCACGATGCGCAGGGACACCGGTAGGCGGGTGATACTGGGGAACTGTTTGGCCAGCTCGGGAAGCGAGTATAACTTACCAGACTTGCCAGAGTAAGTCTTGAATTTTTTGACGGTACTCGAAAAAGTAGTTTCTATAAGGACAGGTAGGACCATCGGCGAAACTCCTTGGCATTAGCAATAAGTCACATTCTGGCAGGTGCTTTCAGAGTACGCGGGATGTGTAGTTGCTGGCTGACAAGACAGGGGGTGTATTTCTGATGTCTTAATGACAGCTATGTCTCGCTATCAGGCCACGCCATGATGGTTGAAAATCAAACCAAAAAATTATCTTTTTACGCCATTCACCAGAGCCTGGTTTCCCAATGGTCCGACCGACCCCGACCTGGCGCGGTTCCAATTCAATATCGTCCACGCAGCGTCCTGGGACGTGAAGGAAAGAAAAATGCTGTACCTTGCCTAAATGGCACAAGCCGTTATCACCTGGGATCCACCCAACAAGATGGGCGAGATCACCATCCACTTGATCGGTCAGGGCATCAATGTCAACGCCGTGACGGAATCCATAAGCACAGTGGTCTGTGAAATTGGCGCCCTGGTAGCTGCGAAACGGCACTGCGTGGCACTGCCACCAAAAGGCGGGGCAAGAACCGTTTACACCTGCATAGCCAAGATGCGCTGGGTACGCCCCAACCTTCCCGCGATCGCTGGCTTTTGGGTACTTCAGTTTGTGGATGGCTCGCAGCTGCGGGCGCAACACCCGTTAGCGCAAGGGCTGTAGCTCAGGCAGCTCGCCATCAGGCAAAGGGTACTGGTCAACATTGAGTGACATGCTGACCAGCGTGTAGTAGCTCATCGTACCCATCAGATCCACCACGCCGCCCTCTCCAAACAACTGAACAGCGGCTGCGTAAGTTGCATCACTGACAACACGTGTTTGAAGTAATTCATGGCAAAAACCATACACCGCCGCGACATCGCCAGCCAAGCCCTGGGGGCTTTGCCCAGCGGCGATGGCTTGAATCAAAGTTTCGGCTAGCCCAGCCTCGCGCGCAATGCGCCGGTGCGCCCACCAGACAAACTGACAGGTCCAAAACCGCGCCACCAGCAAAATGGCCAGCTCATTGAGCGCCAGCGGCAGTGACGCGTTAAAGCGCGTGTGCGCACCAAACTGCTGGGCCAGATTGCCCAGCTCAGGGCTGCGCAGCAACACGTTGTACGGCCCCTGCATCG
>JBBAPO010000141.1:0-1360 GCA_040400795.1 Rhodoferax sp.
TCGTGCACGGCGCGATGCTGGTTGAGCCCACGGAAACCGAGAGCAAGGCCAATCTGGACCAGCTGATCGGTGCGATGCGCCATATCGCAACCCAGATGCTGGCCGACCCCGATGCCTGGCGCACCGCTCCGCACCTGGCCCCGCGCCGCCGGCTGGACGAAACGCTGGCAGCCCGCAAGCCGGTACTGAACTGGAAAGACGAGGCGGCATAAAAACCCCTCTCTCCTTTGGGGAGCGGTAAAATAGAAAAGGCCGGCAGTCTCGCGACTGCCGGCCTTTTTTGTTGGAGACGCAAGGCTTAGGCGGCAACCATCCGCTGCCGGCGCATGCTGGCGCCAACTAGGCCAAAGCCAGTGATCAGCATTGCCCAGCTTGCTGGCTCCGGAACCGCTGCGATCAGCGGGGTGCCGCTGGTGCGCGTCCAGCGGCCAACCGTGTGGTTGTCGCTTTCAAAGCCGCCAACTTCCGGGTTCTCGGCAAACACGATGCGATCAAAGCTGACACCGCTGCGGGCATAGAAGTTCAGGAACGCATAGGGTTCACCACGGTTCTGGCCAGCAAAGGCTGTATTCGGATTGCCGAAATAGCTGCTGCTATTGGGCAGGCCATCGATGAAGGTGCGCGCGGCAGCTGCCGAGAAGGTGAACAGCTTGTTGCCGCCCTGAAAGAAGCTGATCTCATTGCCGCGATCCAGCGCCGACAACCAGAAACCGAAATAGGTGACGCCGCCGGGCGGGCTGCTCGTCAGGTCAAGGCTGTAGCCGGCGGTGGTGAACGTCACGGCATTGTTGCCGACGCCGCCGGCGCTGCCATACTGGTTGGCGTCATCGATGCGCACGCCAGTGTAGCTGCCGCCGAACGCCGAACCGCCGAACGTGGTGGCGAATGTCTGGTTGGCGCCAGTGCTGCGGCTTTCAAAGGTCTCGACACCAACGGCGCTGAAGCCAGAAGTGCTGTTCTGGATACCGGCTGCTTCGGATTCGAGCGTGACGAAAATTGGCAGAGTGGCGTTTGCGGTGTTTGCTGCAAGGCCAGCAGCGAGAAGGAAAGCAAAACGATGCATGGGGGGGCTCCTCAATCGTTAATGACCCGCAATGAATGTTGCTGAAGTCATAACGGATGAATATCGACGCCCGCCCTTTCCGACAAGTAAACATAAAGTTAACGCCCATGATATTCATGGTTAATCTGAACACCGCCCAAGCGGACAATCGGCCGATCACCAGACCGGCCGATGCCCAGATGGCGTTCTCAGCGTGTGATGGGTGCTGCGATCAGGACGCGACGACCACGGGGGAGGCCTGGCGGCGCATGCCAATGCCGACCATGCCAAGCCCGGCAATCATCGACAGCCACGTTG
>JBBAPO010000142.1:0-1307 GCA_040400795.1 Rhodoferax sp.
CGGGTTGGCATTTCCCGGCATTCAATATTGCGGACAGCGCCATCAGCATCGGTGCTGTATGCTTGATTCTGGATGAGTTGCTCAGGGTTCGCAGAAGCCGATAAGCAGCTACTTGTTCAGGCCCAGCACTGTCGCCATAATCAACGCAGCCTCCAGCGTGAAATCACCACGCTGCATGGCGGCCAGTAACTGCGCCTGGTCCATCAACCTAAACTGCGCCACTTCAGCGTCCTGGTTGCTGGGCGTCACGCCATCCGGCAGAGTAGCCACGTACCACTCAATAAACTCCTGCATGTAGCCCGCAGCACCGTCGCTTGTCGGGCGGCAGTTGCTTTGGCGGCCAGCATAATGAAGGCCTTGCAAGTCGGCGATATGCAGTCCGGCCTCTTCCCAAGTCTCACGCTGTAAAGCGGTTTCAAGCGTGTCGTCAGCGCTCACCATGCCGCCCATCAGCGTGTCCCATTTGCCGGGGTCGTTGGCTTTGTTCAAGGCACGTTGCTGCACCCAAAAGCGGCCGTCGGTCGTTTGCCCCACCAAGTGCACCGCCAGGGTAGCAATGCCCAATGGCCGCACAGCGCCGCGCTCTATGGTGCCGATTTGTATACCCTGCTGGTCACGTACCGCCAGTTGCTCATGACGCCAAGCACCTGCCAAGCCTGCATCCCGCAACACGCCTGCCAGTTGGTTTAAAGCGCTTGTCACGTCGCTTTGACCGAGCACCAAGTGCCAACCTGATTGCTCCTCTTTTAATAGCTGACTGCACTGGTATTTATTGGTCAAAAGTCTTAAATCATGCATAAAAACCGGCTCTACAGAACCAATTTTCATGTTTTCAACGTAAAAAGGCACTCTGGCAAGCGCCGGGCTTTGGTTAGCCTCCGCCTGAAGTTTTTCCAGCCAGTCTGCCATCAACTAGAGCGTCAAAATCGTGCAGCCAGTGGTCTTTCGCGCTTCCAGTGCGCGGTGCGCGGCGGCTACATCAGCCAAGGCGAAGGTCTGGTCGATCGGGATGTTGATTTTGCCGCTGGCCACCATGCCAAACAAATCATCCGCCATCGCCTGGGTGGCCTCGCGCGTGGCGATGTGGGTGAACAGGGTCGGGCGCGACACATACAGCGAGCCTTTAGCCGCCAGCAGGCCCAAGTCCAGCGGCTCCACTTTGCCCGATGCGTTGCCGAAATTTGCCACCAAACCAAACGGGCTCAAACAGTCGAGTGATTTTAAAAATGTGTCTTTACCGACCGAGTCGTAAACCACGCTCACGCCTTTGCCGCCGGTAATATCTTTAACCCGCGCCACAAAATCTT
>JBBAPO010000143.1:0-1264 GCA_040400795.1 Rhodoferax sp.
AACCCAAAATGCTTGAACAGCACCGGTGCAGGTGCTGACTCGCCGTAGCTGTCGATGCCGACAACCGCTGCACAGCCATATTTCCACCAGCCGTCTGTGACACCCATTTCAACCGCGATGCGGGGAATACCTTCGGGTAACACTTCGGTTTTATAGGCGGTTTTTTGCTTGTCAAAGGTGGTGGTGCTGGGCATGGACACCACGCGCACGGCGATTTTAAAAGTCGCCAGCAGCTCTTGCGCTTTCAGTGCCAGCTGCACTTCAGAGCCGGTGGCAATGATCACCGCCTGGGCTTTTTTGTTCAAACCGACTTCGCTGGGTTCAGACAATACATATGCGCCTTTGCTGATCTGACCCAGGTCATCTTTCGGCGCATAAGGCAGGTTCTGGCGGCTCAGTAGCAGCGCCGTTGGTTTGGTCTTGTTTTGCAGTGCAACAGCCCAGGCCACAGCGGTTTCAGCCGTATCACCTGGCCGCCAGACGTCGAGATTTGGAATCAAGCGCAGGCTCGCGGCGTGCTCAATCGACTGATGCGTCGGGCCGTCTTCGCCCAGGCCAATGCTGTCGTGGGTAAAGACGTGGATCACGCGCAGCTTCATCAGTGCGGCCATGCGAATAGCGTTGCGGCTGTAGTCACTAAACGTCAAGAACGTACCGCCGTAGGGGATGTAGCCGCCGTGCAGTGCCACGCCGTTCATGATGGCGGCCATGCCGAATTCGCGTACGCCGTAGTTGATGTGGCGGCCACCAGCGCTCACGCCTTCAGCGTTAGGGGTCAACACGACTTCACCGTGCATGTCAAAGCGCAAGTTAGGCGTTGACTTGGTGTTGGTCAGGTTAGACCCGGTCAGGTCAGCCGAGCCGCCCAGCATCTCTGGCAAGCCAGCGGTGAAAGCTTCGAGTGCAAGCTGTGACGCCTTGCGCGACGCAACGGTTTCAGCCTTGCTGTGCGCGGCCAGAATGGTGTCGACGGCCAACTGGTCGAACTGCTTGGGCAAGTCGCCCTTCATGCGGCGGGTCAGTTCTTGCGCGAGATCTGGATAGGCGGTTTTGTAGGCCGCAAATTTAGCGTCCCAAGCGGCCTCAGCCACCAGGCCTTTGGCTTTGGCGTCCCACGCGTGACGTACGTCATCGGGTATTTCAAATGGGGCGTAAGGCCAGTTGAGCGCCTCGCGCGTGAGCTTGATTTCTTCCGTGCCCAAAGGTTCGCCGTGCGCCTTGGCGGTGTTGGCCCGGTTCGGGCTGCCCTTGCCAATATGGGTTT
>JBBAPO010000144.1:0-1256 GCA_040400795.1 Rhodoferax sp.
CCAGCGCGTGCTGTCGGCGCGGCTCGCCGATGCGCGGTTTTTCTGGGAACAGGATCTGGCGACGGTGCGCGCCGGCGGGCTGGAGGCGTTTTTGCCCAAGCTGGAGACCATCGTTTTCCACGAGAAATTGGGCACGGTTGCCGACAAGGTCGAGCGCGTCGCGGCGTTGGCGAGGTGGCTGTGCGAAAACGGTGCGGTGCCGGCTGACCCAGCGCTGGCCGAACGGGCAGCACGTCTTGCCAAGGCCGACCTGGTTTCGGCCACAGTGGGTGAGTTCCCCGAACTGCAAGGCCAGATCGGCCGCTACCTGGCACTGGCGACCGGCGAAGACCCGGCCGTGGCGGACGCGATCCGTGATCATTACAAGCCGGTGGGGCAGGGCGATGACGTGCCGACCGCGCCGGTGAGTGTGGCGGTAGCGTTGGCGGATAAGCTGGATACGTTGATGGGGTTTGTCGCGTCTAACGAATTGCCCACTGGTTCGAAAGATCCTTTCGCACTTAGGAGGGCGATGTTAGGACTTATTCGAGTTGTTCAAAGTAATTCTGCTCGCGTCTCATTTAAGTCAGCATTTGATTTTGCCTATGATCGTTATATTGATACCGCAAAAAAATATGGATTCCTCAAATCTGGATCTGTATTTTTCGATCCGGCGAAGCCAGATCATGAGTATATTTCTAACTGGTCCGCGGATGATCTGTACAATCCAGAGAAATCGTTAATTGTATTTCGTCTCGATTATGGGGAGTTTTCCGGTTGGCTTCACGTTGAAGCGCTCGATTCCTATCTTTCTAGCTTTATGGACGGTTCGCCGATGATGCGAGCCGACGCAAAGTTCTATTTAATGAGCTTCTTAGCCGACCGCCTCAAAGTCCAGCAGCGCGAGGCCGGCGTACGCCATGATCTCATCGATGCCGTGTTCGCTCTCGGCTGGCAGGACGATCTTGTTCTATTCTTAGCCCGTGTGAAAGCGTTGCAGGCGTTAGTGGAAACTGAAGATGGCACCAACCTGCTCGCTGGCTACAAGCGCGCGGCCAATATCCTGAAGGCTGCCGAGAAGGACGGCATCGGTGAACCGGCCGGCGGAGAAGGTGAAGGGGCCGAAGCCCTGCTCGCCGCCGCGCTGGAAAGTGCATTGCCCACCGCCAAGCAGGCCGTCACAGACGAACGCTTCACCGATGCCATGGCGGCGCTGGCCAGCTTGCGCGGGCCGGTTGATGCGTTTTTCACCGAAGTGATGGTCAATGATCCCGATC
>JBBAPO010000145.1:0-1225 GCA_040400795.1 Rhodoferax sp.
CGGTCTTGGTGTCGATGCGGTGGATCGCGCCCAGCGTGCAATCGGCGACCCACACGCCGCCCTTCACCAGCGCCATCGCGCCGCACGGCCGGGCGATGGCTGTGCTGGCGGTTTTGCCGGTGCGCGACCAATGCTCGACACGGCCGCGATTGGTCATCCAGACGCTGGCGCCATCAACGACCAGAAAATCGCCGAAATCCGGCACCGTCTGCACCTGCGCCGGTTGCGCAAATGCCGGCCCAGCCAAGAGCGTGGCAGCAAGCAGAGCCAGTATGCGCATCTGATGGGTCCTTTCAGGCGGTGCGCTGGGCGATATAGGCGCGCCAGCCGCCCAGATGGGTGATATCGGCCGCACCCGTCAAGGCGCGCGGTTCGGCGACAAAGCCCTTCACAGCGCTGCCATCGGCCAGCGTCACCGTGCCAATCGCCAGCGGCGGCGGCACATCGACGACGAAACTGCCAAATTCGGCGACGCCAAGCTCATACACCTCGACCTTGATGGCCGCGCCGCCCTCGCTGAACACCCCCTCACTGAACACCCCCTCACTGAACACCAAAGCCGGCTTGGGCGGCGTGCTGTCCGCCATGGCATAGAGGCGGTAGCTCGGCGCGGTTTCATACGCGCCGACGAACACGGCACCCCGCGAGGTCAGCTGCCAGTGCAGCGGCATATCCTTCAGGTGCGCGCCAACAACGGCCAGTTTCACAGTCTGCATCTTGCCCTCCAGATCGAGCGGTGGTGGTGCGGGGCGGCCGGTCGCCGTGGCCCAGGTTTCGGCGAGATCGAGCAGCGCCCGGTCCGTATCGGCCGGCGCGATGAAGCTGATGCCAAAGCCGACGCCATTGGCCTTGACGCCGGCCGGCACCGCCACCGCCGCCATGTCGAGCAGGTTCACGAAATTCGTGTACAGCCCCAGATTGCTGTTCAGCCCCACCGGCGCGCTGAGCATTTCCGCGACGCGGTAACTGGTCGGTGTGGTCGGAAAGGCCAGCACATCAATATCTTGCCACATCAGATCGCTGCCGCGCTTGATATCGGCCAGGCGGTAGACGACGTTCCACAAATCGACGGCGCTGTGCTGCCAGCCTTGCTCCACTACATCGCGCACCGTGGGATCGATGGCATCGGGGTTGCTGGCCAGTAGCGCGGCCATGGCAGCGGTGCGCTCGGCCACCCACGGCCCGCCATAGAGCAATTGCGCCGCCTCCAGCAGCGGCTCGATAT
>JBBAPO010000146.1:0-1225 GCA_040400795.1 Rhodoferax sp.
TCAGCAAATCCATCATGACCCAAGTTTGCTTGGCGCCAATGGCCAAATCCATGGCGCCGCCCACAGCGGGTATGGCACCAGGCTCACCCGTGTGCCAATTGGCCAAATCGCCCTTGGCACTGACCTGAAAAGCGCCCAACACACAAATGTCCAAGTGGCCGCCGCGCATCATGGCAAAGCTGTCGGCATGGTGAAAATAAGCACCACCCGGCAAAAGCGTCACAGGCTGTTTACCCGCATTGATCAAATCGTAATCTTCTTGGCCGGCCGTGGGCGCTGGCCCCATGCCCAAAATGCCATTCTCACTGTGCAACAAAATTTCAAGCGTGGGCGGTATGTGATTGGCCACCAAAGTCGGCTGGCCAATGCCCAAGTTAACGGTGGCACCTTCTGGAATGTCTCTGGCTACCCGCGCTGCCAGTTCATCTTTGGTTCGACGTGTGTAGCTCATGCCTTCAACCCTCCGGCTTGCGTGGCCACACGAGGGATGTGAACCACCGCGTGAACAAAGATACCAGGCGTGATGACTGTTTCAGGATCAATGCCTCCCAGTTCAGCCTTTTCAAAAATACTTGCCACAGTTTTGCGCGCTGCCATGGCCATGACAGGTCCAAAATTTCGGGCGGCTTTGCGAAATGTGAGGTTGCCCCAACGGTCGCCTCGTTCAGCGCGAATGAGGGCCAAATCGCCATGAATAGGCGTTTCGTACACGTACATTCGGCCATTGATTTCGCGGGTTTCCTTCATGGAGCCATCTGCATTTTTAGCCAGGTCGGTGCCGTAGCCTGTGGGTGAAAAAAAGCCTCCAATACCAGCACCTGCAGCCCGAATGCGCTCGGCCAAGTTGCCTTGTGGCACCAACTCCAACTCAAGTTGACCCGAGCGGTACAAGCCATCAAACACGTCAGAGTCTGCTTGTCTTGGAAAACTGCAAACCACTTTGCGAACACGTCCCGCTTTGAGCAGCGCTGCCAAGCCCTGGTCGCCATTGCCGGCGTTGTTGTTCACCAGCGTGAGGTCTTTGGCGCCTTGGGCCAAGAGGCCCTCAATGAGTTCATCGGGAATGCCTGCCGTGCCAAAACCACCGATCAAAACGGTAGCGCCGTCGGGCGTATCGGCCAAGGCTTGCGCCACGCTGTCAACGAACTTATTGATCATGTTGTTTAACCTGGAATGGTCTTCAGTCCGGCAACAGGGGCCGTGTTTTGGGGCACGGCCGTGCGGG
>JBBAPO010000147.1:0-1212 GCA_040400795.1 Rhodoferax sp.
CACGGCGGCGAAGGCGGCACCGCGTTCGCCGCCCGGGGCCCGGGTGGCGGCCCCGCGGGTGGCGGCCCCGGCGGTGGCGGCTTCGGAACTACAGCCAGCGATGGTGGCGGTGGCCCCACCAGGGCAATTGGCGGCCCTGCTGCCCTCCATGCAGCAAGTTGGGCTGCCCGCCGCTCGTACACCGCTCGTCCGTTGGAAAAGCGATGACCCCAGACAGCCAAGCGGCTTACGTGCATCTCACTTTCAAGGTGGCCTTGGTTGGCAACTTTGCTCGCCGGGCAAATGCCGCAAATCCAGTCTTCGTTGGACTCGGACCACCTGTACTCCTGCTCCGACGGGCAGAGTGCCGCATACGACGGCAGGTCTGGCGGCGGAGTCCTGCGAATGTCCATGCTGAAAAACACAAAGCACGGCCTCGTCTAGCTTCGGTGTGCCGCGAGCAAAAAACTTGAGCGAAAATGGCTACGGAGTTTGTCATGACCTTCTCATTCAGAGATCGTGTTGGTGGCTCTTCGTACTTAGTTTTCGGTGTTGCTAAATTGTGCTCTTCGCCACGAGCCCAATGCCCAGTGTATGCACGTGGGGAGGGAGGCTTGAGTGGGCTTGGCGTTCGGTGTGTTTGGGGGACGGTGTATATTTATTGTTGGCTGAGCTCCTGGCTACGTGTACGATCGTGGACCGCCCTGCTGGCTTACGATAGGCGAAGAACGTTTCAAACTCGACCTAGCCTTTGTAGTTAATCTGCGGTCCGCATACATGCGAAGAGTTGTTCACATGTATGTGGATTGCAGACCAACCCCAAAGGCTCGCTCGCTTCACGTCGTTTTTGATGCCTCGTGGCAAACGTTGGGCTCTGATGCAGCTAGACCAACGAGCGTACGCCATACGTCTCATCCCGCTGCCTTTTGGCGGGCGGCTGCTTCGCGGCACCAGAGCCAAACTTCGGGGAAGTGACCAGAATCCGCCTCAAGACCTCGATGGATGGCGGTACACTTGGAGGTCGCGGTCCACCCACTGCCGTTTGACGGCCGGGCGGCGGAAGCTGCGGTGGAAACGGCATCAAGTTCGTGTTGCGGCTGCCGCTGCTGGCACTGCCGCCACCATCCTGATCTACCGGTTTATCAGCCGTCCCGATCCGCTTCTCAAGGTAGGTGAAGAATTTCACACGTGACAGCGGGTCTGTCATCGGCTCCGGCATGGTGTCGTTCTCCA
>JBBAPO010000148.1:0-1197 GCA_040400795.1 Rhodoferax sp.
GTCGGGTTACGCCCCTTGGGCTAACCCGACCTACAAACTTTAGCAATCTGTACGAAACGAGCATTTCGCGTCGTGAAGCATCGGACACGCCCACCAAGGTAGGTCGGGTTATCGAAGCGTAACCCGACATCGGCGCTTGCTGTAAATTAATGGTTCAGCTATTTTCATGAGCGCGGAGACAAGACCGGGATCACTTTTCTGCCATGACGACGATAGATATGAAAATCACTGTCCAGCGTTAACACTCGACAGGGTTCATACAGTTCCGACATGCGAACCAAGCAGGCGTCTGCCAATGAAGCTGGCACGTTGTCGTAGCGCTCGAACAGCGCGCGCACGGCAGCCGCTTGATCGGCCAATGACATGGCCACGCGCACAACACCGCGCTCGATGAGAGCCAACGCCTTGCTTGGGTCGAATCCCGAACGCGCCAGCAGGAAACAGGTTTAGGCTACGACTGATTCACAAGTCAGAAAAGGCCCTGCATGTTGCGCAAACTGAGTCTTTGCCCACTCATGGTGTGCATCATCCCGGCAATGCAGGGCCACCCAAGGGCCAGCATCCAGAATCAGATGGCTGCTCATACGCGGCCAAATTCATCTAGGTGTCGAGGGTTGGATGATAAATCCGACGGCCCGCCGCTAAAGCAACCCACCAGATCGCCTGCCTGCTCCAGCGCCGACATGTTGAGGGTGCCAGCCTTGCGCTGGCTCACATAAGCCACCAGAGCGCGACGCACCAGCTCTGACTTGCTGAGGTGCTCCCGCATACTGACCAGCACGATCTCTTGCTCAAGCTGCGGCGGGATCTTGATAGTCAATGTGCCCATGCTCTGATAATACCTTGTGGCAGGTCGAAGTACCAGCCCCAGCTACTTATGGCTTATAGCTCCGACCTGCTGAAGTATCAATTTCCCGTTCGGGCTGCGCCTGTCGAAGCCTGCCTCGCACGGGGAAACCGTTCAACAAGATTAGGGCGAACCGATAAAGAAGTTCACACTTCACAGGGCCGGATCAATAACACCCAGCAGCCCGCCGCAAGCCCTCATCCAGCGAAATCGGCGGCGTCCAGCCCAGCCAGCGCAGGGTTTTTTCAATAGCCATCTGCAAAGACCCGCACAGCCGCTGCGCCACATCGGGCTTGCCCGCCAAGGTAGGTCGGGTTAGCGAAGCGTAACCCGACATCGGCGCCTGCTGT
>JBBAPO010000149.1:0-1194 GCA_040400795.1 Rhodoferax sp.
GTATGGCGCTGGAGCGGATGGACCGGTTGGGTTCGATTTTTACATCGGAATAAGTAGGTTCTGAGGTAGCAGAACATGGGCCAACATGCCTTTAGGAACCCTTGACCGCTCCCCCCCGCCGTTTTTTAAACAGGGGCCATCGGCACTTTCAAAGCTGATTTTTTTTAGCGCGCTGGCGCTGTTTTTGATGGTGGCCGATGTGCGCTTTCGCATCACCCAACCTGTGCGGGTGGTGGTGAGCATGGCGCTGTATCCGCTGCAGTGGTTGGCGCTGCAACCTGCAAATGCGTTGCGTAGCACTAGCGCTTATTTCACGGACCTGGATCAAGCCACAACAAGCAGCGCGCAAGCCGCCAAAAAGCTGGCGCTGCAGTCGCTTCGGGCTGGGCAGGTTGAGCAGCTCTTGCTGGAAAACAACCGCCTGCGCAAAGTCTTGGGTTTACGCGATCAGCTGAGCGCATCCGTCATGGCGGCTGAAGTCCTGTACGACGCAGCCGACCCCTACACCCGCAAAATCATCATCGACAAGGGTTTGCTGCAAAGCGTTGAATTGGGCTCGCCAGTGTTGGATGAGTCTGGCGTATTGGGACAAATTACACGTGTCCACCCGCTGGTCAGTGAGGTAACACTGGTGACAGACCGCGAACTGGCGATTCCTGTGTTGAATGTTCGTACCGGTGCGCGCAGCCTGGCATTTGGCAACCCAACGGGTGCCGCATCAGGCAGCAGCCTGGAATTGCGCTTTATGGGTAGTAACTCAGATGTGCAAGTCGGTGACTTGCTGACCACCAGCGGGGTTGATGGGGTCTACCCGCCAGGCTTGCCGGTCGCCAAAATCAGCAAGATTGAACGCCGCGCTGAATCGGCTTTTGCAAAAATTTATTGCACCCCGCAAGCACTTGTTGCAGGCGCGCGGCATGTGATGGTGGTCAAGCCGGTATCGGCACAAATACCAACCCGACCGGCTGCAACTGAGGCTGTAATTGCTCCTAAAAATGGAGTTGCTAAATGATCATCAAGGACTTGACAACATGATCATGCGATCAGGCCATCAACTGCTGCTACCCGCCAACCCGCTGTTTATTTGGGCCAGCCTGTTGGCTGCGTTGCTGCTGAACATGCTGCCCACCGGGCGGGCTCCTTGGATGCCTGACTTCATGGCCGTGGTGCTGATTTTCTGGAACGTGCACCAAC
>JBBAPO010000150.1:0-1152 GCA_040400795.1 Rhodoferax sp.
CTGCCTGTGGGACAGTGGCGGTACTTGATGCCGCATGAAGGGTTTTAAGGCCTGTTCCCGTCGGTTTTTAGTATTTTTGGCATATTTTTGGTCTCTAGGCCAATGTATTCGGGCACATTAAGCTCCTAAATTAATAGCCAATAGAGGTCTTCGCCAGACGCTTCGCGAGCCGCCACAATTTGTTCATGACCAAAGCCACTTTGCTTGAACAGATCAACAAGCTGCCTACTTACCTACATGTGTCAGACATTAGGCCCTGAGCCAAACCGCTCACCATCAGGATGCGCTTGCGCCACGAAGGCAAGCCCTTGCTGCTTGAAAAATCTGCGCTGGCCCAGCGTCTGCCCAATGCCTCTGGCAAGCTGCTGGTGCACAGCATGGGTGGGCTGGTCAGCCGCGTGCCACGCTGCCGAACAAGCTGGCATGACTTGGCGACACAAGCTAAAAAATATCTTTTTTTAGGTACGCCGCATCACGGCGCACCACTGGAGCGGATCGGTAACTGGATCGACACCACGCTGCTCAGCAAGCGTGGTGATCCAACCCTTCGCCGCGATAGGCTAAATCCGTAGCAGCGGGATCACCGATTTGCAATACGGCCATGTTCTGACATCCAGCTGGCAAGGCAAAGACCGTTCCGAACGCTTACCAGATGCGCGCGAGCCGCTACCCTTGCCCGCTGGCGTCAGCTGCTTTGCCATAGCTGCCACCACGTCAAGCGAGGCCAGCGCTTTGAAGGACGCGCTGATTGGCGATGGCCTGGTGCCCCTGCGCAGTGCGCTGGGCCAGTACGATGAAGCGCCACACAGCCTGAAGTTTGATGCGCAAAACCAGTTGATGGCTCATAGCATGAACCCGATGGATCTGTTGTCGCGCACCGAGGTGGCTGCGCAGGTTCTGACGTGGTTGGCGACTTAAAATAGCAGTTCCCTCTCCCCAAGGGGCTAGGGAGTAAGACTTAAAATACCAGACTTCTTGCTCTGGCCCTGCCCCCAGAGGTTCGAGGGAGTCATACTTGAAACCAGGCTGTGAAGCCCTAAATATCTTCTTTTTAACTTTTCACCGCTACCAAGACCATGACAACTACTGCCAACCCACCCAAACAAACCCTGGCCTTTCAAGCCGAAGTTGCCCAACTGCTCAAGCTGGTCA
>JBBAPO010000151.1:0-1129 GCA_040400795.1 Rhodoferax sp.
ATAAATAAAGTAATCAAAGAACACACGATCCAATCCCAAGAAACAATAGTGCGTACAGTTTCTGGGTCTTGCGCCAAAGTTTTCAGCCCCAGCGCGAGTTGATCCTCCAGTGTGTCCAGGCTTGCAAAGACCCGGTTATAAAAGAACTTCTCGCGCAGCTCATCCCAGACATGCTCAATCGGGTTGAGCTCCGGCGCATAGGGCGGCAGTTTTAATAGGTAAATGTTCTCTGGCGCTTTGAGCAGCCCACTTCGATGCCAACCGGCTCCGTCCATCACCACCCATGACGATACGCTCGTTCGGGTGACGCCTGGAGACCTCATTGAGAAACAGCTGCATGCAGCCCGTATTGACCTGCGGCAGTATCAAGCTGTCCAGCTCTCCCGTACAGGCATCCACCGTCCCGTAGGCGTAGGTGTACTCGTGGGTCAGCATGGCTTGGCACATAGGCCGCATGGGATAAGGTGCCCAGCACCTGCGCACGTCCGAGATGCGGCCAAACCGCGCCTCGTCCTGAAACATCAACTTGACGGCTTGCCCGCCAGCCCAGTCTTGGACGATTTCGCTCAGGATTTCGGGGAGTTTTTTTTCCACTCCTCTTGAGCCAGGGGGTCGCTTTGGGGGTGGCGCTTGTCCGGCACCAGCTTTCTCCAATTGTGGCGGTGCAGCAGGTTGTAAGTGGACGATAGCCCTACCGCGCGGCCTAAACGTTTATCCAGCGCGGCTTTGATCTGGCCGACCACCAATACGCCGCCCGTTTGCGCTTGCTCGATAAAAGGTGCTAAAAACTTGCGCTCTTGCTCAATGGTCAGGTTCTGGCGCTTGCGCCCGCCTGGCGCTGGCGCACCAGAAGCGCCGACGAAGCGCCCCGTAATAAAGCGGCGCCGTAGCTGGCAAGCCCAGCCCAGTGAGACGCCTATGACTTGGGCTGTCTGCTCCAGGCTCAGGCCATGCAGCAGGGGCAGCAGAACCGCTTGAGCTTGTCGCAATTCGTCCAGCGTTGTGGCTTGCGAGATCGCCATCTGTGCAATCTCAATGGTCTCTTGATTCCCGGTGAACGGTCGTGCCATGACTTTCTCCATCAGCTACGATGGCTTACATTGTTGCACTAATGATGCGTAAATGGAAT
>JBBAPO010000152.1:0-1116 GCA_040400795.1 Rhodoferax sp.
GCCCGATTCAATGTTCAGCACCACGACTTCTTCGCCATGTCTGCGGTAGTCGTTGATCAGCAGCTCGCCCGTGTCCGGGTAAAGAATCATGTGACTGGCGCAGCCGAAGGGTTGCTTGTGCCACAGCGGTGTCAGGGCTAAGGAGTCGGCGTCAAAACGCCAGGCCTGCAGATGGCAATTGGCCGAGTCGTAGCCGATGACGATATGACGTTTCAAGTCATAAAGCGGCGGGTTTGTGATGCTGCCGCCCGGCAGGCCGCTGACCAGCAGCGTCTGGTGGTCGCTGGCGTCCTGCATGGACACGCGTATCAGCCGGTTCGCAGTGGCACTGACGCCAGCGCCCACCATCTTGACGAAATAACGGTGTTTACCGTTGTCCATGAACCAGGCATGTTTGCCGTCCAGCACCACGTCCCATCCGTAGCTCTGCTGGCTGGCGGCGATGTAGTCGAAGCGCCAGTCTGCGTCCAGCAGCAAACGACGCGTTGGCTCATCCCAGTGGTAGCGAAAAATGGAGTACACGCCGACCACGTAAACCGTGTTTCCGGTCGCGCTCAGGCGCGCCATCGAGGGCTGGTCGCATTCGGTGTCGGGGCAAGCAGGGGTCATGGACTCGGCGTCAATAACCGTTAGCAAAGCATTTGTCGAATCCGACAGATTCTTGGCGATGATCAGGCCGTTGTCCAGGATGACGAAAGAGTTGTAGGGCTGATTGACCGGCAGTTGCAGCGACGCCAGGGGCTCGCAGGCCCGGTTCAGGCGATGCGCGTAACGGCCATACACCACGTAAATATCACCGTTGCGGTGAATCGCCATGCCGCCCGGCCACATCGGGCCACCGGCCAGACGCGGTGAACGGCAAACTGTCTTCAGGCTGTGCGGATCAATCCGCTCCACGCGCGCCGTGGTCGGCAGCCCCAGCTTGGCCCGCATCACCGAATGCGTCAGCAGGTAGACCTCGCCCGGCGCGCCCAGCACGGTCATGGTGGACATCAAGGTGTTGCGGGTGACGCAGGCCAACGCCTGTCCGGCGCGCAGGGCCAGTCCGGCACCACTGCGTGGCGTCTGCAGCCGCGCTGGGCCGCCGTCTTCACAGGGCCAGGGGCTTGCCAGGTA
>JBBAPO010000153.1:0-1096 GCA_040400795.1 Rhodoferax sp.
ATTCGATTTTGATGAGATTGGATGACATGCTTAAACTCTGTATACAGAATACGACGAGTCAAGGATTCTGTCTTCCGGGTTAACCCGCGTATGGCGCCTTTGTTGAGGTGTGCAAAGATAGCGCCAATTCGAAACGTAAAGGACCTATCAACATGACGCAACGCGACCCCGCATGGCTAGACAGCATGTACAACAACCGCACCCTGGTGCCGGATTACGCCAGCTACTTTGACAAGTGGATGCAGACCTCGGAAGCGGTCAGAACCAGCCATCCCTGCGCCCTGGACCTGGCTTACGGCAAAGCAGGTGGTGAAAAGCTCGATGTGTTCCCGACCAACGCTAAAAACGCGCCTGTTTTTGTGTTTGTCCATGGTGGCTACTGGCGCTCGCTCGACAAATCAGACCATTCGTTTATTGCACCCGCCTTCACAGCCAAAGGGGCCTGCGTCGTCGTGCCAAATTACGATTTGTGCCCGGCAGTAACGATTCCTGAGATCACGATGCAAATGGTGCATGCGCTCACCTGGGTTTACCGCAACATTGCCCAGTATGGGGGCAACCCCAGCCGCATCAGCGTGGTGGGCCATTCGGCAGGCGGGCATTTGGCGGCCATGTTGCTGGCCTGTCTATGGAAAGCCTACGCCGCTGATTTACCGGCTGATCTGGTGAAGAACGCGCTGTCCATTTCAGGCCTGTATGACCTGGAGCCCCTGCGCCACGCACCCAACGTAAAAGACTCACTCAAACTCACACCCGCGCAAGTCCGCAAAGTCAGCCCGGCCCTGCTGCCCGCACCGCGCAACAGTCGCTTGTACACAGTGGCTGGTGGCAACGAAAGCGCCGAGTTTTTACGCCACAACCAGTTGATTCAACAAGCCTGGGGCAAAAAAGTAGTGCCCGTGTGTGAAGAGCTGCCGGGGTTGCATCATTTCAGTGTGCTGGATGCGCTGATTGACCCGGCGCATCGGCTGCATCAGCTGGCGCAACAACTTATCGCAAAAGCATAATTACATCAGCAAGTGCTCACCCGCATTGTCCCCACCCAGCGTCACATAGTTCACCTTGCGGATGTCCATCAGCTTTTTGCCGCCCGCAT
>JBBAPO010000154.1:0-1093 GCA_040400795.1 Rhodoferax sp.
CCGGTGAGCCCCCTCATTTGCACGTTCTCGCCCCGCATATCAAGCAAGGCATTCGCTGCAATTTTGACGTCTGCCAAATTACTGGTCAGTGCGCTACGCAGATTGTCATTTTGCAGTGAGCCAGCCTGAATGTCGATCAGACCGCCCGCGTTGTTTGCAAAGCTCAAACTTATTGGGCTACCCGAGGACAGCGTCAGCCCAAAGCCGCCCGTTTTCTTGAAGGTGCCAGCGCCGCTGACTGCCGTGGTTCCGCTGTAACGGGTGTTGGCGGTGACATTGGCTTCAAAAGTTGCACCTGATGCGATGGCAATAGAACTGGTTTTGAAGTTCCCCATGTTGGTGTTGACCAGCGTACCCGCACTGACCGTGGTGTTGGTCGTGTAGGTGTTGGCGCCCGTCAAAATCTGCGTACCTGTGCCTGTTTTGGCAAAAGTGCCGCCTGTCGTGACGCCTGAATTTGTAGAAATCACGCCGTCAAAAGTGGCCGCGCCAGTAGTTGCGTTGTAAATGCCGGCAGCTGTGTTGTTAACGCCTGTTGTGATGCCGCCTAAGATGGTCCAGCCCATTTTTAGAGCGCCAGAGCCAGTTAATGCATCCACCCGGACGTTGCCCTCATTGGTGTCAAAAGTCGCATCAGATGCGATGTTTAAGCTTGAATTATTCAAGCTCCAATCGCCCGCATAGGAAGAGCTCGCCTTGACGGTACCGGCCTGCACATCAAACATTGAACCTGCGTCCAATTTGAACTTTGTTGCATTGCTCCCCCCTATGCCCCACATCAGACTGCCGCCGCCTGTTTTGGTGATCGTGCCTGCGCCCGTGAAAGTCGTCACGTTGCCGTTGGAGGAGGCGCCAGTCGCAATGTTGAAATCCAAGGTGGCGCCAGATGCAATGTTGAAGCCACTGGATGAATACAAAGATGCTCCGGCGGCAGTAGCTGCGGCTCTCGTTAATGACAATGTGCCTGCGCTGACCGTGGTTGCCCCTGTGTAGGTTTTGGCTCCCTGCAAAGTCACTGTGCCTGCGCCAGTTTTGGTCAGGCCACCTGTTCCCGAGATACTGCCGCTCAGGGTGCCTGCAGTGGCGCTGTTGA
>JBBAPO010000155.1:0-1083 GCA_040400795.1 Rhodoferax sp.
ATGATATGCTGGCCAGAAGCGATGCACTGTATGGCGCTTGGCTGTGCGGCACGGTGTTGGGCAATGTCGGTATGGCGCTGCACCACAAGCTATGCCATACGCTGGGCGGTAGTTTTAATTTGCCGCATGCCGAGACCCACAGCATCGTACTGCCGCATGCGCTGGCATATAACGCTGCAGCAGCCCCTGAGGCCATGCGTGCGATTACTGAAGCTTTGGGTGGCCACAGTGCTGCCCAGGCAGTATTTGACTTGGCCAAAAGCACCGGCGCACCTACTGCGCTGAAAGATATCGGCATGAAGGTGGTAGACCTGGACAAGGCCTGTGATGTCGCTATGCAAAACCAGTACCCCAATCCCCGGCCTCTGGAGCGGGTTGCCATCAGGCAACTGCTGCAGGATGCGTTTGATGGAATCAGACCTAGGTTGTGATTTTTTAAAGGACATTGATATGACTTTATTTAACCCGAATCACCTTTAAACCTAGAAAAAGCAGTCGAGCGATCGCAGCCCTTTGGCAGACCGGATGAAGGTTTAGCTTTTGAGCGAAGCTGGCGATCACCTCTTGGGTCACAACGCTATGCACCCGATGGCGCCCCGCCCGACCCGCCCAGCCGCGTTGTTCCGCCTAGCGGGCAAAGGCCCGCGTCGTTGCCCCGCCTTGCTGAACGCGCCAAGTGGGCACACTCGGGAGCATCCAATGGCTTTTTCTAGGTTAAAACGTCCGTGGAATCGGGGCAATTTCACTGACGCAAGATTGTGGGATGGGCTATGGCCGCTGCAACGCCGCCAGCGCTGGTGTGCTGGCATTACAGATGGCTATTCTTCAAACAAACCTGACGCCTGGGCTGATTGTTTATGCCTACTGAGGAACCGAATACGCCAGAGCTGAGCATCAAGCGTTGTTGTAAACGCATGTTTGCTTGGTGTGCAGCAAGCCAGAAAAAATCAAAACTGATCAAATGCAGCAAACTCAAACTGCTTACCCGCCCAGACACCCATCAGCTGTTGAGGTGCAATGGTGTTTGCTGGTCAATCGCGCATGGCTCTTGCGCTGTACGAAACCTCACGGGGGTGCAAGGGC
>JBBAPO010000156.1:0-1082 GCA_040400795.1 Rhodoferax sp.
TAGACGATGGTGTTGGAGTAGCGGAAATCACTTTTCAGTCGTCCGCAGGTGAAACGCATGAAGGCGTTGTGCATGCTGCTGGTCATGACGCCGAAGTGAAACAGTGTGGCGTCGGGTAAGGCATAGACCAGATTGCTCACGACGACATTTGCATCCATGAAGCCGATCGGCACATAGTTGCGCCGCTCTGATGAAACGCTGGGGATCAACAAGTAATTGCTTGCGGGTTGCCTGATTTTTTGGAATTGTGTGGGCGTGCCTGCGTCTTGTTGCGTTTGTTTGTCGGTGCTGGCCAAACGCATGGCTTTGACCGATTGCACACGCTTCATGACTTCGGGCATCAGCCGCAGTTCTTTGGGCGGGCAGTCCACCAACCAGAGGCACCAACGCGCTGTTTTTTTGATGAATTCTTCTGCGCCCATAAAAGGGCGAATCCATGGCGCGGCTTGTGGTTCCGCCTTGATCAGGCTCTCTTTTTCGGCGTCGTCCAACAGCAAATGCCCGCCGTCGGTTGGCTTGCTGCCATTGGTCATCTCAGTCACTTGGCATACGGGCGTGCGGCGTTTGTTCAGCAACACATCCGGCGCATCCACCAAATACGCATTGATGCGCTTGGCAGGCACGGCATGCGGCAGGCCCTTGATGTCCTCGTATTCGTAGATGGTTTTGACCGCTTGATTCTCGGGGCCAAAGCCCAAGATGACGCAATGCACGGCGGCCTTGCCGCTGGCCTCGTTGGTCCACTGAAAGGTGCGGTGCGCAAAGTGGGTGTGCATGCCCAGGCGCTGCATCTCGCCCCACAGCAAGGCCACTTGTTCGCCTTGAGTGATGCTGTTGGTTGATACAAAAGCGGCCTGCGTGCCCGTGCGCCCTTGCATGTATTGCGCGGCCAGCACATACCAGCCGCACACAAAGTCCAGATCACCCGCGCCGTGTATGCCGTGCATCACGGCAGCCAGGTCGGCTTTTTGTTCTTTGCTTTGGTAGGTCTTGCCCAAGAACGGCGGATTGCCCAGCACATAACTGCACCGCTCCGCAGGCAGCACATCGTTCCAGTCCAGCCGCAGCGCGTTGGCGTGGCG
>JBBAPO010000157.1:0-1076 GCA_040400795.1 Rhodoferax sp.
ATAGCGCCGAAAGCCACCGGGCCTCGCTGGCATTGCCGCAGGTCAAGCAGGCGATAAGCATCGGCCGCCCGCTCATCGCCGGCTTTGAGGTCAGTGCGCAGCTGAGTTTGTAACTTATACCAAGGCTGAAGGATTGAGGCTCAGGGAAAAGCAAAGAGCCACCGGCGGGCAGGTCTGAGCCCTTCACCATTCTTTTTTTGTCAGGTCCCAGCCCTCGAAACACGGCTCCCATCCAACAAATGGGTGCAGGGGTTACCCCTGCCCGCCGGAGGCTGTTTCAATTGGCCTTGATGGGTCATTCCTCGGTGCGGATCAGCACCGCTTCGCCGATCAGCAGGAACAGCACGAATGGTGCCCATGCGGCCATCAGCGGCGGCACCGTGCCGAAATTGCCCATCGCCAGCATGAAATTATCGGCCACAAAAAACGCAAAGCCCAGCGCCATGCCGATCACGGCGCGCACAAACAAGCGCCCCGACCGCGCCAGGCCAAAGGCTGCAACCGCGCCCAGCAACGGCATCAGCACAGCCGACAAAGGCCCGGAAATCTTGTGCCACGCTGCCGCCTCCAACACGCCGGTGGGCTTGCCGGCGGCGCGCTGCTCGGCGATTTGCGGCCACAATTCCCACAGCGGCAGGAAATTGGGTTTGACCGTGCTGGTGATGAACTGCCGCGGCACCACATCGGTGGCAAATTCCAGCTGGGTACGCGTTTCCAGCCCGCCACTGTCCACATCGAACAGCCGCACATCCCGCAGCATCCAGCCGCCGCGAATCGGCACGGCGCTGGCCGCCATCACCACCTGCACCAGCCGATTCCCGCGCCGATCATAGATGGTCACGTCGGTCAGCCGCGTGGCCGGCCCGCTGCCCGTGACGCTGCCGGCGTGAAACAGATCATCGCCGCCGCGCACCCAGCTTTGCGCCGGCGCAGCCGCGGTCAGTGGCGATTTTCGATACTCGCGGTCCTGCCAGGCTTTCAGGCTGGCGCTTGAGCGGGTGGCCACTGCTTCGTTCCATATGAAATTGGCCGCCGCCACGCCCAGCGAGGCCACGATCAACGGCGCCAGGATATGA
>JBBAPO010000158.1:0-1068 GCA_040400795.1 Rhodoferax sp.
CACTGTCTCAGTCGGGAGACCCGCTCCACGCAACGATTCGAGCCTCTAAAGGCTGAAGCAGTCAAAATCGGCAGCCTGGGTCAAAAGGTCGTCGGCGACAACAATCAAGGCTAGAAAAGTGAAGTAAATCACCGGTTAAGCAACAGAGAAATCTCAGCCGCACGCCGTATGACGAGTCCGGGGAGAGCTTTTCCACCACCGTAAACCCACCGGCGTAGTTCCTGACTGGCTGCGATCCAATCCCGCTGGTTAACCCGTCGACGCAGCGTTGAGGCCTGCAACCGACCGGCACCAAGGTTGAACGTGAAATCCACAATGGCTGCAAGCCGTCCCTCTGGCTCAGTAGCAAGCACCGGACAGTAGCGCAGCGTGGCCTTCAGTGCGTCGGCCATGTCAGCAGCAAGATAAGCCTCGCCCTCTTCCATGGTGATCGGCAGATGCTTGGCATCGCAAAGATGGCCATAGCCGATGGTCCAAAACCCTGCCGGACAGACATACGGATAAGCGCGGTCAGGGTCTGACTTGGGCACCCGGCAAAACCCCTCGAACCGCTTGGCCAGGTCGATCGCCGCCTGCGGCACTTCGATCATGGCCTGACCTTGTCAAACACGCGACCCAAGAACCAGAAGTTCAGCACCCCGGCCCACAGCGCCTGGTCGGCCTCGGTCCATGCGTGCAATACAGCAGTGCCCCAGTCAGCCCCTGCAGACAGTGCGGCCGCAAACGCTGCCGTCTTGGCCGCACAATACAGCGCCATGAACCAGTAAGTGATCACCGGACGAACGGTGCTGGAGAGTGCGTCAGCCCAAGCCACTCCAGTTTTCTCCCCCTGGGTGCGCACGGCATCGCGCAGGGTTTCGATTGCACCGGTGTTCCATGCGCCGTCGGCAGCCGCGCCGATCTCGGACATGCGCTGGGCACCACGCAGTTTCTCGAACTCCAGCGCCTTGTCCTGCATGGCCAACTCGTGGCCACGCTCTCCTTGGCGGTCGAACCATTTCAGGACCTCGGGGGCCAGGCGAAACGCGCCGCCCAGCAAGCCACCCAATAGTGTCTCGATCATTGGGT
>JBBAPO010000159.1:0-1051 GCA_040400795.1 Rhodoferax sp.
CGCTGGCCGATCCGACCGCGCCGACACCGGTTGATTTGACCAAGGATGCCCCGATCGGCGGCCTTTCGGCTGGATTGCATCCAGTGGAGGCGCCGGTGGCAGTCAGCCAGCCAGCCCCACCCGAGCTGTCGCCGCCTCCAGCGCCTCAGGCCTCTGGGCCGCTGCCGCTGGTGCCGGGAGAATCAGCCAAATATCGCCTGCCGGACATGCATCCCGAAGGCCGCAAATTCGTGGCAATTGCCTTGGCGGCCGTGTTGCTCACTGGATTGTGGTTGGAATGGACGGCGCTTAGCTGCCTGCTGTTGGGCATCACCCTCTGGATCGCCGCGTTTTTCCGCGATCCAGTGCGCGTGTCGCCGATTGGTGACGGCTTGCTGGTGTCGCCGGCTGATGGCTTGATCAGCTTGATCGTCAATGTCGAGGTGCCGCGCCAGTTGCTTGGCGAAGGCGGGCTGGCAGCAGGCCAGATGACCCGCGTTTCGGTGTTCATGAATGTGTTTGATGTTCACATCAACCGCGCGCCGATTCTGGGCCGGCTGACCCGGATCGTCTATGTGCCGGGCAAATTTCTGAATGCTGATCTGGACAAGGCCAGCGATGAGAATGAGCGGCAATATTTCGTTATGGAAGATGCATCAGGCGTGCGCGTCGGCTTTACCCAGATTGCCGGGCTGGTGGCGCGGCGCATCATGAAGTGGGTGACGGTTGGCCAGACGCTTAAGGTTGGTGAGCGCTTTGGCTTGATTCGGTTTGGCAGCCGGATCGATGTGTTTCTGCCGGCCGGTTATGTGCCAGCCGTTGCCGTGGGGCAACGGGCGGTTGCCGGCGAAACCATCCTGGCCGTGAAAGGCACGCCGCTGATGCAGAGCGCGCAGGCGCAATAGGGCAGGCGCGGTCGGTGCTGAATCCATGATCAACCCTGATCCGCCACAGCGGCGCGGCATCCCGCTCAGGGCGCTGGTGCCCAATGCGGTCACTGTTCTGGCCTTGTGCTTCGGCTTGACCGGCGTGCGCTTTGCCATTGGCGGCGAGTGGGAAAAGGCGGTTGGCG
>JBBAPO010000160.1:0-1043 GCA_040400795.1 Rhodoferax sp.
AGTCTTTGGTTGTTCTTCACCATCTTGTTTGCGTTGGCAAGCGTAAACGCCACCGCCCAAATCCGAGCCGACGCCACTGCGCCTGTCGATCAGCGCCCGACCATTCTGCAAACCGGTAACGCCATCCCCTTAGTCAACATCCAAACCCCCAGTGCCGCCGGTGTTTCGCGCAACAGCTACAGCCAATTCGATGTCGACAGAAACGGCGTCATTCTCAACAACAGCCGTACCGACACACAAACCCAACTTGGTGGTTGGGTTCAGGGCAACCCCTGGCTAGCCACAGGCAGTGCCCGCGTCATCTTGAATGAAGTCAACAGCACTAATCCCAGTCACCTCAATGGCTGGATCGAAGTCGCCGGCAAACCGGCCCAAGTCATCACCGCCAACCCTGCCGGTATCACCTGTAACGGTTGCGGTTTTATCAATACGCCCCAAGTCACACTCGCCACCGGCACACCGGTACTGAATCAGGGCAATCTGGATGGTTACCGCATCCAAGGCGGTCACGTACAGATCGAAGGCTTGGGTCTGGATGGCCGAGAAGTCAACGCTCTCACCATCCTCGCCCGCGCCGCAGAAATCAACGCGGCCCTCTGGGCTAATCGATTAAACATCGTCACCGGCACCAATGATGTCTCAGTTGACGCCAACGGCCAACCGACGCAGATTGCGCCGATCATCATTTCTCCGGTGCCTCACAAATTTTCTGGAAATTTCTCAGGCAGTCAAACAACCGACAACACCGCGCCCGTGTTTGCGCTGGATGTCGTGTACTTGGGCGGCATGTATGCCGGCCATATTTTTTTAATGGGAAGCGAACTCGGTCTGGGGGTACGAAACGACGGTGTCCTGTTCGCAGCGCGGCAGTTAACACTGGATAGCAATGGCATCCTGAGTGTGAAGGACAAGGGCAAGATCACGGCGCCTGAGTTGGCCATAAAGACCGAGGGCGCCATCGATAACTCAGGCGTCATCACGGCACAGCGCAGCGCTACGATAGAGACAAACAGCATACTCACCAGCACGGGCACGATCGCGAG
>JBBAPO010000161.1:0-1034 GCA_040400795.1 Rhodoferax sp.
AGTGCAGGTTGCGGCACCGAGAATCTTCTTGTGCGCGATGCGGGGGCCCTCAGTTGTCGTACGTGTGTCCCGGCGTGTCGTCATGAGCACATACAGCCCCGTAGATCGGTTGCTCCCTCTTGGTGTCTTGCCAAGAGAAACGGGGGGAAGGGAAATTATAGTTTTGCTTTCCAGGGAAAACTAAAAGACTTAGGCCAGCAAGAGGTGCATCCCGTCAGTCGGCATGCTCGGTCGTCGGGCGGATGGAGTTGCGGTGCCCGTTTCCGGAGTTTTCCGGGGGGGCTCTCTGCCGATCGCGTGGCTTGGGACGGTGATCCCGAGCGGCCGGGAAGCAATGTTTTGGTGCCGGAATACCCTAAAACAGTACGCTACTTGTGCAGTCAAAGGTCGATCTCTACCAGCAGCGGCTGGTTTGCAGTTCTGCTGGCAACGATGTTGTCCCGCAGCATCGTGGCAAAAGTGATCTGGATCTTCAGTGCTTGTGTGTGTGCGGGTGATGCTTGGGTGCCGCACCCTGCGCTTCTCGAGGGACTGGGGGCTCCGTCCATCGCTCCCAAAGGCTGCAGGTGGAAGGAAGCCCTGCTTGCTATGTTGCTCTCTTTTGGCGGCGGGGTGGCTGTCGGGGCTTTTTGGAAGGCGAAGGGCCCGAACGCAGCCGGCCCTGTGGCGGGAGCCCTGGATGGATCTGGTGGTCATGATCTTCCCTCCGTTGTGCTTGCGAGCACGAACTTTTACATGGGCGAGGACTTCGTGGACGTCGAGACTCAGACGGATTCAGGGCCCTGGGGGCCAGGCGAGCTGGTCGCCTTTGCCACTTCCATGGCTGGGCAGGTTGCCAAGAAGTTGAGCCAGCATGAGGAGAGGGTGCAGGGGGTGGTTGACCGCTTTGCCGAAGACCTGCTCAGCCTGAGTCGTGAACCGTGGGAGCCGCACCAGGCGGCGGCGTCGGGAGCATGGCATCAGGAGACGGGAGATCTGCTCTGGTGGCCGATGTGGTGGTGCCCCGGTCCGCCGCAGTGGTGGACGACCGGAGT
>JBBAPO010000162.1:0-1033 GCA_040400795.1 Rhodoferax sp.
TCACGCGGTCGAGCGGATTGAGCAGGCGCTGGAGGTGGTGCGCAGCTTGCAGTGAGGTAGTTATGCTATTATATTAATAGCTAATTACGCCCGTACTCATTGGGCTATAGGCCTAAAACATACCTGAAAGTAGCCTCAAAACACCTAAAAACATCTAAAATAGCCCAAAACCACGCCAAACCATGAAAATCGCCATCATTTCAGATATTCACGGCAACCTGCCTGCCTTGCAAGCCGTACTGGCTGAAATTGATACCGCTTGCGTTGACCGCATCATCAACCTTGGCGACACCCTAGGCGGTCCGCTGGAGTCCGCCAAAACGGCGGATTTTCTGATGCAGCGGCAAATCCCCATGATCGCCGGCAACCACGAACGGCAATTGCTCAGCTTCCCGCCTGAAAAGTTAGGTAAAAGCGATGCCTGCACCGCCAGCGAGATATCCAGCGCCCAGCGCGCTTGGCTAGCCAGCGCCCCACCCAAGGTTTGGCTCAGTGAAGACGTCTTCGTCTGCCACGGCACACCGCACAGCGACTTGCACTACTGGCTGGAAACGGTGACCAATGACTTTGGCCAACACGGCTCACCCGGTGTACGCGCCGCCACGCAGACCGAGGTGCTTGAGCGCTTGGGCACCGGCCCACACAGCCAGGCTGGCCTGATCGTTTGCGGCCACACCCACATCCCCCGCGTGGTCAGTGTTGCCAGCCCAGGAGCTGGTCACCTCATCACCATCGTCAACCCCGGCAGCGTCGGCTTGCCTGCGTATGAGGATGGTCATCCCTACAAGCATCACATGGAAACCGGCAGCCCCCACGCCCGGTACGCCTTGGTCGAGCAAAGCGCCTCCGCCTGGCGGGTGGAACTGTGCTGCGCGATGTATGACTATGAAAGCATGGCCCAACTGGCTGAATCGCGTCAGCGGCCAGACTGGGCGGTGGCACTGCGCACCGGGCGGATGGGTTGATAGGCTGTTATCGTTCGTCTTACAATAATGATATCGATCCAAGGAGTGCAAGAATGTCAATCCCCACT
>JBBAPO010000163.1:0-1017 GCA_040400795.1 Rhodoferax sp.
TGCGGGCCAGGTAGAATTTGCGGGCATCGGCAATCGCAAATGTCGCTTCGGGGCGATGCACCGGCTTGGCGAGATCTTCGATATCGAACAATTCCAGCCCCTTGGCAGTGGTCACCCACAGATAACGGAACTGCACAGCCGTCGCCCGCGCATCCGCCAGCGGCAGACTGGCACTCAGCACCGGCGCTTTGGGATTGTTCAGATTGGCCACCACCAGCCCGCGCGGCGTGGTGACATAGGCCATGTAACCTGCCAGCGTGATGTGGCGCGCCCCCGTCAACACGCCGCCTGGGTTCCATGCCGTCTTGCCGTCTGCCAGCGTCGTGCGGCGCAGGAAATTGTTGCGCGGCTCGCCGTCGGTCAGCGTGTCAACATTGACCAGCACCAGGCCTTCGACAGCATCGGTGACCACCGCATAGCGGTAGATTTCGTGCAGCTTCTGCTCCTGGTTATAGCCGGCCAGTGGATCAGCCAGGGTTTCACCGCGAGCGCGGGCCTCCTGCTCACCGACGATCTTGTCGTTGCGCGGCACCGATATCGATTGGGTGGTGGCAATCGCCATGCAGGTGGCATTGGTGGTTTTCACCTGCGCGTCATGGCCCAGCGCCGAGAATGGCGATTTGACGATGCGTTCCGACACGCCCTTGTTGGACACATTGGCAATATCATAGGCCACAAAGCCGCCGCGCCCTTCGGCCACATAGAGATATTCACCGCGATTTTGAATGCAGCGCACTTCGCCGCTGGTCGCCTGGCTGATGTTGCGAATATCGTCGGTGGGATTGGTTTCGCCTGACAATTTCTTGTCAAACACCCGCCCGCGCGTCCAGTTGATCAGCTCACGTTTGTTCTTCTCGACATGCAGCTTCCAGAAATCCGGATAGGCATAGCGGTGCAGATAGGACCCGAACACCGCCTGCGGTTCGCCAAATTCGGTCACGCGAACCGCCTGCACCGCACGGTCAAGCCCGAAAAAGGCATGCATGCCGACAAAGTTGATGAAATTGGTGCCCTGCA
>JBBAPO010000164.1:0-1000 GCA_040400795.1 Rhodoferax sp.
ACGGCATCACCCATTTTGACGGCAAGGCGTGGACCACACTGCCGATGCTGATGTTTCAGCCCGGCCAACTGACCCGCAGCTACATCGAAGGCCAGCGCGCGCGCTACATTGCGCCGGTGCCGCTGTTCCTGCTGGTCGTATTCCTGATGTTCTTCGTGTTTTCGTTCATGCAGGTCCCCGACAGTGTCGGCAGCGATGCGAAGATCGCTGACGGCAGGATAATGACACAGGCGCAAGCCATCAAGGCATTGCCCAAGGCCGAGGCCGAAATCGCAAAGCTCGATGCGCAGATCAAGGCTGCCGCTGACAGTGTGGAGCCAGGCGAGCTTGCCGCTCTAAACGGCATGCGGATCGGAGCGGTTTACGCACGAGACAGCATAAAAGCGCGTGCAGACGGCACCGAAGATCGCACTCTCGATTCTCCCGGTGAACTTGCCCGACAGACCAAGGAGGCTGCTAAAAACGGCAAGCTCACGGTAGATTTCGGCAACGAAACCCTGAACGTAAAAGCCCGAAAAACGCTTAAAAATCCTGAACTTGCTTTGTACAAGTTACAGTCTAAAGCCTATAAACTCAGTTTTTTGCTGGTGCCATTGTCTCTGCCCTGGCTGTGGTTGATCTTTTTTTGGCGGCGCGGCGTTGCCATGTATGATCATGCCATCTTCACGCTTTACTCGATCAGCTTCATGAGTTTGATGTTCATTGTCGGCAGCGTGGCGCTCACAGCCAACATCGGCAGTGAATATCTGTGGGTGCCACTCGCATTGGCGCCGGGCGTGCACATGTTTGTACAATTGCGCGGGGCCTATGGCTTGGGCTGGTGGGAGGCAGGCTGGCGGACCGGATTTCTGCAGATGGCCGCCGTGATCACGATAAGTCTTTATTTCGTCGTCCTGGTTGTCGCCGGCGTGCTTGATTGATCAAAGAACCGGCGGGGGCGGCGCAGGAGCGGGCAGCAATTCGGCGGCCTGCTCCGTGCGCACCGGCACGTCGATTGCAG